>CAZYFU010000103.1:0-23082 GCA_964647025.1 uncultured Myxococcales bacterium | reverse complement strand
TTGCCGGTCCAGGCGTACTGATCGAGATGGAGTGGAGGCGCCGGGTACTGCCCCCGGGTCCGAGAGGTCTCTGCCCTAGCTACTACGTGCGTGTTCGGCGATTCGAGTCTCGCGCTCGGGGTGGCCCGCCGACCGGGCGTTCCGAACGCCAGCCCTCCCTAAGTCTCGCGGCCTGACCGGAAGACGCTGTCCGGCCGCAAAGCCCACTAAATGGCCACTTCCCTAGGTCGTAGGCAGTCCCCAAGGTCGTGGTCTCGTCGGTTTTTTAGGCCGCGAGAGCGAACGAGTTGTCGTTCGCGTTTCTTTTTTGCCCGTTTTTACGAGGCCTCGGGCGCCTCGGCACGCAACCAGAGCTTCGCTTACTCCCGTCGAAACTGTTTCGCCCCCTTGAGTTCGTTGATACCGAAGTATATCCGTCGCCAGGCGCAGAGACCACGCCCATCCCCATGGTCCGGCTTCTTGGCCTTGCCCGACCGGAGAAACACAAACAGGGAGCAGCACCGTGCTCCCTGCAGGGAATCGAAAGGAAGCTTCGCTACTTCGGGGCGGACGACCGGTCTTCGAAGTAGAAGACGGTGATGGCGAGGCAGTGGAACGCCTCGTCGGACGACTGCGTGACAATGGTATCCACAACCTGGCACTGGGGATGTTCGCGGATCCACGCCGTGACCTTCTCGCCCAGGTTTTCGCGCTCCTGGGCCATGGTGGCCGAGAAGATCTTAACTCCGTTGAAGCGTGCCGTTGTGTGGGTCTGACTTTGAGCCATCGTCTTGGTTCTTCCTCTCCGGACTTCTTGCGCGAGCAACCGATGAGCCCGATCCGCCTTGACAGCGCGGTGCCGGAGTGCCCCGCGTTACTACCCTTCCAGCTGCTACTACGTTTCGTATAGCAGTCATCTCACCCTTTCTACAATCCCTAGCATCGCAAAAGGATTGCCGCAAGGAGGCGCCGAGTGTGGTTCACTTGGCCAAATATCCGAGCTCGAGGCGGAAGTCCAGGTAGTCGAGCGACAACGCGTAGGCGATGAGGTCGTCGAGCGCACCCGGGCCGTCCTCCTCCGCCACGGCACGGCCAACCCTCAGAAGATCACCCGAGATTATCAGCGCCAACCGCGTGGCTATGCGTGCCAGGCTGAGGCCCCAAACGCTGAGGTTGAGGTTGTCGTAGTTCTGTTTGATTGCCTGCGCGGCCTGAAGAATTCGAGACTTGGAAGAAGCGTCGAGTGCAGATATGACGCGAGAGGCTGCCAGGGCATCCTCCCCCTGCACGGGCCCGGTCGCGTTGGCCAGGGCCAGAGCCGCCACGAAATAGGGCCGCATCTGCCCCCCCGAGCGGGCTGAGCCCGCCAAGCGGCCAGGCGCCCATAGAGCCATCGCACGTCCAAGACGAAAACCGAGCTCGACGGTGTCGTCCGTGGCGAGCAGTTGGTTGCCGCACAGAAGGGCAGGGGGCCGCAGATCGGCCAGCCGGGCGTCGGCACCGAGAACCGGCAGGCTGATCACCGCTTCCGGCAGGTCGACTCCGTACAGCCCGCAGACGTACCAGAGGACCTCGCGAAATGACGCCGGCTGCTGGGCGACGGGCAAAGGTACGTCGGTCTCGAGCAGTCCGAGCTCGTCGCGCTCGAAGGGCTCAATCACGGAGCTCTCGACCAGAAGATCGGCCAAGTGCTCGAGGTCCCGCGCTTCGGGACCGTAGCCGGCTCGTGTCAGCAGGTCGGGCGGCAGGGCGTGGTCGATGCGATCCAGGCTCCTCGGGCGCAATCGCTCGGCGAGCTCTTTCGTTCCGTCGTCAGCCAGCCCTCGCAGCACCATGGCTGCCGTCACGGCGGCCACCCCGTCTCGTCGGTCCTGTTGTCGAAACAGATCGAGCAGCCTTTGCGCCGGTGGCGTCTCTTGCGGGTGTAGCTGCCATTCGAGGGCGAGGGCGTGGGCCATGCCACGCCAGCGTGCCGGGTCCTCGGCGTTCAACTCCTGGGATTTTCGAAGGGTATCGATGCTCTTTGGGCCCAGGCGTGCGGCGTTGTCGTAGGCGATGCGCGCGGAGGCGCGGTCGCCAAGCTTGTTCTCGTAGATGTCGCCAAGCTCGCTCCACAGCCGCTTGCGCAGGGGCTCGGCACGCTCGCCAAGTGCACCGACGAGCTTGCGCAGGAACCGCTCGGCGCTTCGTGGATCGGGATTGGGCAGCCGTGCGTAGGCCTCGATGAGCAGATCCACGATGTCGGGCTGCTCCGGATCGATGGTGAGGCTTTGCTCCAAATGGCGGCTTGCCGTGCCGGCGTCGTCTTCGGTGGCGGCCATCCGGCCCAGCATGGCATGCGCCTCGGCGAGATCGGGATCCAGCGCGAGTGCATGTTCGAGGCGGTCTCGTGCCTCGGTCGACTTGTCCGATCCGTACGCGACGAAGCAAGCCCAGCCCAAATAGGCGTGGTACAGGGCCTGGTCTGGGCGGGCGGATACCGCTGCTTCGAATTTCGCCAGGGCTTCGTCGAAGCGCTCGGCGTCGAACGCCTGCAATGCTTCGCCAAACGCCAGCTCGGCGCCGAGCGCGTCGACCGGAGCGTTTTGCAGAGCCGCCAACGAACGGTCGTAGCTCTCCCTTTGCGAAGGATCCCCGAGGACGCTTCTCGCCTGCGTGAATGCATGGCGGACAGCTTCCAGGCGGGCGTTGTCCGACGTCGAGAGCTCCGCACCTCTCGCCGCCTCGTTGGAGAAGCGGGCGAGCTTGTCGCAAACCGCCTGCTCGATCTCCGCCGGCGAGGACTGCGGGGCAACCCCCAGGACGTCGTAGTGGCTCTTGCCGTGGATTGTCAGGTATTCCTGCAGCAGGGACTGGCGCAGATCCGAGGCGGCTGGCGAAGGGCTGCCCGGGTGCTCGGGCGGCGCCATCTGGTACCCGATGTCGAGCGCACCCGAGGCGGTTTCCTCGGCGGTGAGGCTGTACCCGGTGCCAAGTGAGGTTGGGCGGCTGGAGTCGCTCTTGCGCGACTCCGAGAAGCTCATGCCGGATGGCTGCACGATTGCCTCGAACCGCTTGCTCAGCTCGGTACCAAGTCGCTCTAGCGAGAACGACGACTCCATGGAAACCGGTGTCGGTATCGCTTCTTCGGCTGCAGCTCCAAGCGCCGCCAGTCCAGTCTCGATGAGGGCATCCACCTGCGCCATCACGACGTGCGCGTCTTCTCGCAGCGACAATGCGCCTATGCTGGGTGCTCCGGCGAGCAGAAGGGCGATGTCGCCGCCGAAGACGCTGGCGAACTGCTCGCGGTAGCGATCGAAACGCTGGGTCAGCTGGACAGGACACGCGCCGCTCTGGTCGAAGCGCTCGACCAGGGATTCGGGTGTGGCGCTGCGATACAGACCGAGGAACACGACGTTCGTGGCGTCGAGGTCGTGCTCGATGATGCGGTCTCCGAAGTCGTCGCCAGGGTTGAAGGCGAAGGTCCCCCTTTTCCAGCGCAAGCAGTCGGATATTCGCTTTCGCGCCTGCGCGGCCAGTGCTTGCAGGACCTCCTCGGGCGAGAGCCATCCGAGCTCGATCAGGACGGCGCCCATTTTCCGTCGGCGTGACTTGGTCTCGGCCAGCAGATACGTGAGTTGGCCGTCATCGATCACGCCCTTGGCGCACAGCAGAGTCCCAAGTGCCTCCTGTCGGAGGTTGGAGTCGGCGGCGACGACCCTGCCGTGACGGACATACAGATCCTTCTTCACCTTCCCGTGGGCCAGCGACAGCGTACCCGTGAGCGTCGTATCTGCCAGATCGAAGATGAGGCTGGCCACCCCTCTGTCTGCAAGCGACCCGGAGCCGATGGGATTGGCGTCGCTCGGGGCAGCCCCACCGCGGGCCCGCTGGGGAGGTTGATTCGGCGACGAGCTATCGCGTTCGGGCGGACCGCCTCGCGCCGCCGCGTCGAGCACGACTTCACGCTGGACGGTCGGGCGGCCGTGAATGTCGCGCGGTTCGGTCGGTCGGTGATGGACGTCGGGCGCCTGGGCAGGTGCTGCGACCTCCATAGGTCGTGCGGCCTGCTCCCCCAAGCACGATAGGATCATCAGCACCAGATCGTCGGCTTGAATGGGTTTGGGGAGGAACAGCGCCTGAACCTCGTCGCTGAGACTGGCGGCCAGGGCAGGGTCTTTGTAGATGCCCGAGGTCACGATGATGGGCACGTCCTTGCCGAAGGGCGCCTCGCGCAAGGAACGACAGAAGGTAAAACCGTCCATCGCCGGCATGAACAGATCGGTAATGATCAGGTCAGGGCGCTCCGACACGAAGACCGCCAAGCCCTGCTGTCCGCTGGCGGCCTGTACGACGGTCGGCTCGATGGAGGCCAGTCGCGGGTGGCTGGAGATCAGCCGCTCGAGCGACTTGCGGGCGATGGGGTCGTCCTCGACGAGTAGGATCTTCTTTCCCATCAGAGGCGGTCACCCCACATCGCCGCTTGCCCCATCATTTGTTGCGCGCCGGGACCGTTTCCCCGGCCTTGTCGAGATCCGCCAGGGGATCCGCTTCGGCGGCTGGTGGAAGGGCCGCCTTCGCGGCAGGCGGTGGCGCAAGTCCCATCTTTGCCTTCAGCTCGGCCAGGGCGAGGTCGGTGCCGGCGCCTCCGCTCTCGAGGGCCTTGAACTTCTGTTGCAGGGTGTCACCCGTGAGCTCGCTACCGAGCTCGGCCGATGCGGCTGCCTCGGCCTCGATCTGGTCGACCTTTTGGGTCATGCGCTCGAACGTGTCGAAGGCACCGGTGTCGGATATCCCAGACATGGTGTCCTGGATCGTCTTCTGTGCCTCGGCGCGCTTTTGGCGCGCGATGAGGATGTTCTTCTTGCGCTTGGCCTCTTCTATCTTGTCGTTGAGAGTTCGGAGCTGATCCTTGAGCTTGTCGACGGCGTCCTTCTGCAGCTGTGCCTGCTTGCCGAACTCGGCGAACTGCGAGTCGTGCTCGGACTTGCGCTTGAGCGCCTCGCGCGCCAGGTTTTCGTCGCCCGCACGCACCGCCAGCATGGCTTTGCGCTCCCACTCCTGGCCCAGGTCCGCCTGCTCATCGCGCTGCTTCTCCAGGCGCTTTTGGTCGGCGATCGAGACGGCGACCTGCTTCTTCGCCTCGACCAGCTGGTTCTGCATGTCGAGGACGACTTGATTCAGCATCTTCTCCGGGTCCTCGGCCTTGGAGATGATGTCGTTGACGTTCGATTTGAACAGCGTCGAAATGCGCGAAAAAATTCCCATGTCGGATTCCTCTGCTTGGATCGGCTAGGCCGACTTCCGGTATTTGGACAGCACGGGGTACTGCTTGCTGACCGCAATGCTGATGTCGTCAATGACGGCCTGGAACTCGTTGAAGTCCATGTTTTCCAGCTCGAGTGCACCACCTATCACGACGGCGTCGACCTCGATGCCGAAAGCACAGTGGAAGAGCTCGGTGGTGTTGAGTCGCAGAAGCGTCTCGAAGAGCGCCTCGCGCCGCGCCGCCGGCACATCCATCAGCTTGAGCCGAAACACGACAATCGGTCCGGCGAGCGACACCATCAGGTTTTCGATGCCGTCGAGCCGCAGCCTCCAGATATCGCCCCCCAGGTCCTCGTAAGCCACGCCCATCTTGAGCAGGTAGGATTCGATGTCCTCACGCGTTTTCATGCGAAGAATCGCCTTTCGTTTTGCGTTTCTGTCGGGCTTGCCCGTCGTACACGGTGACCGCCCGAGCGTAGACGATTCTGGCGTTGCCCACAAACTCGTTTGCCCCGATCGATTGACGCTGTGCGCGCGGAGCGACCGAGCCTGATGAGCCGCACTTCCGGTGTGCGCTGTCTCGCTAGAATGCAATGCTTGCTGCACATCTTGGGTATTTTCGTTGTAACGTTCATCTGACTTCAGTGCCCAACATCCACATCGACCGATCCCCGGCAAACCTTTCCGGCTTGGCTTCCACGCAGGTTTCTCTTGCGCGAGTTGAAGGAAGTCTGTTCATGTGGTACCCGAGAACGCCATATGTCTTCTGACCCGAGCAGTTTGCCGCGCCACGTTGCAATCATCATGGATGGGAATGGTCGCTGGGCGCAGCTGCGTGGATTGCCCCGCATCGAGGGCCATCGGCGCGGGGCCGTCGCGGTTCGGGAGGTGGTGAGGGCGGCGCGCGAGATTGGGGTGCGCGCGCTGACCTTGTACGCGTTTTCGGCGCAGAACTGGCTGCGGCCTCCGGACGAGGTGGCCATGCTCATGCAGCTCCTGCGTGACTACGTGATCGATGAGCGCCCCGAAATCATGGACAACGACATTCGGCTGATCACCATCGGCAATGTCGACCGCCTGCCGGGTTACGTCCGCGAGCCGCTCGAGGCTCTAAGGCGCGACTCTGAAGGCAACCGTAAAATGACCCTGTGCCTGGCGCTGTCGTACGGCGGCCGTGAGTCCATTCTCGAGACCACGCGCGCGCTCTGCGACAAGGTGAAAGCGGGCGTCCTCAATCCCGAGGACGTCGATGAAGAACGCTTCCAGGCCGCGATGCAGACCCACGGACTGCCGCAGCTCGATTTGATGATTCGCACCTCTGGCGAAGAGCGGCTCTCCAACTTCTTACTGTGGGAATCCGCCTATGCCGAACTGTATTTTACCGACACCTTCTGGCCCGATTTCAACAAGGCCGAGTTCATACGCGCCCTGGATTCCTACCGCGGCCGGGAGCGTCGCTTCGGTCGGACGCGCGAGCAGCTTCGCAACATCGGCTAGCGCGATCCTCGCACAGTCGCGCCACGCTGGGTATCCATCGCCGTGGCTCGGGGCCGATCACGTCATCTGGGAGCGCAGGTGACCCCTGCAAGCAAGAATCTCCTGGTTCGCGTGGCGACAGCCGTTGTCGGACTGCCAGTCCTGGGGTTCTTCGTGTTCTGGCAGAACCCTCGCGGTTTTCTCGGGCTCTGTCTGATTGCCGCGGCACTCTCTCTGGTCGAGTACACCGGGCTGACCATGAAGGAACGGCCGACGGCAGAGCGGGCCGGCGTCGTCCTCATCGGGACCGGTTTCTTTCTCGGTCTCGCGCTGCTCCCAGCGATGACTTTGGCCTGGGTGCTGGCAGCGGTTTTGGCGACGGGGCTTCTGCTCCTGCCGCGGGCCGTGGATCTGCCCGCGGCCTGGACTCGGTTGGCTTCGGCCGGTTTTGGTGTCTTTTACGTGGGCGGGCTTCTGGCAGCCCTTCCTCTCCTGCACGTCGGGGCAGGTCCCGGCTGGGTTGCGTTGGCCATCGTCGTCACTTTCGCCAACGACACCGGTGCGTACTTCGCTGGTCGTGCCTTCGGCAGGCACAAGCTGGCGCCTGCAATCTCGCCCGGCAAAACCATCGAAGGCGCCGTCGGCGGGCTGGCTGCCAGCCTGATCGTGACGTTCACCGCCCGTGCGTTCTTCATGGAGACCCTGACCATCCGGGACTGCCTCATGATTGGTGTTCCGGCGGCCATCGTCGGTCCGGCCGGGGATCTCGTCGAATCGTTGCTCAAACGCAGCGCCGGTGCCAAGGATTCGGGCCGCCTGCTCCCCGGACATGGGGGCATTCTGGACCGGATCGATGCTCTTCTCTTCGTAGGTGCGTATGTCTGTCTCTACGCGACCCAGCTTCGCTAGAAGGCCTCCGCTAACGACACAGCCCCCGTGGAAGTCGTCCACGAGGGCTGCGGGGCAACCTAGGCCATGCTGGTTAAGTTTTTCTAGCTATGTTTATGTTAGGCGAGTGTCATCGACATTCGCGAGAAGAGGCGCACCGGCTGGAGCCGGTGCGAGGGAGGATGAGCAACTGTTGGAGTTATCACATCGTTGCTCGACCCCGTTTCAAGCAAGTCATGTGCCGGGTCGGGTCTCGCCGGTCCGGCGAACCGTATCATATCGTGATCAAATGGATTTTAGGATGACACCCAAACCTCAACCGCGGCCGATTGACTCGGTGCCCATGACATGGACGTCAGGGTCCGAAGGTCCGAGCCGCAGAAATTCGCAGGGCTAGATGTCCAACACGCTGTTGCTCATCAACGCGGACGGCCCCGAGACGCGCGTTGCGCTGGTGGAAGATGGCCTTCTAGGCGAGCTTTACATCGAGCGGAAACAAGAACGGGGCATTGCCGGAAACATCTACAAGGGGCGCGTCGAGCGCGTCCTTCCGGGAATGCAGGCCGCTTTCGTCAATATCGGACTCGAGAAGTCGGCATATCTGCACGTCTCGGACGTGCGCGGTACCCCCGACGATCTGAAGCGTCTGGTCGGCGGCGAAAGCCAGGAGAGCGGCGACGACGAGGAGCCGGAAGCTCCCTCCGGAAGCGCTCGCATAGAAGAGCTGCTCAAAGAGGGGCAGGAGATCGTCGTCCAGGTCACCAAGGAACCGATCAGCACCAAGGGGGCGAGGGTCACGCGCTACATTTCGCTGCCCGGCCGGCACTTGGTCTTCATGCCCACCGTCGAACACGTGGGCATCTCGCGACGGATCTCGTCGGACAAGGAGCGCCGGCGGTTGCGCGAGATCATCGACCAGATGCGACCCTCGGGAACCGGGTTCATCGTGCGCACGGTCGCCGAGAACGTGCCAGACAAGGATCTGCGCGCGGACATGGACTTCCTCATCAAGCTCTGGAACAACGTCGTCCAGCGCACGGAGACCATGCGCTGCCCGTCGCTCATCTACAACGACCTCGATTTGCTGCTGCGAACGGTGCGCGACATGTTCACGCCCGACGTGGACAAGCTGATCATCGACTCGCGCCCGGAATACGACCGCATCAAGAAGTTCATCGCGGCGTTCATGCCCGACTTCGCCGGGCAGATCGAGCTCTACACCAGCGCCGAGCCCATCTTCGACGGCTACGGCATCGAGATAGAGCTCGACCGCGCTCTCGAACGCAAGGTGTGGCTCAAGTCGGGCGGGTACCTCATCGTCGACGAGATGGAGGCGCTCACCGCCATCGACGTGAACACCGGTCGTTTCGTGGGCAAGCGCAATCTCGAGGAGACCATCACGCAGACCAATCTCGAAGCCGCGCGCGAAGTGGCCGAGCAGCTTCGCATCCGCTCCATCGGCGGCATGATCGTCGTCGATTTCATCGACATGGATCGCTCGTCGAACCGCAACAAGGTCACCCGCTCCTTCAATGACTTCCTGCGCAAGGATCGCGCGAAGGCGGCGGTCACCCGTATCTCCGAGCTGGGCCTCGTGGAGATGACCCGAAAGCGCACGCGCGAGTCGCTTCTGCACCACCTGACCGAGCCATGCCAGCACTGCGAGGGCAAAGGGTACACCAAGTCCCGCCGCACCGTCGCATACGGAGTCCTCCGCGAGCTGAGGCGGCAAGGGAATCTGATCGAAGGCGACACCGTGATGGTCGAGGTCCACCCGGACGTCGCGCAGATCCTGGCCGGACCGGATCACATCTACCTGGAGGAGATCGAAAAGCGCCTGCAGAAACGCATCATCGTCAAGGCGCGCTCGTCGTACGAGTTGGAGGACTACGAGCTGCATTCTCCTGGGCAGAAAGCCATCGAGCACAGCGAGAACGGCAGCGACCGCAATGAGCCTCGGCGGCACCGACGGCGCAAGAAAGTCGGCTCGCCCGCCGAGGTCCAGGCCATGCTGGATGAGGAAGAACAGGCCAGCCTAAGGTCGTCTGTCGGTAACGCAGAAGAGCCTGCCGTTGACGGCGAAAACTCCGAGCCCCCGGCACCCGGACGTGACATGGGTATCCGCGGTCCGGACAATGCGATCTCGGAACCATCGTCCAATCCAGACTCAACGCCTTCGCCTTCGCTGACGACGGCGTCGGCTGGGGCCGCCGCGCCCGACCCTCTCGCTGTGATCCCGTCGTCACCGCCGGAGCACTCGAGCGACGCCGGCCCTGCTCCCGTTTCCGTTTCTGCCGCTCAAGATTCGGCGTCCGCAAGCAAAACCGGGGGCTGAGCACGGGGAGCCCTCGACGAGGCAGCTCCGGGAGCGGATGGCGCAACTACGCGGAATAGATGTAGGTTTTGCTCACACTTTCACTGTTCTTCTCGTGAGACTTATCAACAGGAAAAGTCGAGCAACTACAAAGTGATAGAATTTTGATCCACAGGCTGCCGGCTGATAGCATTTTCGGAAAATGGACGCCGCAACAGGCGATTTATTCCGAATGGCCGACCAGCAATTTCGACCGACGCTCCATGACGCAGATGAGCTTCCTTTCGTCCGACCCATCGTCGACGAATCGCAGCTCGCGTTTGCGTTCGCCGGCGGCGAGCATCCTCTGCCTGGGGAATCCCGCCGGCAACTTCGTCCGAGGACGGCGCCGCGGGACGTACGGGTCACCGTGGCAGATAGGCCTCTGGCAGAGACGCGGCTCGAGCATGCGGTGTCCTGCTACCTGCCTCCCGGCAAGCTCCTCAGTCTCCGACTGACCAACAACCGCTACACCATCCTCTCGGTCAAGCGGAAGCGCGATGGCTACTACGTGCGGGCACATCGGATGTTCGCGGGGATCGAGCCTCGCCTCGTTCGCGCGCTGGCCCGCTACGTCGTACACAACGATCAGCGTGCTTCCAAGCTGCTCGGCGAGTTCATCGAGCGCAACGAGCATCAGATCGCGAGCCCGCCCGTGCGGCAGCAGCGCCAGGTGATCCGTACGCGTGGTCGGCACCATGACCTGGCAGCGATCTTCGATGCTCTCAACCAGGCTCACTTCGGCGGCGCCCACGATGCTCGCATCAGCTGGGGCATGGCCGCCAAGCGATCGGCCAGTCGGCGTTCGATCAAGGCCGGCAGTTTCTCCGTGGAAGACCGCCTGATCCGGGTCCACCCGTTGCTCGACCACGCGAGCGTGCCCCGGTACTTCCTGGACTGGATCGTCTTTCACGAGATGCTTCACGGCAAGCACGCCATTCGGAAGGTGGATGGCCGGCGCCGCTTCCACCCGCCCGAATTCACCGACGAGGAGCGGCAGTTTCCTGACTACGAGCGCGCCCGACTCTGGGAGAAGACGCATCTTGGCATGCTGCTCGACTGAGGACGCCGTGCGCTGCCAACTTGGCAATGCGGGCACCTGATCTGCGACAGGAAAGCGCAATCTCATCCGGGCCGCCGCCCAGGGCTGTTTGGGCAAAGGCCTTTCCTCGTGGAATGATTGATGCTAGTTCCCTGCGGAACAAGATGAAGACGGCGAACCTCTACCTCATCGGGCTCTTTCTCGTTGGCGCTGCGAGCGGCTGCGGTCGCCCCGCGATGATCCCCGGCACGAACATTCCAGCCACGGACGCCAATCGCGAGCTCATCGATACCATCGAGGAGTACCGCCAGAGGCTGGTGGAGAAGAACATCGACGCTTTGCTTCTTCTGGCCTCGGACAAGTACTTCGAGGACGGGGGCACGCCCCAAGCGAACGACGACTACGGCTACTCTGGCTTGGCCAGCATTCTGAGCGGCAGGTTGCAGCGCGTGAGCTCGATCCGCTACGACATCCAGTACAAGAGCATCAAGGTCGATGCCGAGGGGCGTGCCAAGGTGGAGGGCTTCCTGACCGGCGCGTTCGAGCTGCAGGGCGAGGTGGGCGAGCGCTATCGGAGGGTCAGTGACTTCCACCAGTTCGTGCTGGTGCGTGCGCCCAACGGCGGCACCTTCAAGTGGAAGTTCATCTCCGGCATGTGAACCGTCAGAGCTGGAAGACCAGCAGCCTGGTCTCCAGGGGCCCGTTGAAGAGGCGGTGCGAAATCGTGGCACGGCGGTGCACGGCCTTGCCGAAAAGTGGGTTGCCGGACAGGCACACCGCCCGCCAGCCAGGCAGCCGATCGAAAGCGTTCGCCACGGCAGCGTAGAAGCGGTCCAGCTCGCCGCTCGATGCAGGCGGTGATAGTCGCTCGCCGTAGGGTGGGTTCGTGCACAAGGTACCCGCGCGAGCCGGGCTGACGAGCTCAGCCACGTCGGCGACCCGAAAGTCGATGTCGTCCAGCACGCCGGCGGCCTGGGCGTTCTTCCGTCCTGCCGCGACCGCTTCCGGCGCGATGTCGCGCGCGAAGATCGGGCACGGTGCCTTCGCGAGGACGGAGGCTTCGGCTTGCTTGCGCAAGGCCGTCCAGATCGTCCGCTGCTCCGCCGTTGCCCAACGTTCGAAGCTCATGGATCGACGAAAGCCCGGCGCGATGTTGCGCGCGGCGAGCGCGTGCTCGATGGCCAGCGTGCCGGATCCGGCCATCGGATCCAGGAAGGGTTGGTCGACGGCGACGTCGCCCAGGCTCAGCATTGCGGCGGCCAGAGTCTCCTTGAGAGGCGCATCCACCATCGCGACCCGGTAGCCGCGTCGGTGCAGCGGCTCGCCCGCCATGTCGACGAAGAGTCGGGCATCGGCTCCGCGCATGTGCAGAACGATGGAGACGTCGGGCTTGCGGGGATCCACGTCGGGACGCCGGCCGCTCTTGTCGCGCAGCATGTCCACGACGCCGTCTTTCACCTTGAGCGCCGAAAAACCGGAGTGACGCAGGTTGGGATTGTCGGTCGCGGTCGCGCTGACCGCGATCGTCATCGCGCGGCCGACGAAGTCCGTCCAGTCCACCCGCTTCGTCCCCTCGTATAGCGCATCTGCGTCATGCGCCTCGAAAGCGGCGACCTCGAGCAAGACCCGCATCGCCACGCGCGCGTGCAGACAGACCTTCATCGCGTCCATGAAGCTGCCCGTGAAGGAGACTCCCCCGGTTGCTCCCTTGGGACCGCGGATACGAAGATTGACGAGCTCGCGTCGAAGCGCACCTTCGGTGCCCTTGGCGCAGGTGACGAAGAATCGATGGCTGCCGGTGCTCGTGTAACTCATGCCTGTAGTCGAAGACCTCGTTCGGGAGACCGTTCGGAAACCTCGCTCGGAACATATCACGCGCAGGCGTGGCGACAGGGCGCGCTCGACGGCGGCTCAGCGACGGCGTGCGCTGGGTTGGGGGCTGCTCGGGATTGCGCTTTGTCCCGCGATTCTCGCGGAGTTCCTCGGTTGGGGTTAAAATGACCTGCGGCCAATTGCCGACGAGGACTGCAACGTGGCAAATAGACTTGGGTATTGTGGAATGTTCGTGGCGCTCGCCGCGCTCTTCGGAGCAACGGCGAGCTTTGCTCAGAGCGACCGGCCGAGGTTCGTGATCCTGCTCGACAGCTCGACGTCGATGACCCAAAGCGTGGCCGGCATCGAGACGCACGGTGATGGTTCCGAGACACATCCCGGCTGTGATCTCGACGGGAAATCCACCGGCGGCACCGCATACGACGACAGCAAGCTCTTTCTGGCCAAGGCGGCAGTCATCGACACGATCTCCGCCTTTGGAGCCGCGGAGTTCGCCTTGGCCTCTTACGCACAAACGGCGCTCGGCCAGCCCTGCTCGAACGATTGGGAATGCTCCTCGAAGGTCTCGGGGGCCACCTGCGCGCTCGTCCCCGGTGCCAGCACGACACAGAGGTACTGCGCGTACCATGGTGGCGATGCCTACACGGAATGTGCGGCCAGCGCTGGACCGAGCTGCCGCAATTGCGCCAGTCCGACGGATACGAACGACCTGATTCTCGGGTGGCAATCCTTCAGCTGCTCGGGCGCGTGTAGCTATTCCCAGGGATGCGTGGGCGGTCAGGTCATCGTCGGCTTCCCGCCGGCCGGCACGTCGAACCTCTCCGAGATCTATCACTGGATCGACGGCAAGGAAGACCTGCCGCCTCTGAGCGCGACCTCCAATCGAGAGATCCGTGGCGTGACCATGACGCCTCTCGCGTCGGCGCTCGATTCCGTGCGTGGCTGGCTCACCGACGCCAGCAAGACCGCCATCGGCCCCAACGCCGGTCTCTTGTCGACGGACCCAGCCGCACGCGATCCGCGCATTGCATGCCGGCCCTACAGCATCATCTTGATCACCGATGGGGAAGACACGTGCAGCCCCAACGTCACGAGCGATCCCGTTGCCGCGGCCGAAGCCGCCTTCAAGGCTGGCATCAACGTCTACGTGATGGGGTTCGGTGTCGGCTCGTCGAGCGTGCTCAACGACATGGCCAAAGCCGGTTCGGGCCAGACGCACTCGGCCTACTTCCCGACCAATCGCAGCGACCTGACGGCGGCGCTCGGCGATATCCTCATCAACGCCATCCCGAAACCGAAGTGCACATGCGACGCCATCTGCTACGACGAGGCGTTGGCCTTTCCCCTCAAAGGCAAGCCGTGCACCGTGGGCGAGGGGCGATGCAAGCGGCAGGGCGTCTACACGTGCAACGCCGCCGGCGACGGAGTGGTCTGTGCCGACTCGGCCAGTTGTGGGGCGACGGAGCTCGTCCCCGGGCAGGCGGTCCCCGAACAGTGCGGAACTCTCGCTGGGTGTCTCGCCCCCACGGTCGCCGACTGCGCCGACGAGAACTGCGACGGCAACATCGACGAAGGGCTGACCTGCTCTTGCTCGTCGAAGGCAGAGGTCTGCAATGGCGTCGACGACAACTGCGATGGCGTGGTGGACAACATCCCGCAGGTGGCGTGCGGGCTCGATTTGGGGGCATGCAAGCCGGGCGTCACGGCCTGCGTAGCCGACGGCCAGGGCGGGCAGTCCGTGGTTTGCCAGGGGCAGGTCGGCCCGACCGCGGAGGTGTGCGACGGCATCGACAACGATTGCGACGGAGTGGTGGATCAGGTTGCGCGCCCGTGTTTTCCGGCCAGCACCGTCGGTTGTGCTTTCGATGCCACGGCCAACGCGTGGCTATGCATCGGCGCGTGCAAGACGGGCATGCAGGTCTGCGCGGCTGGCGCCTGGCAGTCGTGTGTGGGCGCAGTCGTCCCGTCCACGGAGATTATGTGCGACGGGATCGACAACAACTGCGATGGGCTCGTGGACGAGAACAACCCTCCCGCCACGGAAGTCTGCTATCCCGAAGGCGCCGCTGGTTGCGACCTGCCCACTGGTCAGTGCGTTGGGCAGTGCAGCCTCGGGCATTGGGGCTGTGCCGGCAACAAGTCGGGCTTGTTTTGTGCTGGAGCTCGCACGCCCATCACCGAGCTGTGCAACAACAAGGACGACGACTGCGACGGCGCCGTGGACGAAGACTTCCCGAGCCTGGGACAGCCGTGCAACCAACAGTCTTGTCAGGGCGCAGGCCAGTTGGTGTGCAACGCCGACGGGACGGCCGTGGAGTGTACGGTCAAAGCAGCCGGGCCATCGCCGGAGGTCTGTGACGGACGTGACAACGATTGCGATGGGCTGGTCGATGAGGCCCCGGGGGAGGGCGAGCCCGCCATGCCAGGCGTGGGCACCGCTTGCGGCAGCGAGGTCGGCGAGTGCAAGCAGGGGATCTCGGCTTGCGTGGGCGGTAGGATCACCTGCACCTCGGTCGGGCCGATGGCCGAGCTCTGCGACGGCAAGGACAACGACTGCAACGGCAGTGTCGACGACGGGGTGATCTCTCCCGATACCACCTGTAACCCCGACGGCATTCCGGCAGGCCAAGGCATCCAAGGCGAGTGCAAGCCGGGCACGTTCGTGTGCAGGGGAACGTCGGGCTGGAAATGTCAGGGCGGTGTCGGGCCGACCGCCGAGCTCTGCGACGGCAAAGACAACGACTGCGATGGGGTGATTGACAATGATGCCCTGTGTCCCAGCGGCTACATCTGCATCGAAGGCCAGTGCGTCCCCACCTGTCAGGAAGGCGGCGAGCAATACCCCTGTCCCGCCGATCGTTACTGCAAGGACGGCGCCTGCCTCATCAAAGCCTGCGCGATCCGGCCGTGCGCGGCTGGGCTCGTGTGTCGAGACGACGGATCGTGCGTCGATCTTTGCACCATCCACAAGTGTCTCGAAGGGCAGACCTGCGACCGCGGCGTGTGCAAGGACTGCTACTCGCAGGGATGTCCGGCAGGTCAATCCTGTATTGGACGGGTGTGCAAGGTGGACCCCTGCGAAAACAAGACTTGCCCCTCCGGGCAGTTTTGCAATGCCGGTGAATGCGTGCGCAGCTGTGCGGGTATCAGCTGCGGCGCCGGACAAACCTGCTCCAAGGGCGCGTGCGTGAAGTCGGCGTGCTTGTCGACCTGTGAGATCGAGTCCTTCTGCGATGCCAGCACAGGAACCTGTCGGCCCCGGCGGTGCGCCGGCATCGGTTGCCCTGCCGGAAAGGTGTGCGTGGACGCCACGGGGCAGTGTGCGAACGATCCCTGCGAGCAGGTTCGCTGTGGCCAGGATCAGAAGTGCGTCATCCTCGACGACGGCAGCGCCGACTGCGAGTCGCCCGTCGTCAGCGGCATCGCCAGCTCGGCCCGCGCGTCGGGTGGCGGAATGGCCTCATGCAGCCTCGGCGGCGCGGGGAACGCTACCCGCCCAGGGCTCGCTGGGCTCGCGATGCTGCTCTTGACGGCGCTTGGGCTCGGGCGACGCCGCGGTGGGCGTTAGGGAGCTCTCTCGGAGACGAAGGCGCGCGGCAACGCCGTGGCGTACTCGATGGCGGGCTGAATCTTCTCCGGCGTCAGTCCCCGCCAGAAGACGTGCCACTCGGGCAGTCGGATGAGCCCGTCGCAGTTCTTGGCGTACCACGGGACGATGGGGTTGGTAGGAACGGCACGCCAGAAGAACACGGGAAAGTCGCGGGTCATGGTCGACCAGATTTCTCGGCCGATACCTTCGCCCTGGGCCTGCCGTTCGACGGCGAACTTGCTCAAGTAGGGTGCGATGGGCGTGTTGCCGAGCAAGGCTGCGCCGAGGTAGTTCTCTTCGAGGTAGGCGATTTCGGACTGCGAGACCACGAGCCCGCCATCCTCCATGGCCCCTGGCACCAGTGGCCGTCCGAAGGCGGATTCGAGCAGACGGGTGAGCCGGGGGCGATCCACGGTCGTCAAGCCGACATGCTTGTCGATCCTCGAACCCTTGCGAATCAGCGTTCCCGCGCCGGTCACCGTGAAGAGCTCGCGCAGCAGTTGCAGCGGGTTCACCACCGCCACGCTCATACGCTGAGGCAGCTGTTCGAGCAGGGTCTTGACGTGGCGGAGCAACGACCCGTGCCGCCTGGGCAGGTCCTGGGAACTGATCAGGTGGTCGTAGTCGGTGAGCAGGTTGACCAGTGAGATCCGTGGCGCGCCTTCGCGCTCGATGCCGGCGCTGGTCGAAAGAAAGATGACCTTCTGGGTCTGCAACCCCGCGGCCAGACTGCGCAGCAGACGGAAGCGGTTCTCGATGTCCAGCTCCTTGGCCGCATCGAGCGACACGATGGGGATGGTGCTGTCCTGCAGGGTCTGGCGCACCGTGGTCTGGATCTCCTGCGGCAGGTCCATGCCCGAGCCGATCACCTTGGCGGCGACCTCGTCTTCGAGCAGCCACTCGAGGATGCGCTGCGACTGCTTGTCGGCGTCGCGTGCGTCGAGCAGTCCCACGAGCACCACCGGGTACAGGCCCAAGCCGGCGAGGATGCGGAGGTCGAAGTGGAAGGGATCCAGCGCGGCCCGGACGATCTGAGCGTCCGCCACGATGATGGCGAAGCTCTCTTTTCGTTGCGACCGAAAGTGCTTGAGGTAGAGATCGACGTCGGCCTTCTGGCCAACGCTTTCGAGAAATCGGTGAATGATATCGGGATCCATCAGGTGATGACCTGCTCGAAGATTCGCACAGCTTGCACGAGCTCGTCGAGTGCTACGAACTCGTCTGCCTTGTGCGCCTGCTCGATGCGCCCGGGCCCCAGGACCACGGCGTCGATTCCGCTTTCGACGAACTGTCCCGCCTCCGTGCCGAATGGCAGGTCGATCGGGTCGCGTACGAGCGTCCCCAAGAGAGGCTCGAACGCCGCGAGCGAGCGGGTGGCGAGCGCGGGGTTGGTGGCGACGACGTTCCATTCGACCGCGAGAGGCTTGGCCGCGGCTTTTACGCAGGACTCGGCCTCTGCCACCAGCGGATCCACAGCTACCCCCGGGGCCGGCCGGATGGAGAAGGTCAAGGCCGCGAGTGCCGGAATGATGTTGAAGGCCACCCCGCCTTCCAGGGCAGCCACGTTCATGCAGATGCCTTCCAGTCCGGGCGGGCCGAGCCGCCGGTTGCGCGCGCCGAGCTCGTCGAGCGCGGTGGCTGCGCGGGCCAGGGCGGCCAGTGGATTGGGAATGCGATCCGCCAGCGAGGAGTGTCCACCGGACGAAGCGGCCGTGATTCGGGCTGCGTAGACCCCACGGTGCCGGGTGCCCACGCGGCAGCCGGTTGGCTCGCAGACGATCGCGCGGGCGAGTCCTTTCGTACGGTGGCTCGACAGGAACTGCCGAATGCTGGCGCCGCTGAGCTCTTCGTCGCCCGAGAAAAGCACGGCAAGGTCTTTCGGCGGCCGGCCGGCGTCCTTGCGTAGGGCGAGCGCTTCGAGAATCGCCGCGATGGCGCCCTTGGTGTCGGCGCTGCCGAGACCGTGGAGGCGACCGTCGGCGCGCACGAGCACGAACGGATCCAAGGTGAAGCCGGCGTTGGTGGGGACCGTGTCGATGTGTGCGTTCAGAAGGAGCCGCGGTGACTCGCTGCCGAAGCGCGCGAAGGTCGAGAAGTGCCCGTCCACCGAGAAGACCTCGACGCTGCTGGCGCCGAGCGCGGAGAGATCGCGTGCCAGCTTCTCGGCGAGAGGTCGTTCGTCGCCGCCGGGGTTGCGCGTATCGAAAGCCACCAGCTCGGCCAGACGCTTCTCGACGCGATCTTCGTCTTGCATGCACGGGCATCTACCACGCCCTTGACCGCTTCGTCCCCGGGGTTCATCCTTTCCTAGAGCCTTCTGCACGGTTCGACACCCGGAAGAAGTTTCTTTTCCCTACAAGCAAAAAATTGGGAGCCGCCTCTGGCCGATGGAATGAGCACGCCCGCTAGAGTCGGGAAGCCCGAAGCGGCCAACTCCAAGTGGCTCCCCCCTACCATGGTAGGGGTCAGGACTCCTCCGAACGGCTGAAGCGGAAGGTTCGCTATCCATTGCCGGTCCTGCTACCGGCGGTCTGGGCTTGGCGCAGGCGATCAAAAAACTGGCAGGCCCGGATGCATCCGAGCGATGCTGATCGTGCACCATGCCTGACAGCCGACACACGCGGGCGGCGACGTGAGCTGGCTTCTCTCGTGGAGGCCGGCCGAGCTTCCCAACTCTTGGGCGCCCGTGCACGGGTGGACGATCGCGCGCGTGTTGATCGTGGTCGCGATACTGACCTGTGTTGGTTTCGCGGTGATGGCGTCGCCGCGGATGTCCCATCGCCTCTCCGCCCGGGCAAAGCGCGTCGTGCAATCGGCGCTGATGGCGGTGCTGGGGCTAGGTGCCTTGCTGTCCGTCGCCGTGTACGTCGATTTTGGCGTCTTTCGCTACGGCACGTACCTCAACGAGTGGGATTTCTACCACTACTACCTCGGCACGAAGTACGCGCCGGAGCTTGGATACGACAAGCTCTACGGCGCCACGCTGCTGGCCGATGCGGAGGGCGGCCTTCGCTATCGAAACCCACAGAACGCCATCCGCGACCTTTCGACCGCCGAGCTCGTGCCGGTGCAGGCGGTCCCGGCGCAGGCCGAGCGTTACCTGTCCGGCTTCGACCGCGAGCGTTGGCGCGAGTTCGTGGCGGACGTGACCTGGTTCAAGCAACGCTTGCCCGCCGAGCGCTGGAGCATCCTGCTCGTCGATCATGGTTACAACGGGACGCCCGCGTGGTCCTTCGTGGTCGGGGGGCTGGTCAGCAGCCATCTGTCCGTGCGCGCCGCGTTCGGGCGTTGGCTCATGTTGCTGCTCGATCCGGCGCTGCTGCTCGCGATGGTGGCTGGCGTGGCGTGGGCATTTGGGCGCCGCACGGCCTTTCTGGTGGCGATCTTCGTGGGCACGCATTACCTGATGTCGTGGGGCCACCTCAAGGGCGCGCTGTTGCGCACCGACTTCGCGATGTGCGCCGCCCTGGCGGTATGCCTGGTGAAGAAGAGCTACTACAAGCTTGCCGGCGTGCTGCTTGGCTGGGCGATTCTCTCACGGGTCTTCCCGGTGTTTTTCCTGGTCGGACCTGCGGTGCTGTTGGCTTGGGGATACCTCGCCGAGCGCAGGCTCCAGCGTCCTTGGCTCGGGCTGCTCGCGAGCTGCGCGGCGACGGTGATCCTGGTCGTGGCCGGCTCGTGCCTCTACTTCGGCGGGTTCGACATCTGGCGAGAATGGGCAAACAAGATCACTCTGCACTACGCCGGCGGAAGCGACTGGGATCTCGGCTACCGCACCATCGTCGAGGCGGTCTTCGTGGGGGGCGTGCCCGTCAGGCCTGAGGACGTCGGGCACGCGAGCGGCTGGAGCGTCCCCACCCTGGTCGCGGCTCTCCTCCTGATCGTTCCGGCGGTTGGATTCTTGCGCGCGTTGGAAGACTACCAGGCGGTCGCCTACGGGTTCGTCTTCGTCTTCGTGCTCAGCGTGGCGACCTACTACTACTACGCCATCCTGTGCGTGCCGTTTCTGTTCTTCGCGCCCGAGGTGGAGAAGCCGCAGGCAGCCCTGGGCGCGGTATTCATGCTCTTTTGTGGCCTCGCCGGATACGTTCTGTACTCCGGCTGGCCGCAGCTGGCGGACGCGTGGGTGGTCTTCCGAGGCTGGCGCCAGACTTTTCCGACCTATTACTTCCTGAGCTGCCTGATCGCGCTCACCGTCGCTCAGATGGTCTTGGTTGCGGGCGCTCGTTCGCGGCGGACGAAGCCGAAGCCGCTAGCACAGGCGCAACTGCCGGTCGGCGGGGCGCCCGTCCAGCAGAACGAAGGCTGAAGCGATTCGCCAAGACGCTCCGGCGGCGCGCAGGGCCCGCTCGTCGCGCAGACGCTCTCTCCGCCGCATCTGCAGCAACCGCTTGGCCGATTGCGGGCCGATGCCCGGCACGCGCATTAGATCTGCCAACGGGGCCTGGTTGACCTCGATGGGGAAGCGCTCCGGATGCTTGCGCGCCCAGATGGTCTTCGGATCGGCGTCGAGGGGCAGCGCACCGGTTGCGTCGAAATGAATCTCGCCCAAGGCAAAGCCGTAGCTGCGCAAGAGAAAATCGACCTGGTACAGACGATGCTCGCGCATGAAAGGAACCGGCGTTCGTCCCTCGGTGGGCGTTCCGGCAATCGGCTGCATCGCCGAGAAGTAGACGCGCGCCAATCCGAGCGACTGGTAGCCCGCGGCGGTGGCGCCGGCGATGTCTTGGTCGGTCTCGTCCGCTGCACCGACCACGAACTGGGTGGTCTGTCCTGCGCGCGCGAACTGGCCGCGGTCGATGGCGCGGGCGACCTGCTGCATGGGCTCCATGATCTGGGCCTGGAAATTCTTCCCCGGTGCGATCTTCTTCAAGTGCGCGGCGGTGGGGGCTTCCATGTTCATCGACAGGCGCGTCGCGAGCGCCATCGCGCGTTCAATCTGATCGGGGCGGCTGCCCGGGATCATCTTCAAGTGGATGTATCCGCGGAAGGCGTGCCGGCCACGGAGAAGCTCGGCGGTGGCCAGCATGCGGTCCATGGTGGCGATGGCGCCGCCACGGATCGCCGACGAGAGAAACAATCCCGCCACGCGACCTTGGCGATGGAGGTCGACGAAAGCTTTGGCCAAATGCTCGGGCTCGAGCCGGGCTGGCTGGCCGCGCCCGCCGCAGCGTTCGGCGCAGTAGATGCACGAACGCTCGCAACCGGACGCCTGTAGCACCTTCAGCATCGGCACGCGCTTGCCCGACGGCAGGGCGGCTGGGTAGATCCACAGGCCGTCGTCACCGCGCTGCCGGTGCTGCGCGGGCCCACATGCGCAGGACAGGTCATGCTTCGCGGCTTGGGTCAGCCTGGCCAGGGTGCTTTCGACGGACGCGACAGAGCGAAGGAGCATCAAGTAAACACCAGCTTTCGGCTGGCGCTCCTTACAGAACCGTACGTGCCCGATTTAGGCATACGGCTCGAAGCCCAGGAGCGTGATGGTGCCCTTGGGTGCCGAGGCTCGGCCAAGGGCCTGGTGGGCCGATTTGCCGGGCCGGAAACCGTAGCTGTGACGGTGGAAGGTCGGCTCGTAGACTGGAATGCCCGCCGCAGGTTGGCCTCTCCGACGGCGCTCGCCCTGAACTCGGCTTTCATGCCTTGCCCGTGGGCTAAGGAGCACTGGCTCGATTCGTGTGCTCCACCCGTCGGAGACCTCCCAGGTTCCGACATCAGCCATGTATACATGCCGTGGACTTGGACCCCGGTGGTGCCGGCGTCCTTGCGGATTGCCGGTGTTGCCTTCGCTGCTTCATACGTGCTCGGCCACCACGGAAGAGAATGTGTTTCGGGGCTCGACACCTTCACGCTTGTCGCATTACGGCCTGCATACTCCCTGTCTACGCTTCGTGGCCTGCCTCGCGACAGGACTTCACGCAAGACTCGGTACCGCGAGGACGTGCGTTGGTCGCAGCCATAGGCCGCTCCCACGGGAGCCCTGTTTCCGCGGACGGGACTTTCACCCGTTGGTTGATGCCAGCTTTGCCTGGCGCACATGGGGCCGATCCTATACTGAACATGCGCGCAGCTAGCAACTCTTCGATCACATGTTGGCGATTAGCGTCGCGACGACACCGGTGCTCATGTTGCCCGCCCTATCGATGGCGCAGACCCGAAACGCCGCTGCGGACCCGAAGTTGCTGGCCCGGAATCTGGTGGCGCTGCCAGTGTAAACGAGTCTGCCCTTCGTGCAGTCGGGTGGGGCGGTGCCGGGTGCAGAGACCACCCTATACGATCCCACGCCCGTGGTGGTGTCCTTGAATCCGGTCCAGAACAGCGTGGTGGCGTTCGTGGTGAGGGTTCCGATCACGGTGCCGTTGGTGGGCGGCGTGGTGTCGAGGATAATGGTGTCGGACACAGGCGTCGTGCCGGTGGCGCCTTCCTCATTCTTCCAGCTCGCGTACACCGCCTTGATGCCATCGCCGGAAGGTAGCGTGATTGCGACGGGCGTGGCGAATGGCTGCCAGGCCGTGCAGGTCGGGCTCGTGCTCAGGCACACTTGCGTCGCCACGCCGGACGTGGTCGGCACGCTCACGCTGACCTCGGCCTTGGTCGCGTACCTGGCGTCGCCGTTGATCGAGACCAGGCCGGTCGGGGGCGCGGCCGGATCGACCGCGAGGGCCGTGGCCAGATCGA
>CAZYFU010000102.1:0-23123 GCA_964647025.1 uncultured Myxococcales bacterium | reverse complement strand
ACCATGCTGGTCTACCTTCTGACCGACCTCGCCGTTCCCCGCGCGACGCTGCGGCGGCTGCTGCCCGTCGCGGTTGGAACCAGCTTCAACTGCATCAGCATCGACACCGACACCAGCACCTCGGACAGCGTCGTGCTGCTCTCGTCGGGCAGGGTGCCCTGCCCCGACGAGTCTGCGTTCGCCGAAGCGCTGACCACCGTTTGTCGTGACCTGGCCGAGGATGTGGTTCGCAACGGCGAAGGCGTCCGGCACGTCCTGCGCGCCAAGGTCCACGCTGCACCCGACGAGGCAACCGCCCGGGCGCTGGCCAAGGCCGTGGTGAACGCACCACTCGTGAAGTGCGCGATGGCGGGCAACGATCCCAACGTAGGCCGACTCGTCCAAGCGATCGGCAAACACCTGGGCGCGCAACCCGTGGTCCTCGACACATTGAAGCTGCGCGTCGCACTGGGCGGCCACGTCATCTTCGAGAACGGCTGCTTCCGGCTGGACCCCACGGCCGAGAAGGACTTGACCGCGCACCTCGAGCAGGCCGAGCTCTATGCCAGCGCGGCCCCCGTCGACGGCGTCTTCAAGCCAGCCGTGGATTTCCCGCCGCACGAGCGATGTGTGGAGATCGACATCGACCTGGGCGCGGGTCAGGCGTCGGCCACGGTCCACGGCGCCGACCTCACCCACGAGTACGTGAGCGAGAACGCCGACTACCGCAGCTGACGAACCGGCGCTGGTTTGCAGACCGCCGTTTGTCTACTACGCTATCGGGCCATGTCGAAGGCGAACATCATGACGGTAGGCGCGCTGGCGCTGGTGGGGATCGTGGCTTCCTGCGCGGGCACGCAGATCGCGAAGGACCGCATCAGCGACCCGGGCGAGGCGCTGTTCAACGGACAGGTCTCGTCGAGCATCGACTGCTACAAGTGCCACAACGGCGACGGCAAGGGCACCTGGCGCGGTCCCAACCTGGCCGAAGAAGTCCCCAAGCTCTCGGACAAGGCCATCGCGGTCATCATCAACGAGGGGCCCGGCATGATGCCGTCCTATCAAGGAAAGATCGACGACCAGCAAATGGCCGCGATCACGGCCTGGCTACGCAAGCAGTTCCCGGGCGGAACGCCGTAGGAACGACAGACGCAACCAAGCCGGCTTGACGTCGAGCCAGGACGTGGCCCTGCCGTCTGCTTCGATCGCCCCCCTGCCAGCCGCGAGGCCCCCGGTGGCCGCATCACTGTGCGTCCGTACCGACGAGGGCCCCGCCTTTGGGCCTGCGGCGCCATTCGCGCAAACAGAAGGCGCCGAACGCCCCCAACCCAAGTAGGCAGACGATCGCTTGCCATCGCCAGCCCGGTGGTCCGTCGTACAGGGCGTCGAAGTTGTGGCTTCCTGCCGGAAGCGAGACTCGCATCCATCCCTCTTTCGTCAATCGAACCTCCAGGACCTCGCGCGGAACGTCTCGGCCATCGATACGCACCCGCCAGCCAGGAAGGTAGCTCTGATGAAGGGTGACCTCGACGGGCTCGTCGGAATCGATCTGGTAGCGCAAGTGGGACTCCGTGCTCGTCGACGCCGGAGTTGCGCTGGCTTCGCGACCGACCTCGAGCAAAGGTGTCGTCCCTCTGGGCGAGGGAGGTCTCTCGAGCACGCTCTTGGGGCGAAACTCGTCCAGGGCGGCGAACCGTTGCCAAGAGGCGAGGTCGCGCGCGCGTCTGCGTGCAATCTCGGCCTGCAAGGGCACACTGCCCTCCTGTGGAAGGAACTGTTGTCGATACCACAGAACCGCGAGAAGCAAGAGCGCGGGCGCGACGACCGTCATCCGGGCTCCGTAGACCTGACGACGGACCGAACCCAGTCCCGCCATGCACAGTGGCTGTAAGGTCGCGGTGAGGGCTAAGAGCCGCCAGGGGAACTGGACCCGACGGATGCTTTCCACGGGCAGGTTCCAGAAGCGCTCGCCTAACGTGCTCATCAGGACCACCAACGACAGATAGGCAACGAAAGCGGCGCGCACCACTCGGAGACGCCACCCCAGAAATGCCCCGACGATAGCCAAGAGCGCGTGGAGGAGACCGAGCGGGATGGGCATGGCGTCGTGCCCACCGCGAGGCAGCGCATCGCCGAAGCCCCAGGCGTTGGAGAAATAGTCAGGCCATTGCACGAGATGAGCGCTGGGCAAGTAGTACCCCTTCCCCAGGTCCTCCATGTTGGCGTGCTCCTGCATCCGAAACACGGTCAGCCAGTAGGGGGAGCTGGCCAGGACTGCAACGGCGAACCCGATGGCCAAGCGCAACCACACGGCCTTCCTCTCACTCGCCGATCCATGACTGCTGGCGTAGACAGCGATCGCACCCCACAGCGGGACCGCGAAGAGCGCCACCGCCGGGTGCGAGAGGAGCAGGAGGGTCAACGATGCGGCGAGGCCGACCAGGGACGCAGCGCCGCACCCCTGACGAACCTGTCGATCCAGCCGCAGGGCAAAGAACAACGGCCAGGAGCCGAGCACCATCGCCATCAACTCGCTGAGATCGTTCCGAACGTACAGATCGACGAAGAGAAATGGTGTGAGCAGGAACAGCACCGCGCAGGCCAGGGCGAGCTTGCGGTCCGAGACCTCGCGACAGAGGTAATAGACCCCGGAAGCACCGATCGAGAAGAGCGCCCACACCACGAGCTTGAGCACGGAGAGCGAATCGATAGGGAGCAGCGCGAAGGGAAGCGAGAAGAAGAAGAAGCCAGGTTGATAGAACACAAAGGTCGGGTATCCGTAGCCGCCGTCCAAGCGAGGCAGCCAGCGCGGATACAGCTGTCCTTGGAGGAAGACCTCGCGAAAATGGTCGAGCAAGATCGGATAGCGGTTCCGCTCGTGCCCGATGATCCAACCGCTCCGGTGGAGCAGCGGGACCAGCACCAGCGCGCTGAGCACGCACAGCAAGGCGATTGGGACCAACTCGCCAGCGACTGCGTAGCGCTTCCAGACACCTTGGCTCCATCGTCGCATTGCAGCTCACGGTGTCAGATCGCCTCTCGTCATGTCAACTTCCTCTCCGAGGGTACATGGTCCCCAGCGCTCTCCAACTTCCTCTCCAACTACTTCCTAACTACTTCCTCTCCGAGGGTACATGGTCCCCAGCGCTCTCCAACTTCCTCTCCGAGGGTACACGGTCCCCAGCGCTCTCCGGGACATCTCCCCCTTCTCTCCGAGGGTACATGGTCCCCGGCGCTCTCTGCTTCTCTCCGCCGGGCGAGGGGCTTCAGCCGCACCGACCTCCGACGGCGCGCTCCAGGCAACTTTCTGGACTGCATTCCCGAGAACCAATGCATGACACTTCCTCGACAAGTGGTTCCCGGCGGCGACTACATGGTGACTCGGCGCTGCTCCGAACGTCGCTTCTTCTTGCGTCCAAATGCCGAGACCAACAACGCGTTCCTCTATTGCTTGAGCGTCGCCGCCAGACACGCGAACGTCCATGTCCTATTCACGGTGGCCATGTCGAACCACCACCACACCGGCATCCACGACCCCGACGGCAACTTCCCCATGTTCCTCGAGCGCTTTCACGGGCTCCTGGCGCGATGCCAGAACGCCCACCTCGGTCGCTTCGAAGGCTTCTGGTCTTCCGAATCGACCTCCGTGGTCCGGCTCGTCGAACCCAACGATATCCTTGATAAGATGGTCTACGCCTTCGCCAACCCGACGGCCGCCGATCTCGTCGACCGAAGCGAGGACTGGCCGGGCGTGACCTCGTTTCGGGCGGTCCTTTCCGGGGAGGATCTCGTTGCCACACGTCCCGCGCACTTCTTCCGAGATGATGGCGCGATGCCAGACGTTGTAAGCCTGGAAATTCACCGCCCCCACGGCTTCGAGCACCTCTCTGACGAGGATTGGACCACGATGGTCGAGCAGAGCGTCCGGACCAAGGAGGCGGCCGAGCGCGAGCGCCGGATTGCCAAGGGTATAGGCGTCCTGGGACGGCGGCGGATCTTAGACCAACGACCATTCGACCATCCCAAGACACATGAGCCCCGTTTCCAGACAAGTCCGGGAGTCGCTTCCAAGAATAGATGGGCGCGTATCGAGGCCTTGCGGCGCAATCGCGGCTTCCTCGAAAAATATCGCGACGCCTTCTCGCGATACGCGGCTGGAGCAGCCGAAGTGGTCTTCCCTTTCGGGACGTACTTCCTGCGAAAGCTCGCCAGGGTTGTCTGCGAAACCGGATGAGCCATCGCTGGCGATGCACATGCGGTCGATCTGCTCCCGGGGCACGCGGACAGAGGGAATCTCCACTCAGTAGCCGTTGCTGAACGCGCCCCTTTCGGCGCGCACGCCCAAGCACTGTGCACCTGCAAACAGAGACCGGCAGCGCAGCGGAGAATGGGTAGAACCCAGGCCATCGCGCCACAGGATTGGATCCGCAGAAGCAGATCCGCCCCTGACAGGGCGCTGGCCGAGAGCAGTTGCGGGCATTGCCTGCGGAGGGACCTGGACAGTGGACGGTCCAGTTGGCCATTACCCCCGGACTGGGTCTAGGCAGTTGGCCATTACCCCCGGACTGGGCCTAGGGCACCGCCAGCTTGGCCGCGATGGAGATGCCCCTCGCACCGAAGGTCATCCGCAAAAGCTCGCCGCTCAGAATGAAGCGCTCGCCGCCGACGGAAAAGCGAAGCGTCTGTGGGCTGGCTAGCTCGTGTACGGCCTTGCCCTGGTAGCGTTGGGTCAGGGATGCTGCGAATCCCTCGGCTGCCGCCGACCGGGCGCCGTTGCGAACGGTGCAGCCAACCGCAGCCATGGTTCCAAGACCCGCGCAATCCTCCATCTGCGCAACGATCTGGATGGAGGCCAAACGCATGGGGTCGCCTCCTGAGGTGACCGCGCAGCGAACCGTCTCGCGAATCGAAGATGGCGTCGCCTGCCCAGTCAGCGTCACACGGCCCTTCTCACCCGAGCCTTCTCCCGATAGGGACACGTTGCGCACCTCGACCTCGTCGCGGTTCACCGGCACCACCAGCGGCTCGCTCCAGGTGAGTCGCCGCAACAACTGGTTCGCGAACGACAGTGGCACGTCGGCGGCGGCGTTGGACTCGCCACCCGGAACTGGGTTGCGGACCACGCCGGCCAGCCTCTCCGGGCTGCTCGGCCCCCCTGCCCCACCAAGGACCACCGCGACCTCGATCCCTCCCTGCGCGAACGATGGCACGGCGTGAAGGGGAATCGCTCCCGAATCGGTCTGAATCCGTGCCTCACCGGTCTGAACGACCAGCAGCTCCCGCCTCTTCTCCAGCACCGCCACCAATCGAGCCTTCGACGCCTTCGTGAATCCCTCGGCCCGCGCAACCACGAACCGGATCTCCCAAGGCCGCCAAACGGCGTCGAGATCCGCCACTGCGATGCCGGACTCTTCGATTCCCTCGCCGATCCGCCTGGCCAAGTCGGCAAGGTCACCCTGGCAGCCGATTCGCCCGATCAGCAGCGCTGCCGGCGCAGTCGAGGCCTCCAGCCTGAGCAAGGCACGAAAACGTCCGACGCCCTTCTCGCTCGCGCCGCAGTAGATGATCTCGGTCATGGTTGCCAGGGTCGCGCGATTGTCCGCCGACGGCTCACCGCTCGGCGGCGGCAGCCGAATCAAGGTCGGCAGCAGCCCGCGAACCGTATCGTCGACCAGCGCGGCCGAAAACCGAACCCGAGCGGCCTCTGCTTCGGCGGCGCAGACATCGACCGGCACGAGAGACGAAGAGACGGCCAGGACGAGGAAAGACGTGAGCCCTTGAACAAACCGCATGGAGCCCAGCCTACCCCATCTGCCAGCTCGGCCAAGGAAGTTACAGTTCGCTTCCGGCGCCCAGCTCCAAGAGCTCGTGGACGTAGCGGCGCGCGACGGGACTATCGAGGCGACTGATGGAGAAGATGAGGCGCGACGAACGGTCCACCTGCACGCTCTTCTTCTTGCCGTGCAGCACGACTCCAGCAAGATCCATCTCACCGGCGTTCGTTTGCATGGCGACCTCGCCTGCCAGGTCGCTGGCTGTGATCTCGACCTTGGAGTTCTTCACATCGAGTGCGATGGCGTCACTCACCACACGCGCGTTCTCGATGGTGACGACCGAATCGCGAATCCGGATCGAGCCGCTCCGAACGTCCTCGACGCGGACATCCCAGCAGTTCGAGATCTCGATCTCGGTGTAGTCGCCCTGGAACTTCGTTCCGGTCTGGCCCTCACACTTTCCAGGCCTGGGCACGCCCTGCGACGTCTGGGGCCGCCGCATGGTAGCGCCAGGCGTGGCGAGCCCCTCGAGAAGGAACTGCGACACAGCGGCAGGCGCCGACGACATCGGGTCGTGGCCTGACGACTCCAGAACCCGGAGCCGCGCCATCGGCAACCTCGCCTCCAGGATCTTCGCGGTTCGAATCGAGGCGATGCTGTCGTTGCGCCCCCACAAGATCCAGGCAGGCGTCTTCACCTCGGCGATCAGCGGCGCGAAGTTTTTGAGGATGGTCGCCAGCGCCGCGATTCGCGTAGGGGTTCGCAGCACCGTCTTCCGCAGCACGGCCGTGTCCAGCAGGAAATCCGGCTCCGGCGTCGGCGGCAACGGGCCGATCGCGACGGCGGCTGCCTGCAACGTGGCATCGAGCAGCTCTTTGCCCTTGCCGCCAAAGGTGCCGAGCACGTTGTCGAGTCCCGCCGACACCGCGAAGTTCACGAACGCCTTCCGGTGCAAGAAGCCCGCAGCGTCGATGAGGAAGAGGCGCTCGAGCGCCGCCGGAAAGCGTGCGGCATAGGCGAGTGAAATCGCGCCGCCCATGGAGTGACCGACGAGATTGAAGGTCCCACGGTGCCGTGCTGTCACCAGCGCGTGGATGAACTCGGCGTAGCGCTCAGGCGAATACAGGTCGGTCCCGCGCGTGGAACGCCCGAACCCGGGCAGGTCGAAGGCGATCACGTGATACCGCGTGGCCAGCGAGGGCAGCACCGAGTAGAAATCCCGCGAGCCGCTGTCGCCGAGACCGTGGACCAGCACCACCAGTGGACCGGCCGGCGCCCCTCCCTCGATCGTGAACACCTCGCCTCCGAACACCGGGGCGGGAACCATCTCGGCGCGAAAGCCGGGCGGAAGAGCTACTTCGGGTTCGACCGTGGGGCCGCTGCCGGAGGCTCCCGTGGTCTCGCCGACGGGGAGCGTGCTCGGCTCGCTGTCGGAGAGGACCTTCGGCTCGGCACCCACGGCGGCGGGCTCGGATGTCGCTCCCGTGCGGCACCCCGACAGTGCGGAGCAGATTCCCAGCATTGCGGCGGCGAGCCTCATCGTCGCTACCCTATCAGCCCGGGCGAGGATTGCGACGTCGAAGTAGCCGGCGCCCGAAGTCAGGAGATCCAGAAAAGCCGAACGGCTTTGATGCAAACGTTGACCACGAATGCGGCGCCTGCCGAAATCAGCAGCGAAGGCACCAGCGACCCAGGGGGCGTGAAGCGGTCGAGTAGCCGGTCCCGCCGCCCGGTCGCCGCAGTCCCGAGGTTGCTCCGAGCGAGCGCGAGCGCTCTCTGCCTGACGACCGGCCGCAGAGGCGGCACCGTGGTTCGCGACAGCATCTCGACGAGCAAGTCCTGCTTTTCACCCATGACGATCCCTCCTTGCGACTCGCGTACCATTCAACAAGGCCTCGAGCTCCGCGCGAGCGCGGCTCAGCCGCTTTCTGACCGCCTCCGGCGAGATGCCGAGAATGTCTGCCGCATCCTCCGAGCTCAGCCCCTCCAGCGCGCACAGCACGAGCACTTCCCGGAACGCCTCCGGAAGTCGCGCCATGGCCGACGAGATCCGTTGAAGGTCGAGGCGCGCGGCCAGGGGCTCTGCCACCTGCTGGGCCTCTACACACGACTGCTGGAGCAGTACGCGCTTCTCCGCATCCGTCCGCTTGCTTCGCCATGACATCCGGTGGGCGTTTCGCGCGATGGTGTAGAGCCATCGGAGCAAGGACGAGTCTGCGCGCAAAAGGTGGGCATGGCTCGCAGCCGCGAGCCAGGTCTCCTGGAAGAGGTCCTCCGCCAGCGTCTGGTTCTGCGTGAGGCGCAACAGGAAGCGCCAGATCTTGTCGGCGCAGAGCTCGTACATCTCCTCGAAGGCACCGGATTGCCCCTCGATGAGACCGCGGACGACGTCTCGCTCGCTTCGCATTCCCCCTGTTCAATTCAGCACGCCAACGTGTGTGACTGCGATTTTATCAGTCACGAGGCCCGAGCACGCGCATTGAGCAGGCAGAAAAGGAGAAAACCATGAGCACACTCGTTGCAGCTTTCATCCTTGGTGGTCTCGGGATGTATCCCATCCTCGCGACCGGACTCATCATCATCGTGGCCTCGATTCGCTATGCACTCGACGGTGAGCCCATCCGCCTGCGCTTCATCGCTGCCACCGCCTTGGCCATGATCGCCATGATGATGTTCTGGACCCTGTGCGATGTCGTCGTCATGCTCCGGGGCATACACGCGTCCCCGACGGCCATCGACAAGACGCACACCGCGCTGGTGGAAGGCCTCTCGGCAATCATCAACCAGTGGGGGTTGGGTCTACTCGCCATCACGCTAGCGGCGTTTGCCGTCGCGATCGGGGCGTACCGCGCCGGGGCCCGCCAGATCCGCGCACTCCGACCCTAGGATCGCGGTACCGCCCTACCAGCCGAGACCGATCTGCAACGAGAACTCGGTCGGATACAACGTGTCGCCGACCGCGTACGAATCTCCATACGAGGATGACGCCCCCTCGGCTAGGCCGATCAAGTACTGCGAAACCCGTAGCTCGGTGTAAAGGCGGGCCCTGGAATCCCGCGTGAGGGTGAGCCCGGCCTGACCGTAAACCGCGCAGGTCGTCCCGTCGGAGCTCGCGTAGTCCTCGCCATCCACGAACCAGATTCTCGGCGAGATGCCTCCCCCGAAGTAGGGCGCAACACTGCCATCCGACACATACATGCTGCCCCCCAGCTCGGCGAAGACACCGCCCATGCGCAGGTCATGGGGCCGGGCCGCCGACGAGCTGGTGGGGATCGCGCCGCCCGCGCCGATCTCGATGAAGGCGTCTCGACTTCCAAACCTCGCATCGAACTGGAAAGACATCATCGAGGCGTAGCTGCGGCCCCGCGACCACGGAAAGATCAGCCCCGTCTTGATTCCCAGAGCCTTCGGGTAGGACTTGGGTCCCTCGGCGACCGGCGGTGCGACCAGCCCGGGCGCCGTGGGTAGCCCCATCGGTGGCGGAGCGACGACATACGGCGCCGCCCCAGTCGGCTGCCGCCACGCGAGCGATCTCGCCAACCGCGCCGCGGCCAACTGCATGTCATCGATGGATGGTGCGGCCGTTTCGGAGCGGAAGATCTCGTTGCCTTGCTTGCCGTAGCGGATCCCCGACAAGGTCACGCGGTTCTCCAGCTGGACGGCGCGCAAGTCTACGAACTCCGTCGCGCCAAGCTGGCTCGTGACCATGGGCGGGGTCTTCCCCTGGGCCAGCAACGGCGCCGTCTCTAGCGGTGAGGCAACCGCCACACTGGTCTCGCGGGCGAAGGCCTGCGTGAAGAGCACGCCGATGGCGTCGCACTGCCCGGGCGAGAGGTTCACCCCCTGAACGGGCATCACCGCCACAACGGCGGCCGACGCCGGCGTGGCCACCAAGGCAGTCAAGAACAGCCCAAACGAAAGAGCGCTGGTCGACCTCACGGCACATCCCTTTCTTTGTTTCTTGGAGTCCATCACCACCCCACCCCCATCTGCAAGGCCATCACCGTCGGGTAGTAGTCCTTGCTGTCACGCGGATCCGTGATGCCCAGCAGGTTCTGCGACAAGCGACACTCCGCGAAGATTCGCGTGCGGATGTCGCGCGTGAAGGTGAGTCCGATCTGTGCATAGACCGGCAGCATGGCTCCGCTGAGTGAGCGATTGTTGTAGGAGTAGCCGCCGCTTGGGGAGTCGTAGAAGTACGTCTCGGATCGCCAGAGTCCCGGCTGAATGCCGCCGCCGATGTAGAGGCCAACCGCCCCGTCGGTCAGGTAGCCGCTGCCCCCCAGCTCGATGAAGCCCGTGGTCAGTTGCAGGTCCCTCGTGCTCGTCGAGTCGTCGGTGGGGATCGACAGGCCCGCCCCCACCTCCATGAAGTACGAACGTGGCCCGATGCGGGCATCGAATTGGAACCCCACCTGCGGCGAGAACGACCGACCGGAGGCCATCGCGAAGGCCATGAGGCCCTTCATTCCGAACATGTTTCGTCCTTGGCCGGGCGACGACGACGCAACGTCCGACGACGGCGGCGCGACGGGCGCGTTGTCGACCATCTGCGGAGGTGCGACAAGAGGCGCAGCGAGGATGGGCCGTCGCCAAACCAAGGCGCGCGCCAGCTGCGAAGAGGCCATCTCGACCTCGTCGAGCGATGGCGCGGATGATTCCGCACGGTAGACCTCTTTGCCATCGGCCTCGAACAGCGCCCCGGCCAGCGTCACCTTCGAGCCAAGCCGAATCGCCGTCAGCTCCACGTACTGGGATGCGTGCAGACGGGCCGCCGTGGCGGTGGAGGATCGCACATCGGACCACACGCGCTTGGTCTCCGCGGGCGACGAGACCGCGACATGGGCGTCGCGGGCCAAGGCGTTCGAGAAGAGTGCGCCGATGGCGTCGCTTTGACCCTCGGACAGGTTGACCCCCTGGACTGGCATCACCGCGATCGAGGCAGCGTGCGCATTCGCGACGAAAAGGCAGCAGATAGCGAAGGTCGAAAGCAAAGCCCAGTGAGTTTTCATTGAGCGGTCCTTTGGCTCGGGGTTGGCATTGTAACTCGGCTAAGCAATTTCGTTGCCAGCGAGTCTCGGCACCAGCCGGCGCTTCTCATGGCGTTCCTCCGCGCTGGGTGTTGAAGATTCGACAGGGCGACCGCCACTCGTCGCTACTCCGACAGGTAGCGTTCGGCCAACTTGCGAACCAAGGCCAGGCCCAGGGCCCGTCCGATGCTCACCGACTTGCTGCCGACGAGCCCGAGCCCGATCGCGAAGACCAACCACGAGGCGCCATACAAGATCGGAGCTCCCAGGAGCAGCTTGGGCGCTTGGAACCAGGCCGCGACGGCCCCGAGCGCGGCAATCGCTGGCCACGCGACCAGGTAGCTTCCCACGAGCAGCACCAGCCCGACGATGACCCGCGCAGGCGGGCGCTGTCGGAGCATCGGGTCCGGCGGCGTGCTCAGCGCCAACTGCACGAAGCGACGCTGCCGCAGCCAACGACGGAACGAACGCTCCGATGGGGCCGGCACCTAGCCCCCGGTCCCCTCGCCTGCCGTCACGTCGAGCAGCTGGAGAATGGCCGGTCGATCGCGCTTGCCCGAGGGCGTGATGGGGATCAGCTCCACGGTACGGAGTCGGCGCGGCCACGCAGGAGACGGCAACCGCTCGCGCAGCTCGCGCAGAAGCTGGTCTGCCGCCCGGCCCGAGGCCGCGAGCGCCACGATGTCTTGACCTCGTCCGGTCTGCGACGGCAATGCCAAAACGACGGCATCGGTGACACCGTCCAGCGCGGCGATGGCCCTTTCGATCTCGGGCAAGAGCACGCGCTTGCCGCCCACCTTGACCACGCCATCGGCCCGGCCCGCCAGATCGAAGCTTCCGTCGGGGCGCAACGTCGCCAGGTCCGCCGTCTCGAAGAACCCGTCGGCGTCGAATGGAACGTCTCCCGAGATGAACGGGGAGCGCACGGCGAGCACCTCCCCATCGAGGCGGCAGGTCACGCCGGGCAAGGGATGCCACGACGCCTCGGGCAGGTCCTGCCGACGAACCGCGATCCCTCCAGTCTCGGTGGAGCCGTACACCTCGAGCGGCCACAACCCCGTGCTGGCGAAGAACTCCCTCGCGTCGGTGGCAGACAACGGCGCCCCGGACGAGAGCACCAGCCGCAAGCGGTTGGGGCCTGTCATCACCTTGGCCAGCGCCTTGAGGTGCGCCGGAGTGCTGACCAGGATGGTCGCGGACGTCCCGGCGATGCGCTCCGCGATCTCCTGTGGAAAGAACGGCGACAGCCGCTCGACCGTGGCGCCCGAGCACAGGGGCAGCAGCACCGAGAACAGCAAACCGTAGATGTGATGCGGTGGCACCGTGGCCAGGATGTGGTCCTCGGCCAAAACGCGCAGACCATGCGTGAGAATCGCGACTTCCTCGAGGAGGTTGCGTGGGGTCTTCGCCCAGCGTCTCGGCGTTCCCGTGGTTCCTCCGGTGTGGAGGAAAAGGCAGGGCTGGTCTGCGGGGCCGAGCGCCAGAGGAGTCCTCCGAACGGCAGCGGTGGGTCCGACCACGCGCTTCGGGCCGAGATCGGCGGGCAGCTCTGCCTGCCACGCAGCCGGCCCGATCCAATGCGAGAACGGCCGCAGGCGGTGCGTGGCGCACACGGCATCAGCGGCCAACGCCGGTGGAAACAGCGCCTGCACTTCCCCGGAGAGCGCCGCCAGCACCGCCGCGGCGACCTCGACCCGATCCTCCGATGCCACACAGATTCGCGCCAAGCCATCGGACGAGCGCAGCGTGGAAAGGCGACTGGCCTGCTCGGCAATGTCCCCTACCGTGGTTCCGTCACCGCAGAACCTCGCGGCGAGGCGGGCGGGCCCGGACGGGCAAAGCGCCTCCATCGCGCGACCGCTGACGCTGCCCCCGGCCGCGGGCGCCGCGGCGACCAGGCATTCTCCGGTGCTGGCGGGGAGTCCGCCGTGCTCGACCGTGAATCGGAAGCGATCGGGGTGGGCCTTTCGCACGCGGATGCGCAGGTTGGCCCCTGGCGAGAGGATCTGCCTGAAGCGAATACGGTTGAAGGCCCGGAGCTCGACGGGGGCATGCGCGGCATCCGGCCAGAGCTGCTCGATGGTGTCCTCGACCACCGCCAACAACGCCACCCCCGGAAGGATGGGCATGCCAGGGAAATGTCCCTGGAACCACACCGCGTCCGCCGACACCACCACGTGCGCCACCAGTTCATCGCCCTGGCGGGACTCGAGCGTCGGGCGCAGGCGCGACATCAGGGCAAGGGCGCGTTCGCGGGCAGGTTCGCCAGGACGTACTGGACAGCGTCCTCGACGGTCCGAATCCGACGGGCCTGCTCCTCATTCACCTTGACGCGGTACTGCTTGTCGAGCAAGGCCAGCATGTCGAGCGCGTCGATGCTGTCCAGCCCGAGATCCTCGAACATCTTCGACTCGGGCTTGATCTTCTCCAGGGGAACGCCGAACCGCTGCGACAGATACTCGACGATCAGCTTGTAGGCAGTACTGTGGTCCATGGTCGTGATTCCAGACGGTCTTGGGACTACCACGCACCCATTCGGCCCGTCAATCGCCGTGCACGCGGCCCTTGCGGTGGGAACCTCCGGCGTGCAATAGAATTGGCGTGCGATCGAGCGTTGCGCGGACATGAAATCACCTAGGAATCGTCGCGTTTTCGTCGTTGGCCGGGCCGCCATGACCGGCCTTGGCCCGAGCGCGGAGGTCACCTGGCAACGCGCGGCCGCGAACCAGTCGGGGCTTCGGCTGTTGTCGCGTTGTTCGGTGGGGACGCCCATGGTCGTCGCCGAGATCCCCGAGCGCGATCGTGCGCGCTATGCCTTCGACACACCGAAGGAGCGGCACAACTGGAGCGCCGACTACGTACTCCAGACCATGGCTATCTGCCAGGACGCGCTGGCCGACGCCAAGATCACCGTGGACGACGGCATCGGCCCCAGCATGGCGTGCCTCATCGGCTCGGCCATCAACGGGACCGATTCCTTGCGCGAGGCGTTCGTCCGCTACAGCGACATCGGCGCGAACGGCGTCAGCCCCTTCCTTCTGCCCAACGTGTGCGCGAACGTGCCCGCCGGAAAGGCCGGCGCGACGCTGGGGTTCACCGGGCCCATCTTCTCGCCCCAGGGCGCCTGTGCCTCTGGCAACCACGCCATCGCCTTGGGTGCCCGCATGGTGCGAGACGGAGACGTCGATTTCGCCATCGCGGGCGGCGTCGAGATGCCCCTCGTACCCGAGATCGTCCTGGGCTTCGCCAACATGAACGCCAGTTTCAAGCTGCGCAGCACAGACCGCGCCGCCCAGGACCCGGGACAGGCCTCGCGCCCCTTCAGCCTCGACCGTCGCGGATTCGTGTTGGCCGAGGGCGCCGCCGCCGTCGTGCTTGTCGCCGAAGAGGTCATGAAGGCTCATGGCCTTTCGCCCGTGGCCGAGATCGCAGGCATCGGCTGGACCTCCGACGCACACCACTTCACCCGCCCCTACCAAGCGACCATCGTCCGCGCGATTCGCCAGGCGCTCGACGACGCCGAGATCGACGCCCGGGCCATCGGCAGCGTGAACGCGCACGGGACGTCGACCCCGACCGGCGACGGCGTCGAGGTGGCTTGTCTGCGCGAGGTCTTCGGCGATCACCTGCCCAAGGTCCCGATCAGCGCCAACAAGAGCCAGGTGGGGCACACCCTGGGGGCGGCCGCTGCCGTGGAGGCCGTGCTCTCGGTGATGGCCCTGGAGAAGCAGTTCGTGCTGCCGACGCTGAACTACGTTGCCGACCCCGAGCTCACGGGCGCGGACTTCGTGACCGCAGGCCGCCCGCATGCCCACGAGTTCGTGTTGTCGGATTCCTTCGGCTTCGGCGGCACCAACTGCTGCGTGATCTTCCGAGGTGTCTGACCGTGCGCGCGCCTGACTTCAAGCCCACGCCGCTCGAAAGCGATCCCCGCTACGTCCGTGACAGCGTGGGGGGCCTGGTATGGCACCGCGTCCCCTACCGCGTGCTCTTCGCCGACACCGACCGCACGGGTGTGGTGTACCACGCGAACTACTTCCGCTTCTTCGAGCTGGGACGAGCGACCCTGCTGCGCGACTCGGGTTTCCCGTTGCGCCAACTGGAATCCGAGGGCTACGGGTATCCGATCTGCCAAGTGGGCGCCGACTTCTTTCGGCCGGTGGAATACGACGACCCGATTTGGGTCCACACGCGTTTTCGCGAGCTACACGGCGTGCGCGTGGACTTCGACTACATCCTCACCCACGCGGAGTCGGGCGTGGTGCTGTGCAAGGGGCTCACGAGGCACGCGGCCGTGAACCGGAAGGGCCGCCCGGTCGCGGTGGACGCCATCACCACTGGCATCTACCAGCGCTTCCCAACCTGAGTCGAGGGACGGCCATGTTGCCCACCACGATCGCCGTCAGCCTTCCCGAGATAGCCTGTCTCGGCGACCACGCCATCTCGGGCAAGGCCATCGTGCCCGCGGTGGAGCTCCTCGACATCTTGCTGCACGTGCTTGGCCAGCAGGGCAGCATCCCATTGGACACGCCGCTGACCATGCGAGACGCGGTCTTTCCCCGCTTCCTTCCCGCCGACGACCTCCCGCGGTGCACCTTCGCGGTGTCCTTGGCGCCCGAGGAAGGCGGCTACGTGCGGGCGGCGTTCGAATCGCGAATCGCGCTTCCGAACGGCATCGAGCGGAAGCGGACCCACGCCGAAGCGGCGTTCGGGTGTTCCGTTCCATCGCCGCTTTGGCCCCCCGCTCCTGGCGCTGACTTCGAGGTTTGCGCCGATCGGGTCTACCGCGAGTTGGTCCGCTTCGGTCCGCACTTCGCAAACCTTCGCGGCACGCTGCGGCTGGGGCGAGCGGGTGCATGGGGCGAGGTGGCGTCGCCGGTACCGCCCCACGCGAATCCCTCCGCGGCGGGTTGTCCCTACCTGCTCGACAGCGCAATGCACCTGGCGTGCGTGTGGGGCCAGCGCTATGCAGGCATCGTGGCCTATCCAACCGGATTCGCGGCACGCACGGTGTTCCGCCCGCTCGCCTCGGGCAGGCGCCTGTGCAGCGTCGCCCCGCGTGCCGTCGAGCCGCGACGATTGACCTTCGACCTGTGGCTCTCGGACGACGACGGCCACGTGTGCGATGCCATCGCCGGCTTGGTCATGGTCCCGCTCGCCGCAGGGGCGCCGCCCCCCGCCTGGATCGTCGCATGAGAAACGACGTGGACATCGACCGGCTGATCCCGCAGCGACCGCCCATGCGCATCGTGGAGGCCGTGGCCGCCATCGACGAGGTCTCCATCGAGAGCACGACCACGGTTCGCGCGTCCTGGCCCACGGCAAAGGACGGCAACGCACGCACCCTGATGCTGGTCGAGCTCATCGCCCAGACCGCGGCCGTCCTGCAAGGATGGAAGGAACGCCACGAGAAGGAGACCGGCGAAGGCGGCCTGCTGGTCGGCGTTCAGGGCGCGAAGCTGGCCGCAGCGACCATCCCGGTCGGGACGAACCTCGTGTGCGCGGTGCGAATCTCGCACGGGGTGCAGTCCTATCTCGCCTTCGACGGCGAAGTCCGCGACGACCAGGGCACGGTCTGGCTGACCGGATCGATCCAGGCTTTCCGCCCCGAGAACAACCAGGAGACACAGCAATGAGTGAAACGCCAGCGGCCGCACCTTTGCCCCTCGCGATCGTCACTGGCGCAAGCCGCGGCATCGGCCGCGCGATCGCCATCGAGCTCGCCGCTAACGGCATGCACGTGGCGGTGAACTACAAGAGCAACGAGGCCGCCGCGCGAGAGACCCTGGCGAAGATCGAGGCCGCCGGCGGACACGGTGAGCTGAGCTGCTTCGACATCGCCGACGAGGCCGCCGCAAGCGCGGCCGTGAAGGACCTGCTGGACAGGCACGAACGCATCGCCGCCCTGGTCAACAACGCCGGCATCGTCGCAGATGGACTGTTCGCCATGATGTCCAGCGCCGACTGGCGCAAGGTCATAGACACCTCGCTCGACGGATTCTTCAACGTCACCAAGCCGGTCATTCAGAAGATGATCACGCAGAAAGCTGGCAGCGTGGTGACCATCTCGTCGGTGTCCGGGCTCATCGGCAACCGTGGCCAGGCGAACTACGCCGCGGCCAAGGCCGGCTTGATGGGCGCCACCCGCGCGCTGGCCGCCGAGGTCGCCCGCCTGGGCATCCGTGTGAACGTGGTGGCCCCAGGGCTCATCGAGACCGACATGACCAAGGACCTCCCCCGAGACATGGTGAAGAAGATGATCCCCATGGCCCGCTACGGAATGCCGGAAGAGGTCGCGCGTGTGGTCCGATTCCTGTGCTCGGACGACGCCTCGTACATCACCGGTCAGGTCATCTCGGTCAACGGAGGCATGGTGTAGCGATGATCGCGCGCTCGGCATTGTTGTGGCTGACCCTGCTCTCCAGCGCGCCCGCGCTGGCCGCGCCTTGGTACCAGGACTGGGAAGGAATCCGCAAGGCCGCGGCCACGGTCAAGACCATCGAGACCGCGTTCGTGCAGACCAAGACGCTCAAGATCCTGAAGAAGCCGCTGGTCTCGCGCGGGGTCATGGCGTATCGCCGTCCCAACGATTTGCGCTGGGAATACCAAAGCCCGCTCGAGACCCTGCTGGTCGTCCGCCGCGGCAACGCGCAGCGCTTGCTCAAACACGGGCAGGCATGGGTGACCGACTCCAGCGCGAAGCTGGAGGCGATGAAGATCGTCCTCGGCGAGATCAGCCTGTGGCTCGACGGCAACTTCGGCGCGAGCAAGACCTTCAAACCGGAACTGCGAGCGGACGGCACCGGGCCCGCGCACGTGGCGCTGATCCCCATCGATCCCGCGCTGGCCAAGATCATCACCAGCATCGCCATCGTCTTCGGAGAGCGCCCCGGCACGGTCAGCGCCATCGATATCCACGAGGGCGACGCCGGCGTCACCCACATCGCGTTCGAGAACCCGCGTTTCGACGTGGAGATTCCGGACGCGCGGTTCGAGGCCCCGCGGTAACCGATGGCTCGTGTCGGTCTCCTCCTCCTGACGCTTCTCCTCGGTGCCTGCGCGCACCTGCCCACCCTGTCGCCCATCGCCGCGGACGCCACCGCGGTCGCCGCGCGCTGTCGGGAGGCCTATCCGCGTCAGCCTTGGCGCGCCACCCACGCCATCTTCGCCACCCTGCCCTTCGGCAACAACGGAGGGCTCGTGGGGGTCACCGCGGCCGGCCCCGAGGGTCTGCACGCCATCCTGCTTTCCCCCGAGGGCATCAGTCTGTTCGATGCCGTGCAGGACAACCGCAACCCGCTCGCCCCCGAGCTGAAGATCAACCGAGCCGTCCCGCCCTTCGACCGCCCCGCCTTCGCAGCATCCCTGATGGCCGACGTGGGCAATGCATTCCTTCCGCCCGCTGGCGCTCCCGACGCCATGGGCACCTACGCCACGGGGGAGACCGTCTGCCGCTGGACCCCCGCCCAAGGCCAGAGCACGGACATTCAGCTGGGTCCCGACGGACCGCGGGTCATCCGCACCTTCGAGCGCATGCACGTGACCCGCGAAGTCTTCCTGGTCGGCAAGCCCCAGGACGGGCACTACCCGCTCGTCGTCCTCAGCGTCCCAGGCGCGGGCGGCTACCGCCTGGAAATGAAGCTGGTCGACCACGAATGATGGGCCCGCATCTGCTAGCCTTCCCGCAATCGCCAACCAGGAGTCGCCCGTGAGGAGTCGCCCGTGAAGTTCCGCCTGATCTATCCCAAGTGGTCCAAGCTCTCCGGACAGACAGAGTTTCACCTGCCTCCGCACGGCCCGGTGGTCTTCGCGGCGACCCTGCCCGCCGACGTCGAGGTCGAGTTCATCGATGAGAACGTGCAGCCCCTCTCCTTCGACACCGACGTCGACTGCGTGGGCATCTCGATGATGCTCACCAGCCAGGTGAAGCGCGGCTGGGCCATCGCCGACGAATACCGCCGCCTTGGCGTGAAGGTCATCTTCGGCGGCATCGCCACCCAGTTGCACGCCGAAGAGACCCAGCCCCACGCCGACGCCGTCTTCCTGGGCGAGGCCGAAGGCCGCATGGAGGCCGTCATCGCCGACCTGCGGGCCGGCAAGCTCAAGCCCACCTACGACTATTTGAACGCCCCCGCCCCCATCGAGGCCGTGGGGCCCGCGCGCCGCTCGCTCCTCGAGCGCGAGCTCTACAACTACAAGGGCGTGCCCATGGTGGACCTGTTCCACGCCTCGCGTGGCTGCCGCTTCAACTGCTATCCTTGCGCGGTCAACTACCTCGGTGGCCGTTGTTTCCGGCCGCGGCCCTTCGACCGGGTCATCGAGGAGCTCGCCGGCATCGAGAACAACCGTCTGTTCATCGTCGACAATTCACTGGCGCAGAGCAAACAGTGGGAGCTGGACCTGTTCCGCGAGATGATCCCACTCAAGAAGAAGTGGTGCTGCCACCCCATCGAGGACGACGATCAAGTCCTGGACCTGGCCGCGCAAGCGGGCGCCTGGTACGTGTACCAAGCCGTGTTCGACACCTCGGACTTCATCCGCAAGCGCATCAAGCGCTACCACGACCACGGCATCGGCGTGGAGGGCACCATCCTGCTCGGCCTCGACGAGCAGACCGAGGACGACATCAAGCGCCTGGTGGACTTCCTGCTCGAGGTCGAGCTCGACCTGGCCGAGTTCACCATCCTGACCCCCTTCCCTCACACCCGCACACGCGACGACCTCGTGAAGGAAGGCCGCATCACCAGCTCGGACTGGGACCAGTACACCGCCGACAAGGTCGTGTACCAGCCCCGCCACATGACCCCCGAGCGCTTGCTCGAGCTGTACCATTACGCCTGGGATACCTTCTACAAAGACGAGCCCCAGACCTACAAGATGTACAAGCTGATGCAGAAGGTGGTCGCGAAAGAGATGGCCGACGGAACCTACGTGCCCCGGCGCAGCGAGCTGGCCAGGAAGCGCTTCGGCCGCGCCGCCCTGAACAAGGCCGGGTAACCCGGACGCAGTCGCGCCCCCAAATCGAAAGGCGGGCGGTCCGCGAGCTCGTCTCGGAGACCGTCCGCCGTGGACGATACGGCTGTGCTTACTCGGTCATCAGGTTGTTTTGGTGGAGCACCTGCACGCGGTTGTCGGTGCAGAAGGTGCAGTCCTTGCCATAGAACCGTTTGCGTTGGGCGGTATCTCCCATCAGGTGAAGCCTGAACCACCCGGCGAACCCGGAGATGGCCACACCATTGGCTCCGTCGTACGCCCAGCTGCCGTGGTCCTCGTCTTTGGCGTTGATGAGCATGGAAGGCTGAGTCGTGATGGTTTTGGCGACCGTCAGGTTGCCCTCACACATCGGAGGATTGAAATTGGTCTCTTGACCGCCGCAGAAAAACAGCGCTGGAGCGTGAATGGCGCTGATCGTGGCGGTGCCAGACACGGTGGAGATGGCGGAGAAGCGCGTATCCTTGGCCATCGCGCAAGTCGCCATGCCGCCCTCCGAGTGACCGAACGCGCCGATGTGGGCCGTGTCGAGCCGGTGATAGTACGCGCTGCTCGGATCCTCGGCCTGCTCGAGCAGCCAGTCCAAGCCCACGATCGACGGCAACGGGGTGCCCCTCGACGTCGTGGTGCTGAGCGACGCAATCACGACGAACCCGTGCGATGCGAGGTGCTGCAGCACAGGCAGGTACTGCCCGCACCACCGTTTGTCTCGGTCGATGATACAGTCCGGCGGGTTCTGCTCGGGATTGTCCTCGTGGCCGTTCGACCAAACCAGGATGGGGTGGCAGTAACCGCTGGTCTCGAGGGTGGTAGGCCGGTAGATGTTGAACTTCTGCTGTTTGTCTTTGTAGACCGGATCAGGGGTGTAGCCCGCCAGCGGCCCGACGCCCTTTTCGGCTTTGACTTGGAATGGTCCAGCCTTGGTGGGGTCGCCCGTGGGCCAAGCTTTGCCGGTGCAGGAGCTGGCGAGGGCGCCCGCGTCGATACCAGGGCTGCCAGCCTGACCGCCGGTGCTGGTCCCCCCGCCACCAGGTCCGCCCGTTCCGCCCGAGGACGTCCCGGCGTCGATGCTGCCGCTCGAGCCGGCGGCATTGCCACCCGTGGCCGATGTCTGGCCGCCGCTGTTGCCGGCACCGCCAGTCGCGGTCGCTCCACCTTGGCCGCTGCCCGCGGTGCCACCGGTCTTGCTGCCGGCTGCGCCACCACTCGACGAGCTAGAGGCACCCCCACTCCCGGCATTGCCCCCTGCCGAAGTCTGGCTGCTGCCGCCCGCGCCGGCCGTCTGGGAGCCACCATTCGAGGAGCTGGTTTGGCCGCTTCCGCCCCCTGCCGAGCTGCCGCCTTGGCCCGTAGCCGTGTTGTTCGAGCTGCCCCCGCAGGCAGCCAAGAGCAACAGCGCGCAGCCGACTATCGCGGACTTCGGTGAAAGGACCTGATGCCGATACGTCATGGCTTCCTCCAAGTTCTCCCAAGGCGTCAAACCGCTTGGTTCGACTGCAACTTACGCTGCTGGGCAAAGCGCGGCAACACCAAACACCTTTCGTGCCGCGCTCCGCACATTCGGCATCGCGCCGAGCGGCGCGCAAGCGCGGTCTGTCTGCAACGCGGGGCTCGGCGCAATGTCGTTCGGACAAGGGAGGTCGTTGAGGGTGCAACTCAGCGACCCGCCGGCTTCGGCGCGACGGGGCCTGTCAGTTCGGGCCTGCTCCCCGCCGTGTGCTACGGTCGATGCAACTCGCAAACTGCACAAGGCGACGATTCGGGAGTGCGCCTGCAGCGCAGGCGGCACGCGACCTACGCACCCGACGGGTCCCCTCCCTCGCAGCCACCCCTCGCGCCTACGCCTGCTGGACCTCGGGGCCCCGACGCAAGTCCATTGGGCGCGGCCTAGGCGTGACGGGTGGCGGTGCGGGAACGGGGGCCCGCGCCGACAAGCCCCGTCGCGCCGAAGCAGGTGGGTCAGCGTTGTCCCGGCGCGCTTACTTCCCTGCTCGCACCTTTTCGACCCGCACCTCTATCCCCAATGCCAACGCGGCGGCAGTCCAGGACTCATCTCGACGACCGGCAACTCCGGTCGTATGTGTAACGGTGCCCATCACGACAAGCCTCTCGCTCGGAGTGGCTGCGGATGCCGGTGGGCACGGCTTGCACCGCCCAGATTGCCGCAACAGCCAGGACGGGAGAAAGAGTTGTTGCCATGGAAATACGCGTTTGGACAGCTCTGCAGAACGAGCTGGCGGCCAAGCAGGGAGCCCGCGCGCCGAGTTGGCACATCGATGATACTACGGTGTCCCTGCGGCTGGGTCGGCCGCTTCACTGGCCTGTTGGGCGGCGTCCGCGAACGAGGCTAGCAGGAGGTCCCCGACGAACTGCTGACACGAATTGGCGAGGGTGAGGAAGTCAGTATTCGAATCCTTGGGCTCGCCACGATGAACGGTTTCACATCGGATTCCGTAGCAGTTCGTGAAGAATCTTCCGGCCGGCAGCTCGCCGTAGGACCTGTCCTTCAACAACCGGTCGGCCAGGTTCCGTCCCGCTTGACCGATCGACTCCTCGCGGAGCCATTCCAGGCCGCTGATTAGGGGCTGCCTCGACGGCTCTGACTTCGGTAGGGCCTCGGCGAGCTCCCGAGCTTTGTCGACGAGTTGCTGCACGTCGGCACTTCGTCGCCTGGGATCCAACAGCGCTTCTACAACGGTCACGAGTGTGATGAATCGGCTACGCGACACACGGTCGAAGAACGATGCCGAGAAGAGCTCGGCGGCGAGGCGCTGCTTCTCTGACAACCGCCAGGCGCCTGCACGAATCTTCCGATATTCCGTGACAAACCCATCGATACCGACACCGACGCCGACCTGTGCTCCAACGCGTACAAACATCGTGTCCGCTTCGGCCGGATAGACGTCTATTCCCTGAACGTCCCCGCGGATGGGCCTACCCAAAGACTTCTCAAAGTATGCCCTACCGTCGTTTGTGAGGATGCCGCTGCGCACGCACCCGCCGCCCACGTCGACGCCAAAACCTCTGCGCACCGCCCAGATCAAGAGCGCATCCCGGGCAAGCTCGGCTGCTTCTTGTGCCAGCTGCTCGCTCGGATAGGGCCCACCGATGATTGCGGCGGTTGGCTGACTTGCTATCGGGGCGCCGGCTACTCCCGAGCGCAATGTGAGCACACTGCCCGACGGGGCGCGGTCGAGTCCGACCTGTTCATCGCCCGAATTCAGGTAGTGACCCTCGACGAGGTCGAACCGCAGGCGAAAATTGGAGGTCATGACATCACCACGTTCGTCCGCCCAACTAGTGCCGCTCGCCAGAAAATTGGCCGGCAGATGCTGGTTGGTGCAAGGTG
>CAZYFU010000101.1:0-23257 GCA_964647025.1 uncultured Myxococcales bacterium | reverse complement strand
CCGGGTGGTGTGGCAGGGGTCCTCGGAGATCATCCGAGGCCCCTATGCCAATCGAGGGGCTCGGCATCCGGCACCCAATGAAAAGGGCCCGCGGGCTTTCGGCCCCGGGCCCCATTCGTACCGTCGCTGCGCTCGAGGTTCTACTTAACCCACTTGAGCTTGGGCGAGATGGTGACCTGTGCCTTCGGGAGCTTGTCCAGGGCGTCCTTGTACGTCTTGCTCTTGAAACGCTCTTGCTCCTTCTCGGCCTTCTCGGAGCTCGACTTGCCCATGCCGATGGTCTGGAACGTGATGGCCGCGTGCGAGGCGATGGTCTCCTGCAGGCGGGCCAGGATGTTGTCGAACTGCTGGCGCGAGACCGAGATGCGGATGACCGGCTCTTCCTTGTAGATGCCGACGAAGGTCATCGACTTCAGCTCCTGCGCGTTGCTGAACATGCTGGTCATGTACTCGGCCCACGCGCCCAGCGCGGAGTTGATCTTCAGATCGGCGACGAACTCGTCCTTGCCCATCTCCAGGTAGGGGTACGAGATCTCGACCGACTGGTTGCCAGGGTCGAGCTTGTAGGTGGTCTTGTGGGCGAATTTCTCGTCGTAGCGGGTCTGCTTCTTCTTCTCGCCGATGTGACACGTGTCGTTCAGGTCTTCTTGCAGCTCCTGCTCGCCGCGGGTGCTGCGGATGAAGGCGCGGTCGACCTGCTCGTTGAAGTTGTACTTGATGTTGTTCTCGCACTTCGGTGCGCGATCGCTCTGCTCACGCACGACCTTGGCCAAGAGCCCCGCTTCGCCACCGGACTTGGCGGCCGACTCCGACGCGTAGAACCAGCCCTCGAAGTGGATGGGCTCGAAGGCGGTGCGCTTCATGGTATAGGCGTAGAGCACCTTCATGGGCGCGTAGATCTCGTCGCGCTTGACGGCCTGTAGCATGCCCACCCGCATGATGACCTTCTGCCCGTCGGATGGGCCGGTCACATCGTCGGTGACGACGCTGAACTTGGGTACGCCGGCCGGAATGTCGGGCTGGGTGCAACACGTCTGTGGACCCTCGGCCGCCTTCTTCTCGCACGCGGCAACTGCGACTGCGGCGAGGAGAGCTAGAAACGCTGTGACTGATTTGCCAGTCATCCCTGTCTTCATGGTGGAGCCTCCGTTGCGGGGATTTCGAAGCGTTTGGAGCATACACAGAGGCCGGGCGGGCGAGAACCCTTAAAGCGGATTATTGCGACCGGAGCCGCTGGCGAAAAAGCGGCACATGTCCGTGGGTTTCCCGGTTCCAGCGCAGCGTTCGGAGCTATAGTTGGGGGCCTGCCTGGGAGACGCCCAGACAGGCGCGGAGGCTTGGATTCCCCACATGACGAACGATATCTCCACTGCTCTACGAACCTTGCGATTGGATCCAGACGACGGAAACGCGTTGCAGGCGCTTTCATCGCTGCCGTCCACGGAAGCCGACCCGAAGGCGTGTGAAGAGCTGGACAAGGCCATAGCGGCCGAACGGGTGTTTCACGCCGAGGCGAACAACCTCACGGTTTGCCTGCGCCTCCTCGATGCGGAGATCGCGCTCGCGACAGAGCCGACCATCCGCGCCGCACTCCTGGTGGAGAAGGCGCGCTTCCTTTGGTCCGAGCTGTGGCAAGTCGAAGATGCACGCGAGGCGCTCAAGCGGGCGGCCGAGCTGGTGCCGGGGTTCGCCGCCGCGGACGCCATGCTGCGGGAGATCGACCAAGAAGTCACGGGATGGGAGGAGCAGGCCAAGTCGATCTCGGCCGAGGCAGCCGAGGCGGGCGATCGGCCGGCAGCGTCGCCGCTGTTCGCCGCCGAGGCGGAGATTCTGCTTCGTCACCGTAACCTGGCCGACGAGGCGGAGGCCCTGTTCCGACGGAGCCTCAAGCTCGATCCCCGCAACCGTCGCGCCGCCCTGTCGCTCGAGCGACTGCTGCGCCGGCCGGGGCGTGAGAAAGACTTGGCCGAGTTCCTGGTGCAGCGGATCGACGCCGCAGACAACCCCACCGAGAAGGGGGCTGCCGAGCTCGCCGCCGGCTTGATCGTCGAGAAGCTGGGGAACCGCGCCGAGGCCATCGAGCACTATCGCCGCTCGTTGCTCGCGGCGCCGTCCGACGAGCGAGCGTACCGCGCGCTCGATCGGCTCTTCGCCGATCGCAATGAGCTCGGCGACCTGATCAAGATCTACGAGGCTGCGCTCAAGGCGGCCAAGCGCGGTCAGAGCGAGGTCCCTGCGGCGCTCGCGCTGGGTGAGCTTCACTGGAAGCGGCTTGGGAAGCTCGACGAGGCCGAGCAGTCATTCCGCCGGGTGAAGAAGGTGCAGCCCTTCGATGCGAAGGTGATCGCGTTCTACCGCGAGTACTATCTCTCGCGCGACGAGATCCCCCACCTGCTCGCGCTGCTCGGGCAGGCCCAGAAGAACGAACCCGATCCCGAGATCCGCATCCAGTACGGCGTCGAGATGGCGACCGTCGCCGAGCGGCGACCGCAGCTGCTCGAGAAAGCCATCGACGCTTGGAAGCTGCTTCTGCGCATCAAGCCAGGGCTGCCCGAGGCGGTCCAGGCGCTGCGCCGCCTCTACACCAAGGCCGAAAAGTGGAACGCCCTCCTCGAGCTGCTCAAGGACCAGTGCGAGGCCCTGCCCATCGGCGAGGTCGACGAGAAGGTTCGTTGCTACTTGGAGATGGTTCCCATCTACCGTGATCGCCTCAAGCTCGAGGTGATGGTCATCAACACCTACGCGGCCATCCTCACCTTGCGCCCCGATCACGAGGAAGCCCTCATCGCGCTCGCAGAACGCTACGAGGCGCAGGGGCGCTGGGGCGACCTCGCGGGCGTGCTGACCCGGCAGGCGCAGGCCGTGCCCGACGTCTCCCACAAGGTCGCGCTCTACCACCGCATCGCCAAGCTGTGGCTGGAGAAGTTCGGGAACCACCACAACGCCATCGGGGCGCTCGAGCGCATCCTCGAGGTCGAGCCCAGGGACGCCCAGGCGCGGGCCACCTTGCGCGACATCTATACCCGCGGGCGCTCGTGGCGCGCGTTACTCGATCTGCTCCGTCGCGAGCTGCCGCTCCTCGATGAGGACGCCCGCCGCACGCATCTGGCCGAGATGGCCGTGCTCGCCGCCGAGCGTCTGGCGGACTTGCGCCAGGCCATCGGGCTTTGGAACGAGGTGCTGGAGACTGCACCGGCCGATCGCGCCGCCGTGACGGCGCTGGCGGGTCTTTACGAGCGCGAGAAGCGATGGCCGGCCTTGGCCGAGATCCTCGGTCGCCTGGCCGAGTCGGCGGGCGGAGAGAATAGCCCTGACGGGTGTGCGCTGCTCGAACGGCGCGGGCTGATTTTGCTCGAAAAGCTCGGGGCAGGGCAGGCGGCTCTCGAAACGTTGCGACGGGTGAGCACGGCCCAGCCTGAGAATCCGCGCGTGCTGCGCGCCCTGCGCGAGGCCTATTCGCAGACCGGCGACATCGACGCGCTGGAGTCGCTGTACTCCATGCGCCACGCCTGGGACGACTTGTGCGACGTCTTGTCCGGGCTCGCCGAGCGTACCCCCGACATGCGTCTGCGTACGCGCGCGTTCGAGCGCATCGCCGACATCGCGAGGAATCGCCTGAATCAGACCGAGCGTGTGATCAAGGCCTACGAAGGCATCTTGGCCACCGACCCGCAGAACCGCGGCGTGGCGCGCTCCGCAGCCGAGCTGTACGAAAAGGCCGAGCGTTGGGGGCGTTTGGTCGCCACCTACGAAATCCTCCTCGGTCCGGAGTCGGCCCCCGCCATGGCTCCCGACGAGAGCCTCGCGATCCTCGAGCGGGCCCGCTACGTCTGCGAGAACAAGCTGCACGCGAAGGCGCTGGCCTTCAAATGGTGCGCGCGCGCTTACCGTATCGCCCCGACCGACGCCAAGGTGCGATCCGATTTGGAGAGGCTGGCCGGAGAGGCAGAGGAATGGTCGATGCTGCTGGCGCTCTTCATCGAGCGCCAAGGCATGGTCGGTGCGCAGGGCCCGAGCCCGGAAGAGCGGATCGATCTCTTGCGACGTTGCCTGCACATCCTGCTGACCCACGTCGACCAGCCGGTCGATCTGCAGCGCTTCGCCGAGACCATCTTGGCCGAAGTCCCCGGCGATCCCGAGGCGGAGCTGGCGCTCATCAAGCTGTTCACCGAGAAGGAACGTTGGCCCGACCTGGTCGCTTTGCAGCAGACGCGCCAGCGCCGGATGAGCGATCCGACTCTGCGGGCCGAATGCCTGCTCAGAATCGCGCGTATCCAGGAAGAGAAGCTCGGCGACGTCAAGGTCGCGACGCGGAGCTTGCAGGAGGCCGTGGAGGTCGAGCCCGAGAACCTGCGCGCGCTGCGCGAGCTGGCGCGCCTCCTCGAAGAGCAATCGGACTTCCGCAGCTTGGTGGCGGTGCTTGGGCGGCAAGCCACGCTCAGCGAAGAGACCGACCGTGCGCTGGCGTTGCTCCGACTCGGCAAGATCTACGAGAAGGAGCTGGGCCAGCACAAGGACGCCACCCATGCCTACTTGCAGGCGCTCGAAATCGACAACATCGCGGCCGGTGCCGTCGAGGGGCTCGAGCGGATGCTCGCCGCCAGCGCGGTTCGCACCGAGGACATCGGCGCCGTCGCCACGCGGCTCGCGCCATACTACGAGCTGACCGAGAACTACCCGAAGTGGGCCAGCACGTTGGAGTCGCTCGTGACCGTGGCCACGAGCCCCACCGAGCGAAAGGCCAACCTGGAGATGTTGGCCGATCTCTACGCGGGGCCGCTCGGCGACACCATGGCCGCCTATGGCGCCATCGCGCGCATCTTCGAGCTGGATCCGTCGAACCATGCCGTTCGCGATCGCCTCGTGCAGTTGGCCGAGCTTGTGGGCAAGCTGCCCGAGATCGCCGAGAGCGCGCGCCGGGTGCTCGCCAGCACCGAGGAACGCACGCTTCGCCTCGAGCTGCTGATGCTCATCGCGGACGTGGAAGAACGGCAGCCGCAGCGGTTGAGCGACGCCGAAGCCGCCCTGAGGCAGGTGCTCGAGATCGATCCGCTGCACGGCGGGGCCTACAAGACCCTGTGTCGGATCTGCAAGGATGCGGAGCGGTGGGCGGCGTTGCGTGACCTCATCGGTCTGCGCGAGCAGAACATTCCCGACCTCAAGCAGCGCATCGAGCTGCTCTGGCAGGTCATCGAGATCGACGAGGGCCTGCTCTACGATCGTCCGCACGCCACCACGACGCTGCGTCGGATCATCGAGCTCGATCCCAACGACCTCAAGGCGTACCGGATCCTCGAGCGACACTACACCGACGCGGAGAAATGGCGCGAGCTCGACAACCTCTTGCAGACGGAGACCTCGCTGGTCCAGCGGGGCGACATCGCGGATCTCAAGGCGCGGCGAGCCGACCTGGCCTTGAACCGTTTCGGCGAGGCCGAGGCGGCGCTGCACTTCGTGGCCGAGGTGCTCGATCTGTCCGGCAACCATCCCCAGGCGATTCCTCTTCTGGAGCAAGCCCTCAAGGTTGACGCGGTCAGGCACCGGGCTGCCGAGATGCTGGACGAGCTCTACACGGGGAGCGGCAACTGGCCGCGTCTGGTCGAGATCCTCGACGTGGAACGAGAGGTCGCGGAGGGGGGGGCCGCCAGCGCGCTGCTGATGCGCAAGGCCGAGTTGCAGGAGGGCAAGCTCGAGTCCCCCGCCCAGGCCTTGGACACCTGGCGTGCGGTCCTCGATCTGGATCCGCAGGCGACCCGTGCGTTGGCCGAGGCGGAGCGCTTGGGCGAGAAGCTCGGGCGGCATACGGATCTCATCGCGATGTACCAGCGCCTGGCCGACAAGCGCGATCCGTCCGACGTGGCCGGGATCGCGGACCTGCTGTCCCGTGCCGCGCGGCTGTGCAAGTCGCATCTGCCGGATCGTCAGGCCGCGATCGCCGCCTGGCGACGGGTCCTGGACCTCGATCCCAGCAACGCCCAGACCGGCGCGCCCGCGGCGGAAGCACTCGAGACCCTGTACTCCGAGGTGGGTGACATCGCGGGGCTCGTCCACGTGCTGCGGACCAAGGCGGACTGGCCCGCGAGCCCGTCCGAGCATGGGCAGCTGCTCCTGCGGGTGGCCGAGCTGCAAGAGACCCGCCTGGACGACGTCGAGCACGCCATCGAGACCTACCGAGGCTTGCTCGACGGCGATGCCGAGTCGGCCAGCCGTGCCTTCGACAACCTGGACCGGATATTCCAGAAGACCAATCAGGCGCGGGAGCGGGTCGATCTGCTCAAGCGCCGTCTGGATCACTCCGAGGCGAACGCGCGCAGGGCTCTGCGCTTCCTCATCGCCACCATCCTCGAAGCGGAGCTGGCCGATCTCGACGAGGCCGTGGCCACGATCCGGCCAATCCTCGACGACTTGCCCGAGGATCGCGAGGCTTTGACCACGCTTGCGCGCTTGTATCAGGTGCAAGGCGTCGCGGTCGACCATCTCGAGATCCTCGAGCGCCTGTACCAGCTTGCCGGCGGCGATGCCGAGCGCATCGATCTGCTGCGACAGATCGCCGGCCTCCTGCAGGGGCCGCTCGCCAGGCAGGCCGAAGCCCTCGACAAATGGCGCGAGATCCTGCGACTCGCGCCCCAGGATCCGTCCGCGATGTCCGAGATGGAGCGCTTGCTCACGAGCGACGACGTCAGCCTGCGCTTCGCCGCGGCCGAGACGCTGGAGCCGATCTACGCCAGGGCAGGCGACTACCCCCATCTGGCCGGTATCCTGCGCATCTTCATTGCGCTAGCCGATGACGGTCATACCCGGGCGACCTACCGGGTCCGTTTGGCCGGCATCGAAGAAGACCAGCTCGGCGACAAGAAGGCGGCGTTCCAGACCTGGTCCGACACCATCAAGGACGCCACCGGGGACCCCGAGCTCGACCGCCTGCTCGACTCGTATGAACGGGTCGCTGCGGATCTGGGCCAGGACACCATCCTGGACATCATCGATCTATACCGGGCCGTGGAGCCCGACATCCTGGCCGAGACCACGCGCATGCGTGTGCAGCAGACCGTGGCCCAGTACGCCATCAAGCTGGGCGACTTGCCGCTCGCCACCGAGTACTACAATCGAATCGTCGAGCGTCGTCCCGACGACGACAGCGCCTTGGCGGCGCTCGAGAGCATCTTCGAAGAGCGGCAGGAGAACGAGCAGCTCTACGACGTCATTCTCCGGCGGGCCGACCTGGCGCAGAACCCGAAGGCCGAGCTGGCGCTTCGTCGCCGCGGGGCCATTCTGGCTGCGAAGCTCGAACGCCACGAGGATGCCATCGCCGCGTGGGAACGGGTGTGGTCGATGAACAGCAACAACGCCGAAGCGGTGGATGCGCTCGACGCGCTCTACACGCAGCTCGGGCGTTGGGACGACCTCACGAACCTGCTCGAGCGGCGCCTGGAGTACGGCGTGTCTGCCGGCCTGGCCATCGATCTGCGCTTCCGTCTGGCGGAGATCCAGCGCGTGCAGCTCGCCAACCGCAACCGCGCGCTCGAGTACCTGTCCACGGTCTTGTCCGGGCAGCCGGATCACGCAGAGGCGATCCAGATCCTGCAGGACATGCTGTCGGATCCCGAAGTGTGCGTCGAGGCCGCGAACCTCCTCGAGCCGGTCTACATCCGGCGCAACGCCTGGAAGGATCTCGTCGCCATCGACAGCCTTCGCCTCAAGTTCAGCGAGGATCCCTCGCTGCGACTGGCGTGGACCCAGCGGATCGCACAGGTCTACGAGGAACAGATCGAAGACTTGGACGAGGCGTTCAACTGGTACGGCCGGGTCTTCCAAGAGCGCCCCACCGACGTGGCTGCGCAGGAGCAGCTCTTGCGTTTGGCCCCCAAGCAGAACCGATGGCGCGATCTGGGACGGCTGCTCGACGAGTACCTGGACAACGAATCCGCAAACTCCGACGAGGTCCTGGCCCTGGTTCGCATGGCCATCCGGGTCTACGACCAGGAGCTCGACGACCGCGACTCGGCCCGGCGGCACTACCGGCGCTACGTCGAGGCCCAGCCGGGCGACCGTGCGGCGAGCCAGCTGTTCGAGGACGCTCTCGAGCGCTGGGAAGCATGGGCTGAGCTGCGCGACCTGATCAACGACCAGATTCGTTTGGTCGACTCGGCACGCGAGAGGGTGGCGCTGCTCCATCGCAGCGCTGCGCTCAGCGACGGCAGGCTGCTCGAAGCATCCCCGGCTATCGACTCGCTGCGCGAGATCCTGGAGATCGATCCGGACGACAGGATGGCGGCGATCGACCTCGACCGCTTGCTCACGCGCGAGGAGCGCTGGGAGGATCTGCGCGACCACCTTCAGTGGATGCTCGCCCGCACCGAGGATGCCCACAGCAAGGACACCCTCACCCTCGAGCTGGCGAAGGTCGAGGCCGACCACCTGGCCAACGCGACCACGGCCGTCGACCTCTACGGCGAGGTCCTGACCCGGTCGCCGGCCAACGCCGACGCCATCACGGCCCTGGAAGCCCTGCTCGGGGAGAGCGAGCTGCGAGCCCGGGTGGCCGAGCTGCTGGAGCCGGCGTTCCGAACCGTGCGCGACGTGGCCAAGCTGGCGAGCACGCTGGAGGTCCGCCTGGAGACACTGGAGGATCCCGGACGCCGCGTGGCTGCGTTCCGAGAGATCGCCAATATCTTCATCCACCTCGGGAGAGGCGAAGAGGCCCTCTCGGCACGGGGCAAGGCCTGGCTCGAAGACGTCACCAACGCCGAGACGCTGGTCGAGCTGGAATCGTTGGCGGCCTCGCAGAACGAGTTCGAGAAGCTGGTGGGCATCCTCGCGCAGGGCATCGAGCTGACCATGGATCCCGACCTGCGCGGCGACCTGTGTGCGTTCAAGGCGAACATCCTCGACGCTCGCCTCAGCGCCCCCGAACGGGCCATCGAGGCTTGGCGAGAGGCTTTGGCGGCACGGCCCGACCATCAGGATGCCTTCGTGGCATTGGAGCGTTTGCTCGCCGACGCAGGCCGAACCGTGGAGCTGTGCGAGACCATCGAGAAGCACGCGGAGGTGGTGGTGGAGGCCGAGCAGCGTGAGACGCTCACCAAGCGGGTGGCGGCGCTTTACGAATCGCCGCTCGGCGACTTGGGACGGGCGATAGGTGCATGGCGATCCGTCCTCGACATGGATCAGGAGAACGAGGATGCCTTGGACGCGCTCTCGCGTCTGTACGCCGCCACGTCGGACTGGCAGAACCTGGTCGAGACCGTCGGCCACAAGATCGAAGGGAGCAAGGATCCGCAGCTCGTGCGTGCGTTGCGCTTCCAGGCCGCGGAGCTCTTCGACGAGAAGCTGGGCCAGCTGTCGGACGCTGCCGAGCAGCTTCGCCGGATCCTGGAGCACAGCCCGAGCGACACCGATGCGCTCGACATGCTGGCCAGCATCCATCTGCGTGAAAAGCAGTACGGCGAGCTGGTCGAGGTCCTGGATCGACGGACGGGAATCACCACGTCGCCGGCCGAGCGGGATGCTCTCGCGTACCAGGCGGCGCAGATCACCGAGCACGAGATCCTGGACCTGCCGGACGCCATCGCGCGCTACCGGAGGATCCTGGATGTAACGCCGTCGCATCCCGAGGCGCGGGCTGCTCTTTGGGGCATCGCTCGTGGCGAGGACAACCGTGTTCTCGCCGTGGATGCCTTGGAGCCGCTGCTGCGGCTGGGGCAGGAGTGGAAGCCGCTGTGCGAGCTCCTCGAGCTGCGCCTTCCCGCGGTGGATGCTCCTGCGGAGCGCCTCGAGATCCTTGCCGACATCGCCCAAGTCCAAGAGGCGGCGCTGGCCGACCTCGCGGCCGCCTTCGACACGTGGGCGCGGGCCTTGGCAGAAGATGCCACGTCGGAGGACGCGAAGGCGTCCCTGGAGCGGCTGGCCGAGGCCAATCGCAGCCACGAGAAGCTCGCCGAGGTCTACGAGGAGCGACTCAAGGCTTCCTACGACAGCGAGCAGCAGCGCTGGTACGGCAGTCGCCTGGCGGAGATCTACGAACGGATCCTCGGCAACCCGGAGCGTGCCGTCGAGCTGTGGCGTGATGTCGAGATGCTTCCCGGATCCGAGAGCCTGGCCTTGGCCCGGCAGGAGTCTCTCCTGCGCATGCTCGACAGAAGCCAGGATCTGGCCGACGTGCTCGCGCGGGAGGCCGAGATCGCCACCGATGCCGCCGTGCAGGCGGCCTACTGGGCCGCGCTGGGCGAGCTGCGCCTGGGGCCGCTCGCCGACCGTGACGGCGCCATCGCGGCGTTCCGGTCCTCTCTCGACTGCGAGCCCAAGCAGGACCGCGCCTTGGCCGCTCTGCGCGGCCTCGCGCTCGGCCAGGACCCGCCGGTCGACGCGCTGGACATCCTGCAGCCGCTGGCCGAGGAGCGCGGCGACTTTGGTGAGCTCGTCGGCCTGCTCAGCTCGCGACTCAGGATCGTCGACGACGACGCCGACAAGGCAGCGCTGTTGCGCAAGATCGCCGACGTCTACGAGAACCGCTTGCACGACCTGCCCCACGCCCTGGAAATGCTAGGCAAGGCGCTGGCCGCCGAGCCCACTTCTCCAGAGACGGTCGATCGGTTGGAGCGCGTGGCAGACTTGGCCGGCAGGCCGGGCGAGGCGGCCAAGTGCGTGGAGGCCGTGCTCGACGCCGTCGATCCGATGCTGTTCTCGGAGATGGCTTTGCGTGCCGCCACCTTGCACCTGCGCACCAGCGGCGCCGAGAACGAAGAGGCCGCGCTCAAGCTCTACCTGCGCGTCCTCGATGCCGACCCGGAGAACGTCACCGCGCTCGAAGCCTTGGACTCGCTGTATCGCCAGCGGGGCGATGGCAAGCGCTTGGCCGAGGTCATCGAGAAGCGCGGCGCGCTGGAGCTCGATCCGTCGCGGCGGCTCGCGCTGTACGGGGAGGCTGCGCACCTGCACGAGTCGAGCGGTGATGTGCAGGCCGCGATCGCCGCCTGGCGAACCGGTCGTGAGGGCGACGAGACCAACCTGGATGCCATCGACGAGCTGTCGCGGCTGTACCGGACGGCCGGCGAGCACGAGAACCAGGTGGAGCTGTTGCGCGAGAAGGCCCGAGTCCTCGACGACGGCCAGGACCGTTGCGCCGTCCTGATGGAGGTCGCTTTCATCAAGGCGGGCGCGCTCTCCGATTTGGATGGAGCGGTCGAGGCGGTGCGCGATGCCCTGGATGCGGAGCCGCACAGCGCGGTCGCGATGGCCACCCTGGTCGAGCTCGAAGAGAAGCGAGAGGACTGGGCGGCGGTGGAGGAAGCACTGTTGCGGCAAGAGGCGGCGGCGACGGGCTCGGACCGTGTGGTGGCGCTGGGCAGACTGGCAAGCAACGCAGCCGAACGTATGAACGATCCAGACCGGGCGCTGTCGTACTTGCAGCAGATACTGCTCGCTGAGCCGACCAACCAGGCAGCGTTCGCCGAGACCGAACGCCTGCTGACGTCGCTCGAACGTTGGCACGAGCTGATCGAGATGCTCGAGCGCAAGGCCAACGTGGAAGGGCAGCAAGGCAACGCCCCGGCCGAGCTCGGCCTGCGGGTCAAGGTGGCGGCGATCTGGGGCGAGAAGCTCGGTGCCGAGGACAGCGCGCTCGAGGCGCTGGAGGCGGTGCTGGCCCGCGAGCCAGCGCACTTCTCGTCGCTCATGGCCGTGGCCCGCATCCACGAGGGTCGGCAGGAATGGGAGCAAGCCAGCGCGGTGCTCGAGCGAGCGGCTGCTGCGGCGACGAGCCCGCAAGACAGGGCCGACGTGCTCTGCCGTCGTGCCGCGATCCTGGCGGCCAACGAAGGCAGTCCGGACGAGCTCGGCGCCTTGTACCAGGAAGCCCTGGCCAACGATCCCAGGTGGCTGCCGGCCATCAGGGCGCTCGAGGACATTGCGCGCAAGACGGGCAACCACACCCAGTTGGTCGCCCAGCTCACGGCGCGCCTCGACCTCGAGCAGGACGAGGCCAAGCACAAGACGCTGCTGTCGGAGATCGCGACGCTTTATCTGGGACCGCTCGGCGAGCCTCACCTCGCCGTACCGCCGCTGGAGCGCCTGGCGAAGCTTCTGCCGAACGATGCGGGCGTGCACGAGAACCTGGGGCGCGCGCTCATCGCATCGGGTCGCGTGGAGGAGGGCGAAGCCGCGCTGAACAGCCTGATCGAGATCCTGGGCAAGTCCCGACGGCAAAAGGACATTGCCCGCTTGCAGGCCCTGCTGGGCAGCTTCGCGGAGGCGCGAGACGACCTGGATACGGCCAAGCAGCGTTACTCCGCCGCCTATCAGATCGATCCCACGCAAGCGTCGGTGCTGGGGGCCCTGTCGCGGCTGTCGCTCCGCCAGCAGGATGTGGAATCGGCCCGCCGTTACCTTCGCACCTTGCTCTTGCAGAGCTTCGACGAGAAGGCCGCGGGCATCACCAAGGCCGAGGTCTACCTGGAGCTTGGAAACCTGCACCTGCAGGCAGGCGAGAACGCGAAGGCGCGCAACATGTACGAGCGCGGACTCGAGTCGGAGCCCAGGAACGAGAAGCTGAAGCAGGCTCTGGCGGCGACGCCGAAGTGATCCAGGCCGGAGCCGGCGGCCGGGATCGCGTCCGGCGGCCGGTTCCTGGGCCCGTCAAAGCGGTGCGAGAAATTGCCAGATCGCGGGCCCGGCGAAACGCGCGGGCTCGTGCTGGCCACTGAAGGTGCACCAGGCTACCGGATACCCCTGGTCGCAGCCCTGGTAGGTCACGCAGTTGTCGGCGTCAGGCGATGACGTCTGCGACGTGCAGTGGTTCCGCTTGACGAACTCGTCCCGTGCGGCCTGCCCCTGGCTTGGCGGGATGGTCGTATCGTTGGTGCCGTGGGATGACCAGTAGGCGATGGGGTTGCCGGCGGGGCAGGGGCTGGGCAGTTGGCCCGACATGGGCGCCACGGCACGGAACACGTCGCTGCGGTTGCAGGCGATGTGGAGGGTCATGATGGCGCCCATGCTGAATCCCACCGAGAAGATGCGCTTCTTGTCCACGCAGAGCTGCGTCTCGAACTTCGCTACCATGGCGTCCACGAAGGCCAGGTCCTGGCTACCCCAACCGCCACTTCCGGCCTGTGGCGCGACGAAGATGGCGTCGCCCTTGGCCTCCGCTTCGATGCCGAAGTACGGACCCGTCAAAGGCGCGCCACCGTCAGCGACCCAGTCATCGTCGTACTTGGCGCCGTGGAAGCCGAAGATCAGGCGGTACGGATGGTTCTGGTCGTAGCCGTCGGGGACTTTGAGGATGTACTCGCGGGAAGCACCTGACACCTCCAGCGTGGCGCGCCCGCTGGCGAGCGGTGCCTTGCCGCAGCCTGCGCTGGGAACGGCATTGGCTGTTCCGCTGGAGCCGCCGGGTGCACCTCCGGTGGCTGGCGACGCGCCTCCTCCGCCGCCCGACGATATCGAGGTGGCGCCGCCGCTGCCGGGCTTCCCGCCTGTCCCCGCACCGCCCGTTGCGAAGGCGCCTCCAGCTCCGGCACTGCCAGCGTCGTTGGTTCCGCCCGTGGCGGCTCCGCCGGTCGCCGCGGCTGCGTCGCCGCCCGATCCCGCCGTGGTTCGACCTCCAGTCTGGGCTGCGCCGCCCGTTCCTGCCACCGTGCTTCCTAGTGCACCGCCCGATCCGCCGGCAGCAGCGTCCGAAGCCCCCGTGTTTCCGCCCGCGGCGACGCCGCCGGAGCCGGAGGCCGGCGTATCGCCGCCAGACTTTCCGCACCCGAAGGCAGCCAGGACACAGGTGATGGCCAGAGCAATGACGGGCCGTTGCAGAGTCGCGGTTCCGGGCATGGCAACCTCCGTTCGGGGCAGTCTACACGCCGGGCGTTCCCACAACCACCAGACCGAAGGGGGGCCCATGATCTGCTGGCCAGCCTTGTTGCAGTGGATGAATCATGCGGGCTAGCCCAGTCGAACGAGGCGCGCTAGTCTGCGTTTCCACCCAACATGCCGAAATTCATTCCAGACCGAGCCAGGTTCTTGGACCTTGCCAAGCAAGGCCGCCTCTGCTTCGTCTACCGAGAGTGGTTGGCTGACGCGGACACGCCGGTATCGGTCTTTGCAAAGCTTGGCCGTGGCCCATACTCCTTCTTGCTCGAAAGCGTGGTGGGCGGGGAAAAGTGGGCTGCCTACAGCTTCGCCGGGGTTCATCCACGCGCGGTAATCCGCGCCAAGGGCAGAAGCGTCGAGGTTTTGAAACCAGACGGACCCAACATGCGTCTGGCCGAGAGCGTGCAAGTCGACAATCCGCTCGACTACGTGTCGAACGCGCTCACGTCCATGCCCGCGGCGGTCCCCCCCGGCTTGCCGCGATTCTTCGGTGGGGCGGTCGGGTGGTTGGGCTACGACATGGTCCGCCACTTCGAGCGCCTGCCGGAAACCAAGCCCGACGAGCTGGGCTTGCCCGACATGTGCTTCGTGCTGACCGACACGGTCGTGGTGTTCGACAACCTGCACGGTACCCTGAAGGTCGTCGCCTCGGTGGACGTCGCCGGCAAGGACCCGAACCAGGCCTACGACGAAGCCTGCGCCAAAGTCGACGAGATTTGCCAGCGGCTGATTACCCCCTCGCAGCCGCTGCTGCCGCTCGATCTGGAGCTCGGCGGCCAAGGCACTGCGGTTGGGACGCCCGCCTCCCGCACCAAGCGGGCCGACTACCTGGCCGGCGTGGACAAGATCAAAGAGTACATCTTGGCCGGCGACGCGTTCCAGGTCGTGTACTCCCAGCGTTTCGACGTGCCCCGTGGCGCGGTGGATCCCTTCGACGTCTACCGCGTCCTGCGGGTCACCAATCCGTCGCCGTACATGTTCCACCTGGAGTTCCCCGAGGCCGTGGTCACTGGCGCCTCACCCGAGGTCCTGGTTCGACTGGACGAAGGCAAGGTGGAGGTCAGGCCCATCGCCGGCACGCGTCGGCGCGGTGCCACGCCCGCGGAAGACATGGCGCTGGAGCAAGAGCTGCTCGCGGATCCGAAGGAGCGGGCCGAGCACGTCATGCTGATCGATCTGGGGCGCAACGACGTAGGTCGGGTGTCCACGCCAGGCTCGGTTCGTCTGGACGAGACCATGGTGGTCGAGCGCTACTCGCACGTGATGCACTTGGTTTCGAACGTCAGTGGCACCCTGGCCAAGGGACTGTCGGCCAAGGACGTGGTCAAGGCCGCGTTCCCGGCCGGCACGCTGTCCGGCGCCCCCAAGATCCGCGCCATGGAGATCATCGAAGAGCTCGAACCGTCGCGCCGTGGAATCTACGGTGGCGCCGTGGGTTACCTGTCGTATACCGGCAACATGGACCTGGCCATCGCGATTCGCACGCTGGTGACCAATCGCGCCACCATTCACGTCCAGGCCGGGGCCGGCATCGTGGCCGACAGCCGTCCCGAGGACGAGTACGAGGAGTGCCTCAACAAGGCCCGCGCCGTGGTCAAGGCGGTCGAGCTCGTCAGGCAATCGTCGTCCACCGATCGAGGAGGTCGGTAGCCATGCTGCTGGTCATCGACAATTACGACTCGTTCACCTACAACCTGGTGCAGTACCTGTCCGAGCTGGGGCAGACCGTGAAGGTCGTCCGAAACGATGAAGTGACGGTTGAAGAAGTCGCCAACATGGCTCCCGAGCGCATCGTGATTTCCCCTGGCCCCTGCACACCCAACCAGGCCGGGATCTCGCTCGCCGTGCTGACCGAGCTGGCGGGGAAGATGCCCATCCTCGGCGTCTGCCTCGGCCACCAGTCCATCGGCCAGGCCTTCGGTGGCAAGGTCATCCGGGCCAAGCAGGTGGTGCACGGCAAAACCTCCCGGGTCTTCCACGACGAACGCGGCTTGTTCGCCGGCCTGCCGAACCCCTTTGAGGCGACGCGGTATCATTCGCTGGTCATCGAGCGGCAGAGTATTCCGGATTGTCTGGAGATCACGGCCAAGACCTGGGACGAGGAGATCATGGGAGTTCGCCACAAGACGCTGCCAGTCGAGGGCGTCCAGTTTCATCCCGAGTCGTTCCTGACCACCGCGGGCAGGGACATCTTGCAGAACTTCATCGCAATGAAGAGGCCGTCATGAGCGCAGAGACTTTGACGGTCCGAGAGGCGCTTGGCCGGGTGGTCGAGGGCAAGCCGCTCGCCGCGGATGCCATGACCGACGTGGTCGGCCAGATAATGGACGGGGCGGCGACACCCGCGCAGGTCGGCGCGCTGCTGGCGGCGCTGCGCATGCGGGGCGAGACCGTGGACGAGGTGGTCGGGGCCGCCCAGGCGATGCGGCAGCGCATGCTGAAGGTCGAGACCAGCTTTCCGGTGGTCGTCGACAACTGCGGCACCGGTGGAGACGGTTCCGGCTCGGTAAACGTCTCGACCCTGGCGGCGTTGATTCTGGCGGCGAGCGGGGTCAAGGTGGCCAAACACGGCAACCGGGCGCTCTCGTCGAGATCGGGATCCCACGACGTCCTCGAGGCCCTCGGAATCAACCCGGCACCTGATCCGGCGCTGGCCAAGCACTGCCTGACGGAGCTCGGCGTCTGCTTCATGTTCGCGCCGGTCTTTCATGCCGCCACCAAGAACGTCGCCGGTCCCCGGCGAGAGGTCGGCTTCCGCACGCTGTTCAACTTGCTCGGCCCGATGACCAACCCGGCGGGGACGCTGTTTCACGTCAACGGCGTGTTCGCTCGCGAGCGGTGCGAGTTCCTCGCGCGCGCCCACGCCCGCTTGGGTTCGAAGCGCGCCATCGTGGTGTACGGGGCAGGTGGCCTCGACGAGTTCGCTCCCGCAGGCGCGACGTTCGTGGCCGAGTTGGCGGACGCGAAGGTTCGCTGCTACGAGGTGCGCCCGGGGGATTTCGGGCTGGAGGAATCGAGTCCCGACGGTCTCAAGGGCGGCGAGCCGGAGCAGAACGCAGCCATGTTGCTCGATTCGCTGCGAGGGCAGGGCGGGGCCGGGCGCGTGTCTGCGCTCATGACGGCGGCGGCGGGACTTCGGGTGGCGGGGATCGCGCCCGACCTGCGTGACGGCGCGCGCCTGGCCGCCGAAACACTCGACAGCGGAAAAGCCATGGACCTGCTCGAGCGTCTGCGCGCCACTGCCCCTGCACCTGCCAAGCCATGATCCTCGACGAAATCCTCGCGGAGAAGAAACGCACCGTAGGCTATTCGCGCTTCCGTCTGCCGCTCGCCGACCTGGAAGGCAAGGCCGAGGCGATGACCGCCATGTCGCCGGCCAAGGACTTCGCCCAGGCCCTGCGCTCGGCGGCCGCGGGTATCGCCTGCATCGCCGAATTCAAGCGACGATCGCCGTCCAAGGGCTGGATCGACCGCGACGCCAACCTGCCGCCGGTGGTGTCCGCCTACGAACGCGGCGGTGCTTCGGCCATCTCGGTTCTGACCGACACGCCCTTCTTCGGTGGCACCATCGACGACCTGCGGGTGGCCCGCGCGACCACCAGGCTTCCGATTCTGCGCAAGGACTTCGTCATCGATCCCTACCAGGTCGTCGAAGCCCGCGCCGCTGGTGCCGACGCCGTGCTGCTGATCGTGGCCGCTCTCCGCGACGCCGAGCTGGCGCACCTTCTGGCCGAGATCCGTCGCTGGGGGATGGAGGCGCTGGTCGAAGCTCATGACGCGGCCGAAGTGGCCCGAGCGATCGCGGTCGGCGCGAAGGTGATCGGCGTGAACCATCGGGACCTGCGCACGTTCCAGATGAACATGGATCTGGCCGTGGACATGCGAAAGGTGGTGCCTGCGGAGTGCGTGATGGTGGCCGAGTCCGGCATTCGAACCGGGGCCGACGTGCAGCGCATGCGAAACGCGCGGATCGACGCCATCCTGGTCGGCGAGTCTCTGATGCAAGCGCCCGACCCTGCGCTAGCGCTGCGCGAGCTTTTGGCATGAGCTTTCTCATCAAGATCTGCGGCATCACGCGGCCCGAAGACGCCGCCCTGGCCTGCGCCGAAGGGGCGAACGCCATCGGCCTCAATTTCTGGCGGGGCTCGAAGCGCTTCGTCGAGGACGACCGGGCCCAGGAGATCATCGCGGCCACGGCACCCGGCGTGCTCAAGATCGGCGTGTTCGTGAATCCGCACCCGCTGATCGTCACCGAGACGCTGGCCGAGCTGAAGCTCGACATCGTGCAGTTCCACGGCGACGAGCACCCGGAATCCTGGTCGACCATCCCGGGCAGCCAGGTCATTCGCGCCATTCGCGTCTTCGACCAGACCTCGCTCACCCAGGCCACGGGGTGGAATCCACGCTACTTCCTCTACGATTCCTTCGCCGACGGCTACGGCGGGGCAGGGCTTTTGGCCCCTTGGAGGACCATCGCGGCCGGCGCGCGTCGGCCGTTCTTGTTGGCAGGGGGCCTTGGCCCCCAGAACGTGGCCGAAGGCATCGCAGCCGTGCAGCCCGACGGGGTTGACGTGGCGAGCGGCGTGGAGTCCAAGCCGGGCATCAAAGATCGGGCAAAGCTGATCGCGTTCATCGCGAACGCTCGCGAGGCCGCGGCGAAGCTGGCCCGGGCCTGACGGCAGCTACCCCAGGACCTTGTTCGAAGGGCCGCGGCCTTCGCGGATCACGGAGATCCAGTCGCCGGCCAGGCTCACCACCGTCGACGGTGGACCGGACAGGGTACCGGCGTCGAGGATGAGATCGAGGTTCTTGCCGTACGCTCGCTTGATCTCAGCGGCGGTCGTCAGGATGTCGCCACTCGGCGACTTCGCGGTCGCCGACAGCAGCGGTTTGCCGAGTGACCAGAGCACCTTCTCGCAAAGGGCCGTTCCGGGAATACGCACACCGATGGTCTTCCGATCCTCGTGGACGAAAGGCTTGGCCACGGTCGAGGCGGCGGTCAGCTCGGCGCAATAGGGACCGGGAAAGATCTTGCGAAGAATGCTGTAGGCCGTGTCCGTCACTTGGGCAAAACGCGGCAGCTCGCCAAGGTCGGGAAGGAGGAAGGTGAGCGGCCGGGTCGCGGTGTCGAAACCGCGCATGCTCGCGATGCGCTGGATGCCGTCCTGGTTCCCGAAGGCGCAGGCGATGCCATACAGCGTGTCGGTGGGAAACGCGACCACGCCTCCGGCTCGCAGGACCTCCAGCGTCTGCTGCAGGACGTTCTCCTCGGGTTGCGACGGGGCGACCGAAACTATGGGAGCGAGCTTGGGAGCCATGGTGCCCCATACGGGTAGCGCGGGTTCGCACGGGACGCAAGACTTTGTCCCGACGCGGCTGCCCACGGCTCCGGGCGGCGACTCGCTAACCCTGCCGGGCGCCTTCCGGCACGCCGCCCGTCACGTCGGCGGTGGCGATTCGACCGTTGCTCCAAAGCGCACGATCCACGACCGTGCGGAACACGTGCAGCAAGTGCTCTTCGACGCCGGGACCTTCGAGCACGCCGAGCGCGAGCGCGACGGACTCCATGGTGGCCAGGTGCTCGTCCCAGCGAGCCCGACGCAAGCGGTATCCGGACTCTCGCGCTACCAGCTTCACCGCCGGAATGCCTCGCAGCTCGGGCACGCGCCGGGGCATGCGCTTGGCCTGGCGCCAGGTGCCGTCAGGTACGATCAACGTCACCCTCACCGTCGGGTTCGCGGCCCTCCACGCATCCAGGTCCACGGCGTCCGGGGTGGGAAACAGGACGAGCGGCGTGGACGAGGCATCCCAGACCACGGGATCGTTGGGTACTTCTTCACGTCCGCGCACGCAGAGCCTGGCCCCTTCGAGACACGCCACCGCGAGCTGTCCCGTGTTGGTCGGCTTGCGCATCTCCGCCATGTGCGCGACGACGAGTAACCTCGTCGAAACCCGCAGCGGTTCGAGCAGGTCACATGCGCACAGATCGTTGTGCAGGCGACAGCGTCGGCAGCGCAAGGGATCCACGTCTTTGCCCCGGACTCGGTTTCGCATGGAATACTTCGCTTCTGATCTACACTGCCGGGGATCTCGATGGTTCAATGGTTGCCGCTTTTTTTGATCCTGGCCTCGTCGCAAGCCGCGACGCCGGCCACGCACAAGGTAGACATTCGCATCGCCGGGCCGCTCGCCATGGTCGAGGTGTGGCGTTCGGTCGCCCCCTCGCCGCGCACGGTGGGTAGCCGGCAGACCGAGAGCACGCTCGACCTCGCGCTTCCCGACGGAGCCGCGCTGGTGGACTGGGAGATCGTCGAGCGCGGCGAGCGCGTCCGCATGGCCCAGCAGACTGAGGGGCAGGTGAGCGCTGGGCTCGCGGCCGTGCTCAAGATGCGCCAGATCTCCCCGTCGACGGCGCCAGCCGAAGAAGGCAGCAGCCACCGCCTGCACATCACGCCCCTGGTCGAGTCGGCCCGGCCCGTGGTGCACTACCGCTACACGGTGCCGGTGGGTTGCAGCGATGGAAAGCTGATCCTTCACATGCCGGAGAGCCTGGAAGAGAGCCCCGTCCCCGCCGAGCTGACCGTCACGATAGAACCGCATCCGGACGGTTTCGCGCTGGCACAGGCGAGTCTTGCCGGAAAGCCGGCAGAGATCCGGGGCAAGCCCCGTCGGCTGGTGATGCGAGGGCTGTCGCCGGCGCGCGCCGCTTGGGACGTGACTTGGACCTTCTCGGCAGCGCACGCTGCCTTCCCGGGCCAGGCCCTGATCGCCGTCGGCCAGCTGGTCGGCAAAGGACCGGGGAAAGCCTCGGTGAAGACGGGCGTGGTGGCCCTGGCATGCCTCGGACGGGGCTCGAACGAGGCTCCGGTCGGCAAGCCCGATCCGCCGGGCAGCGTGATACTGCTCGTCGACCGCTCGCGCAGCGTAGGGCAGGGCGGACTGTCGGAGGAACGCATCTTCGCGCGCGCCTTGCTGGAAGCCTTGCCCCCGCGGGTCCCGTTCAATGCGATTCTGTTTGGCGAGACCGCGACGCCGCTGTTCGCAGTCCCGCGCATGCCGACCCGTGAGGCCTTCGAGGCGCTCGACAACGCAGCCGATCCGAACCGCCTGGAAAGAAACACGGACGTGGTGGCTGCCCTGGAACGCGCCCGCAAGGGGCTTTCGAACGGCCCCGACGGTCAGACGTGGATTGTCATCGTCACCGACGGGGCTTTGCCTGCCGGCCAGACCGCCGCACGCATGCAGGCGGCCCTGGCCGGCGCCAGCGAGCGAAAGGCCAAGGTGTTGGTCATGCTGGTCCGCCAGCGTGGCGACGACGAGGTCGGAAAGCTCGCGCTCGGCGAGTACGCGCGCTTGGCAGAGCGGTTCGGTGGGCTGATTCGCGAGGTCCCTTCGGGCAGCGCCGACGAGGTGGCGCGAGCGACCGTGGCTGCCATGGCCAGGGGCGGGGACTGGTTCGGACTGCGTTTCGACGAGCACGCGTTGGCCGATGTGCTGCCCGCGGGGAGCGGCCAATCCGCGGTGTTCGAGAGGAACGGTCGCACGCCCCTCGGGCGCAGGATCCGGTTCGGCGCGCGGGGCTCGACCGCGTCCGGCCGGGGCGAGATCGACACGGTCCACCTCGACCTCAACGCAGTGAGGATCAAGGGCGAGTGGATGCAGCCGCTCCTGGACACAGACGGCAGAGTGCGCCGTGCCTGGGCGGGTGCCACCAGCGCGGTGGCCCTGGCCGTGCTTCCCGCGACACCTGGGACCAAGCGGGCCGCGGACGATGTGGTGCACGGCCGCCTCGACGAGACCGTGCTCCGCAACGCCCTCTCCTTGGCCTTCATGCCCCGTGCGCGAGCTTGCTACCTGTCCCGCAAGGTCGCGACCGCCAACGACGCGCGGCTTCGCGGACGCGTCCGGCTCGAGCTGACCATCGAGCGGGGCGAGCTGCACGACGCCGTGATCCGCCAGTCGACGCTCGATCATCCCGACATCGAGAGTTGCTTGCGCAAGGCGGCTTGGGCAGTGGACTATCCCCGCCCAGAGCACCGAGATGCCCTGACCGTGGCCAACCTGAACCTGGTTTTCCGCCCGCGCACCGGGGAGGAGAAGCAACCGGACGCCTCGGCTCTGGACCGAGAAATCGAGCTGGTTTTGGGGCCTTTGACCTTTACGCAGGACTTCAACCACCTGCTCGGTGACCGCCCGGCAGAGAAATCAGGCGCGCCATGACACGTGCAACTTGACCTGCGCCTGGCATCCGATTATAAACCCACGTCTTTCAAGAGGTTCGCACACCATGTCGATGAAGATGGGCCTGATCGGCCGTAAGTTGGGAATGACCCGTTACTTCCACGAGGACGGATCGTCGCTGGGATGTACCGTACTTGCAATCGGTCCTTGCGTCGTGACCGGGCAGCGCACGCCCGAGAAGCACGGCTACGCGGCCTTGCAGCTCGGTTTCGAGGAGGCCTCGGCCCGCAAGATCTCGCGGCCGCAGGCTGGATACTTCAAGAAGGTCGGCGTCGAGAAGTCGCCGGCTGTCCTGCGTGAGATTCGCCTCGACCAGGTCACGGACGTCGCCGCTCACGAAGTCGGCAAGGTCCTGACCGCGGGGCAGGTCTTCAAGGCGGGTGACGTGGTCGACGTGGTCGGCGTGAGCAAGGGCAAGGGCTACCAGGGCGTCATGAAGCGGCACAAGATGGCCGGCGACACGGCGACCCACGGTACGCACGAGTTCTTCCGTCACGGTGGCTCCATCGGCTGCCGTTTGACCCCGGGCCGCACGTTCAAGAACAAGCGCATGTCTGGCCGCATGGGCACGAACCACTTCACCTCGTCCGACTTGGTGGTGGTGAAGGTTCTCGAGGACAAGAACGTGGTCCTGGTCAAGGGCTCCGTCCCCGGTCCCGTGAACGGGCTCGTCGTTCTCAAGGGCAGCACGAAGAACGTGAAGAAGTACATCGTGCCGCAGCTCCAGAAGGAGATCGAGTCCAAGAACCCGATGAAGGCCTCCAAGAAGGGCCAGACCGCAGCTCAGAAGAAGTAGCGACTTCGGTTGGGTCAGCTCGGAGACCGACGGCACCGCCACGACGGCTTCTTCCGCAAGGCGCGGAACGAAGGCTTCGCGGCGCGTGCCGTCTACAAGCTCGAGGACATCGACAAGCGCGTGCGCCTGTTTCATGCGGGGGCACGCGTTCTCGATCTGGGCTGCCGGCCGGGATCGTGGATGCAGTACGCGGTCAAGGCGGTCGGTCCCCACGGCAAGGTGGTGGGCGTCGATCGATTGCCGCTGCCGGCACCGGTTGTTGGCGCACACGTGATCCTCGCCGACATCTACACGCTCTCCGACGAGGAGCTGCTGTGCGGCCTGGCCGCGTACGACGTCGTGCTGTCCGACATGGCGCCCGAC
>CAZYFU010000100.1:0-23419 GCA_964647025.1 uncultured Myxococcales bacterium | reverse complement strand
ACGACGAAGGAAGCGCACACGTGGGCAGCATTGAAGAGGTTGTCCCAGAGAAGTCCGGATGGTCGAGGGACGATCACCAGAAGCACGACAGGCGCCGCCAGCACCAGCCAAATCGCTAGCTCCAGAGAGAGGGCGATAGGAGCACGCCGAATGGACGCCTCGCCAGTGAGCCGTCCATGGTCTTCCAGCATTGTCTTCGCTTTGTCTGTGACTTCAGGCACCAGGTCGCAAGTCGACAGTGGCCACTCGTCGATCTGCGTGCGGCTATGCCTTCACGAGGCGTGTCGAGGAGGTGACGCCTTTCAGCAGCGGCGCGATCATGTTTCGCGAATCCACGATGAGCTTGACGTCACGGTACAAAGCTGGGTCCTTGAAGTCGTCGTGGGCAGTAGCAACCAGCAATGCATCGAATTGCGAGAATGCTTCGGGCGTGCATGGAACGGACTTCAGCTCGAAGCTGTACTTTCGCGTGCGAGGCATCTCTGGGAAGAATGGGTCGCAATACTGCACTTCTGCACCAGCGTTCGCCAGTTGCTCGAGCAGCTCGAACGACGGGGACTCGCGGCAATCGTCGATGTTCGCCTTGTAGGATAGGCCGAGCACCAACACCTTCGCCCCTTTCAGCGGCTTTCCGCCTTCGTTCAGCGCACTCGCAACCCGCGAGACGACGAAGCGGGGCATCTGGGTATTGATCTCTCCGGCCAGCTCGATGAACCGAGCCCATATTCCATGTTCCGCCGCCTTCCACGACAAATAGAACGGATCGAGAGGTATGCAGTGGCCGCCCAGACCGGGGCCCGGATAGAAGGGCATATACCCGAACGGCTTCGTACTGGCCGCGGCGATGACTTCCCACACGTCGATCCCCATACTGAGGAAGGTCATCTTGAGCTCGTTCACGAGCGCGATGTTGATGGAGCGGAAGATGTTCTCCAGCAGTTTCGTCGACTCGGCAACCCGCGAATGAGAGACCTCGACCACACGGTCGAGCCCGGCACGGTAGAGCGCCACAGCGACCTCGGTCGACTCCTTGTTGATTCCGCCAACGACCTTGGGAATCGTTCGGGTCGAGAAACTCTGGTTTCCGGGATCCTCCCGCTCGGGCGAGAATGCCAGGTAGAAATCTGCCGGTGACTTGAGCCCCGTCTGCTCGAGGATGGGCAGCACTTCTTCGTCGGTGGTTCCAGGGTACGTCGTGGACTCGAGAACGACCAACTGGCCTCGCTTCAGGTAACGCGATATATCGCGGGCGGTGGCGTGAATGTACGAATTGTCCGGCTCGCGGTGGCGCCCGAGCGGAGTGGGCACGCAAATCAGGATGGCGTCGCAATCCTTCAGTCGACCGAAGTCAGAGGTCGCCGTGAAGCGCTTGCTCCCCACTGCAGCCTTCACCCGCTGCGGTCCGACGTGCTTGATGTAGGACTCGCCTCTCGAGAGCGCCTCGATCTTCTTCGTGTCGACGTCGAAACCAATGACAGGAAAGCCTGCCTCCCAAAAGACCAGGGCCAAAGGCAGCCCAACGTAGCCCTGTCCAATGACTCCAACCACAGCGGTCTTCTGAGCGATCTTCTCCGCGAGAGTACTCATGATAATTCAGCCTTTCTGATTCGTACGGCGCCGATAAGTTCGGACGATACTACCCGACTAGACGTTGAAATATTGACGATACCACGCAACAAACTGGGCAATTCCATCGTTGACCGACGTGGAAGGCTTGTACTGGAACTGCTCGACGAGGTCGGCTACGTCCGCGTAGGTATCTGGAACGTCGCCCGCCTGGAGCGGTAGCAGTTCCATCTTCGCCTTCTTGCCCAAGGCTTTCTCTATCGCGGCGATGTAGTCGGTGAGTTGGACCGGCTTGTTGTTCCCGATGTTGTAGACACGCCACGGAGCCTGGCTGGTGCCGGGGTCTGGATGGGTGCCGTTCCAGTTGGGATCGGGCGGGGCAGGACGATCCAGAACGCGCACGATCCCCTCGACGATGTCGTCGATGTACGTGAAGTCCCGTCGGTGGTTGCCGAAGTTGAAAACCTGAATGGGCTGATCGGCGAGCATCGCCTTGGTGAACTTGAACAGGGCCATGTCCGGTCGGCCCCAGGGCCCGTAGACCGTGAAGAAACGCAATCCGGTCGTCGGCAACCCGAAGAGATGGCTATAGGTGTGAGCCATCAGCTCGTTGGCCTTCTTGCTGGCGGCGTAGAGGCTCAGTGGGTGATCGACGTTCTGGTGAATGGAGAACGGCATCGCCGTATTCGCTCCATACACGCTCGAACTGCTGGCATAGACGAGATGCTCGACGCGATGGTGCCGGCAGCACTCGAGGATGTGCGTGAACCCGATGATGTTGCTATTGATGTAGGCCATCGGGTTCTCCAGTGAGTACCGAACCCCCGCTTGGGCCGCGAGGTTGATGACCCGCTGAGGTTTGCCGCTCGCGAACGCCGCGTCGATCGCGTTCTTGTCCGCCAGATCGACCCTCAGGTGCGTGTAGTTCGGATGCGAGACGAACCTCGCAACCCGTGCCTCCTTGATCGAGGGATCGTAGTAGTCATTGTGGTTGTCGATACCAATGACCCTGTCTCCGCGCGACAGCAGGCGCATGGCTACCGCTGAACCGATGAAGCCGGCAGTGCCGGTTACGAGAACTATCATATGCTTTCCTCGAGGTAGGTGGCTTAGGAAGCGGGCATGTTAGCGGATATTCGACCTACGATCCCGGAAAAGCGCCACCCCAACCCTGACGGGAAGGCGCGCTAACGTCCGTCGACGGCTGCTGACGACCCGGCGCAGCAGCGGCTATTTCGATCGCCTCAAGCGACTGAGGCCCTTCTTCAGGAGCAGCCGTGAGTCTCGGTCCACGACCGCCATGATGGTCAGATAGATTGCAGCCCCAAGGACTGCGCGTACGGCCACAGTCGAGAGACGGTGACCGGGGTAAATAGAGCGGACCGCCGCGAGCATGACGACCGACCCTATCGCCGTCCGCCCGATCGTGGCCCATGGGATTGGCACCGGCAAGAACCGCCGTCCGGCGAATCCCAAGCTTGTCGCCGTGAACGCATAGCTGATCGACGTGGCTACCGCAGCGGCCACGATGCCGAAGCGCGGAATGAAGAGCACGTTCAGCACGAGGTTAATCGCGGCTCCGCTCATCACGATGGTCATGATGAGACGGGTCTTGCGATGAACGAACAGGCCCGCCCCCAGCATGGAGTTCGAACCATCCACCACCATGCCTGCAATCACCCAGGGTATTATCGACGCCGCACTCAGATACTTTTCCGAGGCCAGGGCCGGCAGCAGCTCCGGTCCGACGGCCGCCAACCCGGCGATCACCGGGCCCCCAAGGATCACATACGTGCGGAGCGAGCGAGCAATGAATGCAGCGGTCTCGTCCTTTCCTTGGCGCTCCCACATCTGCATGTAGAGGGGCATGACCGCTTGGCCCACGGAGGCGATGAACACGGACTGCACGTACAGACAGAGATTGTAGGCCGCCGAGTACAGCCCGAGAGGAGCGGCCCCCATGAGGCCGTCGATGAGATACCTGTCGCCCACCGAGAGGACGATTCCCGACAGCTCGTAGCCAATCAGCATCGGCACGCCAAAGCGGAGCAATTCGAAGTAGAGCGGCCGCGAGAATTGCGACGGAGAGACGTCCTCACGGCGACGAAACATCATTCTGGCGAGTATCACGATGGCGACCGTCTCGGTTATCGCGGTGGCGACGTAGAACGCCGTCAACGTGCGTGACACCAACAGCACTGCCACCAGAATCAGACCCAAGCCAACCCACTTCTTCGTGACCTGGTAGGCCACGAAGGTCTTGGTCTTCTGTTCCGCGCGTACGAAGTTCAGGACTCCGCTCTCCAGCACCTGTGCGACCACGACGACGGACACGATGCCCAAGATGTGAGGAATGCGAGCATCACCCATCCAACGCTTGGGGACGAACTGGGCGCCGACACCCAGCAACGATGCGACCAGCAACGATGTTCCCAGCATGCCGAACAGAGCCGTCGAGGTGAGCTGGGGTATCGTGAACCGCCCGTGCCCTGACGTTGCCTCGCTCTGGTAGCGGATAATGGAGTGCTGCACCCCGACTTTTCCAAACGCCACCGCGATACTCAGCGTTGCCCCGATCAGGTTCATCACACCGTAGTCGGAGACCGAGAACAGGCGAGTCAGGACTGGGAACGAAACCAGCCCGGCTAGCATAGTGAGGGCGCTGCTAAGCGAGTAATGAGTGGTGTGGAGCAGGAGCCGCTTAAGGGGAGAGGCTGTCATATGGAGTGCTTACGGAATCAGGATCGGACGGCACACGTCTTCCCACGAATGCACCGAGATTTCCTCGTGCGTGAGGCGAGCGACTATAACAGAGCGACTGCGGTGCTCGCCCGAAAACTCGGGGGAGCCGACCCGTCGCGGACACCGGTGCCGGAGGCTCGCCCCTCGCGGATATCCGTGGGGGCGTTGCCCCGGGTCGGCGTTGCGATTACACTGGGGGCTTCGCTTTCCGATTTGGACTGGTCCGACACATCTAGCCAAGCTCCGCCATGAACCGCCCCGCACCTGGACTCGTCACCCTATTGCCTTCGCTGGTCAGGGAAGCGAAGCGTCGAATGCTGCCCTTGGCCGGCATCTTCGCCGTGGTTGCCCTGGGCGCACTGGTGGTCGGAATGATTCTGCCCAAGACATGGGAGTGCTCGGCGGTTTTGGTGCCGGACACCGCCTCGATCAAGTCGCTGGTCGACCACGGAGGTGGGGCGGGGGCCGAGAACCGTCTGGCAGTGATGGTTCAGGCCGTGCAGACGAGGCGGATCAGGCACGAGATTCTGGAGCACGGTGGTTGGTTGAAAGGGCATCTTTCGCCGCAAGACGAGGAGCGTCTGCTGAACAAGCTGCGCTCAAGCCTGCGCGTCGAGAGCGTACGCGACATGATCAGGGTGAGCTATCGCGACAATGACGCAAAGCGGGCGTTCGCGCTCACTCAGAAAATGGTCGAGATCCTGGTACGAGAAGCGGCCAACGCGAAGGAGACCGCCAGTCGTGAGGCGTACGAATTCATCGAGCGTCAGGTCAAGGACTACGGGAGCGAGCTCACGGTAGTGCACGACAAGCTGCTCGCGTATTACCGGAGCCAGGGGATCGTCTCGCCTACCGGCGACTCGACTGCTACGCCCAAAGACCCGCAAGCAGCGGAGCGGCGCGAAGGCACAACAAGACGCGCAGCGACAGCCACGCCGGAGGAGATCGCTCGACTTCGCGACGAAGAGGCTACTCTCACAGCGCAGCTGTCTCGCCCGCGCGCTCCCGTCAGCCCCGAATCTCGTCGAGCGGAGGAGCATCTCAGAGCCCGCATCGAGCAGATGCGCCTGGAGTACGAGCATCTGGTCAACGCCTACACGGATAGCCACCCCGACGTCATCCGAAAAGGCCGCGACCTCGAGTCGGCTCGACAGGATCTGCGTCGACTCGAGACCGCCCAGGCCGATAGCGAAAAGGCGCGTGCGGCAACCTCGGCCCTGGACGACGAGGTGGCGCGCGCCGCTCGAACAAGGCTTGACGAGGTCCGTGCGAACCTCGCTGCGGCAGGGGCGCCGCCGTCGCGCTCAGCGGGACGTGGCCGACGGTCGTCGCAGCGTGCCTCAGTCGCGGAATCGGATCTCGATCCCGAGATGCGCAGGGTAGGGCAGGATTCGAAGCTTTCGGAGCTGCTCCGCCGATACGAGACCACGCGCGATGTGTATCAGGACCTGCTGAAGAAGAGAGAATCTGCCCGTCTTTCGCTCAATCTCGATGTGGAACGAAGCAACGTCATTCTCAAAGTCCAGGAGCCTCCGGCGATGCCAGTGATCGCCAGCGGGTTGCGCGTGATGCACAAGAGCATCATCGGCCTCGTTCTGGCGTTTGCCGTGCCGCTTGGCCTGCTCGTGGCGATGGTCTCTTTTGATGGGCGCGTCCGCGGTGCCGACCAGATCGAACGGTTTGCCAAGGTGCCCGTTCTCGTCAGCATTCCATATGCCCTTTCGGCCGAGGAACAAGGACGGATGCGGATGCACAAGGTTCTGACGTTCATCCTGTTGTCGTGCGTGCTCGCGGCCTACGCCGTGGCCTACTTCCTTAGCCAGGCCAAGGTCTCGGGATGAGCGCATCATCGGGTGACAATCGCCGCACCACTCCCGGCTTCCCGAGCTCAGTCTCGAGCTCGGAAGCCCCCGCCAGAGATGGCGCGCCTGTCACCGAGCTCAGGGTGTCGGCGAGCGGAGGATTCCTGGCCGTTCCTGGCGAGGGCGTTGGGCAGTGTCCCGACATACTCGGCATGGCGGTCGGTGAGCAGCTCGACGCGTTTCGGGACCTGCGGACGCGCCTCTTGGCCATGGCAGAGGGCATCGGGCTGAACAGGTTCACGGTGTTGGTCGTACCTGTTACGAGCGGATCGGGCGCTGGATTCGTGTCGAGGAATCTGGCGGCAGCTTTCACCCTCCAGGAAAACCGGAGAGCAGTGCTCCTAGACTGCAACCTGCACAGGCCGTCCCAACATTTGGCCTTCTCGCTCTTGGACGACACGGAAGGTTTGTTCGACTACCTCGAGAACAACCACACTCGGGCCGAGAGACTGCTCCACCATACCAAGCTTCCGGGGCTGTATTTCATCCCCGCCGGCAATCCATCCTCCTCGGCGCGGGAGTACTTCTCATCTTACGCCATGCGAACCCTGGTGACTTGGCTGCGGAAGGCTCCTTGTTTTCTCGTCCTAGACGGTCCGCCCACGAAGGGGTCTCCGGACGCGCGAATCCTGTCGCAGCTGGCGGACTTCGTGGTCCTCGTGGCAGGCTACGGACGCGACACCGCCGATGAGATCGCAAAAGCTGCCGCTCTTTTCGAACCTTCGAAGTTCGCGGGCGTCGTATTCAACAACCAGGTCTGAGCGCTCTGCAAGCATGACTATCCGTCCGTCGAGCAGCACCATCGCACTCATGTACCATGCGGTCGATGTACGGTCGGGGCCCGGCGTCGATCCGCACTACTCCGTGACCTTGGAGCGCTTCAACCAGCACGTGGCGGCGTGCATTCGAATACGAGACTCGGTCCTTTGCCTGCAAGACTGGCTCGACGGTCGAGATGGCGTGGTGCTGACATTCGATGATGGGCACGAAAGCAACTATCGGTTGGCCTGGCCGGCATTGACCTCGGTTGGAGGCCGGGCAGATTTCTTCGTCAACCCGGCGCAGGTTGGTACCCAAGGCTATGCGACCTGGGCGCAGCTCCGAGAGATGTCGGATGGCGGAATGTCGATCCAGTCGCATGGCTTGGACCACAGCCATTACCTGACCGAGCTGTCACCCGCGCGCCTCCGTGAGGAGCTGCGTCGAGCGCGATTGGAGATCGAGGACCACACGGGGCAGCGCGTGACCCTGCTGTCACCACCAGGCGGGCGCCAGCCGCAGGACATCGAGCGCGTCGCCCAGGAAGTGGGCTACAGCCATGTCCTCGTTTCTCGGCCAACCGCCATCGGGCGGCGCCCGCGCTGCAAGCTTGGCCGTTTCGCGGTGACCGATTCGATCGACGTTGCCTCGCTCGAGTCCTGGCTGAGCGAACGTCGCGCCCGACTCAAGATGCAGCTTCGCTACGGGATGCTCGACGCCGCCAAGCGTGTCCTCGGCGACCGAAGGTACGAGCGTATTCGGGCGGGGCTTCTCAGAAGGTAGCGCCTGCAGGCGGTTCGACGAACCGCATACTGACGGCGCCGTGGCAGCTCCGGCCCGCCCCTATGACGCGAATCCTCGACGGTTTCGACGGCTTGCTCTAACCGACCAGCATTGGGGTTATCCTGGAGAGCAATTTCTGTTTACTTACGGACGTACTGACACTAAGCCTCTACGGGAAGTCATGAACAAGGAGCCGAAAATGGCGCGTTCTAAGCAACTCTTCGTCCTCGCAACGCTTGGCATTATCAGCGGAATCGGCATGGTCGGCTGCGGCAGCGACAATGCGAACCAGCAGAACACGGGAGGCGCGGGCGGTGGCGGCGCGGGCGGCACCAGCACGGAGACGGGCACTGGCGGCACTGGCGCGGGTGGCACGGGCAACGGGGCAGGCGGCACGGTCGTCGTCGACACGACGCCCCTGCCCGGCATCAGGCTGATGCCCAACGAAGAGGGCTTCATGAAGACCGGCGAGAACGAGCTCGGCATTCAAGGGGCTTGGTACTCGTTTGGCTGCGTGGACGCCACCCTCGAGCCGAAGGAAGGCGCCCGCTACGACAACACAGGGAAGATGTGCTTCAAGGGCACCGCGCCGGCGGTCACCGACAAGGATGGCGACGGCTCGCTCGACTACAGCACGATCTGGGGTGCCGGCATCGGCTTCGACCTGTGCGCTCAGAGCGAAGAAGAAGCCGGCGATGCTGGCGTCGGGGACGGGGATGCGGGCAGCGCGCCCGTCAAGTACCCGCTCAGCGCCTGCCCGTACAACGCCGACCTGGCCACCAAGCTGCTGGGTATCTCGGTGAGGTTCAGCGGCAAGGTCAACGCCACCGAGCTCCGTGTCCAGTTCAACGAGGGGGACAGTGTCGCCAACTCTTACTACAAGGTCACCCCGGCCGAGGTGGAGTCTGGCACGGTCATGAAGATCGAGTTCGAGGATCCGCTGGTCAAGACCCACTACAACCCGAAGCTCAAGCCCGGCGATGCCGATGCCAACAACATCCTGGCCATCCAGTTCATGATCCCCACCAACGCCGCTGACCCGATCGACTGGGATTTCTGCGTGGAAGATCTCGCCGCTATCACGGCGCAGTAACGGGGTTCCCTAAAACCAGCACGCCCGGGTGCTCGTCGGGCACTCGGTGCGGCTCTAGGCTATGCGGTCACCGCTCGTAGGTTGGGCGGTGATCGCTCGCAGGCGGCGATTTGCGAATCGCGCTGCTCCCCGAGCTCGCGGTGACCCGATGCCGGCTGCGATCGGGCGTGGGGTTTTCGGAACTGGCGGGACCTCTGGTGGTCGACAGAGCCGCCGGCACTACGCTCTTGCTGACAGGACGGACTTACTCCAACATCCGCCCATATCATCTTAGGAGCCTCGAATGACCTGTCATCGCGTGGAGTGCGGCCAAGCCTCGCCAGGATCCCCCAAACGCCATTCGTCCGCGGAGCCCGTCGGGGCTTTCCCGGCCAAAGCGAGGCTCTGGATCGCCCTGCTCCTGATGCTGGGCGCGTGCCTCGACAGAAAAGACGCCTCGACCTCGACCGCCGCGCTGGGCACTGGTGGGCGACAGGGCGGCCAGGGTGGCATGACCGGCCAGGGCGGAGTCAGCGACGTGCCCCCGCGCACTGGTACCGGCGGCACATTCCCAGTCAGTCAGGACGGCAGCGTTGACTTTCCCCAGAGTACCGGCACCGGGGGCGCCATCCTTGTCGGTCAAGGCGGCGCAGGGGGCGAGATTCCCCAAGGCACCGGCACCGGGGGGGTCATCCTTGTCGGTCAAGGCGGGGCAGGGGGCGAGATTCCCCAAGGTACCGGCACCGGTGGCGTCATCCTTGTCGGTCAAGGCGGAAGCGGTGCTGGCGGTGCCGTGGGCCAAGGAGGCAACACGACGTCCGACGCCCCTGTCGAGAAGACGCCAGCACTACCAGCCGGTGCCGCCTGCCAGACGAGCGACGAGTGCAGCCTGGGCAATTGCATCGATGGCTTCTGCTGCGACTCCGCCTGCACGGGTTGCAGCGCGTGCTCGAACGCGCTGACTGGAAAGGCGAACGGCACGTGCGCCCCGGTGCTGAGTGGGCAGGATCCCCACGCGGCGTGCGCCGACGAGACCGCCAGCAGTCAGTGTGGCAACGACGGCACCTGTGATGGCAGTGGTGCCTGTCGCAAAGTCGGCACGAGCCACATCTGTACCCCGGCGGCGTGCAGCAGCGACGGCAAGACCTTCACCCCCGCCACCACCTGCGACGGCAAGGGCGCGTGCACGACCGCCACTCCGCAGAGCTGCGGCGCCTTCCAGTGTGCCACCACCGGCTGCCTGAAGAGCTGCACCGCCCAGACCGACTGCGGCGCGGGCAACTACTGCAACATCGGGGCTGGCACGTGCGCCGCCAAGAAGCAGAACGGCCAACCCGCCACCGAATCCTACGAATGCACGTCGGGGATCGTCGCTGGCGGTGTGTGCTGCAACGCAAACTGTGGCGAGTGCAACTCGTGCGCGACGGGGACCTGCACCCCCGTCTCGAACGGAACGGGCTGCGGGAGCGGACGGGTGTGTAGTGGCGGCAACTGCCAAGCGGGTTGCTGGATTGGGGGAGGCAGCGGCTCATTTTTCGCCAGCAACACGGTCAACTCGAGCAACAACTGTCAAATCTGCACGCCCTCCAAGTCGACGACCGCCTGGTCGAATAACGACGGAGCTCAGGTTCCCTGCGGAACGTGCGGGGGGACGGCGAGCTGCACCAACCAGACCCAGGGCTCATGCAGCAAGAACCCGTCGACGTTCTACTTGGATGGGGATTCTGATGGGTACGGCAACGCCGCGGTCTCTGTGTCTGCATGTAGCAAACCGACGGGCTACGTCGACAATGCCAGTGACTGCAACGACGGTAGCGGCACCATCAAGCCCGGCTACAGCGTCTGTAGCGGCAACGATCGCTCGTACTGCGACGGCACTGGCCCGACGAAGACGGAGGTCTGCCCCGACGGGTGTTACGACGGTCAGTGTCGCCATGATGGAACCATAGGCAAGGCGGGTTGGGTCTCCTGCGGTCTAGGGACCGGTCCGCTCACAACCCGGTGCCTGGCGAGCGAAGGCTGCGGGTCAGGTGAATGCAACAAGAGCTGGGGGACCCATTGCGACGGTCCCAACGACTGCAGCGCTGGAGAAAAGTGCTGCGGGGCACATGACCGCGGAGGCAGCTTCGAGTCCGTATGCTCGACGCAAGAATGCGCGACACTGAACAAGAACACCATTTGCGATCCCCTCGTGCCCAATTACTGTCCCGGATTCTGTCGGCCGGGCCTCATCGAGGGCGGCTATTGGTCGTGCCAGTCATCATAGCCGCCCCGACGCCATGCAAAGAGGCGGCCGGGCTTCGGCGCCTTGCACTCTGATGCCCGCTCGGCGGCTCTTACGCCACCTACGGCTGCGCCGAACCATCGCCCGTTCGAGCTCCGGTACCTGACGGGCGTATGTCGGCGATGTGCCGACTCGGCATAAGGAGGGCACCGGCGCCTTGCTGAACGGGCGAGCAAAGGGGCTCGGGACGGAGCCGAGGTACCGTCGCAGAGCACCATGATCCGACCGAAGTTGGATGGCTTTCTGTCCTGTGGTGACCTGGCCGAACAAAAATGGGGACCCGTCTCCGGGTCCCCATCAGTAACAGACTACGGGATCGGATGGGGATCCGTCGCCGGATCCCCATCGCTGGTGATCTAGTAGTGAGGCATGTTGCCCGACATCTCGAGGAGGCTCATCAGGCCAAGAGACGTCGAGTAGTACACCCGGTTGAACTGGGGCGACTCGAGGATGTCCAGCGTCGCCCGGAACGCGTTGTCCAGGATCTTGGCGTGGGCGGTGGACGACTTCGCCGCCACCCCGAGCGGTCCAATGAAGGACGCCTGGTTCGCGACCGCCGCCGTGTGGGGGGTGCCCTGGGCCAGGAGCCAACCAGCCATCATCTCTCCGATGCTGTCGCCATTGTTGTACTTGCCAGCAAAGAAGGTGAGCAGCTTGCTCAGGATGGGGGCCGCTTGCCCACCGGTTCCCCAGCAGGCGTCTTGGCCCAGCCGGAGCCCGGCGCGGGCCGCCTCGTAGGCGTACACCTTGTCGTTGCACATGCCTTCGCCGCAGACCTGCGCGCCCACCTCACTCGCGCTAGCTGGGGTTCCGTCAGACTTGCACCAGTCGGCTATGAGGCCGTTGCTCTGCTGGCATTTTGATACGGTGCCATAGCCGGTGTCGATGACCCCGCCCCAGCTCCCGGCGAACTTGCGGTAGAACAGGGGAGCGAAGTACGACGGATTGAACCCGTTTCCTGGGAACTTGCTTCCAAGTTTCAGGGTGGTGCCGCTGATGTCGTTGGCCATGATGGCAGCGGCGAGCGCGTCGGCGTCCGCCTTGGTGCCCCAGCCCTTCTTGTCCGCCAGGTAGAGCGCATAGGCGACGTCCTCGTCGCCGTCGGTGGCCGAGCCGTCGCTGCTTCCTTGCCACGTCCAGTTGATGACACCGTTGGCGAGCTTGGTCTTGGTCTCGGTCCAGATTGCCTTGAAGGTGGCCTGATCGTCCATCGCGACGGAGAGCAGCATGCCGTAGCCCTGCGACTCCGAGGTGGTGCCGTCCGCCGGCTGCTCGGGCATCATGACGCGGCCACCGCTCAGGAACTTCGCCTTCCAGTGCGCGTAGATGGCCTCGATGTAGCCGTGGAACTTCTCGGCCTCCGGGGCGAGGGCGCAGCTACCGCCCGCCTTGGGGCTGGGCTTCCAGGTCGAGCCGACCGGGTAGGCGGTGCACAGCGAAGCGTCGGTGATGAACTCGACGTCATCCAGCCAAAGGTCGAACGCGTCGCCGATGGCGTGCAGCTTGGCCTCTTTGGCGTTGATCGCATTGTTCGCGACGTCGAGGCTCTTGTTGAAGTCGACCTGCAGCTTGAGGAAGTTCTTGGCCAGGTTGCGGCGCTGCTCGGCGGAGAGATTGCTGGGCAACCACTTCGGGAACAGATCCTTCTCGAAGCAGAAGGTGTACGTCTTCCAGGTGGACGACATGGGCATGGAGAGCCCGGGGTTGTCCGAGTCGGTCCAGAAGAACTTGCCCATGTGGTTATAGCAAGCGTCATCGCCCTCGACGGCGGGGTCACACTTGCCGCCGGACTGGGCCTTGTCCTCGGTGTCCGGGGTCGAGATCTGGACGCGAACCGGGTTCTTGTGGCCCGAGCCGATCTTGGCCTTGAACTGAAGGCCGACGTAGGCGCTCAGATCGACCGGCGCCGCTTTCGACTTTCCGGGCTCGAAGGTGCCGCCAAGGATGAACTCGACGCCGCCGCCCCAATCCGAGAATCCAGACCCGGAGACGTGCAGGGCCTTGGAGCCACAGGTGCCGCTGCCGCCGTCCTCGACCGCCATCTTGAGGGAGCCGGTGCCGTCGCTGTACTTGTCCCACAGGACGCCGGTGATCCCGCTCTTGCCGACGTCCCTGACCGCCATGGTTCCGTCGTCGAAGTTCGAGACGGTGCCGGCGTTCGTGCACTCACCGAGCGGCGGGCTCGAGCCGCCCGCCCCGGTTCCGCCCGCGCCGCCGACGTTGGTTCCGCCCGCGCCGCCGACGTTGGTTCCGCCCGCGCCGCCGACGTTGGTTCCGCCCGCGCCGCCGACGCTGGTTCCGCCCGCGCCGCCCGCGCTGGTTCCGCCCGCGCTGGTTCCGCCCGCGCCGCCTTTGCCGCCAGCCCCGGATCCGCCAGCGGCGCTGCTGCCGCCTGTACGAGAGCCGCCGGCGTTGCTGCCGCCGGCGTTGCTGCCACCGGTGTTCTTGCCGCCGCTGCCGCTACCGCCCGAGGCAGAGCTGCCGCCTTGATTGCTGCCGCCTTGGCCCTGGCTGCCGCCTGCGCCCGAGCCGTTGGAAGAGCTTGAACATCCGATTGCCAGGGGGCCTATCAGGCCCACTACCAGTGAGAAAACGAGAGGGGATTGTCGCGCCGTCATGACCGCTCCTGTGGGAAAGAAAAACCGCGACATCCCGTGATGGGACTGCCGCGAGTCACGATTCTTAACACCGCCCCGGCCCCATCCGGGAACTTTTGATTCCGATCCCAGGTCGATTCGCCGCTTCTACCCAGGTTGTTGACGCTCTCTCCCGCTGGCGCCTCCGGCCGGGCAGTGACACCGCGCTTCTGCCAATTCTTCCCGGACTTTGCGCGATCTTCGTGTCCCGGAGGCCTGATCTCCGCTTCGTGTCAGCAGCCCACGCGCCCCCGGGCGCCGGAAGGGTGTCTTTCTATGCTCTCTCTATGGCGCCAAGCATGCTGCCGATGCCTTCGTCGAAGATCGCGGGGGGCGTGAGGAGGCTCACCACCAGCGTCGCGCCCATGCGCAGGTCGAAGAAGTAGCCGGGCTGGACCAATACGCCGTGGTCGCCCAGCAGCCGCAGCGCCCAAGCCTCGTCGCTCATCACCTCGGGCACGCGCACGATGGCCGACCAGCCGGCTTCGGTGGCAAGCAAGGTGCACGGCGACGTCGTTCCGATCTGCGTGGCGAGGGCGTCTCGGTTGCGCCTGACGCGGCCATGAATGGCCGTGCGCATGGTCGCGCCGATGTCGAGCAGCTTGGGCAAGGCCACCTGAACCGGCGTCCCGACGGAGAGGTAGCTGTCCGCCACCAGATCCAGGTTCTGCAGCGCGGTCTGGACCACGTCGGCTGGTCCGGTGGTGGCGATCCAGCCGAGCTTCATCTGTGGCAAGCCGCACGCTTTGGATAGCCCGCCCAGCGAGAACGTGAGCGCCGGGAGCTCGCGCTTGGCCAGCGCGGTCACGGCATCGGGCGCGGGCGCCAACGGGAAGTCGGCGAAGACCTCGTCGGCGACGATGGGCAGCCCGTGGGCGGCGGCGAGCTCCGCCAGGCGGTCGCAGTCGTCGGCGCCCAGGTACGAGCCGGTGGGGTTGTTGGGGCTCACCACCACGATGGCGGCCACGTCGGTGAGATCGAGGCTGGCGAAGTCCACGTGCCAGTGGCCGTCGTAGGCCAGCCGGTAGGGACGTGGGACCAGCCCTTCGAGCGCGGTCAGATAGTCGAACAGCGGATAGCTGGGCTCGGGCACCAGCACGCTCTGCCCGGGGTTGCCGAGCAGCTTGAACAGCAGCGCATACGATTCGCTCGAGCTCGCGGTCAGGACCACGTTCTCCGAGGAGACGGTCGCGCCCCTGCGCGCGTAGTCGGCGACCACGAGCTGCCTGGACTGCAGGAGACCCCGCGGCGAGGGGCGGTACTGCACGACCCGCGGATTGACGAAGGCCTGCGCCAGCGCCTCGGCAGGGTAGGGCAGCTCGGCCACCGTGGGGTTCGAGACGGTCAGATCCAGGATGGGCAGCCCGGCCGCGCGGCGTTCGGCCTCGGCGTGGGCCATGGCGTTTTCCTCCGTCATCCAGGCCAGACGGCGCGAGAACGAGATGGCGGGGGTCACAGGGAGCCCACGTCCTCGGCGTGGACGAATCCTTCCAGGCCGTTGGCGAGTCGCACGCGAACCCAATCCCGCTCGCGGTCGAGGATGCGGACCCGGAGCCCGCCGTGCACTTGGAAGCTGGTGCGGAAGTTGTCGTCCGCGCCTTCCTTCACGGCGACCGTGTCGGGCAGGACCACGGCGTGGGGGATGCGGTCGAGGTTGATACGGCCAAGGACGAGCAGCCCTGCGAGGAGAGCTCCGGCTCCCAGGATCGCGGCGCCCACGGTGACCGCGACGCGGGAATCCTGGGCGCTGCGCCGACGAACGAAGAGCAGCACGAAGCAGCCCAGATAGAGCGCGCAGAAGGCGATGACCGCGGTCGATGGGCTGACGAAGGTGACGATCCGGCTCCACAGCGGCTCGCGCTCGGCGCCCTCGATCTTGTCGTGTGCGCGCTGGTCGGCCAGCTTGCGCGTCTGGGCGAGGTTGAACCGCGCGTCCTCGTCGTCGGGCGACACCACGAGGGCGCGTTCGAAGGACCAAATGGCTTTGCCGAGCTTGCCCTGCCGGAAGTAGGTGACGCCGAGGTTGTAGTAGAGGTCGGCGGAGACCACGTGCTGCCGGTCGAGCTGCTCGTAAGCGGTGGCGGCGGCCGCGTAGTCGCCGCGCAGGTGGGCGTCGTTGCCACGCTGCCAGGCTTGGTCCAGCAGGTCGGCGCGCGCGAGCGGGACGCCCGCCAGGATGGCCACGGCGGCGACCACGGCGCACAGGCGGCGCGGGCTCATGCTGCACCTCCCGACTTCAGCTTCTCGAAGTCCTCGATGATCTCGCCGGCCCGGTCGATGGCGGCGCTGGCTTCCTCGGCGGTGATGCTGCCAGGGGCGAAGCGCGCGCGGTCGCAGGTGTCGAGCGCGGCGATGGTGCCGTCCACCAGCGCGGACGTGGCACCCAAGGACGCCAGCGCGGTCCGCAGCTCGTCGTGGGACATCCCGGCCACCGTGCGCCCGATCCTGCCAGTCAGGAATTCGCGCAGCACGCGCTCGATCTCGGCCAGCGAGGGCGCGAGCTTGCCGGCCTGCAGGTGCGCGGTGGCGGTGCGCAGGCGCTTGTTGGCGGAGCGGCGCAGCTTGCGTCGGCGTTTGCCTTCGGTCTCGTGGCTCATGCGCGCGCGGGCGATTCCGAGCAGGCTCACCATCGCGAGAAGTCCCGGTGGCACCGCGACGACGGCGACCATGAAGGGCGAGTGGTAGAGGGCCGCCCCCAGATCCCGTCGCAGCGCCGGACGGTTGCGAATGGGACGGACCTGGATGGCGAGCAGGTTCTCGCCCGAGGTCGCGGCCGGGGGCGGGCTGGCGACCGGCGCGTTCGCGTTCTGCGGTCGGGCCTCGCCAGTCACGGTCAGGCGAATCGGCGTCGTCCTCTCGGTGGCGTAGCTGCCCTTCTGCGGGTTGAAGTACGAGAAGCCGAGGGCTGGCACGGTGGTCTCGCCAGGACGCTCGGGCAGGAGCAAGTACTCCGCGGTCTTGCTGCCGTTCACGGCGTCGCCGCGGGCCAGCTGCGTGGTGACCTTGGGATCGTAGACCTTCCATCCGTCGAGCTTGGGCAGCGTCGGCATGGGGATCTTGTGCAGGTTGCCCTGACCTTCCAGGCGCACCTTCAACGTGATCGCATCTCCCACCTGGACGTTGTCGCGGTCGACCTCGGCCGTGAGGTGGAACTGTCCGACGGCGGACGCATCGAAGCCGGCGGGGGCGCCAGGTGGCAGAGGAAGCACCTCGATGGTGGTGGGCTCGGCCTTGAGGTGCTCGCTCTGCACGCGGAAGAAGTCCGCGCGCGAGATGTCCGCCTCGAGCGGGGTGATGGTGTACTTGCCGGGCCGGAGGCCGAACAGGGCTTTGCGGGCGAGCGGGCCGACCAGGTACACGCGTCCGTCGAGGACCTGCTCGGACAGCGCCAGGTGGCCGTTCTGGTTCGGAACCTCCAGCTCCTCGACCCAGAAGCCATCGGTGCGCGGCTCTTTGGTGGGCGAGTAGTTGGTCTGGCGCTCGACGAGGTAGAGGAACCACTCGACGGTGATCTGCTCACCGACGAAGGCCTTGGTCTTGCTGGGCACCACGCGCAGGAAGTTGCGCTTGCCGGCCGCGACGCCTTGTCCCGCCGCGGGCGGTGGTGTCGGGGGCGGTGGTTCCTCCTCGGGCTCGAGGTCGGGGAAGCCGAAGATCGAGCCAGGGAAGCCAGGAATTCCGCGCGGCATGCGTTGGCGTGCCTGCGGTGGTGGGGGCGCTTGCCCCGCGTCCACCACGGTCACGGTGACCTTGTCGGTGGTCAGGGCTCGGCCGCCCACGCGCACGCTGGCGCCGCCGATGGTGAGCTTGCCCTTCTGCGTGGCGACCAAGTCGTAGTGCCACGTGTACGTCACGCGCATGAAGCTGCCACCGCCACCCATCTGAATCTGCGTCGACTGGCTGGGACGCTGGGCGACCACGCGAAAGCCCTTGAAGTCCGGCGGCCGATAGTCCTCGGCCTGACCTTCGGCGGACAGCGTGATCTCGAACGGAAAGGTTTCCCCGACGCCCACGGGGTTGCGGCCGAGGCGAGCCGTGAACGACGAAGCCTGCGCGTAGACCGTCCCCGCGGTGAGGAGCGTGGCGAACAGGACGAATTTGCGAATCACGCGCATGGGCGAAGGGCTCGTCTACCAGTCTTTGGACGGCGGCGCACGTCTTACCGCACGGAGACGGGCGCGCATTTTCTCCAGATCCTTGGGGCTCTGCTCGAGGTTGTTTAGCACCGCATCGATCTCCCGCAGGTCGGGCGACTTGTCATCCTTGCCGGGCTGCTGGTCCTGCTGTTCTTGCTGCTGCTTCTGCGGCTGCTCTTGCTGCTGATCCTGCTGGTCCTGCTCGTCTTTCTTGTCCTGCTGGTCCTGCTTGTCCTGGTCTTTCTGGTCGTCCTTCTGGTCGTCCTTGTTCTGGTCGTCCTTCTTATCGTCCTTGTTCTGGTCGTCCTTGTTCTGGTCGTCCTTGTTCTGGTCGTCCTTCTTATCGTCCTTGTTCTGGTCGTCCTCGTTCTGGTTCTTCTTCTGGTCCTCTTTCTTCTTGTCCTCTTCCTTCTTCTTCTGCAGGGCCAGCTCGAGGTTCCACTTGGCGTTGGTATTGCCAGAATCCAGCGCCAGGGCGTGACGGTAGGACGCGATGGCGTCTTCGTACTTGTTGTTCTTGAAGTGCGTGTTGCCGAGGTTGAAGAAGGCGGCGGACTTCAGTCCGGGGTTGCTTGCTTGTGTGGCGCGCAGGAACTCCTGGCTCGCCTCCTCGAAGCGCGACAGAGCGAACAGGGCGTTGCCCCGGTTGAAGTGGGCGCCCGGATCGTTGGGCAGCTCGGCCACTGCCTTGTCGTACTGGGCCAGCGCCTCCTCGGGCTTGCCGCTCTTCATGCTCGCGTTGCCCGCCTCGGTCGCGCGGTTGTTGCTCTCGATGGGGCTCCATGCGCCGAGGAAGGGGACCAGCGCCGTCAGCAGCAAGGCCGCCTGCGCGCCCACCGGCTTGCGCTTGCGCCGCTCGCCCATGCAGGCCTCGACCAGCAAGAAGAGCAGCGCCGGCACGAGCAGGTACTCGTAGATCTCGTCGTACTGCTTGACCAGGCGGGTCTCGTTCTCGGTGCGCTTGAGCCGCGCCAGGGCGGCCTCGATGGCCTCGACGCCGAAGTTCTGGCCGTCCGCGCGCAGGTAGCCGCCGCCGGTCTTGCCCGCGATCTGTGCCAAGAGATCCTCGTCGAGGCGCGAGGTCACGTACTTGCCGTCGCGATCCTTGATGTAGCCGTTGGCCTGGTCGTCCTCGCCGGTCTGTGGGACGAGCTCGCCCGAGCGCGAGCCGATGCCGATGGCGAAGACCTTGATGGCGAGCTTCGCGGCCTCTTCGGCGACTTCCATCGGTTTGCTCTCGGTGTCTTCGCCGTCGGTGAGGAGCAGGATGACCTGATCGCGTGTCTCGCCGCCTTGCGAACGCAGGCGGGACAGCATCTCGATGGCGGCGGTCATCGCACGACCGATGGCGGTGCCGCCGACCGGCATGTCCGATGGCGAGAGATCCCGCCAGAACAGCTTCACGGCGTCGTAGTCCGTGGTGGGCGGGTAGGTCAGCGTCTCGCCGGCAAAGGCGACCAGCCCCACCCGGTCGCCGGACAGCCGGTCCATCAGCTGTTCGAGCTCGCGCTTGGCGCGCTCGAGGCGCGACGGGTAGATGTCCTTGGCCAGCATGGACTTCGAGAAGTCGAGCGCGACTACGATGTCGAGCCCGCGTTGTTTCTCCAGGCGCGCGCGCCCACCTGCCTGCGGTCGGGCCAGGGCAAACGCCACGAGGCCGAGCACGGCACACAGGAGCGCCGCCCGGGCCACCTTGCGGGGCACCGAGGTCGCCGCCGACATTCGCTCGATGAGCGTGGGGTTTCCGAGTCGCGCGAGCGCGCGTCGTCGGGCGACGAACGCGATCGCGTAGGCCAGCACCGCGGCTGGCACCAGCAAGAGCAGCCAAAGCAGGTGGGGGTGTGCGAGCCTCATGGCAACCTCCGAAGCCGTCCCAGGCGAAGCATCATCTCCAGCACGAGGGCGGCGAACGCTGGCCACAAGAAGCTCGGGTAGAGCTCGGCCCACAGGACGCCGCGGTCCTTGATGCGCGACTTCTCCAGATCCTCGAGGATGGACTGGAAGCGCTTGACCAGCGCATTCGTGTCGGTGGCCAGGTACGGCGAGCCGCCGGTCATGGTGGCGATCTCCTCGAGGAGCTTGGGGTTGACCGGGTAGCGCGGCCTTCCTTGTGCGCCATCGTCGTCCTCGGCGGCGCTGTCGCGGGCGCCTGCGAGGATGGTGTGGATCTTCACGCCCAGCTTCTGCGCGAAGGTGGCCGCTTGGGTCGGAGAGATGTTGCCGCTGTTGTTGTCGCCGTCGGTGAGTAGGATGATGACCTTCGAGCGGGCGTCGGACTTGCGCAAACGCGCGAGCGCGACGCCGAGGCCGTTGCCGATGGCGGTGCCGCGGCCATCGACGATGCCCGACTTGAGCTCGGCGACCATGCGAAGCAGGGTGCCGTGGTCCAAGGTCAGCGGCGTGTACGTGTAGGCTTCGCGCCCGAAGATCACGAGGCCGATGCGGTCGCTGCGGCGTCGGCGAACGAAGTCCTGGATGACCGCCTTGGCCGCTTCCAGGCGGTTCGGCTGCAGGTCGCGTTCCTCCATCGAGCCCGACATGTCGAGGGTGATGACGATGTCGATGCCCTCGAGCTCGAGGTTGTCGTCGCGGGTCGAGGTCTGCGGGCGGGCCAGGGCCAGGCCCACCAGCGTGATGGAGAAGAGGCGGAGCGCCATCGGCAGGTCGCGCAGGCGAGCCATGAGCCCCTTGCGCTGGGCCGCGAGCTCGCTGGCGCGGGAATACACGAGAAAGGCCGGACGCGCCCGCTTGATGCCGAGCCAGATCACGAGCGCCAAGGCGACGGGAATGGCGGCGAGCAGCCACGGGTGCGCGAAGCGGAACGTCACCAGGTTGCGGAACTGCACCCCATAGATGACGGCGGCCGGGATGAAGAGGGCGGCCAGGAGCCGGTATGGGATACGGCCGCGGAAGGTCGGCGCGGTCGGGCTACCCATGGGGCGACCCTGTGATTCGTTTGGGCTAGGCACGCGCCACCTCCGGGCCTGGCGGCAAAGGCGGTGGCAGCTCGGGGCGGGGGCGCGTGGCCTCGACCATGCGGATGGCCGTCTCGAGCGCGCCTCGGGCTTGCTCGGCCGACGGCGAGACCTTGGCGAACTTCACCAAGTCGCAGGCCGACAGCCAGCCCTCGATCTCGCTCGCCACCACGCCCCGGGACGATTCCAGCGGCACGCGGCGGATGCGGAGGACCAGCTCTTCGGTGGTCATCTCCAGCGAATCGAAGCCGAAGCGCCCGCCCAGGTATTCGCGGATCGCCTCGGAAAGCTGGAAGTAGAACGGCCGCAGGTCGCCGCCCTCGGCGAGGAGCGCCCCAAGTCGGTCGAGCTTCTCCATGGCGACCTCGTGGGCGGGGCGCGGCGGGATGGCCGGGGCCGCCGGCTTGCGGTTCTTCAACCGACGACGCACCAGCAGCGCGATCACGGCGCCGATGGCAGCAGCGAGCAGACCGCCCGCGATGTACACGAGCAGGTAGTCACGCTGGATCACGGGCATCGGCGCGGCGTTGTCCTTGAGCTTGGGCTCGGGCTCGTTGGCGATCAGGCTCGTGATGACGAACGGGATCGGCTGGGTGTGCACGCTCTTCACGGCGCCGTCTTGGCCGAAATAGGTCAGCTCGACCGCGGGGATGTCGAAGCTGCCGGGCTCGTAGGCGGCGATTTCGAGGTTGAAGGCGCGGCTCATCTTGCCGTCGCCCAGGTCCTTCTCCTCCAGGGTGCGCGACAGCTCGGAGAACTGGCCCAGGTCGAGGTTCGCCGGAAGGACCACCGGCATGGCCCGCGGCCCGATGGAGGTGATGGTGAACGCGATGGCGTCGCCCACGTGCGCTTCGGTCTTCTCCGTGCGCGCGGTGACCGTGGGCGCGTCGGCGGCGGGCAGCGGCGCAGGCAGGGTCCCCGCGTCGAGCGGCGCGGCGGCCAGCAGGGCCAGCAAGAGGGTCGGGCTCAATGCCGTAGCCTCCGCGCCCGTGCCTCGAAGAAGGTGCTCAGGGCAGGCAAGTAGGGGCGGTCGGTGGAGACCGAGATCGCGTCGAGGGACAGGCGCCGGAACAGGGCCTCTCGAGTGGCCTGCTGATCGCGCGCGGCGCTGGCGAAGGCGCGCGCCTCGGGGCCGGAGGAATCGAACACCACCAGCTCGCCGGTCTCGGGATCGTAGAGATCGATGAGGCCGACGTTCGGGAGCTGGCTCTCCAGTGGATCCGAGACCACGACGGGGATCACGTCGTGGCGGCGCGAGGCGATGCGCAGGGCGCGTTCGTAACTCGCTTGGGGCGACAGGAAGTCCGACACCAGGAACGAGACCGACCGGTGGTGGGCGACTCTGCCCAGGAAGTCGAGGCCCTGGGCCAGGTTCGTGTGGGGCGACTTTGGTGAGAAGGAGAGGATTTCGCTGATCACGCGCAGCACGTGTTTCTTGCCCTTCTTGGGCGGGACGAAGCGCTCGACCTCGTCGGTGAAGATGATGAGCCCGACGCGGTCGTTGTTCTTGATGGCGGAGAACGCCAGCACTGCGGCGATCTCCGCCGCCAGCTCGCGCTTCTCTTCGTTGGCCGAGCCGAAGCGCCCCGAGGCGGACATGTCCACCAGGAGCAGCACGGTCATCTCGCGCTCTTCGACGAACAGCTTGATGTACGCGTCGTTCATGCGCGCCGACACGTTCCAGTCGATGAGTCGGATGTCGTCGCCGGGCATGTACTGCCGGACCTCCGAGAACGCGATGCCCGAGCCCTTGAAGACGGAGTGGTACTGACCAGCCATCCGGTCGCGCACCAAGCGCTCGGTGACGATCTCGATCTTGCGGATCTTTCGCAGGAGCTCGCGTGTGAGCATGGGCTCGCGCCTGTGCTACGGCACTTCCACGTGGTCGAAGAGCTTGCGCACCACTTGTTCGGAGGTGATCTCCTCGGCCTCGGCTTCGTAGGTGAGGATCACGCGGTGGCGAAGCACGTCGGCGCCGATGGCCTTGATGTCTTCGGGGGTGACGTAGCCGCGGCGGCGCAGGAAGGCGTGGGCGCGGGCCGCCAGGTTCAGGTAAATCGATGCGCGGGGGCTGGCGCCGTATTCGATGAAGTCGGCCATGTCGGCCATGCCGTAGGCCTTGGGATCCCGGGTCGCCTGCACCAGGTTCACGATGTAGTCCCGGATCTTCTCGTCGATGTAGACCTGGTTCACCACCTGCCGGGCCTGCGAGATCTGCTCGGGCGTGGCCACGGGGCTGGCTTTGACGGCAAGGCCCGTGGTCATGCGGTCCATGATCGTGCGCTCGTCTTCCTTGGTCGGGTAGCCGACCTTGACCATCAGCATGAAGCGGTCGAGCTGCGCCTCGGGCAGCGCGTAGGTTCCTTCCTGCTCGATGGGGTTCTGGGTGGCCATGACCAGGAACGGTTCGGGCAGCTTATGCGTGGTGTCACCAATGGTCACCTGCCGCTCTTGCATGGCCTCGAGCAGGGCCGACTGCACCTTGGCGGGCGCGCGGTTGATCTCGTCGGCCAAAAGGATATTGGTAAAAACGGGGCCCTTCTTGACCGAGAAGGCGCCGCTCTTGGGATCGTAGACCATCGTGCCGACCAGGTCGGCGGGCAG
>CAZYFU010000099.1:0-23812 GCA_964647025.1 uncultured Myxococcales bacterium | reverse complement strand
CGGGATGCCGGTAGAACGGCAATCGCGACGCGGCAAGCTTGGAAAAAGCAACGAACTAGAGCCGCTTCGACGCTTCGATCAGCTCGCGCACCGCCTTGGCCGAGTTGTCGAGCATCTGCTTTTCGGACGCATCGAGGCCGATTTCGACGACCTTCTCCACGCCCGCGCCGCCCAGGATGACGGGAACGCCGATGTAGAGATCCTGGTACCCGTACTCGCCGCGGAGATAGGCCGCGCACGGAACCAAGCGCTTCTCGTCGTTCAGGAAGGCCCTCGCCATCTGAATCGCCGACGCCGCAGGAGCGTAGTAGGCGCTCGTGCCCATCAGCTTGACCACCTCGGCGCCACCGTTGCGGGTGCGCTCGATGATGGCGGTGATCTTGTCGGCCGCGATGAGCTGCTTGGCCGGAATGCCGTTGATGGTGCAGTAGCTGGTCACCGGCACCATCGTGTCACCGTGGCCGCCCAGCACCATGGCACGCACGTCCTTCACGGCCACCCCTGCCGCCTGTGCCAGGAACAGCTGCAGGCGAGCGGAGTCGAGGATCCCGGCCATGCCCACCACGCGCTCGGGCGCGAAACCGGTGGCTTCCTTCATGGCGTACACCATGGCGTCGAGCGGGTTCGACACCACGATGACGAAGGCGTTCGGGCAGCGGGTGCGCAGGTTCTCGCCCACGCTGCGGATGATCTTCAGGTTGATGCTGAGAAGATCATCGCGGGACATGCCGGGCTTGCGGGGAACGCCGGCGGTCACGATGACCACGTCGGCGCCCGCCAGATCGTCCCAGTTCGCGGTGCCGCGAATGCGCGCATCGTAGCCGAGCACGGCGCCGTTCTGTTCCAGGTCGAGGGCTTTGCCTTGGGCTACGCCGAGCTTGTCCGGAATGTCGCAAAGCCAGACGTCGCCCAGCTCTTGCCGTGCCGCCAGGGCCGCCAGCTCGCCGCCAATGTTCCCCGCCCCGACCAGGGCAATCTTCTTCCTCGTGGACATCCTGGACCTTCCTTGTACCCAGCCCTGGGTAACTGCCGAGTCTCGTTTTGTTTTAGAGGACGAAGCCTGCCATCAAACCGACCAAGGTGCCATAAGCCCCTTGAATGCCACCGTACGGCGTAACCGTGTAGAGGTGACCACCGGCCTTGAAGCCCAGGTTGATGCGAGCAAGCGCGCGGACACCGTGCTTGGTGGTCTCGCGGTAGCCGTTGACCGAGGTCGTGTCACCGACCGACGGGGCGCTCTGGTTCGATGCATTGCTGTAGTAGCGGGTGGACATGAGGTCGTAACCAACCACGGCCTCGGGGATGAGCAGCATGCTGGTGCCCATCTCGAAGCGACGGTAGATGGTTCCGCCGACGAGGACGCCCCACCCGTTCGGCGCGGCGTACTGGGCGCTGCCCGTGCTGCCATCGGGGTACTTGATGCTGTTGCCGCCGTAGAGGACCTTCTCGACGCCAACCAGGAACGAGATCGAGACCGGCAGATCGTCGTCGTCCGACCGGAACGCGTGCCAGTTCAAGAACGGCATGAAGTTGAGCGCGTTCAGATTTTTGTTGTCGCCACCTGTGAAGTGCGTCCCGCTGGTGGCGAGGCCGACGTCGAACACGCCGCGGTACGAATAGGATAGGTCGAGGGACCCGCCGTACAGGCCGCCAAAAGCTCCGCCGAGGGTGACGCTCATGGTGCTGTCGTCGCCCTTGTCGAGAAAGAGGCTCTGCGCGTTCGCCGAGCTAGCGAGCAGAATTGCGGTCAGAAAGCAGAGTCCGGTCAGTTTTCGCATCAGGGTTCCTCCCAAGCGGCAGCCATGATGTCATGGCTGGCATTGCGGTCCAAGCTCTTAACTAGCGCTGATCAGGTCAGAAGAGCAAGTAGGTCTTCACGTGTCAGCGACGCCGCGGCCGCCGCGTCGCCCAGCGCGGCATCCCCGATGGCCCGCTTGCGCTGCTGCAGCTCCAGGATACGTTCCTCCACGGTATCGCTGGCGACCAGGCGGTAGATCATCACGGGCCGCTCCTGACCGATGCGGTGGGCGCGGTCGGCGGCCTGGTCCTCGACGGCGGGATTCCACCAGGGATCGCACAGGAAGACGTGATCGGCGGCGGTCAGGTTGAGCCCGGTACCGCCCGCCTTGAGCGAGATCAGCATGACCGGCGGGCCGGCGTCGGTCTGGAAGGACTCCACGACGGCGGCGCGGTCTCGGGTCGATCCGTCCAGACGAAGGAACGGAATCCCGATCTGCTGCAGGACCGGCTCGATGAGGTCGAGCAGCGAGGTCCACTGGGAGAACACCAGGGCCTTGTGCCCGTCCTCCGCGGCGTTCACCAGGGCGTCGGCCAGCGCCTGGACCTTCGACGAGGTGGCCGCCTTCTGGCCTGGCAGAAGCCCCGCGTGGCAGGCCGCCTGACGGAGGCGAAGCAGCGCTTCGAGCGCCTTCATCACGTCGAGCTTCTGACCGTCCCCGCCGAGCGCCGCCACCAGCTCGCTCTGGGTCGCGGCGCGGATCGTGTCGTAAAGGCCCCGCTCGCGCTCGTCGAGGGTGATGGGCAAGGTGACCTCGCTGCGGGGCGGGAGCTCGGGCGCGACCTCGGCCTTGCGCCGGCGCAGGACGAAGGGGCGGATGCGCTGGCGCAAAGTCTCGGCCGCGCCGGCCATCCCCTCGGCGATGGGGCGGGCCAGGTCGCCGTCGAACTCGCGCCGGCCGCCGAGGAGCCCGCGATTCGCGAAGTGCATCAGGCTCCACAGCTCGTCCAGCCGGTTCTCCACCGGCGTGCCGGTCATGACCAGCCGGAAGTCGGCGTTCAGCGCGAAGGCCGCGCGGGCCACCTGGCTGTCCGGGTTCTTGATGGCCTGGGCCTCGTCGAGCACCGCGGTGTCGAAGTGGCGTCGCGACAGATCCTCGCTGTCCAGACGCAGGATCGCGTAGGTGGTCAAGGTGACGTCGGCGGCCTCGTCGAGCTTGCGGGCCGGGCCGTGGTACACGCCAACCTTGAGGCCCGGACGGAACCGGCCGAGCTCGGCCTTCCAGTTGGGCAGCACGCTGGTCGGGCACACCACCAGGACCTTCTTCCCGAACACGGTCATGGCCTCGACGGTCTTTCCAAGGCCCATGTCGTCGGCCAGGATGCCGCCCAGGCCCGCGCTGCGCAGGAAGGCCAGCCAGTTCGCTCCCACACGCTGGTAGTGGCGCAGGGTGGCTGTGAGATCCGAGGGCAAGGCCGCTTCGGGCAGGCGCTCGAAGGTCTCGGCCAGCGGGGCCAGCCGGTCGAGGCCAGGCGGGGGCGGCTGATCGAGATCCTCGCACAGCCGGCCGAGCGTGGGCAGGGCGTGGGTCGCCAGCCGACCGTCGTTGGCGCGAGCCGCGAGCAGAGCCGCGAGGTCGGAGCCGTGCTTGGCCAGCCAAGCCTCGGGCAAGGGCGCGAAGCCGCCGCCGTCGATGGGAACCAAGCCCAAGCCTTCTTGCCACGCCGAGAGCACCGCCGTTGCGCTGACGGTGCCCACGGATTCGCCCTTCCCGTCCGCCGTGACCTTGAAGTCCAGCTCGAAACGGACGTTGGGCAGGCCCGTGCTCGATCCGTCGCCTTTCACCTGGAGCTGCGGTGACAGCTTCACCTTCGCGCCCACCAACTGGGCGCCGTCGCCGGACAGCTCGGCGCGGAAACGCTTCAGCTTGTCGACGAAACGCGCGGTGTCCGGACCGGCGAAGGTCGACCTTCTCCCACAGACCAGGTTCAGGTCGGAGCGCAGTTGCTCGACCAGGCGGCGCTCGGCCGCTTCGTCTCGGATGGGCACCGGCCCGCCCAGGTGCACCATCTTGCCGTCATCGATGCGCGCGCAGGGCGGATTCCCGTAGACCAGCTTGGGCAACACCGCCAGCGACGCGGCCACCTGGGACAGCTCGAGCGTGAGCCGCGGGGTGATGCCGCGCACGATGCGAGGCAGCCGGCCCGTGCGAACCTCCACCTGCATGCGGCGGAAGAGATCGGGCAGCATGCGCGTGGACACTTCGCCGAGCTGGGGCGCGCGGTACGCCTGCACGATGGGTAGGTTCTGCAGAAAACCGCCGCACAGATCGAGCTCGCCATGGCGAGCCATCTCGTCGCCCACCACGACCACACCAGCGCTCGGCACCGCGCTGATGCGGGGATCGCGACGGATGGTGACCACGACGCCGTCTCCCGCGTCGGTGACCACCGCCGAAGGCAGGACCTCTTCCTCGGACATCGCGACCTGGCGACCGTCGAGGAAGACCATCCGGCAACCGAGCAGCACGCGAATCAGCGCGTCCAGCTTCGAGGGGGGAAGCACGCCTCGCGCGCCGCTTTCGAGCAAACGATCCGCCTGCAGGTCGCACTGCTCGACGTGCACCGTCTTCGCCTCGGCCGGCCGCGACAGCAACGCGGACAAGGTGCCGTCGAGCGGGACCTCGCTGCCATCGCCTTTGACGATGGTCCGGCGCAAGGTCACGCCGCCGTCGACGGTGGAGAACCGGTAGCTCACGCGCGACCAACTCTCGGCCGTCGGGATGGGCTTGCCCTCGCCGCCCTCGCCTTCGGCCTGCGCGAGGGCAATCGCCGACGCCGACAGATGCTCGCACGGCCGCATCCGACCGGGGCAATCGCAGTCCCATTCGTCCTCGGTCGGGTAGATCACCACCTGCGCCGGCACCGCCCTGCCCTGTGCCCGAACGCGCAGCACGATCTCCTCGTCGTTGCGCGACTCGACGGTGACCGCGCCGGCCCGAACCAAGTTCACCCCCGACGACCAAACGCCAGGCTTACAGGCGCGGCGAAGAGAGGCGAGGACTTTGTCTAGGGTAGAGGGCACGTGGGCACTCTACCCAAGGAGGATCGGCGACGTCACGTGGGCACGGGGCACGAACCGGCTAGAGGTTCGCGATGATGCGTGTACCGAACTCGGAGCAGGACACTTCCTTCGCTCCCTCGGTCATGCGCGCGAAGTCGTAGGTGACGGTCTTCTGCAAGATGGTCTTCTCGAGCGCCTTCACGATACGATCGGCGACGCCGTTCCAGCCCATGTGCTCGAGCATCATGATGCCCGAGAGGATCACCGAGCCTGGGTTCACCTTGTCGAGGTTCGCGTACTTGGGCGCGGTGCCGTGCGTCGCCTCGAAGATGGCGTGGCCGGTGAGGTAGTTGATGTTTCCACCGGGGGCGATGCCGATGCCGCCCACCTGCGCGGCCAGCGCATCGGAGAGGTAGTCCCCGTTCAGGTTCAGGGTCGCGATGACGTCGAACTCGTCGGGGCGGGTCAGCACCTGCTGCAAGGTAATGTCGGCGATGGAATCCTTGAGCAGCACCTGTCCGGCCGCCGGCTTGCCACCGCAGTCGTCCCAGCCGACCACGCGGCCGGCGTACTCACGCTTGGCCAAGGCGTAGCCCCAGTCGCGGAAGGCGCCCTCGGTGAACTTCATGATGTTCCCCTTGTGCACCATGGTGACGCTCTTGCGGCCGTGGCGGATGGCGTAGTCGAAGGCGGAACGCAAGAGGCGCTCGGAACCCTCGCGAGACACCGGCTTGATCCCGATGCCCGACGTGGCGGGGAAGCGGATCTTCTTCACGCCCATCTCGTTCTGCAGGAACGCGATCACTTTCTTGGCCTGCTCGGACTCGGCCGGCCATTCGATGCCGGCGTAGATGTCCTCCGTGTTCTCGCGGAAGATCACCATGTTGACCTTCTCGGGGCGCTTGACCGGCGACGGCACACCGGCGAAGTAACGGACGGGCCGCAGGCACACGTAGAGGTCGAGCATCTGGCGGATGGCGACGTTGAGCGACGTGATGCCGCCGCCGATGGGCGTGGTGAGCGGCCCCTTGATCCCGATGAGGTAGGTCTTGAAGGCCGCGAGCGTCTCGTCGGGCAGCCAGTTGTCGAACAGCTTCTTCGACTTCTCGCCGGCGTACACCTCGGCCCAGGCGATCTTCTTCTTCCCGCCGAACTCCTTCTCGACCGCGGCATCGAGCACCCGAACGGAGGCACGCCAGATGTCGGGGCCGGTCCCGTCACCCTCGATGAACGGGATGATGGGGTGGTCGGGCACCTGCAAGGCGCCCTGGCTGGTCATGGTAATGGGCTCGCCGCCCGCTGGGATGATCGGCTTCGGAGAAGAAACGCTGCTCATGGGCGTGGAGTTTTACCGCAATCCCGTCTGCCGGGGTGGGCAAATCGCATGGGCAAAACACGACGCCGAAGGTCCGGATTCGGACGCACCCCGCCTCCGACCTCGGTTCCCCCGCGGTTACTTGACCTTGGTGCCCGGCGCGACCTCGCGATCGAAACAGGCGAGCGACAAGGGATCGCTGCCCGCGGCCAGGATCATGCCTTGCGAGACCACGCCACGGATCTTGGCCGGCTTGAGGTTCGCGAGGTAAAGGACCGTGCGGCCGACCAGCACGTCGGGCTTGTACGCGCCGGCGATGCCGGAGATCACCGTGCGGCGTTCGCCGCCCAGGTCGAGCTCGAGCTTGAGCAGCTTCTCCGTCTTCGGTACGGCCTCGGCCGCCAGCACCTTGGCCGCGCGTAGATCGACCTTGGCGAACTCGTCGATGGTCAGCTCGGGCGTGGCGGGCTCGCTGGCCGCGATGGTCTTCACCACCGGGGTCTGGTCGAGCCATTGCGCGATCAGCTCTTTTTGCCGATCGGAATCCAGGCGCGGGAAGATCGGCTTGGGCTCCGTCAACCTGCCGCCGGGCCAGCCTTCCCAGGCATCGGCAGGCCAGCCGCCCTCGTCCTGCCCGCGACCGATTTGCCGCAGAAGCTCGCGGGCGGCTTCGGGCATGGCGGGGGCGACCATCCGGGCCGCGCGACGTATCAGCTCGCAGGTGTTGGCCAGCACCGAGCGGAGCTCGGCGAGCTGCCCGGCCTTCTTCAGCTTCCACGGCGCCGTGCGATCGAGGTACACGTTGCCCGCGCGGATCATCGTCCAGGTCGCCTCCAGCGCGCGCGACGGTTGCATGTCCTCCCAAGCCTTGGTGGTGGCCTGGGTCATCTCCTGGGCGCAGCGACGCAGGACCAACTCCTCCTCGTGCAGCGGGTCGCCGCCGGAGCAGGTGGGCCCATAGGGCGCGTCCATCGAGTCCTCGCCGAGCTGCCGGGCCATCGAGATGGTCCGGTTGGCCAGGTTGCCGAGGTCGTTGCCGAGGTCGGATTCGTAGCGCTGAAACAGCGCCTCGTAACTGAAGTCGCCGTCGTTGCCCAGGGTATATTCGCGCAGGACGAAGTAGCGCAGCGGATCGGCGCCGATGGAGCCGGCGATGAGGCGCGGATCCACGCGCGTGGCGGGGATGGACTTCGAGATCTTCTGCCCCTTCACGGTGATGTAACCGTGGCAGAACACGCCCTTGGGCGGCGGCAGGCCAGCCGACATCAGCATGGCTGGCCAGTACACGGCGTGGAAGCGCAGGATGTCCTTGGCGATGAGGTGCGTGCACGCCCCCCAAAGCGACTGGGAGCGCGCATCGCCGAGCAGTCCCTCGGGGCCACCCAGCGCGGAGATGTAGTTGGTCAAGGCGTCGAGCCAGACGTAGATGACGTGGCCCGCATCGCCCGGCACCGGGATGCCCCACTTCACCGTGGCGCGGGAGATGGACAGGTCCTTGAGGCCCGAACGCACGAACTCGGTCACCTCGTTCTTGCGGCTCTCGGGGCGAATGAAGCCGGGCTGCTCGTACAGCGCCAGCAGCTTGTCCGCATAGCGCGACAGGCGGAAGAAGTAGTTCTGCTCGCGCACCCGCTCGACCGGCTTTCGGTGGGTGGGGCAGATCTTCTCGCCCCCCTCCTCGACGACCTCCTCTTCGGTCTTCCATCCTTCGCAGCCCACGCAGTACATGCCGTCGTAGTCGGCCTTGTAGATGTCGCCGGTGTCGAGCATGCGCTGCCACATGGACAGGACGGCTGCGCGGTGGTCCGCATCGGTCGTGCGGATGAAGCGGTCGTAGCTGACGTGTGCTTGGGTCCAGACGTCCTTGAACTTGGCTACGATGCCGTCGCAGTACTCCTTCGGGCTCTGGTTGCGCTCTTTGGCGATGCGCTCGATCTTCTGCCCGTGCTCGTCCGTGCCGGTCAGGAAGAAGGTCTCATGGCGGCGCGCGCGGTGGTAGCGGGCGAACGCGTCCGCGACGGTCGTCGTGTAGAACGTCCCGAGGTGCGGGACCGCGTTGACATAGTAGATGGGCGTGGTGACGTAGAAGGTATCCGCCATGGGCGGTAGGTTAACACAACCGCCAGCGCGGGCCGGCTGCCGGAGCGATCAACCGCTCTTGGGATCGTCGTCGTCAGCGGACCCCGCGTGCTCGTCGCTGCTCATCTCCTCGAGCTCTGCCGTCGTCGCTTGCTGCGGCTGTGGGGTGGGCGTCGCCGAATGGCCTCCCGGCGCAGGCGCGAGCGGCCGGACCTCCGATGCCAGGAAGGTCATGGGCGGCCGTTCCAGGAAGGAAACCCGCACTCGACCGCCCAGAACGTCGATATCGTCCACGCGGCCGATGCCCTCGGGGGTCTCGACCTTCTTGCCAGCCTTGGGCAAGCCCTTCGACAGCTCGACGTAGAGATCGTCTTCGTACACCAGGCAGCACTTGAGGCGTCCGCACTGTCCGGCGATCTTGGTCGGGTTCAGCACCAGACGCTGGTGCTTGGCCATCTTGATGGACACGGGCGCGAAGTGCGTGAGGTGGGTCGAGCAGCACAGCTCGCGTCCGCACGAACCGAGGCCCCCCGTCATGCGAGACTCGTCGCGCACCCCCACCTGGCGCATCTCCACCCGCGCATGGAGGTACGCAGACAGATCCCGCACGAGCGCGCGGAAGTCGACCCGCTGCTCGCACGAGAAGAAGAACATCGCGCGATCGTTGCCTTGACCGATGTCGGCGCGGAACAGCTTGATGGGCAAGCCCAGGGCCTTGGCCCGCTGTCGCGCGAAGACCAGCGCCTCCTGCTGCCGCTTCTGCTCCTGCTCGGCACGGCTCAGGTCGCGCGCCTCGGCCTTTCGGAGCACGCGGCCCCGCTCGCCCTTCGCCACGCGCACCGCCGGCGGCATGGTCACGGTGGCCAAGGCGGTGCCGCGACGGTCATCGACGACCACCCGATCGCCTTGCCGCAGCGACAGCGTGCCCGAGTCGCAGTCCAGGCTTCGCCCGTTGCGTGCCAGGCGAACACGGGCCAGGGGGCGCGGCTCTGCGCCGCGAGGCTCGGCACGGCCGCTGACCGGTGTGCGATCGCGCGGGATCTCCGTCGGGCTTCCTTCTTCTTTCATGCCAGCCCCACTTCCAAGGCCCGCAGGTCCATCAGCATTTTTTCGAGAGCGGTCACGGGATTCACGTTCGATGAGAGCGCGGCCACGGCTTCCACCACGGCGCCCAAAGCTACCCTCATTGTACGCAAATCGTCGTCCTTGCGCGCGCGGGTCGCGAGGGTTTCGAGCTCCTGGGCGCGATCGCGCAGGAGCACCAAGTCGGTCGCGTCGGCCGCGGTGACCAGGGCGTCGCGATACAGCCGGGCCAGCAAGGCCAGTGTCTCGGGCAGATCCTGTCGGCTTTCTTTGTCGGAGAACTCGGCGGCCGCGTCGAAGATGGGCACGGCCCCCTTGCCACCGGCTGCCTTGCGCAGGTTGTGAACGGTCACCCACAGATCCGACTCCGCTTGCGCCTCCAGGCCCTGCACGACCCTGCAGGCTTGGCCCGCGGCCAATGCCACGGCCGTCTGGGCCTGTGCGGCGGACGCGCCCCGTCGCACGGCGATCTCGGTCAAGGCCGCGGGCGAAAGGCCGATGAAGCGCACGCGCTGGGTGCGGGACCGGATGGTCGGCAACAGCCGGTCCGGGGCCGAGGTTACCAGGATCAGGTGATTTCCCGGGAACGGCTCTTCCAGCGTCTTGAGCAGACAGTTGGCCGAGCTGGGATTGAGCCGGTCGGCCTGGTCGATGACGATCACCCGCGCGGGCGCTTCGTGGGGCCGGGTCGACGCGATGGCGACCACCTCACGGGCTTGGTCGATGATGTACTGCTGCGTGGCGGGCGCGAACGACAGCACGTCGGGATGTTGGCCAGCCGCGATCCGGTGGCACGTGTCGCATGCCCCGCAGCCTTGCCCCGGCGCCTCCGGGCAGCACAGCGCGAACGCGAGCCCTATCGCCGCGGAGCGCTTGCCGACGCTGTCGGGCCCGTCGAACAGACAGGCATGGGCGAGCCGCGCCGTCGCCACCGCCCGCAAGAGCAGCGCGACCGCGTGATCTTGGCCCACGATCTCACGAAGAAGCATGCCGGGGCAGGGTAACAAATATCCGCCCCCGAGCGCCGCGAAAAACCGGTCTGGCCAAGATCGGGTTCCCGGATAGACTCGCCCCATGAGCATCCTCGATCGACTCTCGACCTTGGTGAAATCGAACCTCAACGACCTCCTCGACAAGATGCAGGATCCCGGCAAGGAGATCGACCAACTGGTCGTCGACATGGAGGATTCCATCCGTCAGGCGCGTACCGAGGTGGCCGCCTCGATCGCCGGGGAGAAGCGGATGGTGAAGCAGGCCGAGGATCTGGCCGCCGAGGCCAAGACGTGGGAGGAGCACGCCACCAAAGCCGTGCAAGCGGGCGACGACGCCCTGGCGAAAGAGGCTTTGCGCCGGAAGGCGCAGAAAGAGGCGGACCGCCTGGAAGTGCAGAAGGCCGCTGCCGAGCAGCGGGTCGAGGTCGAGAAGCTGACCGCGGGACTGCGCGCGCTGGAGCTGCGGGTGAAGGACGTGAAGCTGCGCCAGGGCACGCTTCGCGAGAAGGCGCGCGCTGCCAAGGGGAAAAGCCCGGTCTCGACTGGCACGTCCGCCTTCGCGGATTTCGAGCGCATGTCCGGCAAGATCGACGCGCTCGAGGCCGAAGCCGGGCTTACCGACGAGCTCGCCGGGCGCACGGCCGACCAGGTGGCGGCCGAGCGCAAGCTGGACAAGCTGAGCGAGGACAAATCGCTCGACGACGCGTTGGCGGCCTTGAAGAAGAAGCTGTCGGACTAGGCGCTCGGCTCGCGCCTGACCAAGCGCCTCGCCATCACCAGCAGGAGAGACGCCAACCCTGCCAGCACGAGGGACAAGACGACGAACCCTGTGACGACGAGCGTGCGGCTCCCGGCGGTCAGTCGCAGCGGGCCGAGCGAGACCAGCCCATCGCCCGCGGGCGGCGCCGGCGCCGCGACGGTGAAGACCACGGCCACGGCCGAGGCGTCGAGCCCGGGCACGCTGCCCGCGACCAGCCTTTGCACCTCGGGCTCGGAGATGGGGTGGCCGCGACCAGGTCGAATCTTCAGCAACACCGCGGCCTGCGCGGTCGCCTTGGGCTTGTCATCGATTGCCAGCATGCCGAGCGTCGGCTCGGGCAACACCAGGTGGACCCGCGCGCCCACGACGCCGTCCACGGTCTCCAGCGTCTTCACCACCTCACCGCTCAGCGCCTCGACGTACTTGGCGCGCTCCTCGGAAGGCGTGGGCAGGAGGCTTCCCTGCTTGTACACCTCAGAGAAGCCCGAGCGCCGCGCCCGCGGCAGGCCCAACGAACGCAGAAGCTCCATCGAGCGCACCACGTCCGACTTGCCCACCGACACCACGAACGCCTCGCCGCCGCTGTCATCGCGCTCCTTGCTGGCGGCGATGCCGGCACGTTCCAGCGAGGTCACCACTTCGTTGGCCGCCGATTCGTCGAGGCCATGCTCGATGGCCGCGCTGCAGCCGAGCGATAGAGCCACCACAATCCACAGACAACGCATGTGGCAACCCTACACTGGATGCCACCGGCGACCAACCGCCTGCGCTATTCGGACGCGGTTTCGCCCGCGCCGAGGGCTTCACGAAGCAGGCCGATCGCCCTCGCGTGCAGGCGGGAGGCCCACGACTTCGAGAGCCCGAGCTTCGCGCCCGCCGAATCCAGGCTCATGTCCGCGAAGTAGTAAAGCTCCATGAGCTGACGCTCCTTCTTCGGCAGCGTGTCCAGCGCCTGGCGAACCCGGGCACGCTCTTCGGCCGATGCGGCCAAGTCGTCGGCCGCCTGGAACCGGTCGTCGGCCAGATCGTCGGCCGCCTGGATCGAAGCGATGTGCACCGCAGCCACGCCGCCCAAGAGATCCGCGATGTCTTCGAGCAGCTCGCCCTTGTCAGCCGCGGCAGGTGTCCGCGCCGCTCGCTCGGCGCCGTCGCGATCGGCGGCGTTGCGCAGGTACTCGTTCTCGCGCTCCTCGGCGCGGAAACGCGCATAGTCCGAACGCGAATACCAAGCCATGGTCCGCATGCCGTCGAACATGGCGCCGCGGATGCGGTAATAGGCGAAGGTGCCGAACGCGACGCCATGCTTGGGGTCGTACTTCTTGGCCGCCTCGACCAGCCCCTGGGTCCCGTAGCCCACCAGATCGCCAGGCTCCATGGTTTTGCACAGGCGTCCGCGCAGCTTGGCCGCAATCGCATGCACCAAGTGCAGGTGTTGCTCGACCAGCTGGTCCCGGTGGGCAGCCATGAGGCCGAGACTAGAGCAAGCGCCGCGCGGTCGAGTCAAGCACGTCCTTGGGGCCCCGCAGCGCGACCATCTTGAAGGCGCGGCGCAATTCCTTCACTATGCGTGCAAATGGCGGATCTCATCTGCTCTGTGATTCTTTTGGCCTTCGTGTTCCTGGTATTGACGCTTTGGGCCGTGTTCGCCATTCTGCCCGCTCGCGAAGGCAACAAGCGTCTCGATGGCCATGGCGGGATCATGCTCGGCCGCGGGATCATGGAGGTGGCCTACAAGCTCTTCGCGCCGCTGGTCAGCGTGCTCTTCAAGTTGCGTGTCACGCCCAACATGGTGACCGCCTTTTCACTGCTGCCCGCGTTCATCTCGGCGATCCTCATCGCCCAGGGCCACTTCGGCATCGGCGCCTTGCTCGCGACCGGGTCCGGCTTCTGCGACATGGTCGACGGCATGCTGGCCCGCCGCTACAACAGCGGCTCCGACGTGGGCGAGCTGTTCGACGCCGCGGTCGATCGCTACGTCGAGTACTTCCTGCTGGCGGGATTGGCCGTGTACTTCGGATCGAGCCCCACCGCCATGTTGCTGTGTCTCGGCGCCATCTTGGGATCGTTCATGGTCAGCTACACGACCGCAAAGGCGGAAGCGCTCGGCATCGAACCGCCCAAGGGGGCGATGCGCCGGGCGGAGCGCGCGGTGTATGCGATTTCCGGCTGTGGTGTCGCGCCAGTGTGGGCGCTCGTGGTGCCCGGTTCGCCCAGCTTCGCCGGCCTATCCTTGGGCCGGGAGCTTCCTGTCGAGCTAGCCATGTTGGTGGTGGCCGTGGTAGCCAATGCCTCTGCCGTGCGTCGTATGCTTCGCATCGCAGAGCTCATCAGGGCCAAGAAGCTCGCAGCATGAACCCAACCCAACCGAAGAACCAACAAGCCAAGATCCACACGGAAGTACCGGGCCCGAAGAGCAAGGCACTGCGCGCGCGCGAAGATGCACACATCGCGCCCGGCCTGCAGGGCTACGCGCTCATGGCTGGCATCGCCGTGGACGAGGCGAAGGGCAGCGCCATCACCGACGTGGATGGCAACGTGTTCCTCGACATCATCGGGGGCATCGCGGTGAACGCCCTCGGGCACTCGCATCCCGTGTACGTGAAGGCGCTGCAGGACCAGGTCGCGCGTGCATCGGTGGGCGCCCTGACCTCCGAAGCGCGCGCGCAGCTCGGCGAGCGCCTGGCCGCGCGCACGCCCAGCAAGGAGCTGCACCGCTTGCAGCTCTATTCCAGCGGCGCGGAAGCGGTGGAGAGCGCCTTGCGCCTGGCCAAGTGCTACACCGGCAAGCACGAGTTCGTCAGCTTCTGGGGTGGCTTTCACGGCAAGACCATGGGCGTGCTGTCGCTCATGGGCTCGCGGTTCAAGGAGGGGCTCGGGCCGATGGTGCCAGGCGCGCACCATGTTCCGTACGCCGACTGCTACCGCTGCCCGCTCGGCACCACGTACCCCAAGTGCAGCATGGCGTGCGTGGATTTCGCCCGCAAACAGCTCAAGGTCTCCTGCGCCGGCTCCATCGCCGCGATCATCGTCGAGCCCATGCAAGGCACCGCGGGCAACATCGTCCCGCCCAAGGAGTTCCTGCCCGCCGTGCGCGACCTGGCGCGCGAGCTCGGCGCCCTGTTCATCGCCGACGAGATGATCACCGGCATGGGCCGCACCGGGAAGAACTTCGGCGTGGACCACACCGGCGTGATCCCCGACATCATGACCGTGGGCAAGGCCTTCGGCGGCGGCTTCCCGCTGTCGGGCATCGTCACCACCGACGAGATCTCGGCCGCCAAGCCGTGGAGCGTGCCCTCGGGCTCGTCGTCGAGCTACGGGGGCAACCCGCTCGGCGCCGCGGCCGGAGCCACCGCGCTCAAGATCATCGACGACGAGAAGCTGGTCGAGAACTCGGCCACGGTCGGCGCGGCCATGCTGCGTGATCTGCAACCCTTCGTCGATCGCTACCCGTTCGTCGGCCACGTGGATGGGGAGGGCCTGTTCATGCGGGTCGAGCTGGTGAAGGACAAGACCAGCAAGGAGCCGCTGCCCCGTTCGGTGACGGACCGGATCTTCAAGGAGTGCGTGCGCCGCGGTCTGCTGACCATGGCCTACGCCGCCAGCTTCCGCATCCAGCCCGCGCTGACCATCGACGAAGCCACGGCCAAGAACGCCTTGGGCATTCTGGCTGAAGTGTTCGACGACGCGGCGAAGTCGGGCTGGTGGAAGTAGGGGCGCGTCCGGGCTGAGGACTGGCCCTTCTAAGCGTTCAACTCAGTGACCCGCCTGCTTCGGCGTGGCAGGGCCTGTCCGTGCGGGAGCCCTTCCCACGCCGTGTCTTTGGGCGACTCCGCGTTTTCCTGCACAATCCAATCATCCGAGCGGTGCGCGCAGCGCGCGCACATGCGCCCGAAGGCGAGGCGCGGGCCCCCGTTCCCGCGCGGCCACCCGCCACGCCTGCGCCGGCTAGTCATTGGAGCACGAAGAAAGACTGGATGGATTGAAGTGCGGGACCAGCCCGCCGCTCTGAAAGTCATCGCCCACGATTCCTGACTGGCGCGTCAGTAGGAGCCGTCCTGGCTGAAACGAGATCTCGATCCTGGAACGTGTCCTCACGGCGGGAGAGGACCAAATGCCGGAACTGGCTGAAACTCTGAAGGAATGTCGTTCATTCGTGCGGTCCATTTGTTCTCATCGGTGCCATTCATCTCTGTTACGCGGATCGCCTTCTTCTGGGTGCCGCTGATCTTGCGCATTCTTAGGTACTCCCACCACGTTCCATTCGAGGCGGCTATCTCGAAATCGTACGTCTTCGCGTCGGCATCAGGATTCAAGTCAATACCGCAGGTCTCATCCAAGATGAGCGGCATCGCATTGGTTGCCTTTGGAAACTCGCGTATCTTGCTGAACGTTGACTTCCATTCCTCGATCGAAATAGCACTCCTGTACGACCGCATCCTTCTCGCGACATCGGCGTCGATTATCCTCAGCTGCAGGTCCTTCAGCATATAGCGGCCTTCGACCTTAGTTTCGGCATCATCAGTGGGGGGCAGCAGCCAAGCTCGATGTCAACGTAGGCGAAGCTGTCTCCTCCTGTCATGTTGGCTATTGTGTCCTTAGCGTTTGCCAGCAGCTCGGAGAACGACTTGTTCTGAGCTTCTCGTGCTCTTCTCGACTCCGTGTCAGCTCGAACGAGCACACAGATTTCCAAGAAGGTCGCGATGCCTGTGAAGATCAACCACCCGACCTTCTCGTTTTGTCAGGGCAACCAACGATGCGATGAGGAAGGCCGCTAGCAAGAACACCCTATGGCCGTAGCGGGTGAAGTACATCGCCGCAGGCTACTTCCCGATGCGCTATCGCGCAAAGTGCTGCCCGACAATTCTCGACGCCGCTGGTGACTCTGCGTTATTTCTGTGAGCCTCACCCAGTTGAGGCTATGGCGCCACGTACGGAGCGTCGGGTTGCTCCAGCACTTCAATCCATCCAATCAATGGTCGTGCTGGGATGTCTAGCCGGCGCAGGCGTGGCGGGTGGCGCTGGCGGAACGGGGGCCCGCGACGCGACTTCGGCGCACGTGCGCGCGCTGCGCGCACACGCTCCAATGGTCGGACCGGTGCAGGAAAACGCGGGATCGCCGAAGCCGCGGCGTGGGAAGGAGTCCGCCAGTGCCAGGACCCGCCACGCCGAAGCAGGCGGGTCGCCAAGTCGAACGCCAGTGACAGGACCCGCCACGCCGAAGCAAGGCGGGTCACGAAGTCGAACGCCACAGATGGGCTTGAGGAGAGCGGGGCCGAAGAAACTAAGGAGCACCAAGCTTGTCCGCGAGCACGAACGCCGAGATCGGGATCTCGATGTCCCGCACCCCCGTGGCGACCAGACGTGCCATCTGGTACGCGCCGGTGTCGCGGAAGTGCAGCACGTCGGGACCGTCGAGGGCGATGGTCTTCACCACGGCGTCGTAGCCGATGCTGGTGTACAGGGCCAGTCCCATGGTCTGCAGGTCGATGACCGGGGTGTTGGTCTCGAGTCCGACGGCCTTGATGGCGGTGCAGTAGTCGGCAAAGCCGTTCTGGAAGGCGCCGTTGCTGTAGTCCAGGCGGGGCGTCGGGGTGACCAGCACGGGGAAGGCACCCTTGCTGCGGGCTCCGTCGATGTATTGCTTGAGGTAGGTTCGGAACGTCGTGGCGGGATCGGTGTAGCGATCCGGGTCGCTCTTGTAGCGATCGTTGATGCCCCACTGGGCGAACAGGTAGTCGCCGGCCTTGAGCAGGCCCAAAATCTCGGTCAGTCGGCCGTCGTCGATGAACGACTTCGAGCTGCGGCCGCCCACGGCCTTGTTCACGAAGGCCACGTCCTTGCTGAAGAACTCGGCGATACGCTGGCCCCAGCCCTGTTGCGGAGCTTGCGAGGCGCTGTAGGTCTGCACGGTGGAATCGCCCGCGAGGTAGACCGTTGGCTTGCCGGTGATGGCTGGATAGGTGGCGTCGGTGCCCCGGTTGGGAGAAGCGTCGCCCTTGGCTAGGTCGGGGCCAGCGTCGCGGCCCGTGGTGACACCGCCCGACCCCGGGGCTCCGCCCTTGCCCGTGCCGGAAGCGCCGCCCGCGGCCGTGCCCCCGGCGCCCGTCACCCCGGCCGTGGAGGACGATCCGCCCGTGCCCATCGCACCGCCCGTGCGTACCACACCGGCGTCGAGAGCGCCGCCCGTGCTCGCGGAGCCACCCTTGCCGGTCGCGCCGCCCATCCCCGTGGTGCCGCCACTACCGAGCTTGCCGCCCGCGCCAGACCCGCCGCCGGCAACCGAGCCGCCCGCGCTGGTACCACCGCTCGCCACGACGCCTCCGGTTCCCTTGGCGCCCCCGGTCGAGCGTGCGCCGCCCGCGCCGGATCCACCGGTGGAGGGCGGGTCGATCGATGGCGGGCCCGAGCTGTCCGAGCTGCAAGCAGCCCACAGGAGCGCGGCCAGCACGACAGCGGAGCCAGCGCTGGGCTTGATGCGACTTTGGCCGAAGAAGGTGGTCACGGATTCTCTTACCATCTTCTCGCAGTGACCTGAACGCTGGCTAGGGCTCGCGACGGTCGTCATGCGTGTCCGCTGCGGCGGCGCAGCGTCCACTCGGCCGCGAGCAACGCCACCGCCAGAAGCAACATGAGTGGGTTCGACCAAACCTCCACCGTGCGCAGGCTGCCGACGCGAACCTTGCGTGGGGGCTTCACGCTGGGGCTCGCCAACGAGCCGGCCCGGAAGTCTCCGCCGCTGGCGCTGGCCAGCTCGCGCAGGACGCCTTCCCGCGCGATGACGTCGTCCAGCTCGTGGCCTTCGGCCCGCATCACGAAGGTCGTGCGCTCCTCTGCCAGACGACCGTCCATGGTCGCGCGTCCGAGCAGCCGGTAGGCGCCCGGCTCGAGCCCGGCCAATTCCACCAAGGCTTCGCCCTCGGGTCCGGTCTTCACCTTCTGCGTACGCAGCGGCGCCCCGGTCTCGCCGGACTCCACCGTGCGCAGCTCGAGCAAAACCTCCACCCCAGGCGCCGGTGTGTAGTCGGTGCGCAGGGTGCGGACGCGCGCCGAGACCACCTGGCTGCGCCGGTACTCGACCTTGTCGAGATCCACGTGCAGCAGCGTGAGCGCGGGATCGCGCACCAGCCAACGGATGGCGCCGTCCCAGAAGCGCTGGAACGAGCGTCCGTCGTCGCCGGCGCCCGCGGCCTCGAAGCCCCAGTTCCACGCCGAGTCGGTGAGCAGCGCCAACGTCCGTCCCTTGGCGACGTCGGCGACCGCGAGCACGGGCGCGGGTTTTCCGTCGCCGCTCTTGTGGGACGGGTGCACGAGCAGGGCACGCGCGCCGGCGCGGAGACCTGCCACGCGGTTGATGCCCACGAGCTGTGGCAAGGCGGCCCAGCGCGCCTCGTTGGTCCTGCCGTCGAGGCTCAAGGCGCTGGCCGGATGCGTGCGCCCCTCGGCGGTCAGGCGCGGCTTGAACATGTCCGTGGTGTACGCGCCGGGCCCGTCCGCGGGAATGCCGGTCAGCTCCACTGGTAACACGTCGGCCAAGGCGCTGTCGCCGTACAGGCCGCTGGCGAAGGACAGGTCGCCACCGACCATGGCCAAAGCACCGCCGCCCTCGATGTACGCGCGCACGCCCGGCAGATAGGGCTCGACCCAGTAGGGCTTGAAATTGAAGTTGTCGAAGATGAGTAGGTCGAACGAGCCCAACTGCTCGTCGAAGATCTCCTTGTAGGGGAACGGTATCAAAGACATCTCGCTTTGGCCGTACGGCATCTCGTCGGCGTCCGAGCGGAGGATGAAGAACGACACCAGATCCACGTTGGGATCGAGGCGCAGCATCGAACGCAAGAAGCGCTGGTTCCACGACGGCCGGCCGCACACGTGCAGCACGCGAACCCGGTCGCGGATCACCTTCAGCGTGAAGACCTGGCTGTTGTTGCTGTCGAGCGCCTCGCCGGTCAGCACCGGTGTCTTGATCTCGAACACGTAGTTGCCCGGATGGTCGGCCGTGAAGTCGAAGGTCACGGTCTCCTGCGCGCGCTCGTCGACGAGGCGCACCGTCTTCACGTCGACCACACGCCCGTCACGCAGCAACGATACGTCGACCATGCGACCGCCGAGGCCACTGTGCCTGAGCAGCGCGACCAGCTTCACCGGCGTGCGCACGAAGGCGAAGTCGTCGGCCAGCACCGCCGCGACGGAGAGATCGCGCAGCGACTTCTCGCCCACGAAGACCGTGTGCACGGGCGCGCCCAGCGCGTCCAAGGTCTTGCGGGTGTCCGCGTCGAGCGGTCCACGTCCGATGCGACCGGTGTCGATGCCGTCGGAGATCACCACGACCGCGCCGAGATCGCGCCCCGCGAAACGCGTGCGCAGCTCGGACAGCACCCCGCCGATACGCGTGGTGTCGGCCTTCGGCACGGGCGCGGCCGTACGCGTGGTCGGGGTCAACGACTCGCCGAAGTTGTAGAACTCCAGGCGATGGCCGGCGGCTTCCCAGTCGGCGAAGGTATCCGCCGCCGATGCGATGATCTTCGCCGCCCGCTCGGCACGGGTGGGTCCGCGGTCGGGCGGCGACACGCTCATCGAGCGCGAGCTGTCGACCAACACGGCCACGTAGTTGGGGACCACGCTGACCTGGCTGAACTCGAGCTTGGGCTCGAGGCACACGAGCAGGCAGACGCCGATGGCGGCCGCGCGCAGGAGCAGAAGCGGCACCACGTGCCCACGCCGCCGTCCGCGCCACAGCGAGAACCCCGACACCGCCAGCGCGAGCAAGGCGAGCCCGCCGAGCAGCAGCAGGGTGTTGCGCCCAAGCTGCGTCCCGAAGGCGAGTCGCCAGTCGGCGATCACGCGCAGGTGGTTCACGGCTGCGCTCTCCGGGTGCGCATGATGAAATCGATGTGCGCCTGTTCGGTCTTGTAGTCGAGGCAGAGCGCGTACATCACCAGGTTGACCGCGAAACGGAAGGTGCGCTCCCGCTGATCGTCACCGCCCGGCGAGACGTTGTGCTCCCAGCGCCCGAACCCATCCCGGGCCATGGCGCCGCACAGATCATTCTGGGTGTAGATCACGGCCAGCCGGCGATCACGCTCGATCCCCTCCAGCCGGGCGGGCAAAAGCAACCGTCCGGGCGCATCGCGGACGATGTAGAACGAACGCCACAGCACGTGATCGTCGGGGACCGGCCTTGGCAGATCACCGGGCAAGACCGCCGCCAGCAGCCGGCGCACCGATTCGTCGAACCCTCCGCCCACCCGCCCCTCGGCCGAGTCGATCCACAGACAGCCACCGAAGGTCAGGTAGCGCCGCAGGCGGTTGAGGTCGCTCTCGGGGGGCAGCCCGAAAGCGCGATCGCCCGAGAGTAGGCACAGCGGGTAACGAAACAGCTCGGGGCTGGAGATGGGAAGCTCGATGGGATCGGCCAGGGTGACGAGGCTCGTGCGTCGCTCGATCTCCCAGGACAGGCGCCGCAGGGCGCTGGGCCGCGTGTCCGGCAAGTCGGACAGACGAAGTCGCAAAAACCGAATCTTCGACAGGTCACCCATGGCGCGCGCAACGCGAGAGGGGCCGGCGAGCAGTGCCGCCGCGGCCCCGGCCACGAACTGCCGTCGCGAGATGGAGCCCTTGCCGCAGGACACACTTTGCGGGTCTCCACTCGATCGCCGCTCTGGCAAACGGGGCGCGCTCATTCGATACTAGCGCCTGCCATGAGGTCCCCGAGAAGGTCGGTCATGTCCCTGAGTATGATGGTTGTCGTTTTGGCTGTCGCGGGCAAGTCCGCGCTCGCACAAGATGGCGAGCAGGATACCGAAGCCGACCATTCCGCGCCTGCCGCCGTGCCGGACGGGGTGGATGCCGACGCGCCCACCGACGCGGCCGACGACACCGGGTCCAGGCGCAAGCGTCGGGCCAAGATCGACGCGGCCGGGACCGAGGCGCCCGCCCAGCCGGCGCGTTTCGGCGGGCCCGCCGAGCGCAACCACCGACTGCAGACTGGCCTTTCGATCATGCCGGGCACGGGGTACCGCCTCATCGTCCGCTACAAGGAGACCCAGTCATGCGGTGATCCGAGCGGCATCGCCGACAAGCCCGTCTGCTCGCGACGCCTGCCCACCTTCTTGGATTTCCAGCTTTCGTTTGGCGCGATGTCGCGCATGGACATCATCGTAGACCTGCGCTTCGGGTTGGAGCAGGATCCCGCGGTCAAGGGCAGCCATCAGTTCGCGCTCGCACCCGGTTTTCGCTTTTGGCTGGACCAGGAGATCGCGCTCAAGTTCTACAGCACGTTGCAGTTCGTCTACGACTACACGTATTTTCCGCCCAACGCCAGCACGCCGAGCAGCGACCTCGGCGTGCGGAACGCGAACGGCCTCATGTACGACCCGATTCGCAACGTCGGCTTCTTCGTGCAGTTCGGCGAGACGATGGGCTTCCGGCGATGGTTCCGCATCGACTTGGACGTGGGCTTCGGCGCCCAGATCCGGTTCCCGTAGTCACTCCGCCGTGGCGTTGCGGCGGGCGCGGCGCTTGCGCACGACCTTGATGACCACGTAGAGCAGCACCACGCCGATGAGCGCGAGGATGCCGTACTCGGAGCGCTTGGCCCACTTGATGACCTGGTCGATGCGATCACCGAAGTACCACGCCGAATAGACCAGGAAAGGGACCGACAGGAGCGCGGCCAACGAGTCGTAGACGATGAACACGTAGGTTCGGACGCGCAGCATCCCGGCAGACAGGAAGATGGAGAAACGCAGGCCCGGCAAGAACCGCGCGATGAAGATCACCTTGCTGCCGTAGCGCCGGAAATACGCGCGCACCCGGCGCTGCCGTCGCGGATTGAAGTAGCGCTGGCCGAACCTGCTGGCCAGAATCCTCGTGCCGAACAACCTACCGAGGGCAAAAGCCAGGGTATCGCCACCGAGCACCGCGGCAAAACAAACGATGAATACCGGGTGGAGCTGGACCGTCCCAAGGTGCGCGAGGTACCCGGCAGAAATGAGCGAGATGTCCTCCGGGATGGGGAGCCCCAGCCCACAGAGCAACAAAATGCCCGCCAGCTTGGCATAGACGTGCGAGGTCAGAAAGCTAAGAAGCCACTCCATGGTCTGTCTTTGCGACACCCATAGCACGGATTCCCGCCCACGCGACCATTTGACTGTATAATCCCCCAACTCGTCGGCATTGACAGCCGGTCAAGACCACCCTAGAAGCCCCATCAAAGAGCAATGCACATGAACAACTATCAAGTGAAGCTAGGATTTCTGGTAGCCACTCTGCTTCTGGCTACGACAGGATGCTCGCCCAAGTACCCGGCCTGTGACACCGACAAGGACTGCAAGGCCAAGGAGTTCTGCATAGGCCGCAAGTGCGTACAGTGCCGTGCCAGCGAAGACTGTGGCCCCGGCCAGGAGTGCAGCAACGGCAAGTGCAACGCGATCCCGGGCTTCTGTACCGACAAGTCGCAGTGCCCCGCGGGCCTCGAGTGCCTTGGCAACCGCTGCCGCCCCTGCTCGTCGGACATGGAGTGCGCCGCCGGCAACATCTGCGAGGCTGGTCGCTGCAGCCGCGCGCAGTGCATGCGTGACGAAGACTGCCCGCAGGACAAGGACTGCAAGAAAGGCCGTTGCGTCGGCTCGGAGAAGAAGGTCGACATGGGACCGCCCTGCCCGCTCGAGCCCGTGTACTTTGGCTTCAACGTGTCGTCGCTGTCCAAGGAAGCGACCAACGCTCTGTCCAACAACGCCGCGTGCCTGATGAAGACCGGCCGTAGCATCGACCTCGTGGGCCACGCCGATCCGCGCGGCACCACCGAGTACAACATGGCGCTGTCCGACCGCCGCGCCCAAGCCGCGCGCGATTACCTGCGCCAGGCCGGTATCGATAGCAACCGCCTCCGTCCGGTTCCCCGCGGTAACCTGGACGCCACGGGCAGCGACGAAGCGGGCTGGGCCAGAGACCGTCGCGTCGACTCGGAATGGAAGTAACCCTGCGTTTCCCGGCAGCCCTTGCGCTGCTGGGCGTTTCCCTCGCCGGTTGCGTGACCTCCGGCGAGGGAGACCGAATGAAGCAAGACATCGCCCAGCTCAGGCAACGGCTGGATACGATGGAGGTGCGCGACCGCGACATCAACCAGAAGGTCGTGCAGCTCCGCAGCGTGCTCGACGAAGCCACCGTGCTGCTCGGTCGCAACTCCGCCGACCTGGGGGCGCGGGTGGCGAAGAACGAGAGCGACATCGCCGCGATGACCGGCAAGGTCGAGGAAGCAAAGTATCTCGCGGGCGAGCTGCAGAAGCAGGTGAACGCCGCCTCCACGACGCTGGGCACGCTCCAGCAGAACCAGCAGCGCATCGTCGACCGGGTGGCCCCCACCATGCCCGAGGACAAGGAGGCACTGTGGAAGGAAGCCCAGCGCCGCCTAGGTGAAGGACAGCGCGAAGACGCCAGGCGGTTCCTTCGCTCGTTCATCCAGCGCTTTCCCGACGACCCCCGTGCCCCGCAGGGCCTGCTCCAGGTGGGTATTTCCTTCGTCCAGGAGCTCAAGCATTCGAACGCGGTGGCCGAGTTCTCCAACCTGATTCAGCGCTTTCCCCGATCGCCCGAGGTCCCCGAGGCCATGTGGCAGCTGGCCGAGTCCTTCGTCGTGTTGAGGTTCTGCGGCGACGCCAAGGCGATGTACCAAGACTTGTCCAGGCGCTACCCCAAGTCGCCGCGCGCCACGCAGATCAAGGAGCGCTTGCGCTACCTGCAGAAGATCGGGCGCGACAAGAACTTGTGTACCAGCTAGG
>CAZYFU010000098.1:7170-24201 GCA_964647025.1 uncultured Myxococcales bacterium | reverse complement strand
TGGGATTACGACGGCGTGACCTCCAGGTCGACCCAGTCGGCGTGGGCGTAGTCGATGGTCTCGACCTTGTGGACCTCGAGGAGCAGCTGGTCGCGACCGTCGATGCCCACGGTGAAGCGTCGGGCTGGCTCGCCGCCGCGGATCTCGCCGGACTCGTACAGGACCTGGCCGGCGTCGTCGCGAATGCGAAAGCGGGCAAGGCCCAGCGCGCCGCCCCGGTCGTCGATGCCACATCCGCCGGAGAAGGTCCGCCCGCGTTTGTCGATACGCAGGCGAATGAACGAGTCGGCGTGGGTGCCGAGGCCGTGCTCGAAGCGGGCCCCCGCGATGGTGAGCGGCGCCTCCGCCACCGACTTGTCACGTTGAAGCCTCCCCCAGCTTTGCATCGAACGGACCACGGTGAAGTCGTCGCTACCCACCGGCGGGTCCTCGAACAGCAGCCACGACGACGCCTGATGGATGAACCGTGCGCTCTTCGAGTGGTCGGCGACCTTGGCGGCGATCTCGCCCGAGTCTCCTCGCGCGAGGATGTAGCGGTGGAAGTCCGGCCAGGGCGTCGAGCGCCGCCGGATCGGCATCTGGTAGTAGTCTGGCGAGTCGTTGTCGAGGATCCCCCCGTGCTGGGCGGTCAGCCAACCCGCGGAGTGGTAGAACTGCATGAACCCCATGGCCTCGCTGTCCGCGGACGTCTCCCGCATCATGGAGTAAAGGTCGAAGCCGGGCTGCATGTGGCTCTTCAGCTCTTGCAGATCCGCAAGCTCGCGGTTGAAGGCAACCAGGCGGACGTTCAGCGCGCCCAGGACGAATACCACCCACAGCAAGACCACTTTCGGCCAGAGGCGCGCGCGCCAACTGCTGTTGCGGGTGTGGAGCAGGGCGGGCGCGAAGGCGTGAACGTAGACGCAGAGGCGCGAGCCGACGAACCAGGTGTCCGCAACCGTGTCCGGCAGCGCAAGAAAGAGTGACGCGGACACCGCGACCGGCACGATACGGCGCGCTTGCCAGGCGATGCGGGGCCATGCGGCCAGCAGAATCAGAACCAAGCCGGCGGCTGACACCAGCGCCCAGGTGTGGTTCTCCATGGTCGTGAACGGCGACGAGAACAGTCGCCAGAGCCGATCTGCGTTCACCCAGTCATCGCCAAGGCTTTGTCCCGTGCTTTGGTGATTGAGTCGCGACCATAGCAGCGCCATCAGCCCGACCGGCAGCGCGTGGATGCCGGCGCGCCACGCCCGGAACGGATGTCTGCGCAGCAGCAGGCGAAGGGCCACGATCACCGTCGCCAGGCCGTAGGTGATTCCGTGGCAGAAGAAGAGCGCGAGGGCGACGAGCATGGTCTTGCCGATGGCCCGCAAGCCGGGATGGGCTCCCTGCCGCTCGAACGCCGCCAGGTAGAGGAACGCCAGCGGCATCGCCAGCTCGTGAGAGATGAACCCCCAGTAGTAAGGCAGATCGAAGGCGAGCAGGAAGCCGAGGAGCGAGAGCTCCGGCGGCGCGCCCACGGTCTTGAGCCAACGTCGCATCGCCATCGGCGTTCCGAGCGCCGCCATGGTGAGCAGGCACTTGGTCGCCGCGACGGCGCCGAACAGCAGGGCGAAGGGATACGCGACGAGGTATGCGCAGAGGTAGGGCGTGAAGGGATCGATGCGATAGAGCGAGCGGAGCTCTTCCGGCCCAACGGTCAGATCCGCGCTGATCCGGAAGTAATTCGTATGCTGGGGGATGTCGACGCCGGCCGGGAAGCGGTGCCCCCAGATGGTCACGAGCGCGATCGCGGCGCACACCAGGAAGGGCCATTCGGTGCGCGCCCGGGCCGCGACGAAGCGGGCGAGGCGGGCAGCCTTGCTGGCTAACCCTCGGTCCATGGATGGCGCGTATGCAGACACGGCTCGCAGCATATGTTCTGCTGGCCCGAGTTGCCACGGTGCGCCCGCGACTGTCGCCTCCCATTGTGACGGCGATCAAGAAGGCAGGGACCGTGGAGTCGTCCGATGCCGTCGACGGTCGTCACGACAACGCGACCGCATTGAGCCACCACGGGATCTACGTTATCGTCGGCCGCGATGATTCCTTCGCGGCTCGCGGCTCTGGGTAGCCTCGTCGTCACACTGGTCGCCGCTGCCCCAGCACGTGCCGATGTGCCGCCAGGCACCCCGGACGCCGCGGCCGGTGCGCCGTTCCCCGGACCGCCTGCCATCGCTCCGGTCATGACGGCCGAGCAGTTCTTCTACTTCTCCGAGCTTGTCGGCGAACCGCGCCCCGTGGTCTGGCAGCGCTTGCAGGCCGACCCGACGTTGGTGCCGCTTGCCGTCGCCGCGGCGGACGCCCGCAGAGAGCGCAGGAGCTCGGGCAAGACCCGCATGGCGGTGGGCTTCAGCATCTTCGGGGTGGGCGGTATCACCGGCTACGTCGTCATGTTGTCGGCGCTCGCCACGGAATGCGACTACGACTACGATTACGGCACCAGGTCGTGCGGAGACCGGATGGGCAATCGATTCTTGTTGGGCGCGCTGATCGTGGTGGCGTCTGCCGGCCTCGGACTTGGCGTCGGCATCCCGGGGATCGTCGGCATGGCCCGTCGAAGCGAGGCCGAAACGGCCGCGGTGGACCGGTACCAGTACCCGCGGACGCTCATGCCCTCGCACTACGCGCGGGTGGGCTCGGCGGTGCCGGGCTTCGCGCTGAAGCTTCCACTGTTGTCACTTTGCTTCTGACCACTCATCTCATTCCTCATGCGCGCATGGCTTCTCGATCATTTCGGCGGTCTTCCGGCTTTGCGGCTGGCGGACACCGACGAGCCTTCTGCCCAGGCCGGCGAGGTGGTGCTCGAGATTCGCTACGCCGCGCTCAACCCCGCCGACCGGTACTTGGCAGAACGGCAGTACCCTGCCAGGCCGCGGCTGCCGCACATCCTCGGAAGGGATGGGGTTGGCACCGTGGTGGCGGTTGGGCCGGGCGTCGCCGGCGTCTCCGTCGGGGAGCGACGCTTGATCCTGCGCGGCGAGCTGGGCTCCGAACGGCGTGGCACCTTCGCGGAGCGCGTGGCGGCGCCCGCGGAGAACCTGACGGAGATCCCGCCCGGTTGGGACGAGAAAGAGGCGGCGGCGGCCCCTCTGGTCTATCTCACCGCGTACCAGGCGCTGTCCATGTGGGGCGAGTTGCCTGCCGCTGCCGTCGTGCTGGTGACCGGCGCGTCCGGCGGGGTCGGCGTCGCGTCGGTGCAGCTTGCGGCGGCCTTGGGCCACACGGTCGTGGCGCTGTCGCGCAGCGAAGCCAAACGTGACAGGCTCCGCGAGCTCGGCGCCAGCCTGTGCTTCGATCCAGGGGATCCCGGGTGGCGGCTCGCGCTCAAGAAGGCGCTCGCGCCCGGCAGGGTCGAGCTGGCCATCGACAACATCGGCGGCGCTCTTCTGCCCGAGGTCATCGACGCGCTCGGGAACAACGGCAAGGTCAGCCTCGTGGGAAGGCTGGCCGGACCCGTGCCGAGCTTCAACACCGCGACGTTGTTCTTCCGCCGCATCCGCATGGGCGGTGTCGCGGTCGGGGCCTACGCGGCCAGCGAGAGTCAAGCGGCGTGGAAGAGAATCCTGGAGTTGCTGTCACGGACCGGGGCCCGGCCCATCGTAGACGCCGTCCTGCCTTTCGAAGAACTGCCCGACGCCTTCGCGCGCTTGGCAGCCGGACCGATGGGCAAGGTGCTGCTGGCGGCACCGGCTGCGACGATTCCATAGTCAGAAAGAGGCAGCGCGGACATTTCGGGGGATGATACCGTCATCCGGCCGAGGAGTACGTCCATGAAGAACCCCCTGCTCGTACCAGAATTGCGCGATATGCTCGCGTCCGAACGCGTTGACGACTTGCGCGAGTTCTGCGCCAGTACCTCGCCCGAGGTCGTGGCGGAGTTCCTGGGCGCCTTGACCACGGGGGAGCTTGGTCAGGTGCTCGCTCTCCTCGAAGGTCCCATTCGGACAGCGGTGTTCGCAAATCTGGACGACGACGTTCGACTGGCGCTCATCGATACACTGGACAAGCAGCACGCCTCCGACATGGTCGCGGCCATGCCCGAGGAGGCGCGCGTGGCCTTCCTCGAACGACTGTCCGAGGGCGAGCAAGCCAAGATGCGCGCCGTGTTCGAGCAGGCCCCGCCCGAGGAGGCTCGGCCGCTGCTCGAGACCTTGGAGGAGGCCGTCGAGAAGCCCGAACCCGAGGAGATGACCGCGGAGGAGATCGCGAGCGAGGTTGCCCAGCACCTGGAGTTCTTCCGCGTCGGTGGCGGTCGGGTGGAGAGCATCCCCCACTTCGAGAAGAACTGCTGGGTCAACATCGTCAACCCCACCCGCGAGAACCTGCCGCTCATCGCCGAGCACTTCAAGATCCCCGTCGACTTCCTGACCTCGTCGCTCGATATCGACGAGACCGCGCGCATCGAGACCGACGAGGGCGCGACCCTGTTCATCATCAAGGTGCCGTACTTCGACGAGGGCAACGTCGACGTCCTCTACTTCACCGTGCCCATCGGGATCATCCTCACGAACGGGATCACCATCACCATCTGTTCGAAGCAGCAGAGCGTCTTGCGTTCCTTCATGAACAACCAGGTCCGCAACCCGTCCACCGGCCACCGCTTCATCCTGCAGCTGTTCTTCCGGGCCACGTTGCTCTTCCTCCAGCACCTAAAGCAGCTCAACAACGCGGCCAACATCATTCAGAAGCGGCTGGAGCAGGAGTCGCGCAATCAGCAGCTCATCAAGCTGTTCAACATCGAGAAGAGCCTGGTGTACTTCACGACCTCGCTCAAGAGCAACGCGCTGATGATCGAGCGGCTTCGTCGCCTGCGCGGGCTCGAGCTCACCGAAGAAGACGAGGACCTGCTCGAAGACATCGTGACCGAGTGCAAGCAGGCCATCGAGATGGCGAACATCTACAGCGACATCTTGAGCGGCATGATGGACGCCTTCGCGTCCGTGATCTCGAACAACCTCAACATCGTGATGAGGATCCTGACGTCGATCACCATCGTCATCACCATTCCGGTCCTGGTGACGGGGTTCTTCGGGATGAACGTGGCGCTGCCGTTCGACAAGGAGCCCTACGCGTACCTGGCCATCCTTGGTATGTGCGTTGCGCTGTGCCTCGGCGCCGTGGTGTACTTCCGTCGCAAACGGTGGCTCGAGCCTTAGTTGCGGCTAGGCAGACACGCCGGGCTGCGGTCGTGGTAAGAAAGGGCGCATGAGCGCGTCCCCCCAATTCGACCGTCACCGAGCCCGGCTCTTCGAGCTGCTCCACACCCTGGCCTACGAAGAGCGCGAGGTAATCCTCTCGTCGGGCCTCAAGAGCAACTTCTACATCGATTGCAAGCAGGCCGTGCTCAGCTCCGAAGGGCACTTCTTGGTGGGATGGTTGATGAGCAAGCTCATCGCCGAGCGCACGCCCGAGGTCGAGGCGGTGGGTGGCCTCACCATGGGCGCGGATCCTCTGGCGTCGGCGGTGGCGACGGTGAGCTACCTCGGCCCCAAGCCGCTGACGGCGTTCTACGTGCGCAAGGAAGCGAAGGGGCACGGCACTGCGCAGTGGATCGAAGGGCGCAAGCTGCTTCGGCCCGGCATGCCGGTGGCGATCCTGGAAGACGTGGTGACCACCGGCGGCTCGGCGCTCAAGGCCATCACGCGCGCGCGCGAGTTCGGCCTGGACGTTCGCCTGATCGTCGGCCTCGTGGATCGTGAGGAAGGCGGCCGCGAGGTCCTCGAAAAGGAGGCCCCGCTCGTGACCCTCTTCCGGAGGGCCGAGTTCAAGTGAGCCGCCGGGCTGGTGCGTGGTTGCTCGCTTGCGCCCTCGGCGTGGCCGCCGCGGGCTGTGCCACGGCACGTACCCCAGCCGTGGATTTCTCCGACACCGCCAAACACTACCGCAGCGACGACTACCAGGGCGTCCACGATGCGTGGACCAGGCATGCCAAGCTGGTGCAGGACGTGGGCACGGTCATGGAGATCTGGGCGACCCTGAAGAGCTGGGAGTTTCGCCAGGCCTACATCGCCAAGTACGCGAAGGTCTACGACTTGCCGGAGGGCGAGCGCGAGACCCTGGCCAAAGGCCAGCAAGATGCAGCGCGGTCGGTGTACGAGTTCCATTTGGTCGCGCAGAGCACGACCGACAAGTGGAACGACCTCGAGCGCAGGAACTCGCCATGGCGGATCTCGCTCGTCGACGGGACCGGCGCCGAGCTGTCGCCCGCGTCGATCAAGGTCGAGAAGTTCCCCGAGCTCTACGAGAGCGAGTTCTTTCCGAGACGCACGCCGTTTTCCAAGACCTACACGGTGCGCTTCGTTCAGCCCGAGGGCGACGCGTTCGTGGGACCGGTGTCAGGCCGTCTGATTCTTCGGCTCGATTCGCCCCTGGGCAAGGTCGAGGCGAACTGGGAAGCTCGCGAAACCGCGAACTAGGTCGGACCTTCGCGCTCCTGCTCCGGCAGGTGGCCGGGGACGTAGCGCAAGACCAGTAGGGTCGCGTCGTCCTGGGGCGCGCCGCCGCAGAAGGCCATCACGGTCTCCAAAATGCCGTCACGGATTTCTTCGACGGGGAGGGTGTGTCGCTTCTCCACTTCGGCGATCAGACGAGGCAGGCCGAAGCACTCGTGCTCGCGACGTGCCTCGGGGATGCCGTCCGTGTAGAGCACCACGAGATCGTCAGGCTCGAGGCTGATGCTCCGTGTTTCGATGTCGTGGGTGAGCTCCGGGCTGATGCCCACCCAGGCGCCGTGCGTGGGGACCGTCCGCACCTCGCCGGCGCGGCTGCACACGATGATGTCCTCGTGGGCGCCCGCGTGGGTCAGCCTTCCGTCGGCGAAGAACCTGAGCATGGTCAAGGTCGCGTGATCGTCGCGATCCATGCGGTGCCGGAGGTTCTCGCACAGCATCTGGTTGAGCGGGTCCAGGAGCTGGTGCGGAAGCGCGTCGGGCATGTTCATGATGAGCGCAGCGGTCCCGCTTTGGATCATGAGCATCACGAGACCCGCTTCGAGCCCGTGCCCCGCCACGTCGCCGATACCGATCCAACAGCCGTCCGTCGTGGGCCGGCAGTCGTAGTAGTCGCCACCGACTTCCGAGGCGGTCAGCATCTTGGCCGCGATTTGCAGGTTTTGCGCCGCGTGACCCTTGGGCAGGACCGAGGTCTGGATGCGCCGGGCGATCTCCACCTCTCGGCGCAACGCCGCCAGCGCCGATTCGCGCTCCAGAGCTGCTTCACGGCGAAGCCGCTCTTCGAGCAGGCGTGACTGCTCCGCCAGACGCCGTTCCAGGTTTTCGTTGGTTCGTATCAGGTCCTGCGCCAGGCGTTGGTTCTCGCGCAGCAGGCGGCAGTGGGCCACGGCCCGGGTGACCGCTGCGGGGAGCATGCGCACGTGATCGGACTTTGGCACGAAGTCGAACACACCCGCGTGGACCGATTCCAAGACCGGCGCGACCGACCCGTCCTCGCTGAGGATGATCACGGGCAGCATGGGATCGAGGGCGTAGATACGCCGGAAGACCTCGATGCCGTTCATGTCCGGCATGTTGAGATCCGAGACCACCAGATCCAGATCCGGCGCGCTGGCCATCTGGAGCGCGTCCATGCCATTTTGCGCCGTGAGCACGGTCCAGCCCATCTCTTCCAAGAAGGCCGACACGGCGTCGATCGCGATGAGCGAGTCGTCGATGAGCAGGATCTTGCCCGGCGGGCTGGCGGTTTCCTGCGTGGTACGAAGGAATGCCATTTGGCTGCGCGGCCGTGGCAACGTCGCCAGCGTGGCGTCGAGGGATCTTGGCGTGGTGTTCTGGCTCAAGGAAAGGGTCTACTTCCGGGCATCCATGGCCGGTGGGGGGGCAGGACGCTGCTTTGGGACATCGGGTATTCGAGCGCGCCTCTTGAGAGGAGGCCGCCCTTGCGGGCGGCGGGGGCCCTCGAGCTAAAGCGGCACCCTGCAAAGGCCGATGGGTATGCAGGGAGTCATGTCTACACTGGTCAGCGAACCGTCCATGTTAGCCAGGTTTGTCGCGTCCGCACGCCAGCGGGTCGTCGAGGGGATGGCATCCCTTGCCAAGTACACGTCCGAGGGGACGGCGCAGCTGGCGAGCGACCTTCACACCATCGCCGGCGAAGCCTCGATGCTGGACCGGCCGGACCTGGCCGCTGCCGCCGCCGAGGGCGAAGCGTCGGCCCTAATGCTCGCCCAAGGCGAGATGGATGCCCTGGTTCCGTGCATGCGTGCGCTTCGACGCCTCGGATACTTGCTGCAAGAAACCTCGGACCACGATTGCAAGTCGACCAGCAGCGGCAATGGGACACAGGCCGACCCGCGGCGACTGCTTATCGTCGACGACAGTCCGGTGGCGGCGCTCGCGCTCGCCGATGTCTTCGAGATGCACAACTTCGATGTGCGCGTCGCCTCGACGCTCGAGAAGGCCACCGAGCAGCTCACGTCCTTCGCCCCGTCGGTGCTGGTCAGCGACGTACACATGCCCAACCTGGACGCGGCAGAGCTGTGCCGTGCGTTTCGCTCGACAGCGACAGGGAAGACCGCGGTGATCCTGGTGTCGGGGCGCTCCGAGGCCGAGCTGCGCGATCGACTGGATGCGATCAAGCCCGATGCGTTCGTGTCCAAGCTGTCGGGTGCCGTTGCGGTGGTCACGCGGGTAAGCGCGATCTGCCGCGAGCTGTTCCCATGACACCCGACCCGGCCCTGTCGAGCGGCGAGCGGAAGGCGGCCATCGTCGACCCGCCCTCGGTGGCCGGGGATGTCGCGTCCATTTCGCTCATGCTGTTGCGGTTGGCTACGCGATGGTTCGCCATCGACGTTCACGCGGTGGCGGAAGTGGCGCTCAAGGGCGCGGTCACCCGTGTCCCCACCGCGCCCCATCACATCATGGGGATCACCACGTTGCGTGGCCGCCTGGTCACCGTGGTCTGCATCGACAAGATGCTGGGTGGCGACGGCTCGCTTGCGCGCGACCAGCCTGCGACGCTGCCGCGGCTGGTGGTGGTGCGCCACGGCGAGTACGAGATGGCGCTGGTAGCCGAGAGCATCCACGGCATCCGCAAGCACGCGCCGCCGGCCGTGCCGAGTGATGAGGTGCCCAAGGTCTTGCCCGAATTCGTCTGCGACGAGTTCGATTGGCAAGCCGAGCGTGTTGCGCTGCTCGACATTCCCAAACTGATCGCGGCAGCCGCTCGACTGTCGGGGATCGATCAGACCTCGGAGCTGGTGGAAGCATGAGAACACTCGGTCTGCGCACGAAGCTGGTCCTCACCTATACCGGACTCTTCCTGGCGTTCACGTTGGTGTTTGCCTGGTACCTGGTCGCGCGCCAGGGCTCTCTCGCCACGCAGGCGCTGGAGACTCGAGCCGTGGGGTTGAGCGGGATCTTGGCCAAGCTGATCGCGCCCGCGGTCGATCTGGATCTCGACAAGTCACAGGCGGAGAACTCGCTGGCCGCCATCAGGGGGCACAAGGATCTGATCTACATCGTGGTCTTGAAGGCAGACGGATCGGTGTATCTGCGCCACAGCGAGGGCCGCGGCCCCATGGGCGGCGAGCTGCTACAGACGTCCAGCTCGACACGGGTCGAGCAGCGCGGCGAGCTCCTACACGTCCTCGAGCCCATTCGCTCGAACGGCAAGGACATCGGGACGCTCGCGGCCGGCTTCTCGCGCCAATCCATCAATCAGGGAATCCGTACCAGCACGCGCACGGTGGTGGTCTTCAGTGCCATCATCCTCGGCATCGGTTTCATGGTCTCGTGGGTGGTCTCCGGGACCATGGCGCGCCCGATGTTGGAGCTGGCCACGCAGCTCACGCGACTCTCGCAAGATCTCGCCGGCCTCGCGCACAGCCAGGAGACCGCGAGCACCCAGCAGGTCTCCGCCATCGACCAGACCCGCGGCACCATGGACGTGATGCTGTCCTCCGCCCAGCAGATCGCCGAGAGCTCGTCCGCCGTGCTCGGCAACGCCGAACGCACGGTGAACGGGAACCGCGACGTCGCGCATCGGATCAAGGAGCTCAACAACCACGCCGAGCGCGTCGCCGAGATCCTCGCCGTGATCATGCAGGTCGCGGACCGAACCGACTTGCTGGCCCTCAACGCCGCGCTCGAAGGGACCAAGGCGGGCGAGGCCGGGCGTGGTTTCACGTTGGTCGCCGCCGAAATGCGCCGCCTGGCCGAGAGCGTGATGGAGTCGGTGGCCGGCATCCGCAGGCTGATGAACGACATGCGCGCCTCGTCGCAATCCGCGGTGCAGGCCGGGCAGGAAGGAATCGCGCTCTCCGAGGAGACCTCCCGCTCCGCGCGGGACATCGCCCTCATCACGCAGCAGCAGCGCAAAGCGACCGAGCAGGTCGGCCGCAGCATGGACGACATGGCCGCCACCGTCTCCGAAGCCATGGCCAGCGCCCGGCAGACCGCCTCGACGGCCCTCGATCTGGTCAACGCGGCATTGCGCCTCGATCGGCTGGTGGGCAGCACATCGTTCCCGGCCGGCGAGCGACCGGGGGTTGCCGGTGCCAAGACGCAGGGGGAGTTTCAGCCACCGGCGGCGCTCGGGGGGTAGACGGCCGTGGCCATCGATCGTGAGGCCAGAAAGCAGCGGCGCCTGGAGATGTTCCGCCAGGTGGCTGCTGAACGCCTGTCCAAGCTCAACCTGCTTTGGATCGAGGTCGAGAGCGCGGGTGCCGATCCGGCCTCGTTCCTGCGTGAAGCACACACGCTCAAAGGCGAGGCCAGCCTGACCGGGTTTGCCCTGGTGTCGAAGTCCGTGCACGCCTTGGAAGACTACGTGAAGCTGGTGCGCGATCGTCGCCGCCCGCCTGGTCAGGGCGACGGCGATCTGATTCTGGGCGGCCTCGATGTCATCGGGCGACTCGTCCAGGACGATCCGGACGCGGCATCGGCCCAGGCCGAAGCGTTGGTCGCGAAGGTCGTGGCGGCGCAGGCCGGAGCCGCCCCGGGACCTCCTGCCGCCATCGCACCCGCTCCAGATGCCGAGGATGCGAGCGGGAAGAACACGCCTGCGCCGGTGGTGGTCAAGCGTGAGACGTCCATCCGAATCACCGCCGAGAAGATCGACCACCTGCGCGGAATGGTCTCGGATCTGTTGCTCTCCCGCGTACGATGGCGCCAGCTGACCCGGGCGGCGCGCCGCCTGCGCGAGTCGGTGCAAGCCATCCGGCAGGAAGACCCGACCTGCGGGAGGTACGACGCCGACGCCTGGGCCGATGTGCTCGGCGGACTGTCGCAGATGGAATCGCGGCTGCGCGACGAGACGCACGATCTCGAGAGGTTCATCGGGGATCTCGACAGCACCACCCGTGAGCTGCGCATGATCCCGCTCGGCACGCTGCTCGACCACTTTCCGTTGCCGCTGCGACAGTTGGCCCGATCGCTCGGGCGAAGGATTCGCTTCCAGATCACGGGCGAGCAAGTCGAGGTCGACAAGGCGCTGCTGGAGATGCTGGAGGAGCCCTTGCTGCACCTCCTGCGCAACGCGATCGATCACGGGGTCGAACCGCCGGACGAGCGCGAGCGCGCCGGCAAGCCTCCCGAGGCGAGCATCCGCATCGTCGCCGGGCTGGTTGGGCAGCGCCTGCGCCTGGAGGTGTCGGACGACGGCCGTGGCATCGACGTCCACAAAGTCCGGCGCCGCGCCGTCGCCATGGGCCTGCTCGACACCACCTTGGCCGAGACCGCGACGGACGACGAGGTCTTGCGCACGATCTTCGCCGCCGGCTTCTCCACGCGCGAACAGGTCTCCGAGGTGTCGGGGCGTGGCATCGGTCTCAATATCGTCCTCGACGTGGTCGAGAACGTGGGAGGAAAGGTCGACGTTCGCACGGTGCCCGGACATGGGACGACGTTCGACATCGAGGTGCCGCTGACCGTGGCCATCACCCGCGTGGTCGTGTTTCGTGTCGGCGTCGGCACCTATGCGCTGCCCGCGGCCTCCGTGCGCAGCTTGGTGGAGAGCAGCAAGCTGATGCGTGTCGATGGTCCCGACGGACCCTCGGTGCAGTACGCGGGCGCGCCGGTTCCGTTGCTGGACCTGTGCTCGGTGCTCGACGAGCCCCGCGCGGTGGACGCGGACACTCGCATCGTCATCACCCAAAGCGGCGCCGACCTGGTGGCGCTGACCGCTACGCGCGGGCACCTCGAGCGCGAGGTGATGCTCAAGCCGATGGGCAAGTTCTTCGAGAAGTTGCCCTTGGTGGCCGCCGCGGTGAACCTCGAGGAGGGCGCGCTGGCGCTGGTGCTCAAGGCCGCCGAGCTGGTCTTGCTCTCGCGGTCGCGTAGCGCAAGACGCCTGCCCCGAGGCGCGCAAGAGACCTCGGCCGAGGGGCGCATCGCGCTGGTCGCCGACGACTCGCCGGTGGTGCGCGACATCATTGCCCAGGCCCTGCGCTCGTACGGGCTGCACGTTCTGGTCGCCTCCGACGGTGAGGAGGCCTTGGCGCTCTTGGGCACGCACGCGCGCGTGGACATCGTGGTCACCGACATCGACATGCCTCGTCTCGACGGGATCGGGCTCGTGCGGATCCTGCGTAGCCGAGAGCTGTCGAAGGACGTCCCGGTCGTCGCGATCTCGATGCGCGGGAGCGAGCTGGAGAAGCGGGCTGCCATGGAGGCCGGCATGTCGGCCTATATCGACAAGAGCGACTTCAACCAGGCGCTGCTTTGGCAGACCATCCGACCTTTCGTGGTGGGCTCATGAAGACTCGGGTGCTGGTCGTAGACGACTCGCCGCTCATCCGCGCGGTCCTGCGCGAGGCCTTCGAACACACGAGCGACCTCGTCGTGGTGGGCGAGGCGGGCGACGGATTCGAAGCGGTGGACAAGGTGCAAATCCTCGCGCCGGATGTCGTGACCATGGACGTGCTCATGCCGACGATGGACGGGCTGGCGGCAACGCGCGAGATCATGCGCCTGCGTCCCACGCCCATCCTCATCGTCGCGCGCGACGGGGGCGACGCGCGGACATTGGCGGTGTCGGCCTTGGGTCACGGGGCGCTGGGGGTATTCCCGAAGCCGGTGAGGGGGTTCGACACAGGGAACGCAAACGCGCTCGCCGACATGATCCGGAAGATCGTCGGCGAGGGGCCGCTGCCGCGGCACGCGGGCAGGGCATCGCAGGACAAGACGCGGGTGCTCATCGTCGAGGATTCGCCCCTCGTGCGCGAGCTTTTGCGTGGGGCCTTGGCCCAGGCGCCCGACCTCGTCGTGGTGGGTGAGGCCGGTGACGGTCTCGCCGCGGTCGAGATGGCGGCGAGCCTGAAGCCCGACGTGGTCACGCTGGATCTGCTGATGCCCATGATGGATGGGGAGGAGACGGCCGAGAGGATCGCACGCACGTGCCGCGCCGGCATTCTGGTCGTGAGCCAGGACGCGGACTCGGCGGCGCGCCTTCTGCAGAAGCAACCGGCCTTGGGCGCCATGGGGCTGTTCGTGAAGCCCATCCAGGGGTGGAGCGACCGCAGCGCGGCCGAGCTGGCCCAGTCGATCCGCCGGCTGGCCGAGAGGGCGCGCGAGAAGCAGATGCCCAGCCCGTCGCGACGGCGTCCTCCAAATCGCCTGGATTACCCGGCCAGGGTCGCGATCGTCGGCATCGTCGGCTCGACTGGCGCACCGCGTATCCTGCGCGAGATCTTCTCGGGGCTGCCCAAGGACTTCCCGGTCCCCATCGTGTTGGTCCAGCACACCGAGCGCGGTTTTACCGAGACGCTGGTGTCGTGGCTGGGCAAGGTGGCGGCGTTGCCGGTGTCGATGGGCACGCCGGGACACGTGCTGGCGCCCGGCGAGATCGTGGTGGCCCCCGCCGATCTGCACATGGAGGTGCACACCGGCGGCATCCTGCAATTGCAGGCGGGAGAGCCCATGGACAGCTACCGCCCATCGGGAACCGTGCTTCTGAAGTCGCTCGCGCGTACCTTCGGCGCCTACGCGGTCGGCGTGGTCCTGTCCGGCATGGGGATGGACGGTGCCGATGGTCTGGGTGCCATCGCGACCGCCGGTGGATACGCGATCGTCGAGGATCCGGAGAGCGCGGCCGTACCGGGAATGCCGAAGCGCGCCCTGGAACGCGCCGGCAACGTCTTGGTCGAACCTGCGTCCCGTCTGGCGTGGCTGCTCGTGGAGTTGGTGGGCAGCGGCCGCGCGCGCAATCCGTCCGGGTAGATGCGGTGACGTCGTCCGTGGGGCGCGAAACCACGGTTGCCATCGTTTCGCCGACGCGCTCAAATCAACGACGTGGTCGACCACGTCCTCGAATGGCTTGCCTGGCTGGAAGCGCCGAAGTCGCCCATCGCCATCGCGATGGCCCTGGCGGTTCCCGTCGTCTCGTTCCTGGCTGGGTTCGTGGCGACGCTGGCCTTGCCGCCGGACTACTTCGTGCGCAAGCGTCCCCTCGTCTTGCGACCGCGCTCCGTGGTGCGGCTGGCCGTGTCGGTTGTTCGAAACCTGGTGGGGGTGTTGGTCCTTTTGGCCGGGCTGGTGCTGTCGCTGCCGCTCGTGCCAGGCCCGGGCCTTCTGCTCGTGCTCATCGGGATTGGGCTTTTGGATTTTCCCGGCAAGCGAGCACTCGAGCTCAGGATCCTGCGTCAGCGCCATGTGCTCCGGTCGGTCAACGGGGTGAGGGCACGTTTCGGTCGCGCGCCACTACAGACGTGCGAAAGCGGTAGCGAGTCTGTGGTAGAGAGAGGGGCATGACTGGCAGTCCGGCGTTTCTGTGCTCCATGTGCCGCAAACCCATCGCCGTAGGTGGGAAGGTCATTCGTTGTTCCGTCTCGACCTGCAACTCGGGCAAGCTCAAGCTCGTGTTCTGTTCCCCGGCGTGTTGGGATTCGCATCTCCCGGACGCACGTCATCGAAGCGCGTACTTCGTCGAGGAGATCGCCCGGCGGGAATAGTCGCGCCAGCGCACGCTCTGATCCCTGGTGACCCGCCCCGGCGGCGGGCTGCGTCCCGTGTTTGCCAATGTTGGCGACAGGAGCATCGCGGGCTAGCGTCCTCCCGCCGCGCTTGGCTTTGGGCGCGGCAGTCGTAGTGGAGGCTCGTCCGGTGACGAAACAAGTCACTTGCGGTCCTCTAATTGGGTCGGTTGGTACTGAACAGCATCGGAGGATGACTCATGAACACGCGTAAGCTAGTTTCGGCTCTCGACACGCGGTTGTGGTTGGCGTGCGCCGCCATTGCGGCGTTGGGGATCTCGGGTTGCGGAGAAGACGATACGCCGGGAAAGAAAGACGCATCCGGTGACGTCAGCAAGGATGTCTCGACCGCGGGCGGTGCCGGCGGTGGCGCGGGAGCCGGAGGGGCGATGGCTGGGACCGGTGGTCGGACGGGAGACGCTGGCCTTGGAGGCGCGGGCGGCAGCCTGGACGGTGCCCCGCTCGGGACCGGAGGCGGTCCACGTTTCGATGGTGGTCCGGGCACGGGTGGAGCCGTCGGTTTCGACGGCGGCCAAGCAGGCACGGGAGGCGCGAGCCTGGACGCTCGCACGGGTGGTGCCGGCGGAACCCGGCCCGACGCTGCCGGAGGCGCGGGCGGCCAGACGGTCGATGCGCCGGTGGAAGCGCCGGTGGACGCACCCGCCAACGACGACGTTGCCCCGGACCTGCCCGTCCCGATCGACGGCGTCGCCTGCGGCGCCGAGGGCGCGGCCTGCTGCGCGGGCAACGTGTGCACGGCCGCCGGAACCTCTTGCCAGAACAATCGTTGCCAGCCTTGTGGCGGCGACGGCGAAGTGTGCTGCGCGGGATCGAGCTGCACCGTCGCTGGCGGCTGTTGTGTCCCGGGGACGGGCATGGGGGGTGCCTCCCGCTGCGTGACCCAAGGCTCGGGGTGTGGGAACAACCTCGGCGTGTGCGCCGCAGGGGCCTGCGTCTCCGATGCCGGCGCGTGCGGCGGTCCTGGCGACGACTGCTGCATCAGCGGCAACACCTCTCGCTGTACGGCGGGCAACCTGACCTGCGGCGCCGGCGACGCCTCTCCCGGGCAATGCATCGCCTGTGGTGCCAAGGGGCAATCGTGCTGCGGCACCGGCACCGCCAACCGCACCTGCACCGAGGCCGGGACCGCCTGCGCGGGCGCAGGTCCCGGCGCGACCGGCATCTGCACCGCTTGTGGCGAGCTCGGCGAGATCTGCTGCGCCGGACAGACCTGCACCGCCGCCGGCGCGGGTTGCAGCGACGGTGTGTGCGAGATCTGCGGCGCTGAAGATCAGGCCTGCTGTGGTGGCGCTGGCGGAACCTGCGGCACCGGCCTCGCCTGCACGGCCGTCGACAGCGGCACCGCGTGCAAGCCTTGTGGCCACGCAGGCGAGCCGTGCTGTGGCACCTTCGCCGGCAACCGGACTTGTGCGCTCGCGACGCTGGTCTGTCGAACGACGGGCACGGGGCCGAGCGCCGTGTCCCAGTGCGAGGTCTGCGGCAACGCCGGTGAGCCGTGCTGCGCGGGTACCGGCGGAGCCAGCCGCTGCAACGTGGGCCTGGCCTGCAACGCCAACGCTCGCTGCGAGTAATCGCTTTCAATCGGTCGAGTTTCGACTGGCGACAAGTGGCCGTCGGGGAGTATCCGGGCGGCCACGTTCGCTACCCGGACCGTTCTCGAGAAGGGCCACGACGAAATCCTGCACGAGTGGTTACGCGAGCAGACCGCCTCCGGCGTCGTTCGCGTGCGCCTCATCAAGGAGGACGAGCTCCAGAGCGATTGTCGAGAGTTCCTCGGGTTGCTCGCCCGCGCCGTCAGCTCCGGGGACACCACCGACATCTCGGCCGCAGGTTTTAGCGAGGTCAAGGACATGCTCGGGCGGCTTTCGAAAGAGAGTGGCGAACAAGGCTTCACTCCGTGGGAGACGGCGACGTTCGTGTTCTCGCTCAAGCGGCCGCTGTTCGCGCGTCTTCAGCGTGAGCTCGGTGGACGACTTGCTCGACATCACGCGTGTCGCGCGCGGGAAGATTCGCTTGCAGCGCGAGAACGTGGAGCTCGGCGGCCTCGTCCTGGGCGTGAC
>CAZYFU010000098.1:0-7070 GCA_964647025.1 uncultured Myxococcales bacterium | reverse complement strand
GCCGCCAAGTTCACCCTGGCCGGGGGCAGGGTGAACGTGTCGTTGCAGGTCGAGCCGCCGGGGCAGGCGGTGCTCCGCGTGCTCGATACCGGAGCTGGGATCAGCGCGGATATCTTGGGGCACCTCTTCGAGCCGTTCGTCCAGGGCGAACGAACCATCGATCGCAGCAACGGCGGGCTCGGGCTCGGCCTTGCGCTCGCCCAAGGCATCGCGCAGCTGCACGGCGGGTCGATCACGGCCACCAGCGATGGGCCGGGTCGCGGCGCCGAGTTCACCGTGCGCCTCCCTGCCTTGAGCGGCACGTCGCCGAAGCTGTCGCTGGTCAGGTCGGAGGCCCCGTCTGGGGCCGCTCGTCGCGTGCTCATCATCGAGGACATGCGGGACGCGGCCGAGAGCCTGCAGGAGGCTTTGGACATGATCGGGCACGTGGCCCGGGCCTTGCGCAGCCAACCCGTGACGGAATCGGCGCTCTTGGTTGCGCTCAGCGGATACGTCTCGCAGAACGATGTCGACAGGGCGAGACAAGCGGGATTCGACGAACACATGGCCAAGCCTCCGCGCCTCGACGTTCTCGAGAAGTTGCTCGCCCGGGCTGGTCACTAGCCCGCCGGACTCGACGGGCATCGACGTCCGGAAATCCGTGACGGCCGTCTGTCAGGCTTTCTGCCACACGCCCCGACCATCGCCTCGGCAATAGTCGGCATTAATGCGTTCATTTGCTCGATCGCGGGTGTGTATTCTCATACAATTTGCAAAGGCCCCAACGTCCGTGCCCCGGGTTGCAGAGTAGGCCCGCAACCCATCGCTCGCGGAGGAAGCACATGAAGACCAAGAGATTTGCGGAGCGGTCGAATGCGCCGCGCGGCTTTCTCTCGGCATGTCTCTTCTTCACGTGCGTCGTCGCTTGCTCGATCAACAGCGAGGGGCTGAGCGTCATTGGCGGGGCTGGCGCAAGCAAGGGAGGCGAGGGGGGCGCCACCGGCGGAGGCACGGCCGGGATGGCGGTAGATGCCAGCGGTTTGGGGGGCGCCAACGTGGGCAGCGGTGGGGGCGGGGCGGGCGTCGGCGGCGCTGGTGGACGGTCCGGCGACGTTCGGGACGGTGACGTCAGCGACGCGCCCATCGCCTCGGGCGGCGTCACGCAGCCCGACGCCAGTGCGATGGGATCCGGCGGGGTGTTCTCGGGCGTGGGCGGCGCTGGCGGGCAGGGTGGGGTGGGCGGAACGACCATTCCCGAGGGCACCGGCGGCGCGACGGGCAAGGGCGGTGCCACGGGGCTTGGTGGGGTCTCCGACGGAGGATCTCCCGGCACCGGCGGCGCCGTGGTGACCGGGGGCGCGACTGGCCCAGGTGGTGTGGGTGGCACGGGTGGCGTGCCCGGCACCGGCGGCAGCACGGCGCCAACCTGTGGAGTGACTGGGCGCAATTGCTGTGCCGGCAACACTTGCTCCGACAACGGCTGTTGCGTGTTCGGCATTTGTGTCGCCAACCGAGACGCTTGTTCGGTGGGCGGTACGTGTCTCGACGGGGCGTGCGGCAACTGTGGCAGCGACGGGGATCAGTGCTGTTCGAACAGCAGCGGGACCGCCGAGTTCTGCACGGCGCCCGAGACCACCTGCACCCCCGGCTTCATGGGCAGCTCGACATGCACGTCGTGCGGTGGCGCGGGCGAGCCCTGCTGCACCGGCAACTACTGCGCCGGCGGCGGCTGCTGCATCGTCTCCAACCTGAGTGGGGATGCGACCTGCTCTGCCCCTGGGAAGGCCTGCCCGGGAATTCCAGGGATGTGCTCAGACGGTGCCTGTGGGGCATGCGGCGCGCTCGGCAATGCATGTTGCCCAGGTAGCCGATGCACAGCGCCGGGCACGACCTGTCAGCAATCGAAATGCGTCGCCTGCGGCGATGTCTCCGAGCCTTGCTGTGGCAGCACGGCCTACGCAGCGGGGACCTGCAATGGTGGCGCGGTCTGCCAGCTGTCGCAGACCGGGATATCCTACGCGTGCGTTGCTTGCGGCAGAGCGGGGCAGTCGTGTTGCGATGGCAACACCTGTTCGGACGCCACGCTGGTCTGCAGGACGGGCACCTTCGGCGTGGTTTCGGCTTGCGCGGCCTGCGGTGGTTCGGACGAGCCGTGTTGCGCGGGCAACACCTGCCGCTCCGGAGCGTGCCGGATGGGGTACTGCCCGTAGCTCGCTCCTTGGATCCCTGTCAGCGCGAGCAATCGAGGCCGAGGTTGCGCTTCGCCAGATCATCGACCACAGGCTGAAAGTAGGCGAGCATGGCGCGCGGGCCGATGTCCTCGCCCGTGGCTTCGCGCATGACGGCCCGCCAGTCCCGGGTCGCGCCGAGCGCCAGGATCTTCCTTAGGAACTGGCCGACCTCCTGGCTGCCCGAATAGTCGCAGGCGCGGACGTCGTGCTTGAGGATCTTCGTGCAGATGTGATCGTGCAGCTGGAACTTCACCAGACTGGCCAGCGCATAGTCGTAGTACTGCGCGGGATCGTCGTTGATGTGGGTCTTGGTGCAGGCGTCGCACGCGTCGTCCGGGCGCGCCTTGGGCGCTTGCACGCCCTGGTAGCGCGAGACGTACTGCCACCAACGCGATTGCCACTCCTCGGGGGGCAGATCGCTTTCGTAGAGATCCCGTTCGAAGTGGGTCATGGTCCCGGCCGAGAACGGCAGGAAGACCACCAAGTCGAGGGCCGATTGCAGCAGCCAGGCGGACGGCGCGGGCGCCTGGCCTTCGCGAACCAGCCCCAGCTTTTGCAGGTACGGCGGCTGTTCGCTCGCCAGCCGTGCGAGCTCGCCCACCGCTTCGTGGAAGGCACGGTTGGCCCCGGCCCGAAGCAGGAAGGGCACCTCCGGGCGCGAGTACGCCATGTAGTAGTAGATGTGGCCGAGCTCGTGGTGGGCGGTGCCGAACCATTGTTGGTTCGGCTCGACGCTCATCAAGGAGCGGACGTCGTTCTCGCGATCGATGTGCCAGGCCGAGGCGTGGCTGTTCTTCTTGCGCGCCGACGCCTTGTCCACCGGGTAGAGGTCCGACTTCTGCCAGAAGCTCTCGGCTAGTCGGGGGAAGCCGAGGGAGACGTAGAAGTCCTCGGCGGTGCGAACGATGTACTCGCGGCTCTTCGCCTTGAAGAACGGGTCGAGGCTCGTGTTCTCCACCAGGCCCGGCCACGACTGTGCCCAGCGGTTTCCGATCCAGTGCGCCGGGATCAAGCGCGGCACCGGCTGCTTGTAGCGCTCGGCCAGGGTGTGCTTGGCGAAGCAGTGCAACCCGTCGTAGATGGGGGCGATGGCGGTCAGCATGCCGTCGACCAGCGCCATCATCTCGTCTACCGACATGCCGTAGTCGGCCACCTGCAGCGCGAAGAAAGACGAGTAGCCCATCTCACGCGCCACCTTGTTGCGCAGCGACTGCAGCTCGACGAGGCCCGGGCGCAACTTTCGGCCGATCTCCTTGGAAGCGGTCCACACGACCTCCCGCTCTTTCAAGTTGCGCGATCTTCGAAGGACGTCGTCGATGTCGTTGGCTGACGTGGGACGGACGCACGTCCCACCGGCGCGGCTCTGCAAGCAGAAGGTGTAGCCATCGAGGATGGACGACTGTCGGGCCTCCACCTCGATGCGCTTCGCGGTCACGTCGGGGATGGTGGCTGGGCTGTCCGCGGCCTCGCGCAGCAGCCGTTCCAGCTGCGCCACCGTCGTGCCATCGAGCTCGCTTCTCTGGGCGAGGAGCGCCTTCGTCTTCTCGATGACCAGCTTCGATCCCGAGACCGCGGCGACCGCCTTGTCGGCGCTGGTACGGGCCACCGTGTGCTCGGCGCTGACATCGGTGGCCGCCGCCCACGCTGCCTGGTTCGCCACGGCCTGCAGCGGCTGCAAGACTCCGCTCATCACCTCCAGGAACGCGCGAGCCTCCCGTTCCTGGGCGGTCGGCTTCCTGCTGCCCTTGGCGTGCAGGGTGAAGGCGGTGAGAAGGCCTGGCAACAGAACGAGCCCGATGACAGCGAGGTGCGTGCGGCGCAACATGGACGGAAAACTAGCACGGACCGGGCTTTACGAACGCGACCTGGAATGGTAAGCCAGCCCTCCATGCGACGCATCCTCGGATTCTCCGGTTGCCTTTGTGCCTCTGCCATCGCGCTGCTCCTCGCGGGCGGTTGTGGGCAGTCCGAGGGCGAGCGCTGCCAGATAGACTCCGACTGCGCCGACGGCCTGATCTGCGGGGGTGAGGGAAAAAGCCAGGGCAACGGCGTCTGCAAGTCAGGCAGCTCCGACACTTCTGGTGGCAGGGACGCCGCCGCCGACGTGAGCGCTGCCCAGCCGGACGTCTTCGTCGAGCCGGACCCCGACGCCGATTCCGCCGCGGACGCGTCCTCCACACCCGCCCCCGATGCGGGCGCCGCCCTGGACACGACCGCCGTCGACGTGACCCCGGCAATCGACACGGGCGCCATCGACTCGCTCGGCTGACGAACCAACGCCAAGCTGGGCGCGTGGCTACCGCCGAGTGGCGCAGGCGCTTAGACGGCTACTCCGAGCTCGCCCAACTGGCGCCGGAACAGCGCGGCGGTGGTGAACACCCGTCCGTGGATCCCCAGCTCGCAAGCAGCGTCGACGAAGGTCTTCACGTCGTCGAAGTACGCAGCGTTCTCTGCCGCGACGTCGGCGCGCCCCAGCGCATACCGAAAGATCTCCGGCTGAGGCTTGGATAGCAGAATCTCACACGACACGACGAAGTCGTGGAATCGCGCAAACTGCGGGATCAGCGGTCGCACGAAGCGCCAGTGCATTTCGTTGGTGTTCGAGAGCAGGAGCACCTTCACCTGGTCGCACAGCTTCTCCACCATGGGCAGCACCTCGTGGTGCACCCGGAAGTGGCAGTTCCACAGGTCGAAGAACGGCTCCGCGGGCATCGGCGCCCTGCCGCCCGCCGCCCGACAGACGGCGCCGCGCAGGTCGTCCCCAGCCAAGATTCCCCGATTGATGGGCGCCCAGAGCTCCAGCATCCGCTGGCGAATCAGGTCGACCGGGGCGCCACCCCAAGCGGACATGCGGGAAAACAGCACCGGGTCGTCGTGGAACGCGAGGACGTTCCCGAGGTCGAGGAAGACAGCTTCGATCTTGCTCATCGGAATCAGCTCAGCCAACGGGGAACAGCAGTCGGCTAAGCCTCGTCCACCGCCACGAATCTGACCTCTTCGATCTGGTATTCGCGCGAGCCCTTGCTGGTGCGCAGGACCACGGTGTCGCCTTGCTCTTTGCCGATGAGCGCGCGCGCCAGCGGTGCGGAGATGGCGATGCGGCCTTCCTTGATGTCGCCCTCGTGGTCGCCCACGATGCTGTAGGTCACCTCGTCGCCGGAATCGGTGTCGGTCAGTCGCACCGTCGCGCCGAACACGACCTTCGAGCCCGAGAGCTTCCCTGGATCGATGACCTCGGACAGCGCGATCGTGCCTTCCAGCTCGCGGATACGGCCCTCGATGAAGCTCTGCCGCTCCTTCGCGGCCGAGTATTCGGCGTTCTCCGACAGGTCGCCGTGGGCACGGGCGATTTCGATGTCCTGGACGTTCTTGGGGCGCTCTACCTCGCGCAATCGCTTGAGCTCGTCGCGCAGCTTTCTCTGGCCACGCGGGGTCATGGGAATGTGATCAGCCATGTTGGAATTCCTGAAGCGAGCAGACCGAGATGCTGCCGGCCTTGAGCCTTGCGATGGCATCGGCGACGGCGCGGGCTGCGGACATGGTGGTGTAGTAGGGAAGACCGCGCATCAGGGCGGTCCTTCGCAGGGAGAACGAATCCTTGATCGAGGCGGCGCCCGCGGTGGTGTTGACCACCAGGTGCACATCGCCGTCCAGCATGCGGTCCACGCAGTGGGGCCGGCCTTCGCTGACCTTGTTCACCCTCTCGCAGGGCACGCCGGCCTTGGAGAGGTGCGCGTGCGTTCCCGTGGTGGAGATGATGCGGAACCCGAGCTTGACCAGGTTGCGCGCGATGGGAACGGCCAAGTCCTTGTCCGCGTCCTTCACGCCGATGAACGCCATCATGGGCTTGCCCTCGTCGGGAACCGGCAAGTGCATGGATGCCGCGAGCTGACTCTTGGCAAAGGCGGCCTCGAAGCTGCGGTCGATGCCCATGACCTCGCCGGTGGAACGCATCTCGGGTCCGAGCAGGATGTCCACGCCGCCGAACTTGACGAACGGGAACACGGCTTCCTTGACCGCGATGTGCTTGGGCACCACTTCCTCGATGCCGAGCTCTTTCAGGGTCTTGCCCGCGGCGATCCTGGCCGCCACCTTGGCCAGCGGCACGCCGATGACCTTGGACACGAAGGGCACCGTGCGCGAGGCGCGCGGGTTGACCTCGAGGATGAAGATGCCGCGCCCGTCGCGCGGAACCGCGAACTGCACGTTCATGAGGCCGCGGACACCCAGCTCGCGCGCCAAGGCTCGCGACTGATCCTTGATCGCGTCGATCGTCGTGGCCGGCAGCGAGTAGGGCGGCAGCGCGCAGGCGGAGTCGCCCGAGTGGATGCCGGCTTCCTCGATGTGCTCCATCACGCCGCCGATCACCACGTCTTCACCGTCGGCGACCACGTCCACGTCCACCTCGATGGCGTCACTCAAGAACTGGTCGACCAGGATCGGCGCGGACTCGTCGCCCTTGCCGCCGCCCGACGCCAGGCTCTCCTTGCGGGCGGCTTCCAGCGCGCGCCCGACGAAGGTCTCGAGCCCCGAGGAGTCGCAGACGATCTCCATCGCGCGACCGCCGAGCACGTAGGACGGGCGCACCATCACCGGATAGCCGATGCGCTCGGCGATGACCCGTGCTTCTTCCAAGCCGTGCGCCGTGCCCCAGGCCGGGGCGCGCAGGCCGAGCTTGTTCACCAGCTCGCCGAAGCGCTGGCGATCCTCGGCGCGGTCGATGGCATCCGCGCTGGTGCCGAGCAGCTTGACCCCCGCCTTCTGCAGGGGCACGGCCAGGTTCAGCGGCGTCTGCCCGCCGAACTGCACGATCACGCCCTCGGGCTTCTCGGCGTCGACGATTTCCAGGACGTCCTCGCG
>CAZYFU010000097.1:0-24357 GCA_964647025.1 uncultured Myxococcales bacterium | reverse complement strand
AGATTCCGAGTTACGCTGGCTGGTCGTTGGTTCGGCTGGGTGACCCGCCTGCTTCGGCGTGGCGGGTGCTTTCGTTGATTTGGCTGGGTGACCCGCCTGCTTCGGCGTGGCGGGTCCTGTCGGCGCGGGAGCCCTTCCCACGCCACGCCTTCGGGCGATCTCGAGTTTTCCTGCACAGTTCCTCGATTGGAGTGTGTGCGCGCAGCGCGCGCACGCGCGCCCGAAGACGTGGCGCGGGCCCCCGTTCCCGCACCGCCACCCGCCACACCTGCGCCGGCTAGACATCGGAGCTCGAAGATGGATTCGCTGGATTGAAGTGCAGGACCAGCGCGACACGCAGGAAATGAGTCGCGTCTCGGTTTGGGCAGAATTCTCCTCGGGTGCGAAGGAGGGGAATGGGGCAGGGAGCGGCGCATGCTCCCGCACTTCAATCCATTCAATCAACAACCGTGCCGAGATGACTAGCCGGCGCAGGCGTGGCGGGTGGCGCCCGCGGAACGGGGGCCCGCGCCACGACTTCGGCGCATGTGCGCGCGCTGCGCGCACACGCTCCCATGCTCGAGTTGTGCACGAAAACGCGGCATCGCGGAAGTTGTGGCGTGGGAAGGGGTCCGCGGGCGACAGGACCCGCCACGCCGAAGCGGGCGGGTCACCCAGCCGAACCCACGACAGGACCCGCTACGTCGAAGAAGCCAAGCCCGGTAGGCGCGCCCCTTACAGCACCACCCACCGCTTCGGCAGAAAGCACTCCTCGTAGGTGCGCATGGCGTAGCGGTCGGTCATGCCGGTGATGAAGTCCGCCACGGCGCGGGGCAGCTCCTCGGTCTCGGGCACGCCTTTGGGCCAGTGCTTGCTACGGAACTCGTCCTCGTGGTTGTTCCAGTACTCCCAAAGCTCACGCACCACCCGCTGGGCGCGCTCGAACTCGGCGTAGATGGCGGGCTTCTCGTAGACGTGCGCATATAGGAAATCGCGCAGCCCCATGAGCGCCTCCAGCACGGGCGGGCTCATCTCGATGTGGCGCTTCTCCTCCAAGCGCGAGGCCGAGACCACGTCACTGACCAAGCGGCTGATGCGTTCGCTGTGGGTGTGCCCGAGCACCTCGAGGATCGGCTTGGGGATCTCCGACAGCTCGATGACCTGACCGCGGATGGCATCGTCCAAGTCGTGGTTCACGTACGCGGCGATGTCGGCCACGCGCGCGATCTGTCCCTCCAGCGTGGACGCCTCGTGCTCGGTCTCGCTGGCCAGGACCTTTCCCTTGCCCTTCGAGTGGCGAAGAATTCCGTCGCGGACCTCGGCGGTCAGGTTCAGCCCTTGACCGTCGCGCTCCAGCACCTCGACCACGCGGATGGATTGCCGGCCATGGTGAAAGCCGCCAGGCATGAGCTTGGCGAGGATGCGCTCGCCCGCGTGGCCGAACGGCGTGTGTCCGAGGTCGTGTCCCATCACGATGGCCTCGACCAGCGATTCGTTGAGGCGCAAGGCGCGCGCGATGGTGCGTGCGATCTGCGACACCTCTAGCGTGTGCGTGAGGCGCGTTCGGTAGTGGTCGCCGTGGGGCGCGAGGAAGACCTGGGTCTTGCCGGCCAGACGGCGGAAAGACTTCGAATGCAGGATGCGATCGCGGTCGTGCTGGAAGATCGGTCGCACCTCGTCGAGCGGCTCGGGGCGCTTGCGTCCCAGGCTGGCGCGGCTCTTCTGCGCAAAGGGCGACAGGACCTTTTCTTCGTCGGCTTCCAGCTGTTCGCGTACGGTCATGCTCCCGTTCTAGCAACGCCTGCCTCGGCGGGCACGAAATTGCGAGGGGCACCCACGACGTCGATGAGGTTGACCGCGCGTGTGCCGTGGGCGCCGTCCGGGGATAACGCCGGCTTCCCGCATTGCTGCCCTTCGCATTGCTGCTACGATAGCCGGCCGTGAAAATCTCGCTTCTGCCCATGCCAGTCGATCAGCCCTCGCCCCGCGGGGGCGTGGTGCGGGCGGCGCGCAGGCCGGACGGTTGGGAGGTCTTGGGGCCTCCGCCCGTGATCCCAACCGACCTGGACGAGCTTTGGCCGGGGGCCGACGAGGATCTGTGCTGGTTGGCCGGGAACTGGCGGCTCCTGCAACGCACCGACGGGCACCGCACGTCGCTCGACGATCTCGTGACCGCGCACTTGGCGGCGACCTTGGTGGAATCGCCAACGCGCTGCTTGGACTTGGGCTGCGGAATCGGCAGTGTGCTCTCGTTCGTGGCGTGGAAGTTCCCGCGGGCGCGCCTGCTCGGCGTCGAGGCGCAAGAGGTGTCTGCGCGCCTGGCACGACGGTCCATCGCCTGGAACGGCATCGGCGATCGTGCCGCGGTGGTCATCGACGACTTCCGGACGGCCGAGGTGCTGAAGCAGGAAGCGCCCTTCGAGCTCGTGACGGGAACGCCGCCGTACTTTCCCGTCGGTGCCGGCCCCGAGTCGGGCAACATCCAGCGCGCGCCCTGCCGCTTCGAGCACCGCGGTGGTATCGAGGCCTACTGTTTGGCTGCGGCGCCGATGCTCGCGCCGGGGGCGCCCTTCGTGGCCTGCGAGGCTTGGAACCAGCGCGAGCGGGTCGAGCCCTCGGCCCAGGCCGCGGGGCTGCGCCTGGTGCGCTGGCGCGAGATCGTCCCGCGGGAAGGCAAGGAGCCGTTGCTTTGTATCTTCGCCATGCGCGGCACCGAGCACGCCGAGCCCCTGCAGACCCTGCCTCCGTTGGTGGTGCGTGATGCGCACGGCCGAAGAACGGAGGAGTTCAAGGCGGTTCGCTCTGCCATGGGAATGCCGCCCTGATCGTTCAGCTTGACTCTATCGCCCGAGATATCCATTCTCGGTGCTCCCGCTAGGGCGCGGCCCTAGCCATTCCACGAAAGGATCCTGACCAGATGGCCGAACAAAAGACCACCGCCAAGAAGCAGCCGTCGAAGACGACAACCGCCGCCGAGGGTGCGGAGAAGTGCTGCGTCGAAAAGTGCAAGCAGCCCGTGCGTGCCAAGGGGTACTGCCGCAAGCACTACATGGCTTGGCGTCGCGGCAAGGTCGGCAAGAAGCAGCGCTACAACATCTGCAGCAAGGAAGGCTGCCGTAAGCCCGTCGTCGCTGGCGGCGTCTGTGCGGAACACAAGAAGGGCGCCGCGGAAGCTGCTGCGGGCTAGTCGTGCGCCAAGCTGAGCGGCTTTGGCCGTGAAGTCTCGTCGGACCAGGGAGGCCTCGCGGTCTCGTGCCGGCCGACTCTGGCGCGGCTGAAGCTGCTCGAGGCTTGGCCTCGCATCCATGTACAAGATCATCATCAAGGGCGGACGCCGGCTGCGCGGTGAGGTGTCCGTGTCGGGCGCGAAGAACGCCGCCCTCCCCATCCTCGCGTCGTCGTTGCTCGCCCGGGGCCAGTCCACCTACCGCAACGTTCCCGGCCTGGGCGACGTGGTCACCATGCGCAAGCTGCTCGGTCAGCTTGGCGCCGAGGTGAGTGGCGACGGCACCACCTTGGTGGACACCTCGAACGTGGTGAACTTCGAAGCACCTTACGAGCTGGTCAAGACCATGCGCGCCTCCGCGCTGGTGCTGGGGCCGCTGGTTGGGCGCTACGGCAAGGCACAGGTGTCCTTGCCCGGCGGTTGCGCCATCGGCGCTCGCCCGATCGATCAGCACCTCAAGGGCCTGTCCGCCATGGGGGCCCGTATCGAGCTCGAGCATGGCTTGGTCACGGCCAAGGCTCGCCGCCTGCACGGCGCGACCATCGTATTCGACCTGGTCACGGTCACGGGCACCGAGAACCTGATGATGGCAGCGGCGCTGGCGAAAGGGACCACGGTCCTCGAGAACGCCGCCTGCGAGCCCGAGGTGGAGGAGCTGGCGCGGGTCCTGAACAAGATGGGCGCGCACGTGCGCGGGGCCGGCACGTCGCTCATCACCATCGAGGGCGTGGACGAGCTTCACCCCGTGGACCACGCCATCATCCCCGACCGCATCGAGGCCGGCACCTTGATGGTCGCCGCCGCCATCACGCGCGGGAACGTCCTGATTCGCGACTGCCTGCCCGAGCACCTCGACGCCGTGATCTCGAAGCTGGTGGCCGCGGGCGCCGAGGTGACCATGGAGGCGGGTGGCGTCCGGGTGGTCGGCAAGGCGGACATCAAGCCTACCGACATCGCCACGCGCCCACACCCGGGTTTTCCCACCGACATGCAGGCCCAGTTCATGGTGCTGATGTCCAGGGCCAAGGGACAGTCGGTGCTGTCCGAGAACATCTTCGAGAACCGGTTCATGCACGTGCCCGAGCTGATGCGCATGGGTGCGGACATCGTCATCGACGGCCATATCGCCGTCGTGCGTGGCCCGGTGAAGCTCAAGGGGGCGAAGGTCATGGCGACGGATCTGCGGGCGTCTGCCTGCCTCGTGCTCGCTGGACTCATCGCGGACGGCACCACCGAGGTACTGCGCGTCTATCACCTGGATCGCGGGTACGACCACCTCGAGAGGAAGCTTCGTCGTCTCGGCGCCGACATCCGGCGTGTGAAGGTGAGGGGCGAGCTGTAGGTGGCGGGCGTGCGCTGGCGGACGGGGACATGCTGCCAAGAATTGTGCGAAACCGGCTTTCCCGGGTAGGCTAGACAGACGCCCATGGCCGAGTTGGACCTTCGAGAAGAACTGAAACGCGGAATCAAGATACATCCGCGCTTGGTGGCGCAGGGGCTGTTTGGCACGCAGGAAGATCTCCAGAAGATCTCCTCCGCCTTGCCGGTGTTCCTGCCATTCAAGGGCAAGACGTACAAGGCCGCGATGTGGGTGCTCGACTGGGACCACCGCGTCCCCTCTCGCGACTACGTGGTGCGCCTGTACGCGTTCTATTCGGCGCAAGGGAAGGCCATCGGCGAGCTCTCGTTTGCCGATCGAATCGCCCAGATCGAACGGGAGGATCTGTTCCCCGAGTTCGACGTCTCCGACTTCGCGGGACTGGCGGCCGACGAGATTTACGAGGCCGAAGGGCCCATCGGTGGCGACCTGAAATCGTTTCGGTTGGTCAGCGAATGGCGGCGCGAGATCGACCCCAAGTCCGCGCGCAAGGCCGAGCAGATCGCGCGTAGCTCGCACAACTTCAAAGAGGTGGCCAGCGAGACGCGGGCCCGCCCGCCGGGCCTCGGTGATTTGGAGGCGGCCGAATGGTGTCCGCCGAGCGAGAGTGGGCACGGGCGTTGGGGGATCGACGTCTGGTACCTGCGTTCGTTCAACGGGATGGTGGGCGAGGGGACCGCGTTTCTCGTCGACTTGGACGACGAGAAGGTGGTTCGCCAGCGCGACTTCCAGTTCCGCGCCGGATAGCAAAGTCTCGTCCGGGCGCACGGAGGTGGCGGCGGCCGACGATCCGGACCGGGGGCGGCGTCGCGGCCTGCGCTTCCGGTCCTCAAGTACATCAGTACATTCCGGTCCGGTTCTCGGCGCTCCTTGCCCCCGGACCGGCTTGTCGGCCGGATGCTAAGGGACACTGGGGGCTTCCCGGGAGAGGGATTGCGGTCGCTATTCCGAGAGGCGGAAGCCGACGCCGCGGACCGTCTGCAGCAGCGGAGCGGCGTCGCCCAGCTTGTCGCGCAGGCGCTTCATGTGCGTGTCGACGGTACGGCTGGCCACGTCGGGGTGGTAGCCCCAGACCTTGGTCAGGAGTTGGCGGCGGGTCTGCATCCGTCCGGGCGCGCGGAAGAGCTCTACGAGCAGCTTCATCTCGAGCGTGCTGAGGTGCACCTCGGAGGCGTTCACGAACACACGGTGGGTGGTGGTGTCGACGCGCAGGTTGCGCAGCGACAGCTCCTCGCCAGCCTGCGCGGTCTCGCCGGTCGATCGACCGAGCAAGGCCCTGCGCGCCTTGAGCCGTGCCTCGATCCGCAGCATCAGCTCGCGCACGCTGAACGGTTTCACCACGTAGTCGTCCGCGCCCACCTCGAAGCCCACGACCCGATCGACCTCCTCGGCCCGGGCCGTGACCATGATGATGACCGGCTGGGGCGAGTCATTGCGCCTGCGTACCGCGCGGCAGATGTCCAAGCCGGACATGTCGGGCAACATGAGATCGAGCAGGATCAGATCGGGCGGAGAGCCGTGCAGTGCCTGCAAGGCGACCTCCCCGCGATCGGCGACCGTGGCGTCGTACCCGCTCGCCCGCAGGGCGTACGCGACGGTGTTGCCGAGATCGTGCTCGTCCTCGATCACCAGCACGCGTTCGTTCCTCGAAGCTTCTGCAATCATCGGTGGGGATTTTCACCCTGCGGAAGTCCCATTTTCGTGACAAGCAGGTGACTTTTCGCGGCGGTGCCTGGCTTCCGGCCCATGCTTCCCACGTGCCGCGATGTGTGGTATGCCGCGCTCGCAGCACGGCGCAGCGATTTCCTGCTTCTCATCGCCGGCCGAAACCGTGTCATAGGTACACACCACTACTAGGAGTCTTGTCGTGAAGAGAGGAAAAATCCTATCGTTTGGCTTCGGCGCGATCTTCTGCGCCAGCCTTTTCGCTTTCGGTTGTTCGAGTGATGACAGCCCGAGCCCCAAGCTCGATGCTGGCAAGAAGGACACCGGCGGCGGAACCGGAGGAAAGGGTGGCTCTGGCGGGTCGAGCGGCTCTGGCGGCTCCAGCGCCAGGGGCGGTTCTGGCGGCTCCACTGCCAAGGGCGGCTCTGGCGGCTCGGCAGGCGTCGGTGGTTCGAGCACCGGCGGATCGGCCGGAGCGATGACCGGTGGAGTGGGCGGCGGCAGCGGCGGCGCGGCCGGTGGCAACATCAGCCTCGACGGCTCCGTGGGCGGCGCTGGCGGCACGATCACTCTGGACGGCGGCATCGACACCCTCGGAGGGGACGCGCTCGGAGGGGACGCGCTCGGAGGCGACGTCCTCGGAAGCGACGCCATCGATGCGCCACTGCCCGGACCGGACGCCCCCGAGATCACCGATGACGTCGGCAGCGACTTCGACGGCGCCACGCCCCCGCAAATGGACAGCGGCACGCTGGACGCGACCGAGCTGGACGTGAACGCCATCGATACCACGCCGGTGCTGCTCGATGCGGAGAACCAGGACCTGGAGAACCAGGACACCCTCGCGCTCGACCTGAACGGCTCGGTCGACTCGAACAACCCGATCCCGTGTGCGACGGTTCCGATCTTGTACGGCAGCCAGACCTACCAGCCCAACACGACCGATGCGTTCTGCTTTGCCACCTGTGACGATATCACCGGCTGGGGATGCGGCCAGTTCGATGGACGTGAGGTGTACCTGAATGGCCAGCTCATTTCGAATTGCGCGTCTTCACCGGTCGTCCCGGCCAAGGTCTCGGACAAGTACAACATCTTCCAGGTCAGCGGCGGCAGCAATGCGTTCGCATTCATTACCTATTGGGGAACGACCGCATCAGCGGGGACGTGCACAGCTCCGGCTGGTGGCTTCGGTCTAGAGTGAGTCTCGGCAGTATGTGATTCCATCGAGTCCGCAGGGGCGAAGCTGGGCAAGCTTCGCTCCTGGCACGGACCCACATGGTCAGGCAGACAGAACGTCGGCCCAACCGGCCCTCCGCCCCTCCCTGTACGCCCCCTCCGTCTATCTCGCGTGTGACAAGAGCTGTAGCCCGAACAGGATCGCGTTCTCGCTGGCGCCGCCGAGCTTGGCGTATTGGTACACGGCCAACAGGCGGGCGTGGTAGCCGTCGATGATGTAGCCGAGCTGGGCGTCGATGCCGGTGAAGTTGGTGGCGTCCCAGGCGTTGCCGGCGCCGGCGTGCTGCAGACGCAGCAGCGGCTGGAAGCGTCCGATGCCCACGTCGATGGGCACGAGATAGCTGGCCAGGGCATACGCTTGGTAGCTCGCCAGCTCGTTGTTGCCCCACATCTTCGAGAAGGCAGCCTCGATGTCGACCACGCCGGCCCCACCGCCGTTCATTTCGAACAGTAGGTCGCCGCCGAGCTGGTGGAAGTCGTTACTTGGTGGCGAGGCCTCGAGCCTTCCATTCGAGCCTTCGGTCTGGTGCTGACCGCTGAACCCGACGGCGAGGACGTTCTTGTTGCCGTAGTAGCCGCTGCTCGTCCGGAATCCGGGTTCGAGGCTGAGCAGGCTGATGCTGAGCCTCGCGGAGTACAGCGGGGAGGCGCTGGGATTCTCCAGATCGAAAACGCCGGCATAGTACTTGATGGCGCCGCGATGAATCTGGCCCCACAAGGTCACGCCGTCACCGCGCCCGTTGCGCCCGTAGCGCGGTCCGATCGACGGAAGCACGCCAGGGGTGGTCCTCAAGGGATAGCTGCTGTACGCACCGGGCGTCGTCCACGTGGGCAAGGCCCAAACCGTCGACAGACTTGCCCGATCGGATGGTATCGGCATCCGCCCGACCCACAGGTTGAAGGCGTCGGCCAGCTCCATCTTCGCAACCAGGTCGAGCACGTCGGCGTGGTTTCGGGGCTCGACGTTGCCGTAGCTACCCACGAAGCCCGCCTGCCACTTCAAGAATGGATGCACCTGACCCCAGAGGACGGCGTTGGCTTCGCCCTCCGACGACACGTCGTCGAGGTGATCACGCATCCCTTGTTGCGAGTTCTGCAGTCGGAAGAGCACGCGGGTCCCCACTTGCGCGGAGATCTTGTCTGTCGGCGCCGGTGGCGCTGGCTGGGGCACGGGCGGCGGCGCGGGCGGCGCGGCTGGTGGGGGGGCTGGCGCGATCTCCAGCGGCGCCGATGGTGTCGAGAGCTCCGGCAGCCCTTCGACCGCCGCAGCATCAGTCGCGATCAGGCCCAAGCCTGCCGTCGCAAGGAGTACGAGACCAATCCGACGAGTACGCATGGTCGACAGGGACGATAGTGCCCTAAGTCGGGATACCCTGCCACTCGCGATCGAGCGCTGCGCCGAGGTGCCTGGTGAGGCTGGCCTTCACCGCGTCCATGTCGACCGAGGTGCCGAGCTCGCGCGCCATGGAGGTCATCACCGAGGCATCGAACCCGCATGGGTTGATGGCTGCGAAGCGGGCCAGATCCGTGGTGACGTTGAGGGCGAGCCCGTGCAGCGTGACCCACTTCTTCACGGCCACACCGATGGATGCGAGCTTGCGACCGTCGTCCTTCGCCGAGGTCCACACACCGGTCTTGCCGGGGTGACGTGTGGCCGTGATGCCGAAGTCTCCGACCGTGCGGATCACCGCCTCTTCGAGGCTTCTCAGATAGCGGTGCAGATCGCGCTCGTCTTCGCGCAGCAGGAAGATGGGGTAGGCGACCAGCTGGCCGGGTCCGTGGTAGGTGACATCGCCACCGCGCTCGATGGCGATGACGGGCGTGGCACCGGGCGCAAGGACGTTGTCCGGCTTGGCCGAACGCCCCAACGTGATCACGTCGGGGTGCTCGACCAGAACCAGGACGTCCTCCACCTCGCCGCGCTGGCGTTTTTCCAGCCACGACAGTTGCAGCGCCCAGGCCTCGCGGTACTCGCGCAGGCCCAGGTCGACGATGCGGACCGATTTGCGCGTGGCTAGCCTACGCGTTCGTCCATGGGGACGTAGTGGTTGAGCGGCTGGCCGACGTAGATCTGCCGGGGCCGGTAGATACGCGCCTTGGGATCGTCCTGGATCTCCTTGAAGTGGGCGATCCAGCCGGGCATGCGTCCGATGGCGAAGATGACCGTGAACATCTCGGTGGGGATACCCAGCGCGCGCATGATGATGCCGCTGTAGAAGTCCACGTTCGGGTACAGCTTGCGCTCGACGAAGTAGGGGTCGGAAAGGGCGGCCTCCTCCATGCGCTTGGCGATGTCGAGCAGCGGGTCGTCGATGTCCATGGCCCCGAGCAGGTTGTCGCACGCCTTCTTGATGATGCGGGCCCGCGGGTCGTAGTTCTTGTAGATGCGGTGGCCGAAGCCCATCAGCTTCTTGCCGCTGCCCTTCTCCTTCGCCGCGGCGATGAAGCGCGAGCCGTCGTCACCCGACTTGTGGATGTCGGTCAGCATCTCGATGACCGCCTGGTTGGCACCGCCGTGCAGCGGCCCCCACAAGGCGCACACTCCGGCCGCGGCGCTGGCGAAGAGGTTCGCTTGCGCGGACGCCACCATGCGCACGGTCGAGGTCGAGCAGTTCTGCTCGTGGTCGGCGTGCAAGATGAAGATGAGGTCGAGGGCGCGCACCACCTCGGGCCGAAGCTGGTAATCCTCGTAGACGTCCGAGAAGAGCATGTGCAGGAAGTTGGCGGTGTAGCGCAGCGTCGGCTTCGGGTAGATGACCGGAAGGCCGCGCGACTTGCGGTAAGAGAACGCGGCGATGGTGCGCACCTGGGAGATCAGGCGGGCGGCGTGGATGTCGAACTCGTCGCGCGCAGCTCGCTGCAGGAGGCCCGGATAGTAGCAGCTCGAAGCGTTGATCATCGACGAGAGGATCGCCATCGGGTGGGCCGTCGAGGGGAAGCTCTCGAAGTGGTACTTCATGTCCTCGTGCAGGTTCTCGTTGCGGGTGAGGAGCAGCGAGAAGCGCGAAAGATCGGACTTGGTCGGCAGATGACCGTAGATGAGCAGGTAGGCGGTCTCCACGAAGGTCGACTTGTCCGCGAGCTCCTCGATGGGGATCCCGCGGTAGCGCAAGATGCCTTTGTCCCCGTCGATGAAGGTGACACCGCTCTGGCACGAACCGGTGTTGCCGTACCCGTCGTCGAGCGTGATGTGGCCCGTCGACGCGCGCAGCGCCGAGATGTCCATGCCCTTCTCGTGCTCGGTCCCCTCCACGATGGGCAGCTCGATAGTCTTGCCCGCGACCTCTAGTTTCGCCGTTTTTCCAGTATTGATGTCAGACATGAGAGTGGAGGAATTCTTGGGGCAAAAGCCAGGCAATGACAAGGCCGATTGTCGCGCGCGGGTTTTGCGGATTCTGACGCACGCCTTCGGGCGGTCGATCGCGGCGCGGCTATGGTAGATAGTCGCGCATGAATAAGGTCTCCAGGGCTCTCGTTTCGGTCTCGGACAAGAAAGGCATCCTCGAGCTCGGCAAACGGCTGGCCAAGCTGGGCGTCGAGATTCTCTCCACTGGCGGCACCGCGCGGTCGCTGCGCGAGGCGGGCATTCCGGTCAAGGACGTGAGCGACTTCACCGGCTTTCCCGAGATGCTGGACGGTCGCGTGAAGACGCTGCACCCGCGCGTCCACGGGGGCATCCTGGGCCGTCCCACCGACGAGCACCGCAAGCAGATGCGCGAGCACGGCATCGACGCCATCGATCTGGTGGTGGTGAACCTGTACCCGTTCCGCGAGACCGTCGCCCGTGGCGCATCGTTCGAGGACGTCATCGAGAACATCGACATCGGCGGGCCGGCCATGGTCCGCTCCTCGGCGAAGAACCACGAGCGTGTGACCATCGTGGTCGATCCGGCCGACTACGACCGCGTGCTGACCGAGATCGAGACCAAGGGCGAGGTTCCCCACGCGATGCGCTTCGAGCTGTGCCGCAAGGCCTTCGCCCACACCGCGGCCTACGACGGCGCCATCGCCAGCCACCTCGGCCGGCTCTCCGAAGGTGGTGTCGCCGTCTCCGACTTCCCGGCGACCATGCACCCGTCGTTGCACCTCGACCGGCTGCTCCGCTACGGCGAGAACCCGCACCAGAAGGCCGCGTTCTACAAGTGGGACGCGCCGTCCGGCATGTCCTTGGCCGGCGCCGACGTCATCCAGGGCAAGGAGCTCTCGTACAACAACCTGCTCGACCTCGACGCCGCCATGAAGCTGTGTGCCGAGTTCGAGCTGCCCGCCGCGTGCATCATCAAGCACACCAACCCCTGCGGTGTGGCGATCTCCAAGGCCGGCATTCTCGAGGCGTACAAGCTCGCCCGGGAGACCGACCCCGTGTCCGCGTTCGGCGGCATCGTGGCGTTCAATCGCAAGGTCGAAGCGGACCTGGCCAAGCTGATGGCGGAGGTGTTCCTCGAGTGCATCGTCGCGCCCGAGTTCTCGAGCGATGCGCTCGAGGTCTTCGGGGCCAAGAAGAACCTGCGCCTGGTTCGCGCGGACATCTCGGGCGTGGTGTCCGGGCAGCTCGACCTTCGCTCGGTGTCGGGCGGCGTCCTGGTGCAGGCCACCGACGGCGCCGTTACTGCTGCCGCGCAGGCCAAGCTGGTCTCGCAGCGCAAGCCCACCCAGGTCGAGCTCGACGACCTGGACTTCGCGTGGCGGGTGGCCAAGCACGTGAAGTCGAACGCCATCGTGTTCTGCGGCGGCGGCCGGACCCTGGCCGTGGGCGCGGGCCAGATGTCGCGCGTGGACTCGGTGAAGCTGGCGGTTTCGAAGGCCCAGCTTCCCCTCGAAGGCGCGGTGCTCGCCTCCGACGCATTCTTCCCGTTCCGCGATGGCCTCGACGAGGCCGCCAAGGCCGGGATCACCGCGGCCATCGAGCCCGGAGGCTCGGTCCGCGACGACGAGGTGATCGCCTCCGCCAACCAACACAACATCGCGCTGCTGTTCTCGGGCGAGCGCCACTTTCGGCACTAGACCATGGGCTATCGCGTTTTGTTGGTAGGCTCGGGCGGCCGCGAGCACGCCCTGGCGTGGAAGCTTCTGCACAGCCCCCTTTGCGATCAGTTGATCGCGGCCCCGGGCAACCCAGGCATCGAGGCCTTGGGCCACGGCATCGGCCAGGGGCGGGTGACCTTGTCCAAGATCGGCGCCGACGATACGGCCAGCTTGGTGGCGCTTGGCCTGAAAGAGAAGATCGACCTCGTGGTGTGTGGGCCCGAGGTGCCGCTCTTGGCCGGGCTTGGCGATGCCTGCCGGGCGGCGGGCCTGCGTTTCTTCGGCCCGTCGAAGGCAGCCGCCGAGATCGAAGGATCGAAGAAGTTCGCCAAGGACCTCATGCAGAAGGCGGGCATCCCGACCGCGGCGTACGGCAGCTTCGCCGACTTGGCGTCGGCCGAGGCATTCATCGACGCGCAACCGGGCAACGTGGTGGTCAAGGCCGACGGGCTCTGTGCCGGCAAGGGCGTGGTGGTGGCGTCGTCGAAGGACGAGGCCAAGCAGGCCGTGCGCTCCATGCTGGTCGACAAGGTGTTCGGCGACGCGGGCACGCGCGTGGTGATCGAGGAACGGCTCACGGGACGCGAGGTCTCGATGATGGCCCTGTGCGACGGCACGCGCTTCGTGCTCTTGGCGACCGCCGAGGACCACAAGGCGGTCTCGGACGGCGACCGCGGCCCCAACACCGGCGGCATGGGCGCCTATTCGCCGTCGCCGCTGGTCGACGCGGCCTTGACCGAGTCGATCGCGCGCACGATCTTCGCGCCGCTGGTCGCTGCCATGGCCGAGCAGGGCCGTCCCTTTCGCGGCTTGCTCTACGGTGGGCTCATGCTGACCGGACGGGGCCCCATGGTGATCGAATGGAATTGCCGCTTCGGCGATCCCGAGACTCAGGCGGTCTTGCCTCGGATGGGCGAAGACATCCTGCCATGGCTGCTCGACGCCGCGTCGGGGCAGCTGCCGTTGCGTTCGCCGGACTGGCTACCCGGGGTCGCGGTGTGCGTCGTGCTGGCGGCCGAGGGCTACCCCGGCAAGGTCCGCAGCGGGGACGCCATCGCCGGACTGGGCGCCGATGGGCAGCTCGGCGACACGGACACGGTCGTGTTCCATGCCGGAACCAAGCGGGACGGCAACAGGCTGGTCACCGCCGGAGGCCGCGTGCTCGGCGTGACCGCGGTGGGCGGCAATTTGGACGAAGCGAGAAGCCATGCCTATGCTGGCGTCGACCGCATCGCATGGCCCGGCATGCACTTCCGGAAGGACATCGGACTGCGAGGAAAAACATGAGCGACAAGACCTGCGACGTTGCGATCCTGATGGGTTCGAAGTCGGACCTGCCCACGATGAAGCCGGCCGCCGACGTGCTGAAGGCGTTCGGTCTTCGTGTGTCCGTGCGTGTGTTGTCCGCGCACCGCACACCTGAGCAGACCGCGGCCTTCGTGAAGGACGCCGCGCGAACCGGAACCAAGGTCTTCATCTGTGGCGCCGGCGGTGCTGCCCACTTGGCGGGATCGGTGGCGGCCCACACCACGCGGCCCGTGATCGGAATCCCGATCGCGTCGGGCAGCCTGCAGGGGATGGACGCGCTGCTGTCGACGGCGATGATGCCCCCCGGAATTCCCGTGGCCACCGTCGCCATCGGCGGCGCCGAGAACGCGGGCCTTCTGGCCGCGCAGATCATCGCGACCTCGGACGCCGAGCTGTCGAAGCGCGTGGTCGCCGAGCGCGAGGCTCGTCTGCGCAAGGTGCTCGAAGCAGACGCCGAGGTCAGCGACAAGTTCTAGTCTAGAGCATCCGACGGTCTGCCCCGCCGGGACGTCGCGGAGGCTACGGTGTGATGCAGCCGAGCTTGTTGGCGTCGGCCTCGACGAACCAAAGGTTGCCGTCGGGCCCCACCACGATGCCCATCGGGCCGCTGTTCCTCGTGGTCGTGGCGAACTCCACGATTTCGCCCGAGGGCGTGATGCGTCCGATCTTGCTGGTCGCGTACTCGGTGAACCAGACGTTGCCGTCGGGACCCGCCACGACATGCCCCCGGGCTGCGGGGCTGGGGAGGCCTGGGATCCGGAACTCTCTCATCACTCCGGCGGTGGTCATCCGGCCGATCTGGTTCGCGCCGGTTTCGTAGAACCAAAGGTTGCCGTCGGGGCCGACCGCGATCCCGGACGGTGCGGCGAAGGGCGTGGGCGTCGCCCAAGACGCGGTCGGTGTGGGCGCCGCAGGGTCGAGGCGGCCAATGCGACTCGCGCCGTACTGGGTGAACCAGACATTGCCATCGGCGGTCATGGCGAGCCGGGTCGGCTGACTGTTCGGGGGCGAAAGCGGGTACTCTTCCACCTCGCCACTCACCGATATCGATCCGATTCGGTTCGCGGTCTTCTCCGTGAACCACAGCTTGCCATCCTGGCCGGCCACCATTCCGTCCGGGCCGCTGTTGCGGCCCACGGTGAACTCGGTCACCTCACCCTCGGGGGTCATGCGCGCGATCTTGTCGGCGCTGTATTCCGTGAACCAGAGGTTTCCGTCCGGGCCAAAGGCCAAGCCCTCGATGGTCGTCCCGTTGGGCACCGCCTGGAACGCGGTGAACTCCCCGTCGGACAGGGTGTACCTGAGGATCTTGCCCGAGGTGTGTCCGGCGATCCAAAGCTCGTCGTCGGAACCGACGGTGAGAAGCCAGGGCTGCGCATTTCCCGGGGGCAGCGCGCGCTCGGTGATGGCGTTCGCCCGACCGGTGTCCGAACGCACGGCGCGAGCGTCGTCAGAGCCCCCCGAGCCACCGGATCCGCCCGAGCCACCCGCGCCTCCCGTCGCTGGTGCGTCTGGTTCCTCGGCGTCGAGTGTCCCGCCGATTCCTCCCGAGCCCGCCGTGGCGTCGAGATCGGCGGTATCGAGACCCGCGCCTTCTGCGTCGTCTGCGCCAGCGGTGTCGTCCATGGCGTTGGTGTCGAGAGGGCTTCCGGCATCATCCGCATCGGCGACGGGCGTGGCATCTGCAGCAGTGCTTGCGGCGTCGGTAGGGGCGTCGGGCGCGTCGGCTCGCTGCGCATCGGGTGCAAGGCCGGTCTCGGGCGCCAAGTCGCCGGGCGGACCATCGGGCTCGGGTGCGTCCCCAAGCGAGTCGTCGGCGGGGAAAGCGGTGGCGTCCGAGGGCAAGCGCGCGTCCGGGCTTGCGGATCGACGCAGCTTGCTGGCATCGAACGAGCATGCGGCGGCCACAGATACGATCAGGGAGAGGTAGAGCAGCTCACTTGAAAGACCGTACTGCGGACGCCTTCGCTGGATCATCTTCGCCGTCCATATGGATCGTCGGGTCCACGCCCATGCTTAATGCCGCTGTCCGAACAGGGCCTGTCGCGTCGTCACACTCTCTCCGCCACGACGTACATCTGGGCAGCCAGTGGGCGAATCGGCGAGCGCAGGTAGTAGCGCACCAGCAGCGGAATCTTGGGCAGGCGGCTCTTCATGGAAAACGGCAAAAGTCCTGGCGTCACGCGCACGACGTGCAAGCCGTGGCTCTGCACGAGCGCGGGTAGGTTCTCGTGGTCGAAGGCGGTCTTGTGCGTGGGATCCACCCAGTAGTCTCTGCTGTTGCGCGCGTGGTTGGGCTGAATCAGCGCCAGCCGCCCGCCGGGTCGCAGCACGCGGCGAATGTCGTCGAGCAACCGCCCGGCTTCCTCCGCGGTGAAGTGCTCGAGGAAGTTGCTCGCGAAGACCAAGTCGATGCTGCCGTCTTCGACCCCGGGCAGGCCGCGACAGTCGCCGATGCGAAGGTCGACGCCGGCTGCGGCAAAGCGCGACATGTCGGGGTTCATGTCGAAGGCGATGCGTTTGGGGGCGGCGACGCTGTTGATGAAGTCGCAGTACCCGGCGCCGAGCTCGACGACGGCGCGCGGCGCGGGGGCGTCGCGCAGGACGTAGCGTGCTATCTCGCGCCATACCCCCGCGCGGCCGCCGAGCCACGGGTACGCTCCGATGTAGGGGTTGTCGGTCTTCATGGCCCAAGCACCTGGTCGGCCAGCTGCCGAACCTCGGGCGCAAGCGCTGGGAACACGCTGCTGTACTGGGCGAGCAGCGAAGGCAATCCTCGCATCACCAGAGGATCGTTCTTGGCCTCTGCCACGTACTGCCTGAAGTAGCCGAGCGATTCGCGGGCCAGCCGCGGGTCGGGCGGTTCGCTGCGCGCCATGTCCAGCAGGACCTGGGCCAGCAGCAGGGCCGACTGCTTGTTCGGCATGATCTCGTATGCGCGCTGGTAGTGCCCGAGGCGCTCGCGCGGCTGGGCTCCCGCGAGCGTCGCCGCGAGGCCGAGCGCCGAGTGAAGGCCCGCCAGGTGGGCCTTCTCGCGGCTGAAGTAAGCCGGCACGGGCTGCCACGGTTGCGCCTCGTAGTAGGCGATGCCCGCGCGTGCGGTGTCGACGGCCCGGTCTAGGGCCCGCGTGCGCGCCGGCGCATCGGCCGGGGCCGCTGCCGCCTCGGCGAGCGCGGTCTTGGCCGCGGACTCGAAGGCGAGCATGGAAGGTTGCTCGCGGGCGAGCTCGTACGCCCAGAACGTGCGGGCATCATGGAAGGCTTGCTGGTGCGAGACGCCGTAGACGAGCCCCGTTCCGGCGAGCAGAAGGACGATCGCCATCGCGGCGGCGGCGGCGGGCCTTGCCCAGCGGGAACGCGCGCGAAGGCCGGTCTGGATGAGCAGGGTGACCACGGCGACCACGCAGAAGGACGACAGGTAGGCGTAGCGGTCGGCGACCCAGATGCCGATGTACTCGATGTTGCAGTACGGGAACATGAAGCAGAAGAACGCGAGCACGAAGAAGGCGAGATCCTTGCGGTAGCGCAGGCACACGGCCAGGCCCGTCACGCTGCCGAGCACGAACACCACGGCACCGGCGAGCTCCCCGGCCGAGGGCGGCAGCGCGACATTCGGGCGCAGATACGATATGGCATGCTGGCCTGGCCACGCGAGATGGGCCAGTGTCTTGGCCAGGCTCTGCGGGACCAGCAGGGCGAGCGTCTTGGCGTGTTGCCACGAGAGCGGGGAGGGGCCACGCTCGCCGATGACGCCGAAGGCGGCGAGCACACGTCCGTACCAGACGTAGAGCCCGGCCGTGAGCGCGAGATGCGGAAGCAGGCCGAGCAGCAGTCGCGAGCGAGCGCGCAGGTCCAACGGCGCATCGGGCTTGCGTGACCCGTCGAGGAACGGCGCGAAGAGCCTGAAGAGCGCGAGGAGCCCGACGAGCACGATGGCGCTGAACTTGGCCAAAATGGCGAGCGGGCACAGCACCAGCACCGCGGCCGCGACGAGCCAGCGCGTGCGTCGCTTCGTCTGGCGCAGAGCCACCGAGTCGAGCAACAGGGCGAGGAGCACGAAGAACGCCGCGAGCACGTCCTTTCGGCCCATGATCCAGCACACGGGCTCGACGTGGATGGCCAGCGCGCCGAACAAGGCCGCGGTCACCGCCGGCCACGCTACCTGGCGGGTGGCGTGGGCCAGGAAGAAGAACAGCAGCACCACGTCGAGGGCGTTCAGCAGCACGTTGCCGAGGTGGTAGCCGAGCGGGCTCGCGAAGCCGAACAGGCGCGCGTCGACGAGCCACGACAGGTCCCGGACGATCAGCGGTTCTTCGCGGGGGAAGTAGCCCACCACGATCTCACGCACCGAATCGGCCAGGTTGGGTTGGGCGTACAGGTTCGGGTGTCCGAGGAGCACCGTGTTCTCGTCGTAGCCGATGAAGCCGAACCCGACGGCACGGGCGTAGAGCAAGAGGCTCCCGCCGAACAAGAGCAGCGTGATGACCACGACGGCGAATCGACGGGACATCGCGAGCCTCGGTATCCTGGAGTGCGGCTGGTTCATCGTGCCGGGGCTGCCGGCCGCCCCATCATAGACCGCGCCCCGGACCGGCGGTAGGGGAACCCCGGGCCCGCCGTGTGCAGCGACGATCCCGACAGCGTGCTACCGTGTCCTATCCGCGCCTTCTCCGCATCCGCGCCCTGCGCCTCTCTGCCCGTGAAAAGCGCCCCTTCAATCCCGCGTATCGTCGTGCTGGCTCTGATTGCCTTCCTGGGGGCGTGGCTGCGCGTCCATGACCTCGGCCGACAGATCCCCATCGACGACGAATGGCACGGGCTCGACTTCGCGCTTTCCCGGGACGCATGGTTCCTGCTCACCCATTTCAGCCGCGCGGGGGCGAACAGCGTTCCCTACAACGTCTACTTGCGCGTGTTGCTTTCGAGCTTCGGATGGAACGAGGTCACGATCGTCCTGCCGTCGCTCGTGGGCGGCATCGTCTTGCTGTGGGTGCTTCCGAGCTGGGTGTGGCGCCGTGTCGGCCCGGTGTCGGGCACGGTCGCCGCGGTGGTGCTGGCGATCTCGCCGTTCCTGATCTTCTACAGTCGGGTGGCGAGAGCGTATTCGGCGATGCTGCTTCTCCAGGCGGTCGCCTTGCTGGCGCTCGCCGATTGGCTGCGCGACGGGCGTCGTCGCCAGGCCATCGCGTTCGTCGTCGCGGCGGCGGTGGCCATCTGGATCCACGCCACGGCGCTGCCGGCGATGGTGGCCGCGGTGTCGGTCGCGGTGCTCCTACGCTGGCGCCAGCGCAAACGAGCGCCGAGCGATGGTGGCCCCACGGTGCGTGCGGCGATGGTGGCCGGCCTCGCGATGCTCGGGCTCGCTGGGCTCCTGTGGATGCCTGCGTTGCGCTCGCCCATGCCCGAGGTGTTCCACCCGCCCGGGCAACCCGCGCTGGCGACTTTCGCGTCGGCGTGGCGACTGGTCGCGGGGACGGCCTCGTCGCCGCTTGCGGTCCTGTGTCTCGTATTGGTCCTGATAGGTGTGCTGCTGGCGCTGCGGGAACGCCGGCACGAGGTCCTGCTTCTGCTCGCGGCCCTCGCCGGATGCGTCGCCTTGGTGCTGGTCGGGCGGCCCAACGCCAGCGGCGCCGCGGGCGTGCTCGCTCGCTACACCTTGCCGTGCTTCCTGCTTGCCAGCCTGACCCTCGGGATCGTGGCGCAGGCCCTGGTGAACGCGTTCGGGTCCACGCCCGGCAAGGTCGCGGCGGCTGGCGCGGTGGCCGCGCTGCTAGGCGCGTTGGTTCTCCATGGCCCGCTGCCATTCGTCTACGGCGGCGTGAACAGCTTCACCAAGCACCCGGCGTTCGGCTTCGACCTTCGCGATCATGGGACCGACCGTTCGCGTCCCGACCCCCTCGCCACCGGGGTCGAGCAGCCGCTGCGACGTGCGGACCTGGCGCCGTTCTACGCAGAGCTGGCACGTACGCCAGGCCGACGCCCGATCATCGAGTATCCGTTCCTGCTCGGCGAGGACGCCAACCTGTTCTACTTCGCGCAACAGCTACACCAGCGGCCCGTGCTGGCCGGCTACTGGCACAGCGGTGCGACCGACAAGGATGTCTTCGGCTTCTCCGTCCCAGGCGCCCCAGCGACCCGACCGCCCTCGTCTGGTTACATCACCAACGCGATGATGGTCGACCACGTGCTCGGCCGCCGACCAGACAATCTCGGCTTTCGTACCATCGTCGCCATCGACGACCCGAACGCGCTGGCGAACAGCGGTGCGGAGTATCTGGTTCTGCACTGGAACCTTCTGCGCGAGCACTTCCGCATCGGCCCCGACTGGGCGAAGAGCCCCTTCGTGGCACAAGTACGCGCCCGGCTGACCGCCACCTGCGGCGCCCCGGTGGTGGAGAGCGAGGTCATCACGGTCTTCCGCCTGACGGGAAGCCGCTGCGGGACTGCGAACCCGGCCGAGGAGTAGTCGCGGGCGCTGCCCTCACGGCACCGATGGCGTGCCCACGCACACGTCGGACGAAGCCAGCGACTGGACGATGCATCGACTGCCCGTGGTGCACACGGTCCCCTGCGCGCAGGCGGCTGCCATGCAGGACTCGCCGAGCAGCGCGGCCGTCTTGCAGGCGTGCTCGTTCCAATCGCAGTAGTTGCCTCGACCGCAGGACCCGAAGTCGTACGTGCAGGGATCGCCGACCTTCGAATAGGGTTTGCAGACCGGCGGGTTCTCGGTCACGGCACAGTAGACGCCGTCCTCCTCGAAACACATGACCGGCAGAGGCGCCTCACCGCCGACCACGTCGACGACGCAGTCCTGGTGCTTTCCGCAGCTCTTACCGCACGGATCGCCGGCCTTTCCGCGCGGCAGTGCCACGCACACGCCCGCATTCGACGGGTAGCGATCGGCATCCTGCCAGTAGCACGCCGCCGCGCCATTCTTGGATTCACACTCGAACGCTCCAAACGAGCCTTGCCCGCCGCACGCCTGACCCTCTGTCCGTGTTCCGACCCACAGCCCGTAGCAAGCGGCCTCGACCTCGGCGAGGGAGCAGGAGGTGACAGCGCTCTCGTACGCCGCCGCGCAGGCAGCCAGGCGATCCGGGTCGATGGTGACGATACCCTGTTCGAGCAAGGGGAAGGGCTGCAGGCGCGCGGGGAGCATGGCCTCGCAGTCGTCGAGAGCCATCCGGTAGAAGCCATCGCGTTTGCAGCAAGTGCGCGCGGCTGCACAGAACGCCTTGGCCAGGGGTTGCAGTGCCAGGGCCACGGCGCTGGTCCCACCCCCGCCGTCGATGCCGCCGTCGATGCCCATCGCGCCGCCGGTTGCGGTGCCTGCCGCTCCGCCCGTCGCGATCCGCCCACCGGTACCGATGCCACCGGTCCCGGTCTGTCCGCCCTTGCGCGTGGTGCCCCCGGTCGACACGACGCCACCCGCGCCGGCGCCACCGGCCCCGGTCTGCCCGCCCTTGCGCGTAGCTCCCCCGGTTCCGCCGACGCCTCCGCCACCGGTGCTGCCGCCGACGAATCCCCCGTCACCGCCGCCGACGTCCATCGCGGCGTCTCGGCCGGGGACACCGCCCGTGGTCGTCATGGTCGTCATGGTGCCGCCTTGCCCTCCCGTACCGGCGCCGGGGGCGTCTATCGTCCCCGGAACACCTCCGGCGGCGTCGATGCCGCTGGTGACGGGAGCGCCGGCTTCCGATTCGATCATGGTGCCGGGCCCGCCTTCCGGGCGTGGCGCCTTCATGGTCGAGCTGCCGCAACCGACGAGGGCCCATGCGAACATGACCGCCGTCCCTGACTTCGAAACCCGAGACCACCTATGGCTGCTTGGCAGGAGCGACATCGAAAGGCCTCCGAATCAGGGCGTGGGGACGGGCGGGATGTACTCGGCGTGCGCGTCGCATGGAGCATCGGGGGACGCAGTGCATTTTTCGATGGTGCAGTCCGCGCCTTCCTGACAGCCGATTTTGCATCCACCCGTCGGGCAGTTCTGGATCTTGCAGGTCGCGCCGGCCGCGCACTGGATATAGCAAGGTCCAGACAGGCAATCCTCGATCACGCAGGTGGATCCGGCCGAGCAGTGGTCCATGAAGCACGCCATCTGGCAGGTCCCGAAGGTGCACTTCGCGCCGGGTCCACATTCACTGATGTTGCAGCCCCCGCCGGTGCACTCGCCGAAGCGACAGACGGCGTTGGCACCGCCGCAGTTCAGGACGCAACCACCCACGCAGGTGTCGATGTCGCAGCGGTTTCCGTCGCCGCATGCTCCGATCTGGCATCCGCCGCCCGTGCACGCGGCCAGGTGGCAGACGGCGTCCTTGCCCGAGCACATCAGATTGCAGCCGCCCATGCAGCTCGGGATCGTGCACTTTCCGCCGTTGCACGGCATCGTGCAACCGCCGGTTTGCGTGCAATCCAAGTCGCAGTTCGCGCCTGGGTTGCAGGTGGTCGAGCAGTTCCCCGACGGCGCCGTGCACGCGCTCGAGCAGGTCGTGTTGGGCGCGCACTCGGTCTTGCAGCCACCTCCCGGACAGGAGACGCTGCAGGGCTGCTCTGGCGAGGTGCAGGCGAAGTTGCAGGCGTTGACTTGCGTCGGATCGGGGCTGGGCGTACACGTGCACGTCGAGCCGGAGCACGAGCACTGGGCATCGGGGCTCGACGGATCGGCGCTGCAGCTGACGCCCGTTCCGGTGACCACCACGGTCCCGCCTTGGCCGCCCGACTTGGTCGATAGGGTGGACGTTCCGCCCTGTCCTCCGACGGTGGTGGCCCCGCCCCTCGCTGTGGCCCCACCCATCGCGGTCTTGCCGCCGGTCGCGAGGGCGCCGCCCGTGGAGTTTCCGACGCGTCCACCGGTCGCGACCCTGCCGCCGGTTGCGAGGGCGCCGCCCGTGGAGGTGGCAACCTGTCCGCCCATGGCGATGCTGCCGCCGGCTCCCGAATCCGTCTTCGCAGCGGAGCCAGCGCTTCCTCCAACCGCGGCGAGACCGCCCGCTCCAGGCGCTCCGCCGACTGCTCCTCCGAGCCCCGGAAGCGTGTCCACCGACGGCATCTCGAGGGCGTCCGGCGCCTCACTTCCGCCCTGACCGGCGCTCAGCGGCGCGTGCGCTCCCGTCTTGCCACAATCCGCCGACAAAGCCGCAAGCACTCCGCAGGTCACGAACACAGACATCTTCACGCGCATCTGGGACCTCCCGCCGTCGCAGACTACGCCGGAACGACGCGCGGATTCCAATGTCGAGTCGCTGCATGCGCCGCGGTCGTGTGTCCGGACGCACAGTTTCCCGGGACCCTCGGCCCCGGCGGAATCGCCCCGGACAATCGCGGCGCGCTCACCACGACAGAAGGGCGCCGCGCCGGATGCGTCCGCGGCGCCGGAAGGCGAGCATCCGACGGCGCGTGCCTCCCGTCACGCTGGCCGGCGGTGCAAGCGTGCTTGATACCCAGCGTTTCGACTTTAGGGTATAAACGGCCGGGTCATGAGCGACAACGCCGAAACAATCAGCGAACACACCACGACGAAGCCGAAGGCCGGTTTCTTTTCCAGAGTATTGTGGTTGGGGCCGCGCGTAGCAGAGGCGCGCGCAACGACCTTCGGTCCATCCCAGCCAGGCTTTGTCTGGTACGACGTCGCACGCCAGGTCTCCGACGACGTGGTGAAGATTGGTGAGACGGGGAAGGGCAGCTGGGCCGTGCTGCTCCTCGATTGCCGCACCGTCGAGTTGCTGGTACGGAGCCATCTGACCCGTGCCGGGTTGCTGACCGGCACGGCGCCGCTCACCGAGGCCGACTGGGCGAGCGCCCAGGCTCTCCCCGCCGTCGCGACCGCGTGGGGCAGGGTGCCGGTCGCTCACACGACGATTCTGACCGCCATGCTCGGCCCAGAGCGTGATGCCGCTATCGAGAAGCTCGGAAGTGAACGCGAGGCGTTCGCCGAAAGCGTGCACGATCTGGTCATGCGCTTGGCCGAGCCGCTGGAGCTCGAGGCCAACCGTTTGGGGCGCGCGCTGTTTTCCCGATGGGCGCGGGTGTTGGTGGCTCTTGCCATCGTGGGTGGCGCCTTGTTCTGGACCGGCAACAAGATCGCGTCCAAGTTCGCCAAGCCGAACATCGCGCTCCATCGTCCGGTCACCACCAGCAGTCAGTTCCCGGGTCAGGGCACGGATCACACGCTGCTCGTGGACGGTGACCACGACAACCTCGGTTTCCACACCAACATCGACCCGCAGTCGTGGGTCGTGATCGACCTCGGAGAGGTCAAGAAGTTCGAGAAGATCGTGGTCTACAACCGCGCCGACGGCTTCGAGGAGCGCGCCGTTCCGCTGAAGATCGAGGTCAGCAACGACAACACCACCTGGAAGCAGATCGCCGAGCGCAAGGAGACCTTCGACAAGTGGACCGCCAAGCGACTTGGCGCCGAGGGCCGCTACGTCCGCCTGAAGAACACCCCGCCGAACTACTTCCACCTGGCCGAGGTCGAGGTCTACTAGAGCACCGAACGGTTTGAAATCCGAGTCAAACCGGACGGTTGCGTAGCATG
>CAZYFU010000096.1:0-24540 GCA_964647025.1 uncultured Myxococcales bacterium | reverse complement strand
TGCAGCCCAGAGGCGCACGCTTGACTGTTGGGCCCGGTCGAAAGAGGATGCGCCACTCTCCATGGCAGCAAAGAAAGAAAAGACTCCCGAGATCCCGGTCCTGGATTTCGAAAGGCCCATCGTCGACTTGCAGCGCAAGATCGCGGCGCTCAAGCACCGCACCCGGACGTCGACCGAGTTGTCGCGCGAGATCCACGTGCTCGAGCAGCACGCCGAGGAGCTGCAAAAGCGCATCTTCTCGGATCTCACGCCATGGCAGAAAGTGCAGCTCGCGCGCCATCCGGCGCGCCCGTATACGCTCGACTACGTGTCGCGCATCATGACGGAGTTTCGCGAGCTGCATGGCGATCGGCGCTTCGCCGACGACGCGGCCATGATCGCCGGAATCGCCTTCTTCGATGGAAGCCCGGTCGTGGTGCTGGGGCAGCAGAAGGGGCGCAAGACCAAGGAGAAGTTGGCGCGCAACCTCGGCATGGTCAAGCCCGAGGGCTACCGCAAGTCGATGCGCTTGATGGAGCTGGCCGCGCGCTTTGGCCGACCGGTGATTTGTCTGCTCGACACACCCGGGGCCTTCCCCGGCATCGACGCCGAAGAACGGGGCCAGGCCGAGGCCGTGGCCAAGAGCCTCGAAGTCATGGCCTCCCTGCCGGTTCCCATCATCTCCATCGTCATCGGCGAAGGCGGCTCGGGTGGTGCCCTGGCGATCGGCGTAGCGGATCGCGTGATGATGCTGGAGAACGCGATCTACTCCGTCATCTCGCCGGAGGGCTGCGCGTCCATTCTTTTCCGCAGCGACGATCGCAAAGCCGAGGCTGCCGCGGCCATGAGGATCACCGCGCCCGAGATCTTCCGCATCGGCGTGATCGACGAGATCATCCCCGAGGCGCCCGGCGGCGCCCATCGCGATTTCGACCTGACCGCGCAGAACATCGCGGCCGCGATTCGCAAGCACTTGGCCGAGCTGAAGACCTTGTCCGGGGCGGAGATCAAGGAACAGCGCTATCGGAAGTACCGCCGCATGGGCGCCTTCGTGGAGTCCGGCGGCCTGGACAAGTTGAGCTAGTCGTGGCCGACGAAGCACAGGTCAACCAGACACGCCGAAGCACCAGCCCGGGCGCCGAGGAGATCCTCGGCCGCTACTTTCCGGTCCTCGACCATGGGTTCGTGTCCTTGGTGGACTACATGGGCACCGACGTGGACATCGAGCGCGCGGCACGGGTCAGCTACGGGTTCGGCACGCGCAAGGCCAGCCAAACGCGCGGGCTCATCCGCTACCTGCGCCGGCACAAGCACACAAGCCCGAGTGAGATGGTCGAGCTGAAGTTCCACTGCGCGATGCCCATCTTCGTCGCGCGCCAGTGGATTCGCCACCGCACCGCCAGCCTCAACGAGATGTCGGGCCGCTACAGCCTGATGCCCATGCTCTTCTACAAGCCGCCGGCCGATCAGGTGCAGGCGCAGAACGCCAAGAACAACCAGGGCAGGTCGGGCGCGGCCCTCGGCGAGGCGCTGTGCCAGGAGGCCTACGGGCGCTGGGATGCCTCGCGCGCCAGCGCGGTCGCCAACTACGAGTGGTTGTGTGGCAACGAGGTCGCGCGCGAGCTCGCGCGCATCGATCTGCCGCTGTCGACGTACACGCAGTGGTACTGGAAGATCGACCTTCACAACCTACTTCACTTCTTGACCCTTCGGGTGGACGCCCACGCACAGTGGGAGATACGCGAGTACGGGCGGGTCATGGCCGGCATGCTCAAGCGGATCGCTCCGCTCTCGTACGAGGCGTGGATCGACTACGACCTGTGCGGCGCGAAGCTGTCGCGCATGGAGCTGGATGTGCTGAAGGCGTTGCTTCGCCCAACCGCGGAGGGCGTCTCGGCGCAGGGGCAGATGTCGCGTGCCGAGATGGAGGCCCTCGGTCTGTCCCAGCGGGAAGTGGACGAGCTTTTGGCCGCGCTTGTGCACAGGGCCGTTCCCGACTTCGAGCTGGACCTTTCGCGGGCAAAGCCGGCCGCCTTCTTCGAAGAAGAGTCCGCGGCCGCGGTGCCGAAGACCAGCCCCAAGCCCAGCGACGGCTGACGCCCCGTCAACCGACCAGGTCCCCGTCGCTGGTGGGCAGGGGCGGGCGCGGCTTTGCCAGCAGCTCGGAGGCGGCCTGGACCGCATCGCGGGTTCCGGTCAAGACGAGCCTGTCGTTCTCGCTGAGGGTGTCGTCCGCGGATGGTACGAGCACTTCCCCTTGGCCGCGCTCGATGGCGAGCACGGTGGCGCCAGTGAGGCCACGCAAGTTGAGCTGCTTGAGGCTGCGGCCGACGCACGCCGCCCCGGGGGCCACGGTGAACACCGTGGGCTCGCCCATGCCGGGCATCATGGCGCGAAGATCTTCCAGCTTCGTGGTGGCTGGCTGTTCGCTGTGGCTCTGTGCCACCAGTGCTTCGAGCACGACCTGTGCGCCGGCCCGCACGTGCCCCTGAAGGTTGGTTGCGCTGCGCCAGAAGGGGAGGGCCAGTAGGACGACCCCGACGACCAGCGCGGCGGCGAATGGAACGTGGGCAGGCAGGAACGGCTGGGTCAGGGCGACGAGTGGCCACCCAACGGCGAGCAGGATCGCGAGCTCGAGGGCAGCCCGAAGCGCGCGCCGTGGGGCGTCGGCCAAGTCTACGCCTCCGGGTTGCCTCGGGAACGCGCCGTCTGCCAGCAACATGCCGAGCCGCCTGGCGGCTCGCAATGCCCCGACGAAGAACGGGAGCGAGAGCGCGATGGCAGCGACCGTGACCAGAGCACGCACCAGGGCAGGGTGTTGGCGAGTTATCGACGAGGCGGCCAGGCGGCCCTCGCCGAGCGATGCGACGATGACGATGCCGGCGATGATGGCCACGTCCAGGAACAGGTAGCGCGCCAAGCGACGGATGCGCGACCATTCGCTGGGACGCCCTCGCGTCTGCCCCAGTGTCTGCATCCACGAGCCGTAGAGTGCGGCAAACGTCTGCACGGCATGGGGCAGCCGCCGATCCACCGTCGCCGCGAAGGTCGCCGAGGCGCGAATCATGAATGGCGTGAACAGAGTCGTGATCGCCGAGACGGCAATCGTGATGGGAAAGATGAAGCTGCGAAGGACGCCGGCGTTGGTGCCGACCGTGGCGAGGATGAAGGAGAACTCGCCGATCTGTCCCAGGCTCATGCCCGTCTGGATGGACAGTCTGACGCCGTGACCTGCGACGAACGCACCCAGGGTGACGCCGAGCAGCTTGCCGCCCACCACCACCAGCGTTAGCACGATGACGGCTGGCAGGTTCTGTCGAATGCTGCCCAAGTCGAGCAGCATGCCCACCGAAACGAAGAAGACGCCGGCGAAGATGTCCCGGATGGGACGAACCAGCCGCTCGGCGACCTTGGCCTCGCCGGACTCGGCCACCAGGGCTCCGGCCAAGAACGCGCCAAACGCCACCGAGTAGCCTGCCCTCTGCGACAGGTACGCAAACACGGACGCGATCGCGAGACACGACATGACCAGGGTCTCGCTGCGTCCGCCGCGTGCGACGAAGCGAACCAAGCGGGGAATCACCAGCATCCCAGCCACGAGCAATCCCGTCAGGATGAGCGCCAACCGTCCGGCTGCGCGACCGAGGACCGACACTGGCACGTCCCCGACGCCAGTGCTGGTGGCGGTCAGAACGGCGAGCAGCAGGATGGCAATCAGATCCTCGACCACGAGCACGCCGAACACCACCTCGCCCAACCGACCGTGGACGCCTCGCTCGGAGAACGTCTTGGCGATGATGGTCGTGCTGGAGATGGCACACATCGCGGCGACGAAGAGACTCTCGGTGTGATCGAAGCCGAGCATGCGGCTCGAGAAGAACCCGATCCATGCGACCAGGCTGCACTCGATGAGCGCGACCAGGCCGCCGCTGGGCGCGATCCTGACCAGCCGGCGAATGCTGAACTCCAGGCCCAGGGAGAACATGATGAGGATGACGCCGACGTCCGAGAGCGGCCGGGCCAGGTCCATCGACACCGTGAGCCCGAGCGGTGTCGACGGCCCCACCATGAAGCCGGCGAGCAGGTAACCGAGCACGATGGGCAGTCCAATCCGTTGGAACAACGTCGCGAACAGCGCGGCGATGCCGACGATGAGGACCAGATCGGTGAAGTGACCCGGGGTGGTGGGCAGATTCGCGGCGAGAGCGTGCAAGGGTTCCTAGCTGTTCATCGGGTCAAGATGCCGAGGGGTTGCCACGAGATCATACCGAAGTTCTGCTACTCTCGGGGCTCGTATGTTCCAGAGCGCACTCTTGCGGGCCAACCTCATCGCGCTGCTCTGCTTTGGTCAGGCCGGGGCGGCGTGTACGTCTATGGACGAGAGCACCCCGGACCACGTCGATCTGGCCCTGCCACGTACTTCCTGGACGGTTTCCACGTACGACCCGCAGTGGCGCGCATCCCCGCCGACCGGGGCGATTCCACGGTTCGTCTGTTCCGGGCCCCAGGCCTTGGGCGCGGACTGCTGCGCTCCGCCCTGGGATTGTCAGCGGTATCCCCTGGCCTGCGATCCCACGGTGAACCTGTGCGCCCTGACGTTCGACGTGCAGCTGGCTCAGACCGTCACGTTGGAGGCCGAGGTTTCCTCCATCGCCGAGATTCCAGGTCGTGTCTTCAGCAAGGTCGAGCTCCTCGCGCTCGAAGCGTCCGTCGCAATCACGGAGTCATTGCCGGTTCGATCACTGGCGCTGTTCATCGGTCCGGTTGGCATGGCGGATTCCTCCCCGGCGACGTTGCTTGCGCCCATCGGGACCGGCGCCGAGCCGCAACCGCTCTCCCCAGGCCTCGAGGCGCGCGATGTCTTGTCGGACCTGGCCCGAAACTACGCGACGCCGTTCACACTGCTGCTCGTCGCCCACGCGGTCGTTCCCGACAGACTCAACGCCGAAGGTGAGCTGCAGGTGACCCTCGACGGGAAGCTTCGGGCCTACTACTAGGCCCCGCTAGTGACCGTGCGACGACGCCGATTGGGGCTCGGGCAGCGGGGTGGGGGCGGGCGTGGGCGAGGCGACGGCAGGCATCTCCTGGGTTCTGCTCAGCTTGGCGTTGATGAGGTCTTTGAGCTCTTTGCCGACCTTGAAGAACGGCAGACGTTTGGGCTTGACCGCCACCGACTCGCCCGTGCGCGGGTTGCGTCCCTTGTAGGCCCCGTAGCGGCGGGTCTCGAAGCTGCCGAGCCCTCGGACTTCGATGCGCTCGTCGCGCGCAAGAGCCATCTCGAGGGCCTCGAACACCATGTTCACCACCGCCTCCGCTCGACCTTTGGGAAGGTTCTTGAGTTCAGCGACTCGCTCGACTAGATCCGACTTTGTCATGACACTCCACCGTGTTTCTGGCCCGGCCCGCCACCGCCCAGAGCAGCGATAGACTGGCCTGGCCCATCTCACAGATTCCACTCGGCAGGAGGATGAAGGAACTTGACTGTACGCGTTTCCGACAGTGATGGACCGCGCTGACTGGTTTCTGCGTGCTTCGGCAGGCGTGCGGTAGACTTGCGAAACTTATGGCAGTTGTGACCTTCACCACCGACTTCGGTCTCTCGGACGCCTATGTAGGCGCCATGAAGGGCGTGGTGTTGGGCGTCGCGCCCTCGGCCGTGTTGGTGGACATCACACACGCAATTTCGGCCCAGGACGTGCGGGCCGGGGCGTTTGCGCTGGCCGATGCCGCTTCGTACTTTCCAGCGGGCTCGGTTCACCTTGCCGTCGTCGATCCTGGCGTGGGCGGGGCCCCGCGTGGGATCGCGGTGTCTTCGAACGGGCACTTCTTCGTGGGGCCGGACAATGGCCTGCTGTCGCTGGCGGCACCTCGTCCCCGCCAGGCCTTCATGATCGACAACCCTCTGTTTCGCAGGCCCACGGTCTGTCCGACCTTTCACGGCCGCGACGTCCTCGCGGTTGTGGCCGGCCAGCTCGCCGCCGGGCGTCCCATCGAGGAAGCGGGCCCTCTCGTCGATGCCATGGTCGAGCTGCCGTTCCCCGCCATACAGGCGCTCGACGACGACTGTCGAGGTGAAGTCCTGCACGTGGACCACTTCGGCAACCTCGTCACGTCGTTCTCGCCCGTCGAGGTGAAAGGGCGGTGGGAGCTCGCGTGCGGCGGGCGTCGCTTTCAGCTCGAGGCTGGCAGTACGTTCTCCGCCGTGGCCCCGGGCGCGCTGGTCCTCTATGCTGGCAGCAGCGGCCGCGTCGAGGTCGCCGTCCGCGAAGGGTCCGCGGCTTCGCTGACGCAGGCGAAGACGGGGACCCAGATCCACCTCAAGAGGCTGTCATGAAAACATCCCTGCTTGCGCTGGTTGCAACTGTCATTCCGCTGGCTGGCTGCTCGCTCGGCAGCGGGGTCGGCGCCGCCAGCGGTACCTTGTACGCCTACGGATGCTCCAAGAATGGCGACTACTGTCCCAACGGCGAGTGCGCCAGAGAGGACAACCCGCTGCCGTACGATCTCAGGCCGAGCTTCTTCGCCGGCGAGCCCATCGATGACCTGAGGCAGTTCAGCCCAGGTTCGGAGATCATGCGAAACCGGCTCATCATTCGGCTCCAGAGCTCGGGCAAACAGATCGAGCTCAACGACGTCCTCACCTTCGACGTGGTGAGTTCGTACGAGGTCGCCCGCTGCGTACGCGGACGTGTGGATCCCATGACTGGTCTCAATGACTGGGACGAGACCCAGTGCTACCGGGAGTCGGACAACGGGCCGGGAAGGGTGCGCCTGCAATTCGACAGCAGCGTGCGCGCCACGCTGAATTTGAAGGCCACTTGCACGACCAACTTGGTGGCCGACGCCGTCTCGGAGAGCCCGGTGCCCGCGTCTTACGTCACGTCCCCGAAGCCGGTGGTGACCGACGGCAACTGGGCTTCGTGGGTCGAGTTCCAGGAGTTCGGAGGCGCGTCGCAATATGGCAGCGCACCGACCAGTCGCGAGCCGGTCCCCGGCAAGTTCCGGATCGGGCTCGGTGACCGCGTGTATGCGACGCAATTCAAGCTGACGCTCATCGACGACGGCGTCGTGAATGCGGCGATCAACAGCCAGCCGCGGCCGCCCTCGGCGATCGGCGGCACGATGGGCGGCGACCCGAGCACGGGCAGGTTCGATTTCGACCTGCAGCGTGGCCAGGGCGCCCAGTTCTTCCCGTAGTACGCCCTTGTCCCGATCTCCACTGCCCATCGATCCGCTGTTGCCCGAGATCGCGGAGAGCCTGGCACACGCACCGAGCCTGGTCATCGAGGCTCCGCCCGGGGCTGGCAAGACCACGCGGGTCCCGCCCGCATTGCTCGCGCAGGACTACGTCGAGGGCGACATCCTCGTGCTCCAGCCCCGCCGACTGCCCGCCCGCATGGCGGCGGCCCGGGTCGCGGAGGAGCTGGGCGAGGGGCTGGGCCAGACCGTCGGCTACACGGTCAGGTTCGAGGACGTGGGTGGCAAGGCGACTCGACTGCGCTTTCTGACCGAAGGCATTCTGTTGCGCAGGCTACTCACCGATCCGCACCTGCGCGGAACCTCGGTGGTCGTCCTCGACGAGTTCCACGAGCGGCACCTGGCGACCGACCTCGCCTTGTCGCTGCTGGCGCGGCTGCAGCGGCACGAGCGGCCCGATCTCCGCATCGTCGTCATGTCCGCGACCCTCGAAACCGAGCCGGTGTGCGAGTACCTCGGCAACTGCCCCGGCATCCGCAGCGATGGACGCGCGTACCCCGTATCGGTCGAGTACGTCGAGCCCACCGACGGGCGCCCGCTCTCCGAACGCGTCGCATCCTCGGTCCGGCGGCTGCATCAAGGCGGCTGCGACGGCGATGTGCTGGTGTTCTTGCCCGGCGCGGGCGAGATCCGCCGCGCCACCTCTGCGCTGTCGCCCTGGGCCGAGGAGCGGGACGTGCTGCTGGTACCCCTGCATGGCGAGCTGTCGCCGGCGGAGCAACGTCGCGCGGTCACGCCCGCGGCGCGCCCGAAGGTGATCCTGTCCACCAACGTCGCGGAGACCTCGGTCACCATCGAGGGTGTGGTCGCGGTGGTGGATTCGGGGTTGGCCCGAATGGCCTCGCACTCGCCGTGGAGCGGGCTGCCCCGTCTTGCCGTGGGGAAGATAAGCCAGGCCGCCGCCATCCAGCGCGCCGGTCGTGCCGGACGAACCCGACCCGGGCACGCGGTCAGGCTCTACGCGCGCCAAGACTTCGACTCCCGCCGTCCTTACGAGGTACCCGAGATTGGCCGCCTCGATCTGTCCGAGGCGTTGTTGACGCTCGCCGCGCTTGGAATCGACGAGCCTAGCCGCTTCGACTGGTTCGAGCCGCCCGGCGCCGCTGCCCTGGAGGCGGCGACGACCTTGCTCGGCAGCCTTGGTGCCATCGAGCGGTCCGGAAAGCTGACGGCGACCGGGCGAGAGATGCTGCGTTTCCCGGCCCACCCACGTTTGGCGCGCCTGCTCGTCGAGGGGGAGCGGCGCGGGGTGGGGCAGGAGTCGGCGGCGCTCGCGGGCATCCTGTCCGAGGGCGACATCAGCGACAGCGCGCGCGCCCGCTTTGGCGACGTCGGCCAGCGAACCCTCGCGGCCGAGGGCGCGGACCTCTTGGAACGGCTGGATCGATTCTCCCAGGCTCAGGCCGTCCGCTTCGAGCGCGGTCGGCTGCGCGGTCTTGGCGTCGATGCCACTGCGGCCAGTGCAGCGGAGCGCGCCCGCCGCCAGTACGCCAGCGCTCTCGACCACAGGCGATCGACGACGAGACCGGGGACGGCGGATGCCGTGGACAAGGCCCTCGCCATGGCCTCGCTGACCGCCTTCCCCGATCGTGTGATGCGGCGGCGCAGCCCCGGTGCACATCAGGCCGTGCTTTCGAGCGGAGGTGCGGCCGAGGTTGGGCCCCTGCCGGACTCGGATCTTCTGGTGGCGGTGGACGCCGAGGAGCGGGCAGGGGGAGGCGTGCGCCAAGGCGGCGCCGGGCTGGTCATCCGTCTCGCGGTGGGTATCGAGGCGGACTGGCTCCTCGACCTGGTCCCAGCCGGCCTCAGCGAAACCGAAGAGACCGTGTGGAACGCGGGCCATCAGCGGGTAGAGGTGGTTGGGCGGCTGTGCTACGGCGCCGTGGTGCTCGACGAGACCCGGCGGCCCGCGCAGCCTTCGCCGGAGGCGGCACGACTCCTGTCCGAGGCTGCGCTGGCCGCCGGGGGCGCGGAGCAAGGCGCCACCACGACTTCGGCGTCCACACTTCAAGTCAAGCTTGAAGTCCTGCGCGGGGCATTCCCCGAGCTGGAGGTGCCCTCGATCGCGCCAGCCTACATGCGCGAATTGCTCGTGGCAGCTTGCGAGGGACTGACCAGCATGGCCGAGCTTCGCGCCGTGCCGATGGAGGAGCGCCTGCGAAATAGCCTGCCGCCCACGGTTCTGGGCCTTCTGCGCACGGACACGCCCGATCGAATCGCGGTGGGCCACCGGCAGGTGCCGATCAACTACGAGGCCGGCAAGCCGCCGTGGATCGAGTCGCGGCTGCAGGACTTCTTCGGCCTGAAGTCGGGCCCGACCATTTGCCGAGGCCGGGTCGCCCTGACCCTGCACCTGCTGGCCCCGAACCAACGTGCCGTGCAGGTGACCAGCGATCTCGCCGGCTTCTGGCAGAAGCACTACCCGTCCATCCGCAAGGAGCTTTGCCGGCGCTATCCCAGGCACTCCTGGCCCGAAGACGGCGCCACCGCCACGCCGCCCGCACCCAAGCCCCGACGCTAGCGAGTCACCATCAAGACGCGGATCGCTCAAAGCCAGGCGGCCAAGCGAAATTTCGGCGACACGATTTCGTTCTTGTGCCAGAACAAGGCCCATCCATGTCCGAGGCATCCATGAGAACCGAATCCCAGGCCCCAACGCCTGCAAAGTCCCATGCGCCCATCCTTGCGCCGACCCACAAGCCTCCGGTGACGCCCGAGGCTCTCGCGCACCGAGAGCTCCGAAGTGGCCCGTTCTGGCAGCGTCTGCACGCCTATTCGAAGGTGTCCGAGGCGGAGTTCCTCGACCACCACTGGCAGGCGAAGAACTCGATCACCAACATCCCCAAGCTGCTCGCCGCGCTCGAGGGGTTGGTCTCACCGGAGTTCATACGCGACGCGGAGGGCGGCTTTCATCATGCGCCCATGCCGGTCCGGGTTTCCCCGTACGTGCTCTCGCTGGTGGATTGGAACAATCCCTACGACGATCCGATCCGGCTCCAGTTCATCCCGCTGCTGTCGCGTCGTTTGCCAGACCATCCCAAGGTCGACCTCGATCCCCTGCACGAACGCTACGACATGCCGGTCCCGGGGCTGTCCCATCGGTACCCGGACAAGGTGCTGTTTCTGCCCATCGCGACCTGTCCGGTCTATTGTCGCTTCTGCACACGCAGCTACGCCGTGGGGCTCGACACCGAAGAGGTGCACAAGCTTCAGTTCGGTGTGGACACCGACCGCTGGAAGGCGGCCATCGCCTACGTGGAGTCGCGCCCCGAGGTCGAAGACGTGCTGATCTCCGGTGGCGATGCCTCGCAGCTACGAGCTGACCAGGTCACCTTCCTGGGCGACGCCTTCATGTCCATTCCGCACGTGCGGCGGATTCGCTTCGCGACCAAGGGCCCGGCGGTGATGCCGCAGAAGATCCTCACCGACAACGCCTGGTTCGACGCCGTCACACGCATCGTGGAGAACGGGCGGAAAAAGCACGTAGACGTGATGATTCACACGCACTTCAACCATCCGAACGAGATCACCTGGATCACCCACGCCGCCGCCGACCGGCTGCACGAGCGTGGCATCATGGTGCGAAACCAGACCGTGCTCATGCGCGGCGTGAACGACTCGGTGGCGACCATGAGCCTGCTCATCAAGCGCCTCTCGTACATCAACGTCCACCCGTACTACGTCTACGTGCACGACATGGTGAAAGGCGTCGAGGACCTGCGGACGACCGTCTCGACCGGCGCGCACATCGAGAAGCAGATGCGCGGCCTGGTGGGTGGCTTCAACATGCCGATGGTCGTGGTCGACACCCCGGGCGGCGGCAAGCGCAACGTCCATTCGTTCGAGCACTACGACCGGACCACGGGCATCAGCGTCTACGTTTCGCCCGTGGTCCATCCGGGCCAGTACTTCTGCTACTTCGACCCCATCCACCTGCTTCCGCCCGAGGGACGTGAACGATGGGCCAAACCGGAAGAACAGGACAAGATGATCGAGGAAGCGCTGGACATCGCCAGGAGCAAAAACGCGTGAGCGACGACAAGCTGGACAATGGGTGGCAGCGCTTCGAGGACGGGGAGTTCGAGAACGCGAAGGCGGTGGCGGAGCGCGCGCTGCATGAAAATCCCGAGGATCCCGAGGCCATGCTCCTGCTGGCCGCCAGCCATCGCGGTCTGGGTGCCTTCGACGAGGCGATGAAGTTGCTCGCGACGGCATCCGACATCGCCGGCGACTGGAGTGCGCCGGAGCTCTGGATGGCCGAAATCCTGGCGCAGGATCTGGACCGCCCCCTCGACGCGCTCGCGCATGCCGCCCTTGCGCTGGATCATGCCGACGAGGAAGACGAGTTCATCGATGCGATCCTCTTGAAGGCGAGCCTCGAGATCCAGCTCGGCAAGTCCAAGGCGGCGCGCAACACCCTGTCAGAGCTTCCGCCGATGGAAGATGTCGAGCTGCCCGCCGAGACGTCTCTCGACCTCGCGTATTTGCTGCTCGAAGCCGACGCGGTCGAAGAGGCCAGCAAGCGCTTCCAGGCGATCGTGGACGCCGACGAGAAGAACGAAGAGGCGTGGTATGGGCTGGGCCTGTGTGCCGAGGTGTCGGAGGACGACAAGGCCAAGCGCGAGGCGTGGCTGCGCGTGCTGGCGCTCGACGCCGCCAAGCCCCTGCACGAGGCACACATGAGCGAGCAGGAGATGTCCGACGTCGCCGAGCAGGCCCTGAAGGAGCTGCCCGAGCGCGCACGACGCCTGATCGAGAACGTGCCCATCTTGATCGTGGATTTGCCGGCGCGCGAAGAGGTAGAGCAGGGGCTCGATCCCCGGCTGTTGGGGCTCTTCGCTGGCTCGCCGTACTCCGAGGCGTCCGTGATGGGCGGGCCGCCCCAGCTCACGCAGATCCTCCTGTTCCGCAAGAACCTCGAGCGGATGGCCATCGACGCCGACGACCTGCGCGAGCAGATCCGCATCACGTTGCTGCACGAGACCGGGCACTTCTTCGGGATGTCCGAGGCTGACCTGGCCGCGGTTGGCCTGGACTGAGCACGATCGAGCCAGGCGCCGGCCCCTCGCGCCGGTAGCCGTGCTCGAGGTGCGCACAACGCAAAACGGCGACGAGATTTCTCTCGTCGCCGTCGTTTGTCTATCTCAGTCGCCTACAGCGTGAACAAGTCAGGCCGCGCGGCCGCCTTGTCGATGGCATCGCCCAGCTCTTTGCGGGTCGAAGCCAGTCGCGCCAGGATCTGGCGAATGCTGTTGTAACGCTGCTTGTACTGCTCCATGCGGACCTGCTCGGGCGAACCGCTCATGACCGCCTCGAACAGCGGGGTGCGCTCGATGGGGACGACCTTGTCACCCTCGGGCCTGGGACCGATCTTGCGGTCAGTCCAGGGCGCGCCCGTGTTGGAGCGAATCTTGAAGCCCTCCATGTCCGCCGCGCCGCACGTCTCTGCGCCGCCTTTGCAGACCGGCTTGCCCATCTCGACCAAGTTGCCGATGGCGAGCTTGCCGCTGGAAGAGAACACGACGCCGTAGTTCACCTGCTTGCTGGCATCCTCGCCGGCCTTGGCAGCGGCCTTGGCGGCGAACGCTTCGAGCGTGCTCTTGTCGGCCTTGGTGCGCTTGACGTGACGCTCGACCTCACCGTAGAGGTTGATGGTGTCGTAGTAGTAGTTCATCAAGCGGTCGACCGCGAGGTCCTCGAGGAGGTAGTAGTTCACCTTGAAGATCCGCGAAGTATCCGGACGCGGATCCAACTTGACCGACTCCAGGTCGCTGATCAGCTTGGCATCGTAAGAGAGGGCTTCCTTGTGCTCGGCGGCCAACCGCTGCTGGCTGAGCGCGACGGCGCTGCCAATCTGGCTGACGGTCTTCTGCATCTCGTCCAGCTCGGCCTTCACCCGCTTGGCGCCGTAGTTGGCGGCGTTGAACATGCGACGGCCGACCGAGGAAGCCCCGAAGCCGAAGCCCACGCCGCCCGCGATCAGGACGGCGATGATTAGAATGATCCGGCCGGCCAGACCGCCGCGCGAGGCGACGCTGATCGTGGGCTTTCCGTCGTCCGTGGGACGCAGGTCGAAGTGCTTGCCCTCCGGTGGGCGCATGGCCGCGAAGGGATCGTCGAACGAAGGGGCGGCGGCGGGTGCGGCGGCTGGAGCCGCCATGGGCGGCGCCATGGGATTCGGAATCGGCGGCGCCATCGGGTTCGGAACGCCCCCGGGTGGAGGAACCATCGGGATCCCACCCATTGCAGGACCAGACGCGGGCGCTGGCGCGGGGGGCGGCATGGGCGCGCCACCAGGTGCAGGACCGCGGGCCAACCCCAGTCGGGCTTTCAGGTCTGCGATGTCTCTTCCAGGACCAGGCTTCTTCGGTTGATCCAAGGCAATATCTCCGTGCGTGAGGGGTCGACTTACTTCCGGGTGATCCCCGCGGGGACGAGTGGTGAAGATATGAGCGAGGACAGGGCGTCCCTGTCAAGGGCCGATGTCTAATTAGGGCGAAAATCCAGCCACCTAGGCCAGGAAGGCCAGAAACCAGGCAACGCTTCTAGCATGTCCAACGAACGATGATCTCGCTTTTCAATGGGCCAATAAGGCGCAGCTCCGCCCAAAGAGAGCAGAGCCGTGCGTTCTGTCAGCCGTTTCTTGCGCGACTACTCGGGACAGCGGTTCGCGAGATAGCGACTGATTCGCTCTTTCGAGATGGTCGGCATGCGAGTGAAGCGAATGCCCACAGGGCCGTCGTTCGGATCTGCGGAGACCACCTCGCCGGATGCCGTGATGACGTCCGCCGAGCCAGGGAGCTGGAACTGCAGCCCAATGAACTTGCTCGTGGCGCCCGCGCCGCCGATGGGCTGGATGCGCATGCCGGTGCGGCTGATGTCGGTCGCCCGGCTGAGGTAGGGGTAACCGTTGAGGAAGCGATTCATGAGCACGTCGATCTCGCGCCGGGGATCGGAGCGACGGTCCTGCCTCGGCTTCATTCCCGTAACACACGATGATGTATGCATACTCCTACATGTAGGACAAACACCGCTGGCTGTCAAATTTCCGGCTCTGTGCACCCCATCGGGATTCGGCCTGTTGCTTGACGTGCCGCCGACCTGATGCTGATAATTCCCGCGGCGCCTGCGGTCCACCGTGCTGTCTCGATTGAGGAACGCATCGCTGCCCGTCCACTCCCCAATAGTGCGAGGAACCCCATGCACCGAATGAAGATCGGTCTGATTGCTGCGACTGTCCTGGCTGCGTTGACCGTGGTTTTCTACGTCGCCGTCACCTCATCCCTCAAGGATGCGAACCAGCGCGCGGTGGAATCGCGGGTCTTGCGCGCGCAGCGGGTATACAGCGACATCAGCCAGCTCGATGGGCTCAAGCTCGCCAACTCCGCCGCCACGCGTGCGCACGAAAAGCTGCCGGGCGGCCGGCCCGATCTGTCGAATGTGCTCGCGGTGTTCGACAAGGCAGACGCTTCCGCGCGGCAGCAGGCCGCCTACGAGGTGTGCGAGCTGCTGAACCAGCAACTGAAACAGGAGAACAACAAGGCCGACATCGTCGCGGTGTTGGACGCCGCCGGAAGGATCGTCGCGCGCGATTTGAATCCCAACGCGGATGTCGGGGCCGATCTGCGCGCGAAGTATCCGGCCGTGCTCCAGGCTTTGGCCGGCAAGCCGGTGAAGGACGTCTGGACGTGGCAGAACCGCGTGCACCAGGTGGCCCTGGCGCCAGTCACCAAGGCCGACAACAGCGTGGTCGGAGCGTTGCTCTTCGGTTGGGTGGTCAGCGCGGCTACGGCCCGGTCGAGCGCCGAGCTGCTGGACGCAGACATCGGTTTCTTCCATGCCGGCAAGGTCTACGCGTCGAGCTTCGTGTCCAGCGTGGATACGTCCAGGGAGGACGTTTCGAAGTCGCAGATCCTGAACAACCTGCTCTTCTCCGGCGACAAGCTTGCCGAGCAAGTGCTCAAGACCGGGACGCCGACCCGGGTCACCATCTGGGACATCGAGGGGCGTCCTTTCGCGGCGGTGGTGGCGCCCATGCGCGGCAACTTCGCCGACAAGACCAGCGGATTCGTGGTCCTGGCCTCGGTGACCGACGGCATGGCGAATGTCCAGGCGGCCGGAATGAAAGTCCTGTGGCTGGGCATCCTGGCGATCGTGATGACCATCGTCGCCTCGGTGTTGACGGCGCGCCGGTTCATCGCCCCCCTCGATCAGATCGAGCTGGGCGTGGCCGAGGTCATCAATGGCAACATCGACTACACCTTCAAGCCCGTGGGCGAGGATGTCGAGGGCCTGTCGAACAGCTTGAACGTGATGCTGGCCAGGTTGCTCGGCCGCGAAGAGCCCAACGAGGAAGCGGTCGAGGAGGAAGAGGACGGCGGCAAGAAGGCATGGAAGGCCGAGGCCATGGTCATCGAGGCAACCGACGGCAGCGCGCCGGCCGCCACGGTCGCGGCGTTGGCCGAAGAGGGCGAAGCCGCCTACTACCCGCGTCTTTACGCCGAGTATCTCGCCTCCCTCAACCGCTTGGGGCAGCCGACCGAAGGCATCAGCGTGCTGGCTTTCATGGCCAAGCTGAGCCTCACCGAAGCCGGGTTGCGCGAGAAGTGGGAGTGCAAGGTCGTCCGCTTCCTGCTGGCGGCCCAAGGCAACCAGATCACGTTCCGGCCGGTGAAGATCGCTTAGCGGTGTAATTCGCTCGCGGCCCAAGCTTCAACTAGGCTCGGGGCACGATGGTCGAGACCGGATTGGACGTTCTTCTACGCGAGCGGCTGCCGCTTTTGCGGGGCCGACGCGTGGGCGTGCTTTGCCACCCCGCGAGCGTGGACAGCCGCCTTCGCCACATCGTGGATGCCCTGCGCGCGGCCTCGGTCGAGATCACGCGGCTGTTCGGGCCCGAGCACGGCATCCGCGGCGAAGCCCAAGACATGATCGGCGTGGACTCCACGCGCGATTTTCGCACCGGGATCCCCGTGGTCAGCCTCTATGGCGACCGGTTCGAGTCGCTCTCGCCCACGCCGGAGTCGTTGGCCGATCTCGACGTCCTGGTGGTGGACTTGCAGGACGTGGGCAGCCGTTACTACACGTTCATCTGGACCATGGCACTTTGCCTGAAGGCAGCCGCGGCGGCGGGCGTCGCCGTGCTGGTCCTCGACCGCCCGACCCCCATCGGCGGCGCCCTCGTCGAGGGGGGCTACATCGGGCACGGCTTCGAGTCCTTCGTCGGCCTGGGCTCGGTCCCGGTTCGGCACGGCCTGACCATCGGCGAGGTGTCGAGGCTCGTGCGGTCGGGCATTCCCTGGGGAGGGGACCGCTTCGCCAACCCCATCGACTGCGAGCTGGAGGTCGTCCCGATGAGGGGCTGGAGGCGTACCGATCACTTCGACGCCACCGGGCTGCCCTGGGTGCTTCCGTCGCCCAACATGCCAACGCCCGAGACCGCGCTGGTCTATCCAGGGCTGTGCTTGCTGGAAGGGACCAACGTCTCCGAGGGTAGGGGGACCACGCGTCCCTTCGAGATCTTCGGGGCGCCCTTCGTCGATGGCTACCGCCTGGCGGACCTCCTGGCGCGGGAGCATTTGCCCGGGGTGGCCTTTCGGCCGCTGTCGTTCCGGCCGACGTTCCACAAGTTCGCCGGCAAGGTGTGCGGCGGCGTGCAGGTCCACGTCGCGGACCGGGCCGACTTTCGGCCGTACCTGACGGGGGTCGCCATCCTGCGCGCACTGGCACAGGTGGCGGCAGACGCCTTCTCCTGGCGCACGGAGAAGTACGAGTTCGTGTCCGACCGCCCAGCCGTCGATCTGCTTACCGGGGGCGAGCAGATTCGCACGGGTGTCGAGGCGGGCGCGTCCTTGGACGAGCTGCGCGCAACATGGCAAGGCGACGAGGACGATTTTCGTCGGCGACGCGCGGAGTGCCTGATTTATTGAATGGGCGCGCGTCCGCCGTATTGTATGGTTCGCCGCATGCGGGTGGCATTCTTCGGGGGCAGCTTCAACCCTCCACACGTCGCGCACCAACTGGTCGCGCTGTACGTGCTTGAAACAGCGGCGATCGACGAGCTGTGGCTGGTTCCGTGCGCGAAACACCCGTTCGACAAGCTGCTGGCTCCGTATTCCCACCGTCATCGGATGTGCGAGCTCGCCGCTGCCGCCCTGGGGCCGCGCGTTCGCGTCAGCGACGTCGAGAACCGCCTGGGTGGTGAGAGCCGTACGCTGCTCACGCTGCGGGCTTTGCAGGCAGACCATCCCGACCACGAGTTTCACCTCGTGGTCGGTGCAGACATCGAGCCCGAGCTGCGGCTCTGGTACGGCGCCGAGGAGCTTCTGCGCGACATTCCACGCATCGTGGTGGGGCGGGGCGGTTTCGGTGAACGCGCCGGCCTCGCCATGCCCGCCATCAGCTCCACCGAAGTCCGGGCACGCGCCGCCGGTGGCGAGTCGGTCGCGCACTTGGTTCCCCGGTCGGTGGACGCATACATCCGCGAGCACCATCTCTATGTCCGCTAGCCGTTCGACCTGCTAGTCTCGTCGAGCTTTGTCATCGCTTCCCATGTTTCCCCGCGTGGCGCTCGTTGGCGTCGGATACATCGGTGGGTCAGCCGTGCTCGCAGCTCGCCAGGCCGGCATGGTCGGGCAGGTGGTCGGCTACGACGTCTCTTCCGCGGCGGGCCTGGCAGGACAGCGGAGGGGTGTCCTCGACGCGACCGCGGGGACCCTCGCCGAGGCCGTTCGCGACGCGACCCTGGTGCTGCTGGCGGCGCCGGTCCGCAGCCTGGAAGGCATCCTGCACGCGCTTACGAACGTCTTGCCTTCGGACGCGACGGTCATCGACGTCGGCAGCGTGAAGGCCAACGTCGTCGCCGCCGCGCAGACGGCCCTGCCCCAAGGGCAGTTCGTCGGTTGTCACCCCATGGCCGGGGCGGAGTTCTGCGGCGTCGAGTGCTCGGACGCGGGCATTTATTCCGGCCGGGTCTGCTTCCTGTGCCCGCCGAAGAACGTCTCCCAATCGGCGTTCGACGCCGCGCGCGCGTTCTGGTCGGGCCTCGGCTGTCGCGTGCTATCCATCGACCCCGAGACCCATGACCGACTGATGGCGGCCCAGAGCCACCTGCCTCACGTGGCGGCGTTCGCCTTGGCCGGCGCCTTGGTTCCGTCGCTGGGGTTCCTGGGCAGCACGACCAACGAGGCCAGCCCCACCACCAGCCTGCGCGACACCACCCGCATCGCGGCCTCGAACCCCGCCGTGTGGCGCGACATCTTCATGTCCAACGCCCAGAACCTGTTGCCGCTCATCGAGGAGCTGGAGATCTGCGTGCGCGACATCAAAGCCGCCGTGGCCAAGGGCGACGCCGAGCAGCTCGGAAGCCTTCTGGCCAAGGGACAGTCGGCACGCCAGCAGCTGGTCAAGGGATGACGGAGAGGTCGATTCACGCGGCAGCGGTTCTTCCGCTGGCCCTGTCGGTCCTGGCCGCGGCGTGTGCTGGCCCCTCGGCCGCGGGACCTGGCGCCTCGGGGCCCGAGCGCGAGCCGCCCGACCCGGAAGACATCTGGACCATGGTCCCGTCCGAGGCGGATCTGGTGCTGTTCGCGGACCTGGCCAAGCTGCGCCAGTCACCGTGGACGAGCGAGACCGTGGACAAGGTGTCGGCCGGCAAGGACGCGTCCTCCGATCCCGCCCTGGACCAGATCCGCAGCATGGATCAGGTGATGTTCGCGAAGGTGCCGACCCTGCACGACGGTGCCAGCGTGCTCATCGCGCAGGGCAAGGTCGACCGCGACGTCATACGCCAGAGCTTTCGCCAGGGCAGCGACATACTCGATCGTTCGAGCTACCGAGGCGCCGAGCTTTGGGTGCGCGGCGAGGAAGCCTTGGCGTTCGTCGGCAAGCGCAGCGTGGTATCCGGCTACACCCTCGCGGTGCGCGCCGCCATCGACTGCAACCTCGGCCTGGCGCCCACGGTGGAGAGCGAGTCGTGGCTCAGGCAGCTGCGCCGCGAGCTCGACCGGGACCAGCCGTCCAAGACCGCCGTGGCTTCGCTGTTCGTGCGCTTGCAGCCAGCCACGCGCGAGACGCTGATGCGGGAGATGGGGGAAGGCGAGTTCCTCGAGGCGGTGGGTAGCCGCGTCGATCTGGGGGCGGACCTCGACCTCAAGGCGATCGGCGTCGTTCGCACCGAGGCGCAGGCGCGCGACCTGGCCGGCCGTCTCGGCGAGCGCATCCGGGACGTGCGAAGCCGCCCCATCGTCGCTGCCTTTGGGCTCGGCACCGTGCTCGATTCCATGAAGCTCTCGGCGAAGGGCGACCACGTCGTCGGCAACCTCCACATCTCGCAGCGGGAACGCGCCAACATCTCGGCCCGCATGAGCATGGTGGCCGAGACCCTGGCCAAGCTGCGCGGCCAGGAAAACGGCCAAAAAGACGACAGCGCCGCGCCCAATCAGGATAAAGAAGGACCATGAACGCCGACCCCAACAAGTCGCACGAAGTCCTGCGCGTCCGTCGCGGCCAAGGCCTGCGTGGCGTGTGCAGCGTGCCCGGAGACAAGTCCATATCGCACCGTGCATTGCTGTTCGGGGCGCTCTGCAAGGGCACCGTCGACATTCGCGGCCTCGGCCTCGGGGGGGACAACGCTTCCACGGCGGCCGCCCTGCGAGCGCTCGGCGTCCCGATTCAGGTGGCCGGCGCGTCCGCCACGGTGGAAGGCGTCGGCTTGGCCGGGCTGCGCGAAGCTGCCGGTGCGCTCGACTGCGGCAACTCCGGCACGACCATGCGCATGTTCTGCGGCCTTCTCGCGGGCCGGCCATTTCAGACGACCTTGGTCGGTGATCCGTCGCTGTCGCGACGACCGATGGGACGGGTGGCCAAGCCGCTGCTGGCGATGGGCGCCCGGATCGACGGACGGACCGATCCGGCGAATCCCGAGCGCCTGCTGCCGCCGCTGACCATCCATGGCGGGCAGCTGCACGGCATCGACTACGCCCTTCCCGTGGCCAGCGCACAGCTCAAGAGCGCCTTGGTGCTGGCGGGCCTGCAGGCCAAGGGCAACACGCGCGTGCAGGAGCCGGGGCTTTCACGCGACCATACCGAGCGAATGCTGCGCTTCTTGGGCGCGCCCGTTCGAGCGAACGCCGAACGTCGGGAGGTCGAGGTGGATCCGACCGGCTGGAACGGTGAGCTCAAAGCCATGCCGGTCGAGGTCCCCGGCGACCTGTCCTCGGCGGCCTTCTTGCTGGTCGCCGCTGCCGTGGTGCCCGGCAGCGACGTCACGATCGAGCACGTCGGCCTGAACCCGACCCGCACCGGCGTGATCGACGTGCTGCGAGCCATGTCGGCCGACATCGAGGTGGTCGAGACCGGGCAGGCCATGGGCGAGCCCATGGGGCGCATTCGCGTACGCTGGCGGGGGCCTTTGCGTGCGACGAGGATCGCCGGCGAGCTGGCCTTGCGTTCCATCGACGAGATTCCGGCGCTGGCGGTCGCGTGTGCCCTGGCCGAGGGCAAGTCCGAGCTGCTCGATCTAGGCGAGCTGCGCGTGAAGGAGTCCGACCGCATCGCCTGCATCGCGCGAGAGCTGGAGCGCGCCGGCATCGAGGTCGAGCAGTCGCCCGCTGGCTTCACGGTCACTGGCAATGCCGGCTCACCCCCCAAAGGCGGCGAGGTGAAGCCCGATCGAGACCACCGCATCGCCATGGCCGGCGCGGTGCTCGGGTTGCTCTCCGAGGAGGAGACCGTGGTCCCCGCCGAGGATATCGCCACGTCCTTTCCGACCTTCGCCGACCTGCTGCAGGGTCTGGGCGCCGACTTGAGCCGGTAGCGGGGCCCCAACCCGGACCGGGCAGCAGTTCCGGTAGACTGCGCACGCCAGGCGTTGTAGGGGTGAAGGGTGAGCCTCGGACGAATTCGCCTCGGACTGTCGCTCTGCTGCCTGGCCACGGTCGGCTGCGGCAGCGCCCAGCAGCGTGGCGACGAGCCGCTTCACGGCGAGCACATCCGTGGCACCTGGCACGTGGTCGTGCAAGGCGAGACGTCCGCGTCCATCGCACGCCAGGCGGGGATCCCGCTCGAGGATCTCTTGGAGATCAATGGACTGCGAAAGCACGATGCGCTCGAGCCAGGCCGTCCCGTGTTTGTCCTGGCGCCCCCGAAGCCCTCGGCCACCACGCCGGGCAAGCCGAACGTCGCGCCGCCGCCCACTGTTCAGGCGGCCTCGAATGCGCCGCTGCGCTGGCCCGTCGCCGCGCCCCGGCTGTCGTCCAGGTTCGGCAAGCGTTGGGGCAGGGACCACGAGGGGATCGACATGGCCGCCCCCACCGGAACGCCGGTCTACGCGGCGGCAGGCGGGACCGTGCTGTACTCGGGCGACCGGGTCCGCGGGTACGGCAACATGGTCGTCCTCCAGCACCCCGACGGTCTCGTGACCGTGTATGCCCACAACTCGCTTCTGCTCGTGCGCACCGGCGACAGCGTGGTGGTCGGGCAGGAGATCGCCAGGGTCGGAGACACCGGCCGCTCGACGGCCCCGCATCTGCACTTCGAGGTCCGGAAAGGCGAGAACCCGCAGGATCCGATGCAGTTTTTGCCGCCTTTGAAGTAGAAGACGGCCATGTCCAGCCCAAGTGATCTGCGCTCCCTCATCCGCGACATCCCGGACTTTCCGAAGCCGGGAATTCTCTTTCGGGACGTGACCCCGCTGCTCGGCAACGGTCCGGCCTTCAGGGCATGCATCCGCCAACTGTGCGAGCGGATCGCCGCCCACCGCCCACAGATCATCGCGGGCATCGAATCGCGCGGCTTCATCTTCGGGGCCAACGTCGCGGTCGAGCTGGGCATCGGCTTCGTGCCCATCCGCAAGCCGGGCAAGCTTCCCTGGAAGACGCGGCAAGAGCGGTACGACCTCGAGTACGGCACGGACGCCATCGAGGTTCACGAGGACGCCTTCGCGCCCGGAGCGCGCGTCGCGCTGGTGGACGACCTGCTGGCCACCGGTGGAACCGCGGGCGCGGCCATCAAGCTCCTGCAGCAGCTGGGCGCAAAGATCGCCGTCGCCAGCTTCGTCATCGAGCTCGAGTTCCTGCAAGGGCGCAAGCGCCTGGGCGACGTGCCTGTCGAGGTTCTACTCAACTACGCCTGACGAGGCGCGCCGCTGATGGCGCAGGCGGCGGGCCCTGGATCAGGCGCCCGCCAACGCGCCGGCGCGGGCCTGCAAGATGAAGGTGACCGGTCCGTCGTTGACCAGCTCGACCTTCATGTCCGCGGCGAATCGGCCGGTCGCGACTTCGACGCCCTCGGCCCGGATGCCGTCGGCCAGTCGCAGGTAGAGCGCGTTTGCCAGCTTCGGATCCTCTGCGCGGTCGAAGCTTGGGCGGTTGCCCTTGCGGGTCGTTCCAGCGAGCGTGAACTGACTGACGACCAGGCAAGCCCCCGAGACATCCTTCACCGTGAGATCCATGGGCGTGCGGCCCGGGAAGATCCGCAAGGCGACGAGCTTGCGGGCCAGGACATCGGCGTCCGCCTCGCTATCCCCGCGTTCGACCCCGACCAAGAGCATGAGCCCGAGCCCGATCTTCCCCACGACCTCCTCTTCGACCCGCACCTCCGCGCGCGACACGCGCTGGACCACGACGATCATCCCCGTGACCCCGACCTGACGTGGGCAGGTGGCGCATCGTTCATCTTGTGACCCCGACCTGATTCGAACAGGTGGCCTACGGTTTAGGAAACCGTTGCTCTATCCAGCTGAGCTACGGGGCCGGACTTGAATTTCAAGCACTTACGTTAAGATTTGGTCTAGGTGCGTCTCGTCCGACATCAAGCATTGCTCTTCGGTCGGTCGAGACGCCGGAAGTGATACCACGTCGCCAGCCGGACGGGGAAGGTCCACCTTGACGGCATCGTACGAAGACGCCCGGAGGAGGTCGGGCCGAAGGTGGCTGTAGCGGTCGGTGGCGACGACGCTGCTGTTGCCGAGGATGTCCCGCAGCCGTTCGATGGACTCGCCACCCATGCCCCACTGGCTGGCGAACGTGTGCCGGGTCGACTGGCACCACGACAGCGCCGGCAGGCCGCAGGCCTCGAGCGCCTTGTTGAGATGCCCCCGTCTTCAGCTTCCAGGCGGCCAGGATGGGCGCCAGAACGTTCTGCAGGGGCGCCACTCGGCTTTCGCCATCCTTGAGCGGTCGCACACCGCCGCCAGGAGTGTGCAACCGGTAATGGCGTTGTCCTGAGGGGCACAGCCACACAGGCTCTTGGCACCGCCCTGGCGCCACGGCCCGGTGACGGTTTGAGTGGTCACCGTCGGTGTGCAGGTCGATAGAGATCCGGCCAACGACACCGCTTTGCAACCGTTTGACCGTGAGACGAGCTGGCTGCACAATCGCCGCGACCGGCGCAACTTCACCTGTGGTCAGCGCCAGAGCGCGACCGAACGGAGGCCCCATGATCGACTGCCCTGAAAAGACGAGTAGGCTGCTGCTTTGCCTCTTGCTACCCATCGGCCTCTTGGCAACCAACAGTGCGTCGGCACAGACAGGACTGCAGGGATCGGAAGTCCATTCGGAATCGCCGTTCCTTGGCTCAGGGAGTCCAAGGGCGCCCGAGGCAGCAGTGTCCGTACCGTCTACGCCGGCTCCAGACGTTGCGGTCCCCGGCGAGGTTGGGGTGGTGGTACCACTGCCGCAGCCAGCTCGCATCGAGACCAGCGTGCGGACCGTCCCGGAAGCCGAGGCGGCCAAACACTACTCGGTAAAAGGGTTCGCGATAGAAGCTCTGACTTCCTCGTTCGCATCGGGAGGACTCGGCAGCCTGCTGCTGGGTTACCAGGGCCGCCAAGTCACCATCGGAGGAAACGTCGGATTCGAGAAACACACGGTGGCGTCCACCGCATTTGGCTCTGAAGATCTGCTCGCTGTACGGTTCGGTCCTGGGCTTCGCGTCGTAGCCTTGCACTCTGACGACGAACGAACCGAGCTGTACCTTCACGGAGACATGGGCGTGATCATCGTCAACGCTAACGTGCCAGCGGCCAAGGATCGCAGCGATGGGAATGCGACGAGCGCCGCATTCCAGCTCAACGCCGGGGTAGGCGTCCGCTACTGGGTGTGCCCCAACCTGGCGCTTGGCTACGCTGCCATGCTGAAGTACACCAGTTCGATGAACCAGCCCTCCGACGTGATTACCCTCGAGGTTCCCACTTCCATGGGGACTCCGGGGTGGTTCCTCGATGGTTCGTTCGTGCTCACGGCTGCCTTCTAAATGACCGGCCGCGATCCCAGATCACGGCGTAAGCAGTTGAAATCGTGAGGG
>CAZYFU010000095.1:0-24677 GCA_964647025.1 uncultured Myxococcales bacterium | reverse complement strand
CACTCGCAGGGGACCTGGGCGCCGTTCACGCACTCGCAGCCTTCGTTTGACTGGCCGTTGCAGTTCTCGTCCAGGCCGGTGGCGTCGCACACTTCGCTGGGGTTCGGACCGACGGCGCCGGTGCAGTCAGTCCAACTGCTGGTCGTCTTGTCGGCGCTGGCCTCGCATTTCTGATTGCCGGCCTTGCAGATCCCCTTCCCGTCGTAGCCGGGATGCTCTTGGCACGCCCGGGATTGGCCAGCCGGGCATTGGCAGGAGGAGGTCTCTTGGTTGTCCGGCGTGCCGTTGCAGTTGTTGTCTAGGGTCGACGTGCAGTCCCGCGACTTCGGCTGGCAGGGGGTGCCGCCCGTTCCCGCGCCACCCGAGCCCGCACCGCCGGTGCCATTGATCCCACCCGAGCTTGCCAGGCCACCTGTGGCCGCGATACCGCCGGTGGCTACCGTGCCTCCACTCGGTGCGATGCCGCCGGAGCCGACCACTCCACCGCTACCGAGAGCTCCTGCCAAAGCCCCGCCGTCGCCCGTGCCGCTCACGCCGCCGGTCCCCAGCACGCCGCCTGCTCCAACCATCCCACCTGCGCCTGTCCCGGCCGTGCCGCCTGCCCCGGGCGACACCGGACCGACGTCAGCGTCGGATCCGGACGAAGGTGCATCGCCCCGATTCGCTGTCGCATCGGATCCCACGGCCTGGTCTGGATGCGCATCGGCGGCCGCGGTTGCATCGGCCAGGGCGCCGTCCCGCCCGGGCGTGCCCCCGGTGCTGGCCGAACCGCTGACACAACGGCCGGCAGAGCAGACGTAGCCATTGGGGCAATACTCCGAGCTCGTGCACCGGACCTTCGTGTTGTCCACGCCGCGCACGCAGGCCGTGGCGGCCAGGCAAAGGACCAGGACGGACCCGACATCAAACGAGCGAGTCTTCATCAGAACCCTCCACGCAAGAGAACACCGGCATGGTCCGGACCCACCGTCGGCACCAGCGCAACGTCGGTGCGGGCAGACGAGCCGCGCCGATTCGCCCCAACCACTATCAGGACAGCGCCGGTCGCAATGCACGCGGCGCCCACGCCATAGCCGACCCACGCGAGGGTTCCGTAGGTCTTCTGGCTGGAGCTCTTGCTCTCTGTGTAGGCGTCGACCTTGGTCTCCAACTCGTTCGCCATGTCGTTGGCCTTCAGGTTGAAGACGACGCCAGCAACAGCAGCAGCCACACCCACGCCTCCGAGCACGATGCCCCCGACCAGCAAGCCCTTTCCGCCCTTCGGTGCCTCGGGCTCGGCTTTGGGCTCCGAGATGGTGTCGGTGGCGTCTGGTTGGGCCGTTGGCTGTGGAATCGGCTGGGGCAAGGGCTGGGCCAGCGGCTGGGGAAGCAATGCCTGGGTGCTCTCCTCATCGGCGAGCTTGGCCTTGCACTCCTCGATGTGGCTCTTGGCCGCCGCCCGGGCGTCTGCATCGAGCTTCGCCGTCTGACCGAGGCGCAGGTATTCCTCGAAGCGCAGGATCGCCTCCTTGTAGCGCGAGTTCTGCTGAAGGCACCGGCCCTGGTTGAAGACGTAGACGGGGGTACCGCTTTCCACGAACAGGTCCGCGAGGAGCGAGACCCCCTTGTCGGCGTCGCCGGTGAGACACGCCTTGCGAGCGGCCTTCTCCTGCGGTGCCGCGGTGCCGCCCGACCGACCACCGGCGGCAAGGGCCGGCTCGACAACAATCAGAAGGGCGAAGACCGCAGCAGCGACTCCCCAGCCCGCACGACAACTGACGCGCCCAAAACCCTGGCTCATGGCGGCGAGTTTCTGCAGACCCACGTCGGTTTGCAAGCGAAATTCCGCCCACTTCCAGCGCAAAACCGGAAGCGCGCCGCGGGCAGGTTAGAACCTGGCCGAGACCGCGGGAACGAACGTGTAGCTTCCGCCTGATTCCTGAACCGGGGCGATCGCGACGGAATAGCGACGGTAGCCCTCGACGAATCCCACGCCCATTCCTAGGCATGTGCCGGACAAGACGCCGATAGAGCCTCCGAGCAGGATGTGCTCGCCCTTCTTCGTGGACAGCGCGACCAAGCCACCGCTGATGCCGCCCAGCACGGCGCCCAGCACCGCGCCGTAAAGGCCATCGCGCATGACATAGCCATTGCGTCGCGGTTTCCCTTGGGCCATGTCGACGATGCCGAGGGTCAGCCCGACAGCGGCGCCGCCGAGGGCGCCGATCCCAGCACCGTAGAGCAGCGTCTTTCCGTCGGACCAACCGTTCCAGCCGTCTTCTCTGGCAAAGAGGTAGCCCGTGGCGACGCCGGCGGTGCCTCCCACGAGAAGCCCCTGGTAGGCCCCATCGAAGACCGTGGGAGCCGGCATCTCCGCCGCCTCGCCTCGACGCGCCGTCGACGCGACGAGCACAAGCAGTCCAACCGCCAGCAGTCGCCGCATGACTAACCCTTGACGAGCCCGGTGGCCGCGCGAACCATGTTGTCTGCGGTCAATCCGAACTGCTTGAGCAACACGGAGCCAGGACCAGAGGCTCCGAACCGGTCGAGCCCGATGGTCACGCCGCGGTCGCCGACCCAACGATGCCAGCCCAGGGTGCTGCCTGCCTCGATGGACACGCGTGCGGGCACGTCACGCGGGATGACGGAATCCCGGTACTCCTGCGTCTGTGCCAGGAAGAGCTCCCAGCTCGGCATGGAAACCACGCGCGTGCGGATGCCTTCGCTTTGCAACTTGTCCTGCGCCGTGAGGGCGGTGGCGACCTCGCTGCCGGTCGCGATCAGGACGGCCTGAGGCGCACCACCAGCGGCCTCGCTGAGGACGTAGGCGCCGCGCGCGACCCCAGCAACCGGGGCGAGCTTGCTGCGGTCGAAGGTCGGGGCCTTCTGGCGGGTCAAGATGATGGCCACGGGGCCGTCGGTACGACGCATGGCGATCCGGTAGGCCTCGGCGGTCTCGTTGCCATCCGCCGGACGGAGGACCCACAGATTGGGGATTCCGCGCAGGGCTGCGAGGTGCTCGATGGGCTGGTGGGTCGGGCCGTCTTCGCCGACGCCGATGGAGTCGTGCGTGAACACGAAGATGACCGGCAGCTTGCTGAGCGCGGCGATGCGGATCGCGGGCCGCTCGTAGTCCGAGAACACGAAGAACGTCGCCGTGAACGAACGAAGGCCACCGTGGTAGGCCATGCCGTTGGCGATGGCGCCCATGGCGTGCTCGCGCACACCGTAGTGGATGTTGCGGCCGGCGCTCTCGGCGGAGAAGTCGCCCAGGCCGGGCAGGGCGGTCATGGTGGAGCAAGACAGGTCGGCATCGCCGCCCAGGAACCACGGCACCTTGCTGGCGATGGCCGCGAGGATCTTGCCGCCCGAGACCCGCGTGGCGGGCTCGTCCTTGACGGTGTAGGTCGGAATCGCGGAATCCCAGTCGGCCGGGAGCTCGCCTCGCAAGGCCATGCGCCACTCGGTGGCCAGCCCGGGATTGGCCGCTGCCCAGACGTCGAAGGTCTTCTTCCATTCGGCCTCGGCGCGGGCGCCGCGATCCACGGCGGACAGCATGTGTGCCTGGACCTGCTCCGGAATGTAGAAGTGCTTCTCCGGATCCCAGCCAAGGGCCACCTTGGTCGCCTTCACCTCGTCGGGGCCGAGGGGCGCGCCGTGGGCTTCGCAGGTGCCGGCCTTCTTGGGCGAGCCGAAGCCGATGGTGGTCCGGACCATGATGAGCGACGGCCGAGGATCGGCCTTGGCTGCGGTCAGCGCGGCGTCGATGGCATCCACGTCGGTGTCGCCCTTGGCGACCTTCTGCACGTGCCAGCCATACGCCTCGAAGCGCTTGGCCACGTCTTCGCTGAAGTGGAGCGACGTGGGTCCGTCGAGGGAGATCAGGTTGTCGTCGTAGAGCCAGACCATCTTACCCAGCTTGAGGTGGCCGGCGAGGGACGCGGCTTCGTGGGTGATGCCTTCCATCATGTCGCCGTCGCCGAGCATGGCGTAGGTCATGTGGTCGACGATGGTCTGCCCTGGGCGGTTGTACCGTGACGCCAGGAACCGCTCGGCCATGGCCATACCGACGGCATTGGTCGCGCCTTGGCCCAGCGGACCGGTGGTCGCCTCCACGCCGGGCGTGCAGAACGACTCGGGGTGGCCGGGTGCTCGCGAGCCCCACTGCCTGAACGCCTTGAGCTCGTCGAGGGCGAGGTCGTAGCCCGTCAGGTGCAGCATCGAGTAGAGCAACATCGACCCATGACCGCCCGAGAGTACGAACCGATCGCGGTCAGGCCACTGCGGGTTCTTCGGGTTGTGGCGCAAGTGCTTCTGCCAAACCACGTAGGTCATCGGCGCGGCACCCATCGGCAGGCCGGGATGGCCTGCGTTGGCCTTCTGCACGGCGTCCACGGAAAGCAGACGAATAGTATTGATGGCAAGCTGGGTCAATTGGTCCATCGGGAAGTCTCTCCTGGGCTGATTCTGCCGCTTCGTTTGCTAGCACGGTCAGCTCAGAATTCCTAGATTCCTTCGCCGGTTCGTCGGGCTCCGCCGCGCTCAGTTCGCGTTTCCGTGCCGCTTCTTGGCGTACTAGGCCGCGGCCATCCACGCGTGGTTGCCTGCGTGGATCGCGGCGAGATCGGCGGTAGCCAAGTGACCGGGGCGCTCGGCCGAGGTGACCGAACGATGGATGGCCTGGGCGAGCTCGTCGGTGGCTCCACGCAGGCGCCGGATCGCCGTGGTGGTCAGCCGGTGTGCGAGGCCCGCGCAGGCTTCGTTCTCGCCAAAGATGGCGAACAGCCCGTCGCGTGCGATCTCCACGACCTTCACCTCTCCCGAGGCGCGCAGGCTGATCCTGCAGGGGCCGCCATCGAGCGCTGCCATGAGCGCGAGGATGCTGCCCGGACCGCATCGGGAAAGCGTGCGGTAGCCACCGTCGAGGATCCTCGACACCTCGACGGTGCCTTGAGCGACGACCCAGCAATGGCTGCAGAGCTGCCCTTCCTCGCACAGGAGTGTCGCCGGAGCCAGCGAACGCACGCGACCAGCGCGGAGGATCTCTTCGACCTCCGAACCAGACAAGCCCGCCGTTGGTTCGCCGTCGCCGTCGTTCACGCCGAGCCTCGCAGTCGGGCGAAGCAAGTGTCCCAGGGATTGCCGGAGTGGACGGATGCTTCCTCTCCATCTCCAGGGCCTCCGTCGTGTTCGGCGCGAAGCTCGCGATCGACACGCTCATCGACGCTGCGGAGCCTCCTCAGCACCTCGTGGAAAACCGCGCTGACGAGAGCGGCGGCCACGCGAGGCGCCTCCTGCCGCATCCTCGTGACGTCTTCGCGGCTGATCTCGAGCACGGTGGTCGTCTCGTTGGCCACGATGGTCACTGGGCGAGGCGCGGGATCGATGCAGAACATCTCGCCAACCACGGCGCCCGATCGCATTCGGGCCACCTCCGCCTGGCTGTTTGCTTTTCCGGGAACCACCGCTGACAGCGCGCCACGCAGGACCACCAGCATGCTGTTGCCGTGCTCCCCCCGCGAGCAGACGGTCTGGCCCGGCTCGAATTGCCTCTCGTGCATGAAATGAACGAGCTCCGCACAGTCCCTCTCCGAGAGCGTTTCGAACAGGCGTATGTTCCTCAGCAGGTTGTCCATTTCCCTTCTTGGTCCCATCGGCAGGACAATCGGCAAACTTCAGATTCGTGTGACGGCGTCTCGTCGGTACGAGGCGTTCATCAAGTAGCAGGCCCAAACCGCCGTTGTGAGGTGGGATGCCTGAGGGAAGGAGCTCAGAGGGCGGGCCGCTCGGAGCCGACGCCAGGCCGGTGGCCACGGGACGCGTCCTGTTGGTGGACGACAGCGCCTTGGTCCGCGATTTCGTTGGTGGTCTCATCGATGACTGGGGGTTCGCCGTCGAGACCTTCGCCAGCGCACCAGCTGCCCTCGAGGCCCTCGCGCAACGCCGGTTCGACGTCATCGTGGCGGACCTCGACATGCCCGAGATGTCCGGCCTCGAGATGTTGACCACGTTGCGGATGCGATCGATCGACACGCCCGTGATCATGCTGTCCTCGGTCTCGCGCACCAGCGACGTCCTGCGCGCCATTCACCGCGGCGCCTTCGACTACATCGGCAAGGACGAGGCCATCGAGCCGTTGCGCATGGCCATCGTCAGGGCCATCGAGCATATACGGCTCGTGGGCGAGAATGCGCGCCTGCTCAAGGAGCTCGCACGCCTCAATGCCGACCTGGAAGACCGCGTCCGCGACCGCACCGCTGCGCTCGAACAAGCGAACGCCCAGTTGCGCTCCGAGCGCGCCGAGCTGGAATCGACCCTGACGCGTCTGGGAGAGACGCAAGACCAGCTCGTCCAGATGGAGAAGATGGCCAGCATCGGACTTCTCACCGCCGGCGTCGCCCACGAGATCAACAATCCTCTCGCCTTCATCTTGCCGAACTTCGAGCGGATCGAGTCCTGGGTGGCTTCGATGCGCTCCGACCCTCGTGAAAAGCGCGCGCAGTCCTTGGACGAGCTCGGCAGCCTGGTGGGGGAGTGCAGGCGTGGGCTCGATCGGATTGCGCGGCTCGTGAAGCAACTCCGAATCTTCTCGCATCCCGGCCGGCAGGATCTGCGGCCCATCGACGTCGACGAGCTGGTTCGCTCGGTGGTGACGATGGTCGAGCGGGAGGCGGCGGGCCACGCAGCCATCACCGTCTACTCCAGCCCCGACTGCATCGCGCGGGGCAATGACGATCAGCTTCGCCAAGTCTTGCTCAATCTGCTCCTCAATAGCGCCCAGAGCTTCCCCGCAGGCAGGACCGACGGGCGCATCGACGTCTTCGTCGACCCAAAGGACGGGCAGGTCAGCATCCGAGTCATCGATAACGGATGCGGCATTGCAGCCGAGAACGTTCGGCGGGTATTCGACCCGTTCTTCACCACCAAGCCCGTCGGGCACGGCACGGGCCTCGGTCTGGCTGTCTCGCGGGATCTGGTGAAGAAGATGGACGGGAACCTGACGCTCGAGAGTCAGCTTGGTCGGGGAACCTCGGCCACGATCACCCTCCGCGCTTGGCGCGAGGCCGGGCATGCCCAGCATCAGGTCGAGCCGCCGCTCACGCCTCCCCCCGAGTTGATTGCCCCGGCGAACGGCCGTCGCCTCAGCATCATCATCATCGAAGACGAGACTGCCCTGCTGCAACCCCTGCGCAGGATGCTGGGTGACCAGCACGACGTCCTCACCTTCAGCGATTCGACCGACGGGATGCGCTGCCTCATCGAGCGTGACCCGCCGGACATCATCATTTGCGACGTCAACATGCCCGAGGTGGATGGCATCGAGCTCTTCAAGAAGGTCACCCGGGTCCGGCCCTTCCTGGCGGAAAGATTCGTGTTCCTGACCGGCGGCGACTCGGAGGAGCTGGCGCCCCTGATGGCGCAGTCGCCCACGCGCATTCTCGAAAAGCCGGTGCATCGACAGGACCTGATCGCGCTCATCGAGGCGATCGGCGGGCGCCAACGCTGAGAATCGCACGTTAGGGTGAGGTTTCCCGTTGACGGATAAGGTCGATGTCTCTATAACTCATACGTACGCGTAAGAGTAAGAGTCGATGCGAATCCAGCGCGAAACAGAGAAGCTAGCCCTGATAAAAGTCGGGGATCTGGCGCGTCGCACAGGGAAGACGGTGCGCGCCATCCACCTCTACGAAGAGCTTGGGCTGCTTTCGGCGCCGGCTCGGTCCAAGGGCGGCTTCCGAATGTATTCGGGCGACGGGGTGAAGCGAATCGAATGGATCCAGAAGCTCCAAGACATGGGCTTCTCTCTGACGGAGATCAAAGCCTTCCTCCGCGTCTGGGAAGAGAGCGCGACCGCGCCCGACGCCATGGCGACCGTGCGCGAGATTTTCTCGGACAAGCTGCGCGAGACCCGCGAGACCATCACGCGGCTTTCGCTCTTGGCCGACGAGCTGACCGAGAGCCTTGCCTATCTGGAGCGTTGTCGTTGGTGTAGCCCCGACCAAGGACAGGGCGACTGTTGCACCTGCGAGAACCACGGCGACGACCACGAAGTACCCCTTCTTGTCGACGGAATAGCGAAACACACCCCATGAGCCCGAAGCTGCCAATCTACATGGACTATCACGCGACCACGCCCGTGGACCCGCGCGTCTTCGATGCGATGCTGCCCTATTTCCGCGAGGAGTTCGGTAACGCTGCCAGTCGCTCGCACGTCTTCGGCTGGCGCGCCGAAGAGGCGGTCGAGAAGGCCCGGGAAGAGGTGGCGAGGCTCATCGGAGCCCAGGGCAAGGAGATCGTCTGGACCTCGGGCGCCACCGAATCCGACAACCTCGCGATCAAGGGTGTGGCCGAGTTCTACAAGGATCGGGGCAACCACATCATCACCGTGGTGACCGAGCACAAGGCCGTTCTGGATTCGTGCAAGCGCCTGGAAAAGCAGGGGTTCGTGGTGACCTATCTGCCGGTGGAGCGCGACGGGCGGGTCAGCCCGGCCGCGGTGGCCGCCGCCATGACCGACAAGACCATCTTGGTCTCGATCATGTTGGCCAACAACGAGATCGGTACGGTCAACCCGGTCGCCGAGATCGGCGCCGTCGTGAAGAAAGGCGGTGCCTTCTTTCACATCGATGCCGTCCAGGGCATCGGCAAGATTCCGTTCGACGTGAACAGCAGTCAGGCCGATCTGGTTTCGCTGTCGGCACACAAGATGTACGGACCGAAGGGCGTCGGAGCCCTGTACGTGCGCCGCAAGCCACGCGTGCGCCTGGTTCCCATCATCGACGGCGGCGGTCACGAACGCGGAATGCGCTCGGGGACCTTGAACGTGACCGGCATCGTGGGCTTCGCCAAGGCCGCCGAGCTCTGTCGACTGGAGATGGAAGAGGAGGGGCGGCGTGTCCTCGCGTTGCGCGAGCGCCTGCGCAAGGGCATCGAGGCGCGAGTGCCGAGCACGACGGTGAACGGCTCGGTCGAGCATCGCCTGCCTGGCAACCTCAACATCAGCTTCGCTTTCGTGGAGGGCGAGGCGATGATGATGTCCCTCAAGGACGTGGCGGTATCATCGGGCTCGGCCTGCACTTCGGCGTCTCTAGAGCCATCGTACGTTCTGCGTGCGCTGGGCGTGCCCGAGGAGATGGCGCACACTTCGATTCGTTTCGGAATCGGCCGGTTCACCACCGAGGAGGAGGTGGACTATGTCATCGACCTCGTGGCCGAAAAGACCAGGCGCCTGCGTGAGATGTCGCCCCTGTGGGAGCTTGCCCAGTCGGGTGTCGACTTGAAGAGCGTGGCCTGGAGCGCGCACTGACGCATCCAGAAGCGATATCGAACATCTTAAGGAAGAGAGCAAGGAAGCACGACATGGCATACAGCGACAAGGTGATCGACCACTACGAGAATCCCCGCAACGTGGGCAGCTTGGATCCGTCGGAGTCCAACGTCGGTACGGCGCTGGTGGGGGCCCCGGCCTGCGGCGACGTCATGAAGCTGCAGATCAAAGTCGGCGACAACGGCGTCATCGAGGATGCGAAGTTCAAGACCTTCGGATGCGGATCGGCCATCGCCTCGTCGTCTTTGGCGACGGAGTGGATCAAGGGCATGACGGTCGACCAAGCCATGGCGGTGAAGAACACACAGATCGTGGAGGAGCTCAGCTTGCCGCCGGTGAAGATCCATTGCTCGGTCTTGGCCGAGGACGCCATCAAGGGGGCGATCGCCGACTACCGCAAGAAGCAGGAGCAGAAGGCCGAGAGCGCGGCCTGAGGGCGGGAGGAATCACCATGGCAATACAAGTGACGGAAAAGGCGATTGCAGCCATCAAGACCGCCGCGGAAAAGAGGGCCACGCAAGCCAAGGGCTTGCGGGTGGGCATTCGTGGCGGGGGCTGTACCGGTTTCTCGTACCTCTTCGAGTGGTCGGACGTGGACGCTCGACCGGAAGATCGTGTGCTCTCGTTCGAGAACGGGCAGGTGAACGTGTTCATCGATCCGAAGAGCTTTGCCTTCCTGGATGGTTCCACCCTGGACTACGCGACCTCGCTCATGGCCAGCGGCTTCAAGTGGGTGAACCCCAACGTGAAGTCGACCTGCAGCTGCGGCGAGAGCGTCCAGTTCTAGCGGCTCTTCTGGTTCATGGAGGAGGCCACGGCTCGGGGCCGGGACGCTGGCTGCGTGGAACCTGTGCTCGAATAGCGCGATCTCTATTGAAGTCGAGCTCTTTGCAGAGTCTGATGCACCAATGATTTGCTGGTCTTGTCAGAAAGCTGCGGGTGACGGCGTGTTGTGCGTGTCTTGCCACGCCGTGCAGCCGCCGGATCCGAAAGCTGACTACTTCCGCGTCTTGGGGGTGCCACGTTCGTTCGCCGTGGACCTGGAGGATCTGGAGCGGCGGTACAAAGAGACGACCAAGATCCTGCATCCGGATCGATTCGCTCGGGCGGATTCGCAGGCCCGACGGGCGTCGCTCGAACGATCGGTGCAGCTCAACGAAGCCTGGCGAACCCTGAGGGACCCCGTTCGCCGCGCAGAGTACCTGCTTTCGCTCCACGGCGTCGACATGGGCGAGCGGATGGGGGGCAGCCCACAAGAGCCGTCTCGTGGCCAGGCGACCTTGCCTGTGCCGCAAGTCCTCTTGATGGAAGTCATGGAGCTGCGCGAGGCGCTCGCAGAGGCACAGGCCAGCAAGGACCTGCCCGAGGTCGAGGCTCTGATCGGCAAGGTCCGCGGGCGCCTAGAATCCGTGATGGCTGACGTCGCCCTCGGCTTCACCGCTTCTCCGCCGGATCTCGGGACCATAACGGCGCGGCTCGTGACGGTGCGGTACTACCGCCGCTTCCTCGATGAGGCGCGCGTGATCTCCGAAGCTCTCTCGAACGACGACCGAAAGGAACCGTAATGCCAGTGGAGGCCTTGTTCAGCATTTCCGAACCCGGCGAGGCGCACAGCAAGGAGGTCTGCAAGGGGCGCGCGGTGGGCATCGATCTGGGAACGACGAACTCCCTGGTGGCCGTGGTGCAGGCGGGACAGCCCATCTGCCTGCGTGACGACGACTCCGCGCTTCTTCCTTCGGTGGTCCACTACGCCAGCGATGGGGGCGTCGTGGTCGGGCAGGGTGCCCGACGGCTGGCGAAGGCGGCGCCCAGAGACACGATTTCGTCGGTGAAGCGGTTCATGGGACGCGGACCTGACGACGCCGAGGCCACGGGCAGCCTGGTTCCTTACGCCATCGCGCCGGCCGCCCCAGGCGATTCGGTCGTTCGTTTCTCCGTGGCCGGTGGCAGGCGCACCGTGACGCCGATGGAGGTCTCTGCCGAGATCCTCCGGGCGCTCAAGGCGCGTGCCGAGGCGGCGCTTGGTGGCGAGCTGGACGGGGCGGTCATCACGGTGCCCGCTTACTTCGACGATGGCCAGCGCCAGGCGACCCGGGACGCCGGGCGCCTGGCTGGGCTGGAAGTGATGCGATTGGTGAACGAGCCCACCGCCGCGGCGCTGGCGTATGGTTTGGACAAGCAGGCCGAGGGCACCTTCGCCGTGTTCGATCTTGGCGGCGGGACCTTCGATGTCTCCATCCTGAAGCTGGAGGGAGGCGTGTTCGAGGTGAAGGCGACGGGCGGAGATTCGGCGCTGGGCGGTGACGATTTCGATCGAGCCATCGCGGTTCATTTGCTCGGCCAACTGGGCTTGGCCGAGAACGCTGGTGGAGATCCGACGGTGATGCGCGCGGCCCTCGACGGCGCGCGCGCGGCGAAAGAGAGGCTGACCTCGGCGGCCGAGACCGCGTTGTCTCTAGGGTTGCCGGACGGCAGCGTCCGGGACATCCCCCTGACCAGGGCGATGTCCGATGCGCTGGTCATGCCGACGCTCGATCGCTGCCGGGCCCCTGTTCTGCGCGCCATGCGGGACGCGGGCGTCGAGGCCGGCCACCTGTCCGGTGTGATCCTCGTCGGTGGCGCAACGAGGATGCCGGTGGTTCGTAAGTTCGTGGCCGAGCTGTTCGGGCGCGAGCCTTTGGCCGACATCGACCCGGACGAGGTGGTGGCCCTCGGCGCTGCCGTGCAGGCGGATCTTCTGGCCAGCGGGGGGCGGAGCGACGTGGTGTTGATGGATGTCGTGCCCTTGTCTCTGGGGCTGGAGATGATGGGTGGCGTCGCCGAGAAGCTTATCTATCGCAACACGACCGTACCCTGTGGTGCCGTGCAGACCTTCACCACGTACGCCGACAAACAAACCGGCTTCGACCTCCACGTGGTTCAGGGGGAGCGCGAGATGGTTTCCGATTGCCGCTCCCTGGCCCGCTTCAAGCTAGGAGGCATCCCGCCCCTGCCAGCCGGAATGGCGCGCCTGAAGGTCACCTTCACGGTGGATGCCGACGGCATTCTCAGCGTGGCTGCTCGCGAGGAGCAAACGGGCAAGGAGGCATCGATCAGGGTCAAGCCAAGCTACGGCCTCACCGACGATCAGGTGGAGCAGATGATTCGCGATTCCTTCGAGCACGCCGACGACGACATGGGGGCTCGGCTGCTCAACGTGGAACGTGTCGAGGCGGATCGTATCCTCAATGCTACGCGGGGGGCGTTGGTGGCTTCGGCGGATCTGTTGATCCCGGGAGAGCGCGAGGCCATCGAGTTGTCGATGACCGACCTCGATCGGGCGAAGTCTGGCGACGACCACCTGGCCATTCGGGCCGCGGTGCAGGCGCTGGACGAGGTCAGCAAGGAGTTCGCACGGCGGAGGATGAACGTGGCGCTGGCGGAGAACGTGCGTGGCCAGTCGGTCGCCGCGGTCGAAAGGAAGGTCACCCGATGACGGCGGCGCGGATTCGCTTCGAGCCGGACGGCCTCGAGGTCGAGGTCCCCTTGGGAACCACGATCCGCGAGGCAGCCGAGAAGGCGGGCGCCTACCTGGGCTCTGCGTGCGGCGGCGTGTGCGCATGCTCGACCTGCCACGTCTACGTGAAGGAAGGCCTGGACGCGCTGTCTCCCCTCGAAATGGCGGAGGAGGACCAGCTGGACGACGCGTTCGACGTCCGGCCGCCGTCGCGGCTCGGCTGCCAGGCGCGTGTCACGCAGTCCCGGTCCTATCTGGTGGAGATCACGCGCGAGAGTCGGCAGGCCTTCTTCGACGAGCACCCAGAAAAGCGAAGCGCCGGCAGTTAGCCAGCGCTTCGCTTCGTATCCTGGCATCGAGTGCGGCCACTCTCTGCGAGTGGCCGCAGCCCGACCGAGGCTCAATCGAAGTCGTAGTGGAAGTCACCGTCCTTTACGGTGGTCGCGACCTTCGCGATGGGCTTGCCCTCCATCATGCGCGTGAGGAGCTCCTTGCTGACGACCGGGAGCAGGGTGTTGGTCAGGATGGAGTCGATCATGCGGCCGCCGCTCTCGAGCTCGGTGCAGCGGCTGACGATCAGCTTGACCACATCGTCGTCGTAGGTGAACGGCAGCTTGTGGCTCTCGTTGATTCGCTTGGCGACGCGACGGAGCTGGAGCCGCGCGATGTTGCCGATCATCTCGTCGGACAACGGGTAGTAGGGGATCACGACCATGCGGCCGAGCAGAGCGGCCGGGAAGGTCTTGAGCAATGGCTCGCGCATGGCCTTGGCGATGCCGTCGGGTTCGGGCAAGAGCGACGGATCCTTGCACATGTTCATGATGAGCTCGCTGCCCACGTTGGTGGTGAGCAGGATGAGCGTATTCTTGAAGTCGATGACCCGGCCTTCACCATCTTCCATCCAGCCCTTGTCGAAGACCTGGAAGAAGATCTCGTGTACGTCCGGGTGAGCCTTCTCGACCTCGTCGAGCAGAACCACGCTGTACGGGCGCCTGCGCACGGCCTCGGTAAGGACGCCGCCCTCGCCGTATCCCACGTACCCGGGAGGCGAGCCCTTGAGGGTGGACACGGTGTGCGCCTCCTGGAACTCGCTCATGTTGATGGTGATGACGTTCTGCTCGCCGCCATAGAGCGCCTCGGCCAGGGCCAGCGCGGTCTCGGTCTTACCGACGCCGGACGGGCCGGCCAGCATGAACACGCCGATGGGCTTGTTCGGGTTCTCGATGCCGGCGCGGGAGGTCTGGATGCGCTTGGCGATCATCTCCAGGCCGTGGCGCTGTCCGATCACCCGCTGGTCGAGTGTGTCCGCCAGCTTGAGCACCGTGTCGATCTCGTTCTTCACCATGCGGCCCACGGGGATGCCGGTCCAATCGCCGACCACCGACGCGACGGCGGCGTTGTCGACCGTGGGGAGGATGAGCGGGTGATCGCCCTGCAGCTTGATGAGCTCTTCCTGGATGCCCGTCAGCTGTTTGAGCAGAGCCGGACGATCCACGGGTGCGGCCGCAGGCTCAGCCGGGGCGGCTTCCTTGTTCTTCTCGACCTTCGCCTCGAGCTTGCTATCCGTCCCTTCGACCTTGTCGGAGCCACCGCGCAGCTGCTTGCGCAGGTCGAGAATCTGATCGACCAGCTTCTTCTCGGCGGTCCAGCGCTCTTCCAAGACGGCCAGACGCTTCTTCTCGCCGTCGAGCTTCTCCAGGGCCTCCGTCTGGCGTTTCTCGGCGCCGATCACGCCCACGGCGTCCTCGCGCTTGATGATGTCGATCTCGATCTCCAAGGCCTGGATGTGCTTGCGGCTGTCCTCCACCTCGGGAGGAACCGCGTGGTGGCTGATGGCCACACGGGCGCACGCAGTATCGAGCAAGCTCACCGCCTTGTCGGGCAGCTGGCGCGCGGGAATGTAGCGATGGGACAGCTTGACGGCTGCCTCCAAGGCCTCATCGAGGATCTGGATTCGGTGATGCTTCTCGAGGGTCGATGCGATCCCGCGCATCATGAGCAGCGCCTTCGGTTCGGTCGGCTCCAGAACCTGGACCACCTGGAACCGGCGGGTGAGGGCGGGATCCTTCTCGATGTGCTTCTTGTACTCGGCCCAGGTGGTGGCCGCGATGGTGCGCAGCTTGCCACGGGCGAGGGCAGGCTTGAGAAGGTTGGCGGCATCGCCGGTGCCGGCCGCACCGCCAGCGCCGATCAACGTGTGCGCCTCGTCGATGAACAGGATGATGGGCTTGGGAGACGACTGCACCTCGTCGATGACCTGGCGCAGGCGGTTCTCGAACTCGCCCTTCATGCTGGCGCCCGCCTGCAGGAGGCCGATGTCGAGGGACCGCAGGGTCACGTCCTTGAGAGGCGGCGGTACGTCGCCGGCGGCGATCCGCTGCGCGAAACCCTCGACCACCGCGGTCTTGCCGACACCGGCCTCGCCGGTGAGGATGGGGTTGTTCTGTCGGCGGCGCATGAGGATGTCGATGATTTGCCGGATCTCCTCGTCGCGGCCCGCGATGGGATCCATCTCACCGGTCTTTGCGCGCTCGGTGAGGTCGACGGAGTACTTCTTGAGCGCCTCCTGCTTGCCCATGGCGGCCGGTGCGACGGCGCCGCTGGCTTCGCCGGGGGTTGCGCCGCCACCGGTCTGGAAGCCGTCGCTGGCTTGCAGTGCATTCTCGGGCGAGCCGCCCACGATCTTGCCGAAGTTCTCCGACAGCGCCTCGACCTTGATCTTCTCGAACTCCTTCGACATCGAGGTGAGCGTGTTGCGCAACCCCGCCGTCTTCAAGATGCCGACGATCAGGTGCCCGGTGCGAACCTGCGATTCACCGAATTGCAGGGTTCCGTACACCCAGCCGCGCTCGACGGCGTCCTCGATGTGGGAGGACAGGTCCGAGATGGACGTGGCGCCCCTGGGAAGGCGATCGAGGGCCGCGGTCATGTCCCGCGCGAGGCGGGATGGATCGATCTGGAACTCGCGGACGATGTGATGGATGTCCGAGTCGGGCAGCTGCAGGATCTGGTTTAGCCAATGGACCAGCTCGACATATGGGTTGCCTCGCAGCTTGCAGAAGACTGTGGCGCTTTCGATCGCCTTGTAACCGAGACTGTTCAGTTTGCCGAACAGTGCAACTCGTGAAATCTCAGACATCGTCGGTCTTCCTCCTGTGGCCAGCCGGGCCACCCAGCGGGTAGTTGAGGGATAGTAGGATTACGATCGGAACGCGATATTACAGGACTGCCTGCTGCGCGATAGACGAATTCTTCGCCAGCACCTCTTGCATGGGACTGAAGATGAGGTCGTCGCGGCCTTCTCCCTCGGGGCAGTGCCCCAGCCACGAGGTCCAGCCCAGGCGGGTAACGCCGTCCAGTCTCAGGGGCTGACTCACGCGCTTGTCGAGGAAGAGGCGCACATCCCAGTTGAGGGAATCGCCCACGTAGCTGCGGACGAGCGAGATGAGTCGCTCGAGGCGATGGCTTCCCGGCAGGAGGCTTTGGAATTGGTCCTGCTTGAGCGGTCCGAACACCAGCCGGAACTTCGTCTGTCTTTGCCACGCACGGGCGCCGAGGATCGTGCTGACTCCGAGGGCGCCCGCGAACGGCCCACGCGATATGTGCCAGCGTTCTTCCGTGAGAAGCGGCGTCCACTCCCCGACGAACTCCTCGAGCTCGGTCGGCAGCTTGAAGTAGTCGCAAACCATGGCACGCAGTCCCTCCGCATTCCTGGTCTGTGCGCCAAGGCGGCCGGAGTAGTAGCGTTTGGCGTGATCCGGGAAGTCATCGCGGTTCTGCAGCGCCGGCGACCCGATGCCGAACAGTGAGCCGACATAGGCCAAGAAACGATCGGACTTCGGCCGGTCGTGGTTCACCGTCGGTTGTGCGTTGGCCCAGGCGCGGTAGAAGAGCGCCATGGTTCGGTGGTGGAAGATGTCCAGGAACCGAACCATGGTCGGATCGCCCGCATTTCGCGCCCGGTCGCGTGCGTATTCCGTCAGGTGCAAAGGCAGCGGACCGTTCGGCCCGAGCATGCCGAGGAAGTAGGCGCCCAGGCGAGGTGGCCGTCCGCCTTTCCCGTCCTGGACATAGGCCAGCGTCGCTGGCGCGAAAACCAACGAAGCCTCCTGGCCCAAGCGGATGGGCTCGTCGATCGGCCGCGTGGCCTGCCCAAGCCGAATTCTGTCCGGCGTGACACATTCGATGGCGCGCAGGAGGCCGAAGAAGTCGTACTTGTACGGGGCCTTGGCGACCTCACGCAGAAGCTCGTCGAGCCGAGTCTGCTCGTCGACCGACATGGGCTGCGCTTCGACTACAGCGCCGGGCGTCGGCCGAGTCTCGCTGGCCATCGCATGATCTCCTTGCGCTGGATGCTCTTGAGGACGGTCTCGGAGAAGGAGTTGATCGAAACGTACTTGGCGAAGAACCGCTCGAGGACGGCGCCCATGAGGAACACGCCCATGCCTTCGAAGGCGGTCTCGTCGAAGGTCAGCGCGACTTCCAGGCCTCGGCCGAACGCGACGGGGCCTGACACCGGCAGCCGCCGCGTGACGGACGACGACTCGACCGAGCGCACGCCCTCGACCTGCTTCCGCACGACCGGATCGCTCGCATCTCCGTACAGGGAAAGCAGCTCACGCAGGGCCGACGCGCCACCACCGTTGCTGTCGTCGGTGACGGACAGGTAGTTGAGCGCCAGATGGCTGACCAGCCGCCACGTCGGGTCGCCGTACGCGTAGGAGGCTTTGGGCGGCGTGGGGCCTGCCACGGCCCGAACCGCATCGACCGGCGCTCCTGTCTCGAGCGTGAAGTCGCTCCGCTTCTGCCCAACCGGGATGTGCAGGCTGAGGTCGCGGTTGGTGCACAAGGTGTTGATGGCGAGCTGCTTTAGCTGGGGGCGAACTGGCGCTTGCGACGCATCGACGAGAGCGATGAAGACCTCGCTGCCCACGTAGCTGGAGCGCGCGCCTTGTGCGCGTTGCTTCGTGGAGAGCATGCGCGGCTCGCGGATGATCGTGTAGTACGACGACGCCTCCTCGGCCGTCGTCCGATCGTGCATTGCGTAGAACGGAAAGAACTCCTGCTTCTGGTCCGCGCTGGTTCCGAAACCCAGCACCTCGGTCACCGAGTGGATCTCGAAATCCATGGGACGCGTACGATCCGGAACGATGTGGTATTCGTTCTCGGCCTCGGTGAGGTGGATTCGGTCGGTGCGTTTCGGAAAGAGGTTGATCGCCGGTGTGCAGAACAGGGAGAACTGACCGGGCCCCACCGCCTTCTCCAGTCTGGCGTCCTGCGCATCCAGGACCACCACGATTTCGATCTCGGGGGCCGCGCATTTGCGGACCGCGGTCGCGAGTCCGCACAGATTGGCGAACAGAAAGCGGCTTGGGAAGGCGAAGTACTCTTGCAGTAGGCGGTAGCCCTGGAAGGAACGGGGCCCGTAGGGGATGAGCGCCTCGTTGTCTTCGAATCCCATGGGGCGAACCGGGGTGTCGAGCACGAGCTCGCTCCAGGAGCCGCCGCCAACGGGCCGCACGACCAGCGCCACGGTGTGGGCCATGAGAAGCTCGTAGAGTCGGAAGGAGATCTCGTCCCCTCCGGGTAAGAAGAGGGGCAGATTGTCGAGGGCGATCTGATCGAAGTTCAACCCCGCCGACGCCTGCAACTTCAGCCGAAGGGCTGCCTTGGGCTTGCCTGGAATGCGGAGCGTGCCGAGGTCGCCTAGGAACGACGTGTATTCGGCGCCGGTCAGCTCCAGGGGCCAGAGGGTTACGTCGTGGGCGGTTCGATACTCGCAAGCGGTCTGTTCGCCGCGTCCGATCACGCTCTTCATGGCCGACCCGCGTGGTACCCGGAACCCGTCGGCGAGAGCCCCCTCGGTGAGGCTTGGCACCAATTGCACCACGGTCATCGACGGGGTGGGGCAGAGGTAGTGCGGGTAGACCATCTGCAAGAGGTGCTGTGTGAAGCGGGGAAACTCGGCGTCGATCTTCAGCTGGACGCGCGCGGTTAGAAACGCGAACGACTCGAGCAGCCGCTCGACATAAGGATCGGTGCACTCGAGCGTCTCGATGCCGAGTCGCCCGGCGATCTTCGGAAATTCCTTGGCGAACTCCTGGCCGGTCTCGCGAATGTACTGGAGCTCGCGGTTGTAGTAGCTGAGCAGCCGGGGATCCATCAACCACCTCCCGCGTTGCCGAGGTCGCGCACATCGATGGTCCCGGACTCCAGGTCGATGGCGGTGCGAAGGAACAACCGAAGCGGCAACGGCTGGGCCCACAGCTCGGCCTCGATATCGAACGACATGGCGTTGTGGTTCATCTGTTTGTCGTCGACCACCAGCTTCACTCGCAGCGTCCGGGCCACCAGGCGCGGCTCGAAATCCGTGATTGCTCGGCGGATGGTTTGTTCGAGGACGACCGGGTTTATCGTGGAGATGGTTCGGCCGGCCATGTCCGGCATCCCGTAGTTGATCACCGAGTGCGCCACCAGGGGATAGTCGTCCAGGCTCTGCAAGGCCTGCAGGTGCGTCGTGTTGAACAACCACGCGAGGTCGCGCCGGACGCAGTCACGCAAGCGGCTGGGTGAGAGCACGCGCGCCTCACGAGACTCCAGCTTCCGCTCGGGATCGTTGTCCGTCAGGCGATCGAGGAGGGAGGGCTGAAGCCGCTCCTTCTGCGTTAGCTCAGCCATTGTCCGAAGCCGTCGGTTGAGCCGGCTCGGATGGATGGTCGAACTCGATGGAACGGACCTCCAGGATCGGATGGTCGCCCTGGTCCGTGGTCAACATGCGTTGGCCCACGCCCCAAGCGGTACCATCCTTGCGCTCTTTCCAGTCGGTCTTTCGGGCCATGCGGATGGCCGGATCCGAGCTTGCTTCCGAACCGGGGTAGCGGGTGGGAATCAGGGAGACCAACTGGCCACCATTGGTCAGCGTGAGGTAGGCCGGGATCCATGCGAGGTCTCGCAGATCGACCGGCTTCTCGACCGTGATGGCCTGAAGGTTGGAGAATGGAATCCAGTAGTACTTCCCGTCGACGATGGCTTCGAGGACCGGGCCGATCCGGACGTCGGCGTCGGCGAGCCAGGCAAATGGCTGGCCGTCGATCTTTCCGGGGGACGCAGGCGCTTGTTCGAAGGCCTTCGTGTGGAGCTCGTCGGCCTGCTCGTCGTGGCCTTGGCCGGCCAGCAGGAGTGCCTCGACCAGCATGGCTGCCCAGGGTTGGGGTTCGCCAAACATCAGCGGCGTTTTCTTGCCGGCAAACACGTTCGCCCGGAGCTGTTCGCAGAGGAGGGCGGTTTGATAGGTCTGCACCATCGGCAGGGCCTGCGAGCTCATGTCGCCGAGCACCTTGAGCTGGGTCATCGCCCGGTCCCACTTGCCCATCAGCGACAGGATCTGGAAGAGCAGGATGCGATGCTTCGACTCGGCGGGGGCTTTGCGAATGGAGGCCTCCACGGTCGTAAGCGCTTCTTCGAGATTGCCTTGGCGGACCAGTTCGTCGACGGTGCTCATGTCTTCGTTCCGATGGATGAGGTTGATAACGACGAAGACCACGGACGGCGGCGACCCGCCGGCCGTGGTCCTTGCCTGAAGAGTCGGTTAGGTCCCGACCTTGATGGTCTCGCTGCCGATCGTGTCACCCTTGGAGTTGTCGGGCTTCTGCTGGGTGTACTCGTACAGCACCTCGGAGAAGTGGATGGTGATGGTCTCCGTGAACCGCTCATCCGAGCCGGCACCGGCCGGGCTGAACGAGGACACCATGACAGTCCCAGTCATCTTGATCTTGACGAACTCGACCTTGTTGGGCTTCTCGGGCGTTCCGCCACCGACCTTGACGCAGGTCAGGATCGTGTCGCCCTTGATCGGCGCACCCGTGTAGCAGAACTTCGCGATGTTGGGCGATGCCTTGTCGACGTACTTGGTGATGGTCAGATCGTGCACGTCGGCGGAGCCGGCGCCGCCGCCCGAGCCGACGTGGGAAGAACCGGTCTGGGTGATGCCCCAGCTCCAGGAAACCACGTCGATCTCCTCCTTGTGGTTCTCGACGATCGATTCACCCTTGATATCCCCAAGCTTCAATACAATCTGGACGCTCATCCTCGACTCCTTTGATTAATAGGTTCTGTTTACGGTGCAGTGAGTTCTTGATTATCCGCCCTTGGCAGAAGGTAGCTTCGAAACCAACCGCAGAGAGACCGTGAGTCCCTCGAGCTGGTAGTGTGGCCGAAGGAAGAACTTCGACGTGTAGTAGCCTGGATTTCCCTCGACCGGTTCCACGATGACCTCCGCACCAGCCAGAGGCCTGCGCGCCTTCGTCTCCTCGCTGGAGTGGGTTGGATCTCCGTCGACGTAGTTGCGAATCCAGTCTTGCAGCCAAGACTGCATTTGGGGCGCCTCTCGGAAGGATCCGATCTTGTCTCGCACGATGCACTTCAGATAGTGGGCGAATCGGCAGGTCGCGAACAGGTACGGGAGGCGCGCAGCCAGCTGTGCGTTGGCGGACGCGTCGGGATCGTCGTACTCGGCCGGCTTCTGCAGGGACTGGGCCCCGATGAACGCGGCGAAGTCCGAGTTCTTCTTGTAGATGAGCGGCATGAAGCCGTTCTTGGCCAGCTCGGCTTCGCGACGATCGCTGATGGCGATCTCGGTCGGACATTTCAGGTCGACGCCGCCGTCGTCCGTGGGGAAGGTGTGGGTCGGCAAGCCTTCCACCGCGCCGCCGGACTCGATGCCGCGGATACGCGAGCACCAGCCGTACAGCTTGTACGAACGATTGATGTTCACCGCCATCGCATAGGCCGCGTTGGCCCAGGTGTAGTTCTTCGAATCGGGACCGTTGGCATCCTCTTCGAAGTTGAACTCCTCGACCGGGTTGGTCTTGGCGCCGTAGGGGCGCCGAGCCAGGAATCGCGGCATGGCCAAACCGATGTAGCGGGAGTCCTCGGACTCGCGCAGCGAGCGCCAACCGGCGTACTCCGGTACGGAGAAGATCTTGGTGAGGTCGCGCGGATTGGCGAGCTCTTGCCAGGACTCCATCCCGAACAGGGTGGGGGACGATGCTGCGATGAACGGCGCGTGCGCCGCTGCCGCGACCTTGGACATCTCGCCCAAGAGCTCCACGTCCATGGGGCTGTGGTCGAAGTAGTAGTCGCCCACCAGACAGCCGAAGGGCTCGCCGCCCAAGGTGCCGTACTCTTCCTCGTACAGCTTCTTGAAGATGGGGCTCTGGTCCCATGCCGCGCCTTTGAAGCGCTTCAAGGTCTTGTGCAGATCCTTCTTCGAGATGTTCATCACGCGGATCTTGAGCTGGTCGTCGGTCTCGCTGTTGTTGACCAGGTAGTGAAGACCGCGCCAGGCACCCTCGAGCTGTTGAAAGTCCGGGTGGTGGAGGATCTTGTTGACCTGCTCGCTCATCTTGCGATCGATCTCGGCGATCATCGCGTTGATGGTCTGCACGACATCGGTCGAGATGAGGCGGCTCGAAGCCAGGGCTTGCTGGGCGAGCGTGGCAACGGCAGATTGAACCTCGCTCTTGGCACTGTCGCTCTGGGGCTTGAATTCCTTGTTCAGCAGCGAGGCGAACTCGCTGACCTCCATCGTGCCAGTAGCAGCTTGTGTCTCTTTCTGTGTTTCAGCCATGGGTCTTGTTCCTCACTGCTACTTGTTGCCGGAGCCCTCGCCCCCGGACTCTGGTTTCGCCGCAGACGCCAGCGACTGGAGAAGCGCCGGATCCTTCAGCAGGTTGGCGACGAGATCCTCCGCTCCGGTCTTGCCGTCCATGTACGTGATCAAGTTCGACAGTTGGTTGCGCGCCTCCATCAGCTGGTTCAGCGCGGACACCTTGCGAGCGATGGCGGCCGGAGAGAAGTCTTCCATGCTCTCGAACGTCAGGTCGACGCTCAGATTGCCTTCGCCAGTCAGGGTGTTCGGGACCTGGAAGGCGACCCGCGGCTTCGTACCCTTCAAGCGATCGTCGAAGTTGTCGACGGAGATGTCCATGAATTTGCGGTCGGCAACGGGAGCGAGCGGCTCGGCCGGGTTGCCCGACAGATCCGACATGACGCCCATGACGAAGGGCAGTTGGACCTTCTTCTCCGCGCCGTAGAGCTCCACGTCGTATTCAATCTGAACACGCGGTGCTCGGTTCCTCTGGATGAATTTCTGCGAACTGGTTGCCATGATGTCCACCTACCTCTGATGTTGAGTAACCTAGCTGCTTTCCGATGGATCCCTGCCGCGGATGTTTTCCACCTGCGAAAGTCCATCCGGGGCCAAGTCCCGAACGATATCCAAAAAATTGGCCGATACCAACCTCTTACTTCGCCGCAGCAGAATGGGTATGGGACTCGACGGCTCGACCCGTTCGTAGTACGCGCAGATCTTGTCGATGACTCGGATGACGTCGTCGCGCGAATTGATCTCGCCGGTCATCGAGGGCCCTCGCGCAGAGCCTGTTGCCGGGGCGCCTCCACCGCCATCGGCGCCGGCTGCGTCTGCCGCGGCGGCCTCGTCGCCACCGCCTCGCTGGGCAAGGCGGGTAGCCATGATCTTCTCAGCGGAACGCAGCAGGCCTGTCAGGGTGGCGAAATTCGTTCCGTTCGAGGCTCCGACTTTGTCGGCCACGAAAGCCTCGATGCCCTTCAGGCTCTCCTGGGCGGAGCGCAGAGCATTGGCGGTTGCCTGCAGCTCCTCCATCGAGGACTCGTTGAACGCACCATCGATGGCAGACGATGTCGGCGCCTCGGTGCCAGCAGGCGCCGGGAGCTCGCCGGAGGCAATCGCCATGTCCCGCAAGCTGAAGCGGCCGAAGGATCGGGCGCTGACCAGCGGAATGGTGCGCAGGCGATCGATGAACATCGGTCCGTCGCACAGGCTCATCAGGATGTTGACCCGGAAGGTGGGGTCGTTGCCCTCGTCCGGGTCCAGCTTCGGATAGAAGCCATCCCAGAACGTCTCGACGATACCTCGCATGAGCGCGAGACCCTCGGCAAAGCCCGCCAGGCCTTCGGTGTGCATCAGGGCTCGCGTGACCTTCAGGGCGATCCGCACGTCCTTGGTCTTGGCGAACAGTGGAAGGGCACGGTTGGCCACGTCCTTCCAGTCTGGCTCTTGCGCCGGCACGATGGTGCTACCCATCTGCTGCTCGGGCTTGCTCTCGGACGCACGTTCGAGCTCGAGGAAGGCTGGATCGTATTCGAGATCCGCCCCACACGGTGCGTCTGCGGACACTGGCTGAAGTAGCGAGTCTAGGTTGTTTAGAGGCATGGTCGCCACCTGGTGAAACGCCGTGACATTAACGGCTGGCCTCGAAAAGAAGTCAAGCGATTTCACCTAGCAGCGAGATCTTCGTGCGATAGCCAACAGTCTCGGTCGACTTGCTTTGGCGCGCCGGACCTGAAGCTACGCGTCGCGGTCCCCGTTGGGGTCATCGTCGTCGTCCAACCCTTCGTCACCCCGCGCAACGCTGGCGTACCCCGCGGCGAACTCCTCCCCGAACATCTCCGCGTGCAAAGCACTGTCGTCGCCGAGCAGGCTGTTGAAGCTGTCGACGTAACCAGACCACTTGGCCCTGGCCTTGCCACCCGACCAGAGGCTCGATGCCGCGGACTTCAGATCGAAGCTGTTGGGATCCAGCTTGGCGAGAAGACTGCGAACGCTTTGCGAGAGTCCCTCCATCAACGCCAGATCGTGGATGCCCATATCGGCAAAGACCGCGTTGAGATCTCTCGCGCACGCCTCCGGATCCGTCGCTGGATCGAGGACGTACTGCATGACCTCCTGGCTGGTACGGGCGCGATGCAGGCGGGTATTCCCTCGCAGTGGCCGAACACCGACTTCGGCGCCGAACTGTTCGTAGCCTTTCTTGAGGCCCATGAACGCATCGG
>CAZYFU010000094.1:24320-25432 GCA_964647025.1 uncultured Myxococcales bacterium | reverse complement strand
GAGACCGGGCCGAGCCGGAAGCCGGGCGATCCGCCTGCGAAGGCCCGAGGCTCGGAGCCCGTGACCGCCCTCACTCGGCTTGGCGGGCAATTCCGGGGAAGATCCAGCCACCATGACGACGACCCGGCAGCGCATTCTCTTGTCGGCCACGCTGAGCCTGTGCCTTGCTCACGCGGCCTGCGACTCGAGCTCGTCGCCCGGCCTCGACGGCGATGCCCTGGCCGGTCCCGACGCCGCGTCCGCCAAGGATACGGCCGCGGCTGCGCCCGATGTCACGAAGGCCATGGACGCGCCGGCCGACGTTCCAGAGTGCACCGCGAGTGGCGGAGCCTGCAACGACGACCCCATGGTCTCTGCGATCTGGGGAACCTGCCAGTCGGACGGAACCTGTTTGTGCAAGCCCGGCTTCGAGATCAACCCCAGCACCGGCCGGTGCCGAGTTCCGCTCGCCGATGCCGCTGCCGCGACCTTGACGTGCTCGGGCGAATTCGAGGACTGCGGCTGCGGTTGCTGTGGGGGCGTCCCACGCAATGTCGCTTGTTACTATCCGACCCTGGGCGAATCCACGGCGACCCTCGAGGCGAAGAGCGATGCAAGCAAGTCACCTGGCGCCTGTACCGGGGCCGGCTGCAGCGCGGGCGTCCGCTACGTCTGCTGCATGCCGGTGGGGCCGTCGCCGTCTGCCGCGACCTACAGCACCAGCTCGTACATGGGCGACATGGACCACGTCACGATCTCGAAATCGGGTAGCGACTGCGCGACAGTGCTCATGAGCCTGCCGTCGACCACCCGCTCCGAGTTGCGAATCGACGGGCCCCCCCGATGGGGTATCTCGGGGTATCTCGGCGCGTGCGAGGCCGGTGCCGGCACCGCGGCCGAGGGGGCGCTGGGAACCGTCGCCATGCACCCGAGCGGCGAGAGCTGCCTGGTGGACGTGCACGTGACCCTGTTCACCTTCGCGAGCGACGGCACCGTCATCCCCACCAGCTTCGATGTCGACGGCCTGCCGGTGAACGACTTCCCGGCCAGCGCATGCAAGTGATCCGTGCGCGTACTGAAGACTGGCTTTGTGCCCTGCGCCGCCGCGGTCAACGCGACCGAAACACGTGGCC
>CAZYFU010000094.1:11433-24220 GCA_964647025.1 uncultured Myxococcales bacterium | reverse complement strand
GCCGACGTCGAGGTGGGGTGGGCGATGCCGGATTCGAGGCCTACAGGTGGCACCGATGGAAGAGCGGAAACGGGAGGAGCCTCGGGAGATGGCGGCCCGGACGGAGCGATCGCCGATGCGGGCTCGGATGGCGGCGCCAAGCCTGAAGTGAGCGCCCAGGTCGATGCTCCTCGAACGCTCGACGCTACCACCGAGGCGCGAGACGGGGCCTCGCGCGAGAGCGGCCCCGTCGTCGACACCGGCCCGGTCGTCGACACTGGCCCGTCCTGCCCAGTCGCGACCGCCGGTCCCTTCGAGCCGCGTTCTGCCCGCAGCGGCGGCTTCCCGGGTGGAGATGTCGAGAGACAGGCCATCCAGCAGAAGCCATGCACGGCGGCGAGCGAGTGCACGAGCTTGTGTCTGGCTGCCGGGGGAAGCAACGATTTCTGCACCGAGAAGCTGGAGTGCCAGGGGATCTGTGACCTGCCCTCTTACTGGAGCCAGTATGCATCCGTGGTCCTTCCGGTCCGCATCATGCAGAGCTCCGGCTCGTACCACGATCCGCTGATCCTCAGCGATTTCGGCGTTCGGGTTCCTGCCGACGCCACGATCACCGGTATCCAGTTCGAGCTGGCCCGCTTCCACCAGGCCGCATATGAGCCCGGGATCTCGGACCATAGCGTGAGGGTGCTTCGAGATGGACAGGCAGCCGGGGTGGATCACAAGGATGCGACCGAGTGGCCTACCGGCAGGCCGATTCTCGTCACCTACGGCGGCGCAAGCGATCTGTGGGGCGTCGACTGGACGCCGGCCGCAGTCATGAGCAGCGAGTTCGGTCTGTCCATCAGCGCAAGCTGCTCCCCGACGCTGGGCTCCGGCTGGAGCTACGTGGACCAGGTCCGCGTGTCGGTCACCTACGTGCCGGCCCATTGCGACTAGACTCGAGCGCCCGCAAGTGAGCTGAACCGCGTTCCGGCGGTCAGCGGCACAGCGCCACGCCGGCGCCGAGGATGTCCACGTCGAGTGTGCCGATGTTCGAAACCGCGGTGTCGCCCTTGCGGTAGGTGAAGACGAAGGCGCCGAGCGAGTCGTCTCCGTTCCCGAGAAAGATGTAGAGGGTTCCGTGCCAGTCGACGAGCGCGAAGGCTGCGTTGTTCGCGCCCGCGGGAACCTGCGATACGTCGATCGCCTCACCGGTCTTGGGGTCGATGGTGAGCAACAGCGACTGCGCAGGTCCAATCGAGAATCCGTAGAGCTCGCCGTTCGAGCCCGCGGTCAGCTCCACGTGGGGACGTGCTTCGGCGCCGCCGTCACGCCTGATGACGACCGGCCCCACCGTGGTGATCGCGTAGCTGGCCAAGTCCACGCGCGCCAGCGTGCTCTCGCTGGTGGACGCGACCGCGATGTAGAGCGTCTGGCCGCCCGGGACATCGTCGGGCACCACCGCCATGCCGTACTGGCGGTTGGAAACCGCGGTGGCGTTGAAGGTGGTGGGTCTGGACGCGAAGGTGTCGAGCTCGACGGCGCACAGCTCGCCATCGCTGTTCGAGATGTACGCCGGGCCGCGCGGCGACACCGTGAGCGAGTTCAGCGACTGGTCCGGTGTGCCGCACCTTACCTGACCGATGCGCACGGTCGTGAGCGTGTCCGGATAGAGGCGGTACAGGTTCTCGTCGGTGCCAAGGACCAAGATGTAGTTTTCGCCGGGTAGGCACACCCGATTGCCGGCGTCTCGCCCGACCTCGGGCCCGCGCTCGACGCCCAGGTCGCGGGGCAGATCGGGGCCGCTGTCGCGGGCGCGATCCGCGATGGCGTCAGTGCTCGCCGCAAGCGCGTCGGGCGCATTGGTCGGGCTCGTTCCGGCCTGGGCCGGTCGGCGGGGCTCGGCGTCGTCCATCGGACTGCGGAAGCAGCCCAGCGCAAGCAGAAGCGCGGAGCAGAGGAGGACGCAGAGGTTCGCTTTCACGCCGTGTCCCTGGATGAGCATGTGGCGGGAGTATCCCAGCCGCTGGGACGTGGTGCAAACGCGTGGCCCACGGGGTGGGCTCAGGAGAAGGGCCTCGGCGAACGCAGCAGCGTCTTGGCCAGGACCAGGCGGCGCTCCAGTTGGCGGACCGACGCCTCGGTGATGCGCTTGATGCCGATCTTCTTGTTCAAGTACGCATTCACCTGGGCGTGTCCCTTCCCCGTGGCGTGGACGATATCGGCCACGGCCTGGCTATTCTGTTCGCGCAGGCGGCGGCGCCGGGCCAACGCGCTCGTCGCCGCGGGCGAGCTGCTTGGCTCGTGCTCGGGCAGGGGCACCGGCCGCAGCGGGACGCTCTCGACCATCTGTCCGTGAAGGTTACCCGCCCCGACCTGCGCCATGTCGACGAGGTCCGGGATCGGATCGTCGCCAGCGTCGCCGGTGTCCTCGTCGAGGATGCGCGGGGTCTCGATGGGCCGGCCGTGCTCGTCGAGCGCCACGGCGGAGATGGCGGCGAACAGCAAGCATTGACCGTCCTCGGCGGCGGGCTCGCGCGGCTCGCGAGGTCCCTCGTCGTCCCACGGACGGCGCATGCCGAAGTCGTCGTCTTCGTCGCGTGATGGTTTGCGCAACGAATGCCTGCGCTGCTCGGCGATGCCCGTGGCGAAAGTCCGCAGGCGTTGGTCGTCGGGGATCAGCATGTAGGCGGCCTGGCGACCGGGGCCGCCGGTCCATCGCACCAGCCGCCCCACCGCCTGGCGGAAGAAGAGCTCCGTGACCGTGTTGGTCGCGTACACGCCGACGCGCAGGCGCGGGATGTCCACCCCCTCGGAGATCATGCGCACGGCCACGATCCAGGGTGTGTTTCCCAGCGCGAAGTCCGCGATCTTGCGCGACGCGGACGGATCCTCGGACGTGGCCACGGTCGGAAACACGCCGGTCTGTTCGTACATGATCTCCGCGATGCTGCGGGCGTGTTCCTGATCCATCGCGATGACCAGTCCGCCAGCGGTGGCATCGGTGCGGCGCAGGTGGGCCAGCTGGGCGTGCGCTTGCCTGAGCACGCTGGGCAACCACTCGCCGCCCGCATCGAGCGCCGTGCGCAGCCGCTGGTTCGCCAGGTCGCGGGTCAGCGGGTCGTCGAAGGTCGCGGCGCAGTCGATGCCACCCGGCGCGCTCCATTCCATGTGGCCGTTGATGCGCGGAAAGTACACGGGCCGCACGACCAAGCGATCCTTCAGCGCCTCGCCGTAGCCGTACTCGTAGTCGGGATGCGCCAGCTCACCGTCGTAACGCACGAACGGAATGGTGCTCTGGTCCGAGCGGAAGGGCGTCCCGGAGAGGCAAAGCCTGCGCGGTGCTTGCCCGAAGGCGAGGCGCACGCCATCGCCCCACGAGCGCGTCTCGCCGGCGTGATGGATCTCGTCCAGCACGGCATACGAGGTCCGCACCAGATCGCGAAGCGCGGCCGGCGCGGCGGCCACCTGTTGATAAGTCACCACCACCCCGTGTACGTCCGACGGCAACGCGCCGTAGCCGGCCGTCCATTCCGGATCGAGGTGCAGGTGCAGGCGCTCGGCTGCATGCGCCCACTGCAACTTCAGGTGCTGGGTCGGGACCACGATCACGCAACGACGGACTTGGTGTGCGAGCAGCGCGCGGCGAACCGCGACCAGGGCGAACGTCGTCTTGCCTGCGCCGGGCGTGGCGACGGCCAGGAAGTCGGGCGAGTCGCTTTGCTCCAGTCGGGCCAGCGCCTCTCGTTGCCAGGCGCGAAGGCGCACGCCCACGGCTGCCGTCGACGTCGTTGCCTCCGCCGCTTGGATGTAAGTCAGGGTATCTATCGCTCCTCCTCGATCGCACCGTCGGCGCGCGGCCGCACCTTCTATATTTTCGATGACGAAACGTCGAGCGAATGTGGCGAGGCCGGCGAACTTTTTTTCGCCCTCGCACCGTCGGAAAGTTATCCACAGGCCGCGCTCAATCGAGCACGGCTTGCTCGCCGGTCCGCACCACCTCGATGACTTCGTCCGGCGAGGTCGCGGTCAGTAGCCGTTCGGTGACGAAATCGCTTTCGTGGAGCAGGGTCGCGATGATCCCTTGCAGTCCTTGATGGATGCGGGGACGCCCCGCGGGTGTCAACAAGACGAACAAGAGCTTCGCTTTTTCGTTCGTGCCTTCGAAGGGCACGCCGAGGTTCGAGCGGAGAAGCATCACGAACGGATCCGTGAGACCGGCGATGCGAGCGTGGGGCATGCCGATGCCATCGCCGAGATAGGTCGCGACCAAGCCCGGGCGATGGGCGCGTCCGTGCAGGATCGCCTTGATCGCGTCGGGAACGCCCCTCGGGGACATGCGCGCGATGGCACCTTGTACGGCGGCGATCGGCGTCGTCGCCTCGACGTCGAACTGGATGAGATTCGGTGACAGCACGTCGGAGAGGCGGACGGGTGCCTCTTCGTCGAACTCGTCGCGGATGGTGCCGACCAACTCCTCGAGGATGTCCTCGAGCGTGATGAAGCCGGTCCACCGCCGAGCAGCGTTGACCACCACCGCTGCGTGAACCCGGCGTCGCTGCATGTCGGTCAGCAAGGCTTCGAGGGGCGCGCTCTCGCTGGTCGTGAGCAACGGGCGCGCCAGAGCAGCCAAATCGGGGGGCGCCCCTTCGCCGGCGAGGATGAGATCCTTGATGTGCACGAAGGTCGAAGGCGTGTCCACGCCGGCGCTCAGCAGAGGGTACCGCGTGAAGCGCGCGCTTCGGATGAGCTTCGCGTTGTCGGGCCACGGTGAGCGCGTGTCCAGAGCGCGGACCTGATCCCGTGTCCGCATGGCGTCGCGCACGGTCAGCCCGCCCAGGTCGAAGATGTTCTCCATGAATAGCAGACGCCGAAACGACATCAGCCCCCGCTCCTGGGATTGATCGAGGATGATCCGCAGCTCCTGTTCGCCCGGTTGTTCGCTGTCGCCGGAGCGTCGAATGCCGGCCAGGCGCAAGAGTCCGTTCGAGGCGGCTGTCAGCACCCACAAGGCGGGAAAGAACAGGATGTGAAACAGTCGCAACGGCTTCGCGCACAGCAGGGCCGCGACGTCCGCCACGCGGATCGCGATGGACTTCGGGACCAACTCGCCGAGCAGGATGTGCGATCCGGAGATGAGCAGGTACGAGACGGTGATGGCGACGATGTAGCGGCCACCGCTCTCGTTGCCTCCGGTGAGGATCGCGGCGATCCGCTCGCCGACCATGCCGAGCGCGACGCTGGCCAGGGTGATGCCCACCTGGCAGACGCTGAGGTACTCGTCGAGGTGGCTTTGGATGCGCGCGAGCAGGGCGGCACGTCGGTCGCCCTGGCTGGCCAGCTGGGTCACCTTCGAAGGGCGTACCTTGACGATGGCGAACTCCGCGAGGACGAAGAACGCGTTGGTGGCGAGCAGCACGGCCAGCGCCGCGAACAGCGCAATCATGTCGAACGTCATCGGTGACGGCTCGGGGTGTGGCGTCTAGAAAAGGGGGACATGGCGGCAAGGCTTCGCGCGGATTGGCTGCCTGTCAACTATCTACGCTCCGTGGCATGTCGCCTTTTACGTGCCTTTCTTGTCATCTTCGTTCAAGGCATCGAGCAGCAACGCCGCGGCCAGGCCTCCTGCGCCGTGGCGGAGGGTCGCCGGCGCCCGGATCTCGGCGTCGCTTTGCGACTCGAAGGTGTGGCGAAACCCGCCGGACGCGAGCGCCTCGCTGCCCATGAAGCAGGCTTCGGTTCGATAGCGCGCGCCGTGTAGATCGGAAAGGCGGAGCTCTCCGAGGCGCCCGGTCGGTAGCGGAAGCGGGGCGTCCAGGGTGAAGCGAATGGTGTCCCTCCGGGCGGCCACGCTGAAGACGTAGAACTGGAACTCCGCCTCGTCGGGTGCCTCGTAGCTCCCGACGTCGAGGTCGGCGACCCGTCCCAAGGCGACGCCAGCGAAGCTTGCCGTGACGGCTCCTGCCAGGCGAAACCGGCTCACGACCGCACGCTTTCGTCGAGCGACAGCTGCACGCGATGACCCCACGGCACTGGCGCGCTTCCGCCCGGCGCCAGCGCCCAGATCACCGGGAAGCTCGGCGCGCGCAAAGGCGGCGTGCCTTCCCCGTCGGTGAAGACGATGAATACCGATGGCGGGGGCACTTCCTTCTCCACTCGCTCGAAGGCGGGGATGAAGCTGGTGCCGCCGAAGCCTTGCAGGCGCACGCCCTCGGGGGTGAAGGGCCGTCGCGAATCGAACCGGGCGACGTCTTGAACCGCGGCGTCGCCCTGCAGGATCAAGAGCTCGTAGTTGGGCAGCGACCGAAGGATGGCGCCAAGCTCGCTCAGAAACGCAGGTTGCACGCGCGTCGTGCTCGCCGAGGTATCGAGCCAGACCGCGAAGCGCAGCTCGGGTGTGTGGCGGCTGGGCAGGAAGAGCCCGCGGTGTACGTGGCGACGGTTGGGCGGCAGCCAGGTTCGAACGTCCCCGCTGGTCTGGGTCACGAAGGTGCGCAGCAGGGTTCTCCAGGGCGTGCAGGCGCGGCCTTCGGCCGACACTAGCTTCGCGATGGCCCCGGGGACCTCGCCGCCTTGCTGCTGCACGTCCTGCATGGCCAGGCGCACGCGCTCGATCCATTCGCCCTCCAGCACCTCCTCCGCGGGAGGTGGCCAGTGCGCGTCTGCCAAGGGGCCGCGCGCGGCCAGCGTGTCCGGGTCCATCGAGGCGTAGAGCTCATCCGCGGATCGGCCTTCGGCGTCCGAAGCCAGGGCCGATTCGGGAATCGGCCAGTCCTGTGCGAGGATGCCGTTGACCTCGGCGTCGATGGCGCGGTCCCAAAGCTCCTGGTCGCGCCCATCCCGTCGAAACGGGTGCAGAAGGGCCGCGTGCCACACGCCGTGTGCCAGCAGGAATCGTCGCTCGACCTCCGACAAGGCAAGTACGCGAACCGCATCGAAGAACAGCGACCGGCCGTCCCCGGCCATCGCCTGATCGAAGGCACCGACGACGATGTCGAGGTGCATCGCCAGATGTCCCACGAAGGGTTGCGCCAAGAGTAGCGCCGCGCGATCGTCCGCCAGCAGGGCCTTGGCCTGGGCGAGATCTTGCGAATCCTGCGCCGCCCTCGCCTCGCCGTCGGCCGGCGATGGTTCCTTGCGGCTCATGGCCGTCCGATCGACCCGAAGCGCGCGCTGAACACGCGTCCGTGGGTCTCCCTCCAGCGGGCGAAGGCGGGAAGCGCGAAGGTTCGCTGCGCGCGCTCGGCCACGGCGTCGGGACCGCCCGCGTTGAGGTAGTCGATGAGGCAGACCGTGGCGAAGTCCGAGCTGAGCTGCAAGGACAGCTCGAGCAGCCCGCTGGCCAGCGACTCGTCCCGATGGGCAAGATGGACCGCCACGCTGACCAGCGCGAGTCGTTCGTCCGCTGTCTGGGGAACCCGCACCGGCTGCTTGCCCCGCAGCATCGCCTCGACCTCGGTGGCCCGCTGTGAAAGCGCGCGGTGCCGCAGGAAGCGCGTCGACGCCGCTGGCCCCACCAGCCCCTGGACGATGAGCCGCAGGGAAAGCTCGTCGAGGTTCGCGCGCTCGGCTTCCTGCAGGGCGAAGCTGACCCGCTCCCAGCTGCGCGGGCTCGGCCATCCGCGCTCGACGTTCTCGTCCTCGGGCAGGGCGAAGAGCAGCTCGGGGTGGGCGCGCAGAAAGCCGGTGACCACGGGATGGATCCCGGCGGGCATCGCCCACAGCATCCAGTCGTCGATGCCGGCCGACACCTCCACGTGGCAGAAGCGATTCGCGAGCGCGCTGGACAGTGTCCACGCGATCGCGCGATCGGCTTGTCGATTCCCGGCGGCGCAGATGTACCAACCCGGCGGAACCGTGTACAGATCGCCCAGGCGGCGGTCGAGCAGGAACTCGTACGCCGCCACCTGCAGCGAGCGGTCGGCCGATGTCAGCTCGTCGAACAGGATGATGCCGCGTCCTTCGCGCGGCCATTCCCCCGAGATGAGCCAGGTGACGTGGTCGCCCTGCGGAACCGGGAGCCCACGCATGTCCACCGGCTCGCGCTGGGCCAGGCGCACGTCGAGGAACCCGATCTGCTCTTCGGCGCAGATCTGCCTCAAGGCATCGCTTTTTCCCACGCCCGGTGGCCCCCAGACCATGAGCGGCGGAACCGAGCGCGCCTCGGCGGGGTGATTCCACAGCGCGTGCAAGTGGTGCCGACAGACCCTCTTCAGCTGCGAGATGGTCGCCGTCTGCAAGTGCGAAGATGCTTCCGATTCCATGTTGCGCCTGTCGTCATGGAGGATGTCCGAGCGGCTAGCCCCGGTCAACCGCATGGCGGCCGGATGGCCGGAAGGATCCGCGAGTCGGCTTGGGTCATCCCGTCGGCGCGTGCGTCAGCCGATTCGGCAGCTCCAGCAAGGACTGCAAGTGGTCGGGTCCCGGCGAGGCCACGGTCCTCAGGATCTGGAGCCCGTGCAGGCCCGCGTTGCGAGCGCCCTGCAAATCGGCCTCGGGGTTGTCGCCGATGTGGAGGATTCGCCCGGCCGGCAAGCCGAGGCGCCGGGTGGCCTCGGCGAAGATGGCGGGATGAGGCTTCGCGTGGCCGACCTCGCACGACACCACGATGGTTTCGAAGCGGACGTCGAGCGCCAAGCAGCGCAGGATGGCGCGCAGACGGTCATCCCAATTGGAGATCACGGCCAACCGCACGCCCCGCGCCGCGAGTAGGTCGAGCGCCGGCAGCACGTCGTCGTAGATGCGCCACACATCTGGCTGCGTGAAGCGATCGTAAAGCTCGCCGAAGAAGGTTCGGCTGGGTGGGGTGGTGGCCAGGCCGTCGAAGATCTCGTCCACCACCTGTTGCCAACCCGCCCGCGTCTCGGCCAGATGGAGTCGACCCGGCCACACCGCGCGGAAGCGCGCCTCCAGCAGCTCTGCCGTCACGCCGACGCAGCCGTGGCGCGCCGCGATCTCCGCGTACACGTGCCCGACCGAGGGCCAGGTGGTGATGAGCGTGTTGCCGACGTCGAAGGTGATGGCATCCACGTCGAAGAGGGGAGCGTTTTGCATGCGTGCTTCGAACTTAGTTGCCGAAACGTTCGCGTGCCACCGTCTTTCGCCGGGAGCTTCCGGCTACGGGGTCACGTCGCTTCGGCTCTTGAAGTGGGCCAAGAGCTCCTTGCGGCGCGCGCGGTCGCGAAAGATGCCCTGGCAGCGGTCGAGGGTGACCTCGGCCGCGGGGATTCCGTCGCTGTGGGACTGGGCGTTCGCCAGCCACTCGCACGCGGCGCGCAGGTTGGGCTTTTGGGCCAGGGCGCGCTCGAAGTGCGTCTTGGCCGACGGCCAGTCCTTGGCGGCGGAGGCCCGCCAACCGAGGGTCAGGTCGCGCCACGCGGAGTCCGGCGATGGCTGAAGTGGGCTTGGACTGGGTAGGTCGGCGCGGATGAGGAGGACGGCCACGTGGTCGGCATAGAGCGTCCGCCAGTTGCCCGACTCGCGCAGCTTCTCGGCTTGCTTGCGGTGTTGCCTGGGCCACAAGAAGTAGTCGGCGCCGGAGCCGTCGACGATCTTCTCCCAGCCGGGCTGGGTGTTGTGGACGCGGGAATACCGGCGGTAGGTCTGGTCGTCGAACACGGTGTCGGCGCGGCCGTCGATGAAGACCTGCAGTCGCCCGTCCGTGCGCAAATGCACGTAGCCGCCCCACTCGTAGTACGCGAACACCTTTCCTTGCAGTTGGTTGACCTCGGCGACGTTCAGGGCCTCGACGGGAAAGCTGTCCTGACTCGTGAGGTACAGAAAGGCCCGGCTGGACAGCGGATAGGGCGCGAGCCAGAGCACCCCCGTGACCAACGCCACGGCCGGCGCGACCAACTTGGCGAAGGGGTGCCTCGCCAGCTGTGGCCACCGGCGGGCCAAGGATGCGCGCGCCCGCTCCAGCCCCACGCCCAGCACGGGCGCGAGGAGCAGGCTCTGCGCGATGCCGAACAAGGGAATGAAGCGACGGCTTTTGAGCGACATGGCCAGCGTGAGGAGCCCGAGCGCGAGGGCCGTGTACGTGATGCGGGGCTGCCGTCGGTGCAGGCGCGTGGCGAAGGTCAGCGCCGACGAGACCAGGAAGACGCCGATGGCGGGATAGTACAGGGCAGCGCGGATGCCACCCTCCTGCCACAGCGGCTTCCATTCGCCGATGCGCAGATAGGCCGACTTGGGGTTCGTGGCGTAGTGAAGCGAGAACACGTACGCGTCGGGCCCGTTGGGATTCACGAGACACACGACCAGGCAAACCAGCCACAGAGGAAGGTCGTTCTTCTTGGCTTCGCCGACCATGCGCGCGACCGCGAATATGGTCGTGAGCACGAGGAGGCCGAAGAAGAAGCCGCCATGCAGGTTGACCCAGAAGAGGAATCCGACGGGCAATAGCCAGCGGTGGCGCGACGGCAAGAGCGCCAAGCGCAACAACGCGGCGAACCCGAACAACGAGTAGAGGTGCGGGCGGATGTCGAAGAACGCGGCACCCACGGCGATCGCGGCGAGCGTGGCCAGATACGCCGGCAGCGCGCTCCCGGCGATTCTTTTCAGCGTCAGGAAGAGGAGCACGAAGGTGGAAACCAGGACCATCCACTTCCACCACACCAGCGTCTCCATCCCGAGCAGGCTCGACCAAGCCTGGAAGACGACGTCGGAGAGCCATTCGTGGCTCAGCCATGGCTTGCCGTTGAACGTGAACGACCACGGATCCTTGAAGTTGAGCGTCTTGTGTTGCCAGATGAAGCGCCCCGAGGCGATGTGCCACCACAGGTCCGAGCCTTTCATCGTGGTGAAGCCGAAGGACCAGAAGGTCACCACCGCGGCGGCAAGCCACAGCAGGAACGCGGATCGCGGCTTGGGCTCGGGGGCCGGCTTGGGCTCGTCTTTGGGCGGCTGCCGACGCTCGTCCTTGGGAGAGACGACTGGATGAGGTCGGTGCTTGGCCACGGCGGCACTCTAGCATTCATTGCCGGCGGGCATCGCCCGTGCCGCGCACATGGGAGCGCGACGTGTAGCCACGGCAGCGCGGCATGGGCACGAGCTAGCGTTGACCGATGCGAGCGGTCGGGCAGATACTCCGTCCATGCAACATCGCACGCTCTCCCCTCTCGCTCGCTGGTCCCTGTCGACGCCCCTGGTGGCCGCTTTGTCGCTGCTGGGCTGCGGGAGCTCGGACAACCCGGCGGGTGGCGAGGGCGGCGCGCTCGCGAGCAGCGGTGGGGCCACCGGGTTTGGTGGATCCAGCGCCGGCGGCGGGAGCCCTGGTACGGGCGGAAACGCGCCTTTGGGCGGTTCCGGCGGGAGCGCGGGCGCTGGGGGCTCCGCAAAGACCGGTGGCTCGACCGGCCATCCAGGATCCGGGGGCTCCATCGCCAAGACGGGCGGCGCCGTGGGCAGCGGCGGCGGGGTTGGCACCGGTGGCCGTGGCGGCGGCCCAGGCAGCGGCGGCGTGACCGGGCTTGGCGGGACCGGCTCTGGGACATCCAGCGCCGGTGGCGTCGGCTCCGGGGGAGCGATGGGCACCGGGGGCGTGACCTCCCCGCCAGGTACCGGAGGCGCCAGCGGGGCCACGCGTCTGGGTGGCGCGTGCCAAGCGGGGGCCACCTATCCGGCGCCCGTGCTCAGCGGTACGCCCAAGCTCGTCTACAAGCCGTCGGGCGCATCGGGTAGCGGCACGTTCGAGGGACCGGTCTGGCTCGCGACCGAATCCGTGCTCTTGCTCTCCGACATCTCCTTCACGGGGGCGGTCAATCCGTCGCAGATGCTGAAGCTGACGACGCCGTCCACGGTCGCGACGTTCCTCGCCGACGCCGGGACGAACGGGATGGCCCTCGACGCCAGCGGCGCCGTGCTTGCGTGCTCGCACAAGGTTCAGGGCATCGCGAAGCTGGATCTCGCCGCAGCCACGCTGACCACCATCGTGGACAAGGTGGACGGCAAGACCTTCAACTCGCCGAACGATCTCGTGGTGCGATCCGATGGGACGATCTACTTCACGGATCCCGACTACCAGCTCGGCAACCGGACGTCGGGAACCGGCAAGAAGGGCGTCTATCGCGTGACCCCGACGGGGACCGTGTCGGTGGTGGACGACACTTTCAATCAACCGAACGGCATTTCGTTGTCGCCCGACGAGAAGGTGCTGTACGTGGCCGACTATGCCGGCAACGCCATCCGCACCTTCGCGGTGGCGGCGGACGGCAGCACCAGCGGACGCAAGGACTTCGCGCAGGTCTCGTCACCCGACGGTTTCGGAATGGACTGCCTAGGCAACCTCTACGTCGCGTCGGGAGGGAGCGGGGGCACGTTGCAGGTCTTCGCGCCGTCGGGTACCAAGCTCGGCAGCGTGACCGTGGCGTCGAGCCTCAGCAACGCGGCGTTTGGCGGCAGCGACGGAAAGACGCTGTACCTGACGGCGGGCAAGGCGCTGTACAGCCTGGATATGAATTTGCCGGGGTACTACTACTAGCTGAGAGACGGTGAGGGGGGGCCGGCGCTTTCAAGGGCGGCTGACTTGGTGACCCGCCCGCTTCGGCGCTGCGGGTCCTGTCGTCCGGCGGACCCCTTCCCACGCCACGGCTTCGGCGACTCGGCGTTTTCCTGCGCAATCCGGTGATTGGAGCGTGTACGCGCAGCGCGCGCACATGCGCCGAAGTCGTGTCGCGGGCCCCCGTTCCGCCGGCGCCACCCGCAGCGCCTGCGCCGGCTGGACATTGGAGCCCGAGTATTGATTGCTGGATTGAAGTGCTGGAGCAATCCACAGCCCCGTACGGGAATCCATGGTTAGCCATACCGCCCAAATTCGTCCCACGAG
>CAZYFU010000094.1:0-11333 GCA_964647025.1 uncultured Myxococcales bacterium | reverse complement strand
AGGTGTGGCGGGTGGCGGTGCGGGAACGGGGGCGCCTTCGGCACTCGGGACCTGCGCCCTCCACACCTGCCCCCTCGGGCTCCCGCGCCGACAGGCCCTGCCACGCCGAAGCGGGCGGGTGACTAGGTTAACGCAACTTCGAAGGGCCGCCCGCGCTCACGCGATCCTAGGACGATTTTTCTGGCCCGACCATGTGCTCGGGCTTGACCCAGGCGTCGAACTGCTCCGCGGTGACCAGGCCCAGCTCGAGGGCCGATGCTCGCAAGGTCAGGCCCTTGGCGTGGGCGTGCTTGGCGATCTTGGCGGCCTTGTCGTAACCGATGTGCGGGTTGAGCGCGGTGACCAGCATCAGGGAGTTCTCCAGGTTGTGCTGGATGCGCTCGCGGTTGGGCTCGATGCCGGCCACGCAGTGCTCGCGGAAGCTGTCGCTGCCGTCGCTGAGCAGGCGAACGCTGTGCAAGAAGTTGTGCGCGATGAGGGGCTTGAACACGTTCAGCTCGAAGTTGCCCGACATACCACCGACGTTGATGGCCACGTCGTTGCCCATGACTTGCGCGGCCAGCATGGTCACGGCTTCGCACTGGGTGGGGTTCACCTTGCCCGGCATGATCGAGCTGCCGGGCTCGTTCTCGGGGATGGTGATCTCGCCGATCCCGCAACGCGGACCCGAGGCCAGCCAGCGCACGTCGTTCGCGATTTTGTTCAAGGACGCCGCCAGGGTCTTGAGCGCGCCGTGGGCGTTCACGATGGCGTCGTTCGCAGCCAGGGCTTCGAACTTGTTCGGCGCGGTGACGAAGGGGTGCCCTGTCAGCTCGGCCAACTTCTTGGCCACGCGCTCGGCATACTCGGGGTGCGCGTTGAGGCCCGTGCCCACGGCGGTTCCGCCCAGCGCCAGCTCGCACAGGTGGGGCAGGGTTGCCTCCACGTGGGCGATGCCTTGGTCGATCTGCGCGTGGTAGCCGGAAAACTCCTGCCCCAGCGTCATCGGCACGGCGTCCTGCAGGTGCGTGCGGCCCAGCTTCACGACGTGCCGAAAGGCGTAGGCCTTGCTTTCCAAAGCCTCGCTCAGCTTGAGCAGGCTCGGCACGAGTCGCGTGCGTACCTCGGCCACGGCCGCCACGCTCATCGCCGTGGGGAACACGTCGTTCGACGACTGTCCGCGGTTCACGTCGTCGTTGGGGTGTACCAGGCGCTGCTCGCCGCGCTCGCCGCCCAGGATCTCGCTTGCGCGGTTGGCCAGCACCTCGTTCATGTTCATGTTGGTCTGGGTGCCGCTGCCGGTCTGCCACACCACCAGGGGGAACTCGTCGGCGTGCTTGCCTGCAAGCACCTCGTCGGCGGCAGCGACGATGGCCGCGCCCTTCTTCGCGTCGAGCGTGTTCAGGTCCAGGTTCACCAGCGCCGCCGCCTTCTTGACCGTGGCCAACGCGTGCAGCAATGCCCGCGGCATCTTCTCACCGGAGATCTTGAAGTGTTGGAGCGAACGCTGCGTCTGTGCGCCCCACAGCCTGTCGGCTGGGACTTCGATCGGACCAAACGTATCTTTCTCGATGCGAACGTTCGAGCTCATGCTGGCTCCCTTGGCAAGATTGGTGGGCCCCTATGTGGGGGAAGAAACGTGTCACAAGCGTGTCGCGATTTCCAGCCGGGGCACGGGCGTTTGCCAACACATGGGCTGTTCGTCGAACATTTCGACCTTCGAAAACCGCGCAATCTGCCGATTCGAGAGCAGAGACGCGAATGTGCAACAACCCACTCTCTGCTCGCGCAATCTCGAACGTGAACAAGCTGTTCTTGGTTGTCATTCCTGGTTTGGTTTTTGCCGCCTGTGGCAGCGACACGTCGAACACCCAAGCGTCCGGGGGGGCGGGCTCGGGCGGAGTGTCCAGCACGGGCGGACGGGGACAGGGCGGCGGCGGCTCGACCGGCGGCAACACGGCGTCCGGCGGCGTGTCCGCAAAAGGTGGCGGAGGCGGCTCCACCACTGCGGGCGGCGCTTCGGGCTCGGGCGGCGCGCGTGCTTCGGGCGGAGCGTCTGGCCTGGGCGGCTCCAGCGCGAACGGCGGCGCAGGTGCGTCTGGTGGTGCGATGGCGACGGGTGGAACCGCGCTTCGTGACGCCGGGGTTCGCGACGTGGGCGCAGGTGGGGCTGGAACCGGCGGCGTGGTCGCCAGCGACGGCTCGGTCGCGGACGTGCCTCCGCTCAGCGGCGATTGGCCGCCGTCGGCCAACTTCTCGAACCCGGTCACTTGGCAGGACATCCCCGATCCCGAGGTGATCCGGGTGGGCGACATCTATTACTACACCGCCTCGAACATGCACTACGTTCCGGGCGGGCCCATCTTGCGCTCGTGGGATCTGGTGAACTGGGAGTTCGTCGGACACGGCGTACCCGTCTACGACATGTCGTCGAAGTACGATCTCACGGGCGGTCAGGCATACATCAAAGGAACCTGGGCATCGTCGCTGGGATACCGCAAGAGCACCAAGACCTTCCACTGGATGGGCTGCATCGAGTTCAACAAGACGTACGTGTACACGGCCCCCGCGGCCGAAGGGCCGTGGACCAAGAAGGCCACCATCAACAACTGCTACTACGACTGCGGCATGCTGGTGGACTACGACGAGTCTCCCGACGAGCCCATGTACGTGGCTTACGGCGGCGACGGCAAGATCAGCGTCGCGCAGCTCGCCGCCGACTGGACGACCCAGGTGAAGACGCAGCAGGTGTTCACCACCAACGGCGCCTACTCCCTCGAAGGCTCGCACTTCTTCCGCTACAAGGGCTACTACTACATCACGCCCACCCGTCCCGCGGACGCCGAGTTCGTCCTGCGCGCGAGCGATCCCTTCGGCCCCTACACGAGCAAGCCATTGGTCGACAGGATCAAGGGGCCGGTCTCCGCGGGCGGCGTGCCTCACCAGGGCAGCTTCATCCAGACCGCCGCGGGCGAGTGGTACTACATGGCCTTCCAGGATGCATACCCAGGTGGCCGTATCCCGGTGCTGGCGCCCGTCACGTGGAGCGCCGACGGTTGGCCGCAGGTGACCCTGGTCAATGGTGCCTGGGCGGTCTCCTATCCCTATCCGAAGGTGCCACGGCCGCCGCAGGCGACCAAGCCCCACACCGGGACGGACACCTTCGCTGGCACCAAGCTGGCCCCCGAGTGGGAGTGGAACCACAACCCCGACAACACCAAGTGGTCCATCGACAACGGCGTGACCTTGCAGACCGCGACCGTGACCAATGACATCTTCAAGGCAAGGAACACGCTCACCCACCGCGTGCTGGGACCGAAGTCCACCGGCACCGTCGAGCTGGACGTCAGCAACATGAAGGATGGCGACGTGGCCGGCTTGGCGCTGTTCCGGCAGCTCACCGCCTACGTGGCGGTGAAGAAGTCGGGCGGCACGAGCAAGATCAGCCTGGTCACCGGGGCGACCCTCTCGAACGGCGACTGGAACACCACCAGCATCGGGACCGAATCCGCGACCGCCACGTTCTCGGGCACCACGGTCTGGTTCCGCGCGAGCATCGACGTGAACCCCGGAACCGGCAAGCAGGGCAAGTTCTTCTACAGCACCGACGGAACGAACTTCACCGCCATCGGCGGGGGCTTCACCCTGAACAACTCGTGGGAATTCTTCCCCGGCTACCGCTTCGGCATCCTGAACTTCGCCACCACCGCGCTCGGCGGCTCGGTGAAGGTGAAGTCGTTCACGCTGACCACGCCGTAGGGGAATCGGGGCGCGTCCCGCGTCCCCGCCCCAAGCCTGCCCTCAACGGCTGGCGGCGGGCCGTCCTCGCGAGCCCTGGTCGTCGAGGACCTCTCGAGCCCGCAGGAGCGCCTGCTCGAGCAGCCCGCGGTCCTCGTCCGAGGGCTCCAGGATGGGAACCTCATCGCGGACTCTCGCGGGGATGCCCGCGATACGTTCCAGGGTGGCCGCCAACCGCCGTGGGCAGTGGGTCGCGCCGTCGTCGTCGGCGACGTCGGCGGAGAAGACCATGGTTCCGTCGTCGAGCCGCTCGCTTTTCTCCAGCGGGTCGTGGCGCAGGACCTCGAGCTCTGGGGTCTCGCCGACGCTGCAGATCGTGAGGTGGCTGGCCAGCGCCGTGATGTAGTCACGTTCCCCGAAGTCCGCGCACGGGCGCTCCGTGTTGGTCAAGTTGAGGATGAAAAGGCGACGGGCGCGGCTTCGGCAGACGGCTGCGCCGATCCCGCCGGTCAAAAGAGCGCTCAGGGTGCTCGTGCAGAAGCTGCCCGGCCCCATGATCACGAGGTCGGCTTCCTCGATGGCAGCGATGGCCTCTTCATTGGGCCGAATGCCGCCGGTCACGGTCACCACCAGCGGCAACGCGACCGTGTTCGTCACGTTGCCCTGGCCCTCGACGAATCCTTGCCACTTGTCGCAGACGACCAGGGTCCCCGGCTCCTCGGACACCGGCATCACACGTCCCACACTGCGTATCCCGCGCGCGACCCAATCGGCCGCCTGTTGCAGGCTGCCCGTCTGCAGGTAACGTTGCGCGATCACGAGGTTGCCCCGGCAGCGTGGAACCGGCGAAGTCGTGACGATGCGCTCCTCGAGCAGCGTCGCGAGCTTCTCGTCGAGGGCGAGGGCCGACAGACACCTGCGCAAATCGCCAGGCGCTGGCATGCCGAGCTCGCGGCGCAACTCTCCCGAGCAGCCGCCATCGTCCGCGGTCGCCACCACCGCGCTGATGCTGCAATCCAGTATCCGCAAAGCGCGCAGAACGGCCGCTTGACCATGGCCGCCGCCGATGGTCACGACCCGAGGAGTCTTTGCGTCTGGTCTCATGAGAACCGCCGGACGATAACCCTCGGGCCGACGCAAATCGATGCCTATTCTTTGGCCTATTCCGACTTCGGTGCCCCCGCGTCCTGGAACGCGCGGGCGAGCTCTTCCAGGTTGTAGGGCTTGCGAACCAATGCGGACACCCGTCCGACGCCGACCTGCCTGAGGATGTCGTCCGGGGCGTGGCCGCTGGCGAGGATCACGGGCAAGTCGGGATCGATTTGGCGAAGCTCACGCAGGGTCTCGCCGCCCCCCATCTCGGGCATCGTCCAATCGAGCAGGACATAGCGGATCTTGTCCCGGTTCTCTCGGAAGGCCGCCAATCCGTGTACACCGTCTTCGGCGAGGATGGCGTCGAATCCGAGTCGTGCGAGCATGCGCTTGCCCAGCCGTCGCAAGGGTGCCTCGTCGTCGACTAGCAACACCAGACCCTTGCCCTGCCAGGGAGAGCTGCTCGGGTGCGCGGGCAGCGTCGGGTCGAGGGTGCGGGGAACCGGGAAGAGCAGCCGGAACGTGGTTCCCTTGTTGAGCTCGCTGTAGACGCGAATTCCGCCCTTGTGGTTGCCGACGATGCCCCGCACCGCCGACAGCCCCAGCCCGCGCCCGGACGTCTTCGTGCTGAAGAACGGATCGAAGACCTTCTGCCGGGTGGCCGCATCCATCCCGCAGCCCGTGTCCGAAACCTCGATGGAGACGTACTGGCCCGGCTCGAGTGGCTGTGTCGCCAGGAACCCTTCGAGGTAGTCGTGATCGCAGCTCACGGTGCTGGTGGTTATCGAGACGATTCCCGGTGCGTTGCCGATGGCCTCTCCGGCATTGATGATGAGGTTCATGAACACCTGGCGTAGTTGGCTCACGTCGGCGCTGATCAGCGGCAGCGATGCGGCCAGGTTCAACACCAACCGCGTCCCCTTCGAGGCCGTCACCTCCAAGACGTGGGCCTGGTCGCCGAGAAGCTTGCTCACGTCCACGGGTTCCGCCTTGCTGTTTCCCTTGCCCGCGTAGATGAGCAATTGCCGGCACAGATCGGCTGCGTGTTTCGCGGCTGCTTCCGCGTCTCGCAGGACCGAGGTCTCGCCAGCCAGGGAGGGCGCCTCGCAGCGTGCGATCTCCAGATTGCCCAAGATGGCCATGAGAAGGTTGTTGAAGTCATGGGCGATCCCGCCGGCCAGGATTCCCAGGCTCTCCAGCTTCTGCGATTGCAGCACGCGGGCTTCGAGCTTGGCCCGGTTCTGCTCTGCCGTGACCCGCTCGGAGATGTCTTTGGCGAACGAGACCGAGTAGAGCTCGCCTTCGAACGTGAACAGCTTGACGGAGACCTCCACCGGTATCTCCTGGCCGTCCTTGCGTCGATGGGTCGACCTGAAGGTTCTCGCGCCCGATTCTCGAGTCTTGGCCCGGTGCTCTTGCCATAGCTGCGGGGTTATTCCAGCGTCGAAGTCGAACACGGTGAGGGCTTCGAGCTCTTCCCGGGTGTAACCCAGGGTCTCGCAGGCCTGCCGATTGACGCTGACCACGCGCCCCTCGGCGTCGAGGCGGAATACCCCGATGGGGGCGCTATCGACGCTCTCCTGGGTGATGCGCAGGGAGCGGGCCAGCTGGTGCGACAGCGGGGCCTGGCCACGCGGATCCCCCTCGGCGGCGGACGGGGGGCGCGGCAGCTCCTGCGCGATCCGCCACATCAGCTCGTCGACGGCCGCTGACAGGGCGGCAAGCTCCTCCTCGGTTGCGCTCGCACCGCTGCCGCTCAGGCGCGAGACGATTTCGCGCAAGCTTGCCGCTGCTTCGCGCAGGACGCCTGACGAATTCATTCCAGAAGCACCTCTTAACGTACCTCGACAGGTCGGTACGGCACCTTGACCGGCAGGCCGGGGCGCCGCTCGAGCCTGCGAACCACGAGACCGGCTCTTCCGCCCTGACTTTTCAGCCGCCGTCGATGCGCACGGTGTTGCGGCCCTCGTGCTTGGCCTGGTAGAGGCACACGTCGGCCCGGTGCGCGAGCTCGGCAGCGGGTTAAGGGGGGGCCCCGCTCTGGCACAACTGCTGTCCGGTTCGGTCCACGTGGCAGAGAATGCCGTCCTGGCAACTGCGCCCCAGCACTTGCTCGCTGCGATAGCGCAGGAACCCCTCCTTCTCGGGCTCCGCGCGCTCGAGCTGCGAGCCCCAGCGTGCCGTCGATCTGCTTGCCAGGAGACCATGCTGGCAGGACAATCGGCCACGTGTCGCCCCCCCGCTTCGTGGCCAAGCTCCTCCTCCTGTCGATGGTCGTCGCGCCGTCTGCGTTAGCGCGCAACTGGAGTGAGTCGAAAACCGCGAGCGCCTATGCCGAGGGCGCTCAGCGGCCCTACCTGCCGAGAGGGGGAACCAGCGTCGAGCACCTGACCTGTGAAGGGAGCACCACCGTGCTCGAGTTGGTGCACACCAAGGCCACCATCCCGCAACACGACGTCGACCTGGGGCGAACTCGAATCATCCTTCACGCAAAGGCGGACGGCGTCCCGAGCCGAGACGGAGGTATGGCGGGAGGCAAGGTGATCCTCGACGAGACGCTTGCCGAGGTCTGGGAGTGCCTGGGCTTCAATCCGCGGACTCGCCGATACGTGCTCACCTCGACCAACGAGCTCGGCGTGAAGGTGACCCTGCGCGGTCTGGTGTATCTCGACGAGAATGCCGTGACCTTCAAAGATTCGGTATTCGGTCGCCGCCAGGTCCGAGCGGGCTCGTCGCTCTACCAGCCCACGAGCGGCTACCTGGCGCTCGTCGCCACCGCGGAGGGCGAGCATGAAAGGGACACGGTCAGGCTCTACGTCCTCGACACCGAGACCGACCAGCTCAAGGCCCTCGGCAATCCGCCCGCGCCCCCTCCGCTCGATGCACAGCTGCGGAACGACCGGCAAGCCATCATGATGATGTGGCCGTGGGACTCGCCCGAGTGCCACTACACCGAGATGGATGCGACGATCTGGAGCTTCGTCGACGCGTCCACCTTGCGGGTCAGCTATGGGCGCGACACTGTCAAGGCGCGCGCCAAGCGGCGCACCGAGAAGCGATGGGATCTGGCGCAGCTGTTTCGGACCACGCCATGACGGCGGCCTGAAGCTCAAAACGGGGCAGGCAGCCTCGCGCGGTGGAGGAGGAAGGCATACGCGATGGCCAGGGCATAGAAGTGGTGGTCCCAGAAGAGCTCGTGCAGAAGCAGTGTGACCAGCGACAGTCCCGCGAGCGGCACCACGAACGCCAGCCACGCGCCCAGGTCCTCTTTCGCCGAGAGCGCGGCGAGCGCCGGTACGATCCACACCAGGAGTAGTACGAGATCCGGGGTCCAGTAGAAGACACTGAGCACGAAGCCCATGGAGAGCAGCGCGGGAAGCTGCGCCGTGATGGTCTGTTCGCGCCGACGCTTCCGGGTCAGCCAGAACCAGGCGATGCCAACCAGGGCGGGAACGAACTGGAACGCGTAGGCGTGCGACGGTAACAACCGGCGGAGCTGGCTGCCCAGGGGCCGGCCCGGCATAGACGAGCCCCCACAGATGGTTGAAGGGCAGGCCGACGACCAGAAACACGGCCGCGAACACGTAGACCGTCACGCGCGTTCGCCGGCCGAGCGGCCCCGGCATGGAAGACCGGCCGAGCAGCGCGAGCGCGGTCAGCCAGGCTGGGGCGGCGAGGAGCCAGAGGTTCATGCGCAAGGTCTTGAGCAGAAACGCCAGGCCTCCGAATCCGAGCCAAGGCAAGCCCGTCGACAGCCCCGTGACGCCAAGTCGAAAGACGTGGACGCAATAGGCGAGGAGGAACACGGCCAACCCGCCGAGCCCCACGAAAGCCCCGCCGCCGTGTGGCTCAGCCGACAATCATTGGAAGAAGCCCACGAACATCTGCTGGCCCTCTTCGAGGGTGGGAGTCTTGGCCGTGTCCCAGTATCGGAAGGCGAAGGCCCCGAATCCGGAGTCCGCCACGTCGAGGCTGGGGTAGACCGCGTGCAATTCGTCGATCCGGGCGAGCAGCACGGGCGTGCGCCAAGCTCCCTTTTCGAGGCGCGTGCCCCACAAGCTGCTCGTGGTCTCGCTCTCCTTCTTGTGGAAGACGAGCAGCACGTTGCCCGCCGTGTCCGCGGCCAATCGCGGGTAAGAGTAGTCGTAGCCGTAGCCGTCGAACGCGATGGCGGATTTGTTGTCTGTCTCCAGCAACGTGGGCTGGCCCATGGATTCCGTCAGCTTGCCGGACTGCACGGCTAGGTTGAACGTACTGCCGCCCTTCTTGGCGTAGGCCACAGTGATGGTTCCGTCCTCGGACAAGGCGGCCGCCGGGTAGTCTTGCCACGTTCCGTTGGTCAGGAAGGTCCCCGGGGTCCAACCCGCTTGTGGATTGTACTTGGCCACGTAGGCGTCGCCGGTTGACGACCGATTCCAGAGCACGGCGAACTCGCCTTGGCGGTTCGCGGCGATGACACGACTACGGACTGCCACCGTGGCGGCGGCATCCAAGTCCCCTGTGTCCTTTCGAATCGTGCCACTGAGATGGTACGCGGCCGTGCGGCTGACGCCGGTCGTGGACCGGTCGATCAACACCATGGCTGTCCCCACGTCGGACACGGCGATGGAAGCATTTCGGTCGTCCTGGCTGTCCGGCGTGAAGATCGGCTCGGGATTCGTCGTCCAGGTGTTGCCGTCGAAGCTCGCGGTGTAGACGCTGGTGTGGTTTGGGTACTCCCTGTCTTGGAGAGAGCACACCAGATACGCGACCCCAGAGGCCGCGACACCCATTTCCACGCGGTAGGCATTTCCCGACACGATCTTCTGCGGCGGCGAGAGGCTCAACACCTCCCCTGGACTGGCTTGGCTGCCCCAGACCCCGTCGAGGGACGGGTCGGTGTACTGGCGGTCCATGTTCCACACCACGTGGACTTTGCCCGTGCCGTCCACCCCGATCCGTATGCCTTGCCAAGACGGTTCGGCATCGGTCACGCTCAGCGATTGCGTCGTTCCCCAGGTAGCCGTGGTTCGACTCCAGCGCTTGACCTTCACGATCCGACCCTCGGCCCATGCCAGGTATACGTGGCCGCGCACTGGATCGACCGCCACCGCTGGACCGAAGCCCCCTTCGGACACGGTCTCCACCGATTGCACAGGCGTGAAAGTCATCGAAGGGCTGCCGTCGATGGCGACATCGACAGCGCCCGCCTCGTAAGCGGGGCCGTCGGGCAGACCAAGATCCACGGGGTGGGCGTCGTCTGCGCCGAGGTCTAGGGCGGGGGCAGCGTCGGGCGCGTCGGCGACGGGGGCATCCGGCGGGGTGGCGGGTCCATCCGCGCCGGCATCGATCGTTGTGGCTGCATCGCCGGTCTGGTGCGTATCCGTCGGCTGCGCATCGAGTACCGCCGGGATCACGTCGGGTCCGCCATCCATGCGAACCCCTGCGTCGGGGGTGCCGGCGGTGCCGTCCCGGAAGACCAGCCGGATGGGCCCGTTGCTCTTCTTCGCGACCACCGTCGTGGAAACGGCATCCGCAACGCCGGAGGGTGAACCCGAGGCTTCGACGAAGACCACGCCAGCCGCGGAGTCCGCCATCTTCAGACCCAGGCCTTTCTTCGCGTCGGACCAGGCGATACCGGTGGCGGAGCCGACCTTCGCTCGCGCACCTTGCTGGTCCTTGTACACCTCGATCGAGATGGAGGTTGGCGGCGTGCTCATGGAGCCCTGGTCGACGTTTACGAGCAGGATGGTCTCGTCGTCTCCTCCGCAAGCGGACAAGCCGATCAGCAGGACGAAGGACAGCGGACACCAGTGACGTAGGGTTCTCATTGCATCTCTCCAAGGTTCACACAGACGCGGCCAGAGCACTGATCCGAGCTCGAGAAGGCGCCCGACGCGGCCAGCGCGCCGACCACGCCGACCACGACCACGCCGCCCACCACACCCCAGAACCAGCCCTTCTTGTAGAAGGGATCTTCTTCCGGCGCGGAAGGCGTCGGCTGCGTCGCCTGTGTAAGCGTGGTGCCCGCGGAAGGCGTCGGCTCGGCCTTCGCCAAAGAAGGCGTCGGCAACGGGGTGCTTGCCTGACTCGGGCTCTCGGACGCGGTTGGTATCGGGGCAGGCGAGGCCGAAGCCTCCTGCCGCTTCATCGCCTCCATCTCGGCGATGTAGCCGTCGATCTCTCGCTTCTCGGCGACCGTCAGCCCCTTGGCCAGACGAAGGTAGTCCTTGAACGCGTTGATGGCCTTGTCTGGCTGCTCGAGGTTCTGATAACAGCGCCCGATGTTCCGCAGGTACGTCGGGTGAACCGTGTCGCCGTACAACGTCGCGAACAGATCCAACGCTTCCGTATAGCGCCCCGCCGCGAAGGCTTGCCGGGCCCGCTTCTCCCGCGGATCAGTCTTCGTGCTGGCCGCCCGATGTGCCAAGCGCTCCATCCATGCTCTCCTGCTATCGAGTTGTACGCGCGTGCGTGTCGCAACGCGCATACTAGCCTACCGGCCGACTCTCGCGCAGCGAAAACCGATTGAAGACGAGACCTGC
>CAZYFU010000093.1:0-25622 GCA_964647025.1 uncultured Myxococcales bacterium | reverse complement strand
CTTTGAGCGGCTCACTCCGCGAAAGCCCCCGGCTTTGCCGGGGGATGCGTTACTAACGCCGTTCCCAGTCATCGGGCAGACCGGGGTGGGGAGTCTCCAATCAGGATGGGATAGGTCTCCTTTGGCGGCCTCTCGGTTGTCGTGGCCGGGCGCGTCTTCATCCGTGCATCCGTGACAGACGAAGAGAGGGACTGGTATCATGAACACGCCACGTGGGGCGCGGTCTTCTCGCGTCTTGGTTTCAGCGGAGGATGCATGTCCGAAGAGCACAGTGGACCAGGCAAATTCGATCGGCAGTCGGCCTTTCGTTCGCTCTATCAGCACATGCTGGAAGGTGTGGCCCTTCACGAGTTGGTGGTCGACGAGGCTGGCCGACCGATCAACTACCGAATCCTCGACGTGAACCCGCAGTATCGACGTTACGTCGGAATCGAAGACGTGAACGCCGTCGGCAAGCTCGCCACGGAGGTTTATGGCGTGGCCACGCCGCCTTACCTGGAGAAGTTCGCCGAGGTCGCGATGTCGGGTGAACCGGCGCACTTCGAGACCTATTTCGCTCCGCTCGATCGCTACTACGACATCAGCGTGGCGCCGTTTGGCGACCTGCAGTTCGCCACCATCTTCTTGGACGTATCAGAGCGCAAGCGGAACGAGCTCGCGTTGCGAGACAGCGAATGGTTCCTTCGTCGCTCGCAGCACATTGCCCATATCGGGTCTTTCCGGATGGTGATCGCCACCGGCTGCTGGACCAGCACCGAGGGGTTGGACGAGGTGTTTGGGATAGGTCCCGACCACCGTCGCGACCTGGAAGGGTGGCTCAACCTGGTCCACCCGGACGATCGCGAAGAAGTCCACCGGCACCTGACGATGGACGTGATGAAGGCGGGGAACGACTTCGATCGGCGCTACCGGATTGTCCGGCCCGCCGACCAGGCAGAGCGCTGGGTTCGCGTGATGGGCGAGGTCGAGAAGGACGACGGCGGGGCGCCTGTTCGCGTCATCGGCGTCCTGCAGGACGTGACAGACAACACCCTGATCGAGCATGCGCTGCGCGCTTCCGAGGAACGGTTTCGCCGCATCTTCGACGTGATCCCGGATCCTCTGGTGCTGTCGGACATGGAAGGCAACGTGGTGAACTGCAACGATGCGTTCTGTGCCGGCGTCGGGTGCACGCGCGAAGAGGCCATCAGAAGAGGCCCCGACTTGTCCGCGGCTTGGGGCGACCACGAGGTCCGCCGAAAGCTGTTCGCCGAGATAGTGGAGCGAAAGGCCATCGACGGGCTCGAGTTCAAGCTGCGGCGGCGAGACGGGCAGATTCGCACGATGGTGCTGTCGGCGCGCATGTTCGAGCTTTCGGGGCGCCCGGTGGTGCTGACCGCGGCACGCGACCTGACCGAGCAGCGCAACCTCGAACAACAGATGCTGCACAGCCAGAAACTGGAGAGTCTGGGGGTGCTCGCGGGCGGCATCGCCCACGACTTCAACAACCTCCTGACCGGAATCCTGGGCAACGCCGACCTGGCCAAGACCGAGATGTCGCCGCTCGCGCCCTCACGGGCCAGCCTCGAAGGCATCGAGGTGGCGGCGCGCCGGGCGGCCGACCTGTGTCGGCAGCTGCTGGCCTACAGCGGCCGCGGACGCTTCATCATCCAGCCCATCAGCCTGCAAGAGCTGGTCGAGGAGATGGGACACCTGCTCGCCGTCAGCATCAGCAAGAAGGTGGTGCTCAACTACCATTTCGCGAAGGGCATCCCGGCGGTCGAGGCGGACGCCACCCAGCTTCGGCAGGTCATCATGAACCTGATCGTCAACGCCTCCGAAGCGATCGGCGAGCGCAGCGGGGTCATCTCCGTCACGGTCGGGTTGGCGTTCTGCGACGCCGAATACCTGAAGGGGTGCTTCGGCGCCGACCAGATGAAACCGGGCGACTACGTCTACGTCGAGGTTGCCGACACCGGGCATGGCATGGACAAGGCCACCTTGGATCGTGTCTTCGATCCGTTCTTCTCCACCAAGTTCACCGGCCGTGGGCTGGGTTTGGCCGCCGTGCTCGGGATCATCCGCGGGCATCGTGGCGCGATCCGCGTGTACAGCGAGGTCGGACGTGGGACAACGTTCAAGTTGGTCCTGCCCGCGAGCGAGAGCTCGGCGGCGCGCCTCGAGAGCCGCTTGGCCATCTCCCCCGCGTACCACGGGTCGGGGAAGATCCTCCTGGCCGACGACGAAGAGACCGTGCGCAACCTCGGCCGTCGCATCTTGCAGAGGGCGGGTTTCGACGTCATCGTGGCCGCCGACGGACGCGAGGCCATCGAGAAGTTCGCCGCCGAGAAGGACACCATCGAGCTGGTGGTTCTCGACCTCACGATGCCGCATTCGGATGGCGAGGTTTGCTACCGGGAGATGCGACGGATCAAGCCTGGCGTGAAGGTGATTCTCAGCTCGGGCTACAACGAGCAGGACATCGTGAACCGATTCGCGGGCAAGGGGTTGTCCGGCTTCGTGCAGAAGCCCTACACGACCGAGGAGTTGCTCTCGAAGATCCGCCAGGCGCTGGGCTAGCGCGGCCTGAGCAGCTCGGCCTTCTGTTCGTCGAGCTGCCAGGTCGACTTGGCGAAGACGTCGTCGAAGAGCGTGGACGAGGCTGGCGGGCCGGCCGCCTCCTGGGCGGCGATGGCCGCGCGGATCTCGTCACTCGTGCGCTTGCTCACCGCCTGCTGCGCTTCCACGGTCATGACCTTCGTGGCGTCGAGCCAGCGGCCGAAACGCACCAGGGGATCCCGCTTCTGCCAGACGTCGTACTCGCCGCCATCGCGGTAGTGGGTCGGGTCGTCGGCGCTCGAGTGCGCGCCCAAACGGTAGGTCAGCGCCTCGATGAAGGTCGGTCCGGCCCCGTCGCGAGCCCGATCCAGCGCGCTTCGAAGGGTCGCCACCATGGCGAACACGTCGTTGCCGTCTACGCGCACCGACGGGATCGCATAGGCCAGCCCCTTCACCGCGAGCGTCTCCGACCGGGTCTGCACGGCGACTGGCGTCGAGATGGCCCACTGGTTGTTCTGGCAAACGAACACCACGGGGGCCTTGTACACGGCCGCGAAGTTGAGCCCGGCGTGGAAGTCGTCCTCGCTGGTCGCGCCGTCACCGAAGAAGCAGAGGACCACATTCTTCTCACGGCGGATCCTGGCGGCCATGGCCAGTCCGGTGGCGTGCGGAATCTGGGAAGCCACGCACGACGATGTGCTCACGTGGCGGATGGCCGACGAGCTGGCGTGGCAGGGCATCTGGCGGCCACGGCCGGCGTCGCCCGCGCTACCCAAGATCTGGGCGACGTACTTGTCCATCGGCAGGCCACGGTAGATGGCCGCCGCGCCCTCCCGCAGACCCTGGACGAAGTAGTCCGATCTGTCGAGGACGTGGGCGCCGGCGATGGGGCCGGCCTCCTGCCCGCGGGCCTCGAAATAGTGGCTGATGCGCCCTTGCCGCTGCAGCGGCAAGAGGTGCTTGTCGAGCAAGCGGCTCGTCAGCATGCCCTGGTAGATGCGCACCCATTCCGCGGGCGCCAGTCGAGGAATCGCGGCCGCCTCGGCGTGGCCGTTTTCGTCGAGAACGCGCACAAGCCCGGTGGCGCGGGCGTAGTCCTCGTCGGACCACGCCTCGAGGCTCGCGCAGGTGAGCTGCCCGGAACGCCGCTTGTCCGCCGCCATCGCCATCAGGTCTGATCGAGGAAGATGAGGCCGGGCGTCTCCAGCGACGCCTTCATCTCGGCCACGAAGGTCGCGGCATCGTAGCCGTCCACCAGCCGGTGGTCGACCGTCATGGACAGGTTCATCATGTCGCGGATGACGATCTTGTCGTCGATGACCACCGGCCGCTTGGCGATCTTGTGGATGGCCAGGATGGCGACCTCGGGGTAGTTCACGATGGGCGTGGCCACGATGCCGCCCAGCACGCCGAGGCTGGTGATGGTGAACGTCGACCCGCCCAGGTCGCGCTGCGAGACCCGGTTGTTCTTGGCCGCGACGGCCAGGCGCTCCACCTCGCGCGCCAGATCCAGCAAGGTGCGGCGGTCGGCGTGGCGAATCACCGGAACCATGAGGCCCTCCGGCGTCTGGGCCGCGATGCCGATGTGGTACTCGCGGCGTTGAACGATGTCGCCCGCCGCCTCGTCGAGGGTGGCGTTGAGCTGGGGATGCTTCTTCAGGGCCTCGACCGCCGCCTTCACGAAGAAGGGCAGGTAGGTCAGCTTGACGTTGTTGCTCGCCAGGCGTGCCTCGGCCTTGTTGCGCAGCTCGACCAGCTCGGTGCAGTCGACTTCCTCCACGTAGGTGAACTGCGCGGTCTGCTTCTGGGTCAGCACCATGTGATCGGCGATCATCCGGCGCACGCCCCGGAACGGGACGCGCACGTCGCCCGGGGCGGACGGGACGGTCACGCTCGGGGTCGGCTGGTTGTCGACTTGGTCATCGGGGTTGGAGCCGGCCTTGGTCGCCTTGACGTCGGCGGCGGTGACCTGTCCGCCGGGGCCGGTGCCCCGCACGCGACTCAAGTCCACGCCGAGCTCGCGCGCCAATCGCCGCGTCGCCGGGGTCGCCAGCACGGTTCCGCTGACCTCGCCGCTCGGTGCGGGCCCGGGCGTCTTGGCCGCGTTCGCTGCGACGGGCACCTCCGCCTCGGCGGATGGCTCGATGACGATGAGGATCTCGCCCACGGGACAACGGTCGCCCTCCTTGAACCGGCGTTCCAGTACCCGGCCCGCCCGGGGCGTGGCGATCTCGACCGTGGCTTTGTCCGTCATCACCTCGACCATGGGTTGGTCCTGGGTCAGGGAATCGCCTTCCTTGACCAGCCAACGGACGATCTCGCCCTCGGCCATACCCTCGCCGATGTCGGGCAGCTTGAATTCGTACGCCATCAATTCCTCCTAGCCGGCAGTGACCTTCTCGATTGCGTCGAGAACACGATCCTTGTCGGGCAGATACTCGGGTTCGAGCGTGTAAGGGAAGGGGGTGTCGAAGCCGGTCACGCGCAAGATGGGCGCCTCCAGGTGCAGGAGCGCGCGTTCCTGGATGGTGGCGGCCAGCTCGGCGCCGAAACCGCAGGTGCGTGGTGCCTCGTGTACGATGACCACGCGCCCGGTCTTCTGCACGGACTGCAAGATGGTCTCGACGTCGAAGGGCAGGAGCGTGCGCAGGTCGACAATCTCGATGTCGTAGCCCGTGGTGGCGGCCTTCTCGGCGGCTTCCACGCAGGTCTGCACCATACCGCCCCAGGCGAGCAGGGTGACCGAACGCTCCGAGCGCGCGGCCGCCCGGCGAACCAGCTTGGCCTTTCCGATGGGGACCGTGTGCTCGCCCGCCGGAACCTCGCCCTTGGCGGTGCGGTACAGGCGCTTGGGCTCCATGAAGATGACCGGGTCTTCGCCCCGAATCGCGGAAGCCAAGAGCCCCTTGGTGTCGGCCGGCGTCGACGGGTAGACCACTTGCAGGCCGGGTGTGTGGATGAACACCGCCTCGGGAGACTGGGAATGGTAGTGCCCGCCGCGCACGCCGCCACCGGCCGGCATGCGGATCACGACCGGCGCGCTGTACTCGCCACCCGAGCGGTAGCGCATCTTGGCCAGCTCGTTCACGATCTGGTCGAAGGCGGGGTAGACGTAGTCGGCGAACTGGATCTCGGCCACGGGCCTTAGACCGTAAAGCGCCATGCCGATGGCCGTGCCGACGATGCCGTTCTCGGCGAGCGGCGTGTCCATGCAACGATCGGCGCCGAACTCTTGCTGCAGGCCGACGGTGGCGCGGAAGACCCCGCCGAAGTGGCCGACGTCTTCTCCCAGCACCACCACGCGACTATCCCGCTGCATCTCGACGCGCAGACAATCGTTGATGGCCTGGATGATATTCATCTCGGGCATGGCTTCGATCCTTTGGGGCTGCTTGGTATCTCGGGTATGACGCCGACGGGCGTTTGGTGAACCGGGGCACGGGATTATGCCAGGTTGGTGCAGGAATCAAGTGAGAAGGCAAACGGGGAAAGCCCAGGATGCCGACGAAGTGAGGGCATTGACGCGCGTTCGACAGTCGGTCAATGTTGCGCGCATCGTGTTGTGTGCGGACGGATCCGGAGCGAGCTTCCGTGGCGAGCATCGTTTTGTCCATTTGGCCATCGTGGTCGCCTTCTTGGTGCCGGTGATCATCGGCTGTGCCGACGGCTCGAACCTGCCCGAAGCGGCTCTCGGCGTCGAGGTCGGACGTGATTCGGCAGCGCGCCCGGACCTGGGTATCGACACGCACGGCGAGCGGGACCTGGGCGTGCACAGGGATGCCGACCGAGGTCAAGGTGATGGCAGTGACGTGGCCGGCTTGCATGACGGCGGCGTGGACCGGCCAGGTTGGGACACCCCGTTCGAAGACGATGCGGGAGAGGCCGACGCCCTCGTCACAAAGGCCGCGGCCGAGGTGGCGGCCTCGGCCACTGGCACGGACGGCGCAGGCGATGGGGGCGGCTTCGAGGAGGGGGCCCTAGATGCGGGCTTGGCTGGGGCCAGCTTCGACGTGGCGACGATGGATATGGGCGAGGACGACGCCCGCGGCATCGGATCTGCGGATGCGAACGACGGCAGCGCAAGCCGTGGCGACCTCGGCGCGCCAGACGCGGGCCGGGTGGACGGCCCCTTGCCGCGCATCTGGGTCTACCTGATGGCCGGACAGTCGAACATGCTCGGACAGGCCTACGTCGCCGACCTCGCCGCTGCCGATACCCAGCCGATCCCCAACGCGGAGATCTACTTCGTGTCGCCGCTCGAGACGAACTCGCACATGAAGGCGTGGCTTCCCGTGGCGCCTGGATTCGGATGGCACGACGACCAGTTCGGACCCGAGGTCGGATTCGCCCGTCGATACCACGCCCTGTATCCCGATCGTCACTTGTCCATCATCAAGGTTTCCCAGGGAGCCACCGAGCTCTTCGACCTCTGGAAGGCCCCGGACGGAGCGCTGTATCGGCTCCTCGCCGAGACCGTTCTCGATCAGATGCGGGTCCTTGCGACGCGCGGTCGTCCCGAGATCGCCGGTTTCTTGTGGATGCAGGGCGAGTCCGACGGGAGCGTACGCGAGCATGCGAACGCCTACCGGGACAATCTCCTGGCCACGATCCAACAGCTGCGTGTGGATCTCGCGCTCGCTACCATGCCCGTGGTCGCCGGGCTCATCGCCACCGACTGCTGCTGGACCTACGCCGATGCCATCCGCCAGGCCACGACCCAGGTCTCTTCGACGGTGGGCAACATGAATGTCGTGGAAACCGACGACTTGCCCATGAGCAGAAGAGAGATAGGGCACTATTCGGCCGCGGGGCAGCTCGAGCTTGGAGCACGTTTCGCCAACACCGCCGCCACCCTGCTCGGGACCCGCTGGAGGTTCCCCGATCGTCTCGGCGCGGTCCAAGGCGATGGCTGTTTCACGTACGCCGAGCGCACGGGCTCGCAGGCAACGCCGATGACGTTCGCCGACGCAGCAGGGACCTGGTCGGGCGCGTCGGGGGCATCGATCGGGAAGGCCGGAATGACCCCAGGGGCGTCTACGCAGGCCGAGCTGGCCTGGTCGGCGCCCTTTGCGGGGACGTTCCAGATCTCGGTCTCGGCTGCGCTGCCTGATCAATCCAGCACGGGCACCCTGATCGAGCTCTCGGACGGGTCGCGCACCATCTGGGGACCGTGGCTCATGGCCCCGGGGCGCACCATCGCGACCACCTTGCCTCGTGATATGGAACAGCGAGACCGGCTCTTCTTCCGGACTTCGGCGGGGCCGGGCTGGGATGCCTCGCACGACGCGACCACCTGGCAGATCGAGATCGACACGAAAGCGGTCAGCAGCTTCTGGACCCCGGCGCCCATGTGATGGTACCGCTTCCCCAGCCAACCGTCGCGTGGGCGTTCCGGTATACTCCGCCTGACCGGTGAAGCTCGAGCCGCCATCGTCCGAGTCGGGCGAACGAACCCGCCGCCGCAAGATGCCCCACCGCGGGTGCTGCGCGGCTTCGCTTGGAGTCGTGTTCCTCGCGACCTTGACGAGCGTGCCGGTGCACGCGCAGCTGCCGACCGACCGTCTGCAGAACGATTTCGGCGACTTGATGCGCTACATGAGCGAGCTGGCCACCCAGATCGGAAATGCCTCCCGCGGGCAGGTGCTGTCGTTTCTGAACCGCGTCGAGCTCTTCAACATCGAGACCGAGATCGATCGCTTGGTCGGCAATCCCTGGCAGCTCTCCGACTCCACGGCCTACAAGCTGAGCCTGGCGCCCATGCACCTGGCCTATCCCGTGTTCGACCAGCAGGTGGCGCAGATGACCCGGCTCGACGACATCCGCACCCGCCGCATCCAGGACCTGACCGTCGACTCGCTGGGGCTCATCGCCGTCAACCTGGATATCCTCGACAGCAGGCCCAGGAGCGGTCAGCTCGCCAGCTCGGTCCTGCGTTACTTGAATGCCCGCGAGTTCGTCGATCTCGGAGTGTTCCTCCTGGCGCAGCAGCCGTTCTTCCCACAGACGGACGACGGCTGGTCGGCCTGGAAACACCGGCTGGCTACCCACCAGGGCATGTTGGCCTTGAGCGTGGCTGGCTTGGGCGCCCTGGTCGAGGCCGGCGCGGTCAGCAACTCGGGCACCATCTCGCGCTGCAAGGGCGACGCCTGCCGGATCAGGTGGTACGGCAGCGCTTCTCGCATCGGTTATCACCTTCGGCCTCTCCTCCGCGGCGGCGTGACGACCGCCCTGCCTTGGCTGGAGCTCTCCGCCGGCCTGCTCGAGCAGGTCCGCGCGCCGTCGGGCAGCGCCTCGAGCGTGTTCGAGATGGCGGTGCGCGAGAGTTGGGTCAATCGGCAGATGGCCTCGTCGGGCTGGAACAGCTTCTTCGAAGCGGCAGCACGCCGTGTGCTCTCCGCCACAGGTGGCTACCAAGGCGAGTACTTCACGGTGCGGGGCGGTGCCTTCATCAAACGGCAGCGACCGTTTCGCTTGCGGCACATCGTGTTTCGCGGATCCACCGAGGTGGAATCCGACATGACCGGAAGCCTGCGTTACGCCGTGGGCTTTGGCGTCGATTACACGAAGACCGGCCTGACCACGGTGCTCCAGTCCAGTCGGACCAACGTCCGGAACGCGACCGGGGTGGCGCCCGAGACCCGTACTGGCGTGTTCGTGGCCGGCACGGTGGAGTCGCCCGCGCAGTACTACGTCGAGGCCATGCAGGTCGCCGCCAGGTTGCTGCAGGACGAATGGAACGAGTTCAGCCAGGCGCAGGCACAGGCCCGGCGGGCCGAGGCGGAAATGCGTCTCCTGGCGGCCAGTAACGCCCCAGGATATCGGCTAGCGCCACTGTTCGAGGCTGTCCGCGCCGCGACGGCGGCGAGCGAAGCACACCGGGCTCGCCTGGCGGGGTTGGTGGGCGACTATCTCGAAAGGCGTCGAACCGCGTATTCGCTCAAGCAATGGAAGCGGGACGCGGCCGATTTTCACGGGCCTGTCGACGGGGAGATGCTGCTGGCCGCGGGCAACGCGGTGACCTGGCGGCTCGGCGAGCTGGTCGGCTTCCTGGAGGCGGAGCTGCGGCCCCTGCAAGCGCTGCGCGACAGGTACCTCGAGACCCAGGAGGAGGCGTACCGCCTGAGCCCCGGCGACGCTGTGCGGGCCAGTCAGGTCGCCGACGTCCTGGCCGAGATCGACAGGGCGCTACGCCAAGAGTCCGAGGCCGTCAACCAGGCGTTGCGTCTCTACGTGCACTACCTCGGGGCGATTCGGCGGATCGCTACGCTGGACGCCAAGCTGGTTCCGGTCCGCCAATTCGAGCCACTCGATCCGCGGTTGATCCGCCGGCTTCTCGCGCTCGTCGCGCAACCGATGCAATAACCGATGCAATAGCAGTGGGCGCCGGTTGTATCCTCGCTCGCCGGGTGGTAGCCTGTCGCGCAGTAACACCCATCGCCTAGGTTCCAGTGGCGTCGCGTCTGTGAACTGCGGATAGTTGATCCGTTTTGGGTCGCTCCGGACACTGTCAGTACACGGGAAGGGGAATGCCATGAATCGGAGCTCGCTCTTCAATCTGCTGTCCGCGACACTCGTTGGCGGATTGTTCGTTACTTCTTCGTTCAACTGCAACAAACAACCGGCCGAGATAGGCAGCAGCGCAGGCGGCAGCGAGGAGCCGATGCAAGGCGGGGGCGGTTCTTATCGCCCGCCCACCGACGACGCCGGTTTGGGCGGTGCCGGCGGATCGGGAATGACCACCTTGAACATCAACTTCGACGTCAGGATGGAGCCGGACCTTCCCGAGGAGGCAGCGGCACCCACGGCGGACTCCAACTGCGGGATGGCGAGCCAGAAGACCCAGCGCCTGCCAGCCGACGTCCTGCTGGTCCTCGACCGTTCCGCGTCGATGAACTACAGCATCGCGGATGTGAACGCTTGTTACTGCAACGAGGCCGACATCGCCGGCGGCTTCGGCCGAATCTGCCCGGACACCGCGAACTGCAAGACCCGGTGGAACTCCACCAAAGACGCGCTGAAGACGACCTTGGCCAACTCGACGGGCGTCAACTGGGGGCTCAAGTTCTTCATGTCTCCAGATGCGGATGAGTGTGGGGTCTTGCCCGATCCCGAGGTTCCCGTCGGCCCCGACACGGCAAGTCAGATTGAAGAGCAGATCGAGGCGGCCGATCAGAGCCTCAGCACCCCGACGACGGCGGCCATCAATGCGGCGGTCGCCTACCTGAAGACAGTCGACGATGGGAACAAGAAGTTCATCCTGCTCGCGACCGACGGCGAGCCCAACTGCGGGGAGTCGCGCCGCACCGGAAAGCCCGACATCAACACCGTCGATGTCGCAGGCGCCACCGCGGCCATGGCCGCGGCGAAGGAGGCGGGCTTCACGGCCTACGTGGTGGGGATCGGGCCGAGCCTGGAGAACCTGAACGAGATGGCGCAAGCGGGCTCGGGGCGTGACTACTTCCCGGCCAACTCGCCCGAGCAGCTTGCCGAGGCGCTGTCGTCCATCAGCACCATGGTGGGCTCTTGTTCGTTCGCCTCCGAGGACTCCCCGCCCGATCCGAACAACGTGGCCGTCTACGTCAACAAGGAACAGGTGGCTCGATCGGACAGCGAGGGGTGGAAGTTCGGCGCGTCGGACAAGGAGATCGTCCTCACCGGCGCGTACTGCGAACGCATCCAGTCCGGCGAGGAGACCGACGTGCAGATCCTCTTCGGCTGCCCCGGCGAGGTCTTCATCCCGCCGCCCATCCTGTAGATAGAGCTTGTCGGAAAATTCGGAGAACAGACAGGCCTTCTGGTTCGCCACGGCCCGGCTAGCGTGAGCGGTCGCGTGAGCGTGTTCGGGGAGCGTGTGGCGGCTTGCGTGGGCGGCTCGCGGGAGCGTGAGCGATGGGCGTTTCGCCACACGCCTTCCGTCTTTCCGCGTACCGCCCACGAACTCGCTCACCCTCACGCTCACCCCCACGCGGCCCGATCCGCGGGCCGGCCCTTCGGGCGGCCCGCAATTTCCCGACAAGCTATAGCTACCTGAAGCAGATGTCCGGCTTCGGCGGGGGCACCATGTCCGCGCCGATGTGGAAGCTCGGGTGCGGAGGCTGGTTGAAGCTGGTCTGCTCGGACGAAACCTGCATGCGGTACTGCGGATCGTGCATGAGCGTGAACAGCCGTCGCGCGGTCACGGAGGTGGTCGTGTAGATGCGCAGGGCTGCGTTGTCGGTTTCGCGCCAAACGATCTCTTCGCGCCAGTCGCCGAACAGATCCGCGGTCAGCACCGGCGTGGCCTTGCTTCCGTTGTTGGCGGCGCAGGCGGGACAGGTCAGCAGGACGTCGCCGCCGTACTTGCTGATCGTGATCCCGTCCTCCAGCTCGCGCGACTCGTCGGCATCCCAATAGATGAGGAAGTTCTGCGGCGGGATCTTGGCGTCGAGCAGCGCCGCGGTCGTCGCGGAGAAGATGCCACCCGAGTTGTTGGTCCATGCCTCGGCGCCCTCGCCCCTGGGGGCGATGTCGTCGGCCACGCCGCGTGTGGTGTCGCTGGTCAACACGGGACCTGCGGAGACGATCTCGCACGTGGCGGCGTCGTGCACGTCGAAGATCGGCGCCAGCGGCGACTCGTGAGGCATGAAGACCTCGAGCCCGGCCCGCCTGGGGACGAGGTCGCCGACGTGGAGGGCGTCGCCGTGTCCGAGGCGGGTCGAGCACTGGGCCTTGCCGTCGCTGCCGATGGTCGCGGCGCCGAAGATGATCTCCTGCGCGCCATCGCCGTCGGCGTCGGCCACCGCCATGCTGTGGGCGCCCTGACCGACGTAGATCGGATCCGGATCGTTGGCGCTGTCGAGCTTCCAGAGCAAGCCGAGCTGCCCGTCGCGGTAGTTCCATGCGGTCATGGTGGTGCGGTTGGCGTAGCCGCGGGCCATGAGCAGACTGGGGCGCCCGCTGGCGGCCTTGCCGACCGGGCCATCGCTGACGAACCCCACCGAGGCCAGGAACAGGTCCACGCGGTTGCCGACGCTGTCGCCCCAGGAGGATACGTCGCCTCGGGGCACGTCGAAGTCCGCGGTGGCCAGCTCGGCCCCGGTCTCGCCCGAGAACACGGTCAGGTACTCGGGTCCGGTCAGGATGAAGCCGGTCATGCCGGCGGGGTTTGCAAGCGAGCGGTAGTCCGCGGTGTCGTCGTCGGTCGCCGCTGGCCCCTTGTGCAAAGGCGCGCCGGTTCCGTCCCTGGTGCCCGGCGCGGTCTTGAGCGCCAGCTCGGCCTTGCCGTCCCCGTCGAAGTCGTAGACCAGAAACTGCGTGTAATGCGCGCCAGCCCGGATGTTCACGCCGAGATCGATTCGCCACAGCCTGCGTCCGTCGAGCTCGTAGGCATCCAGGAAGACATTGCCGGTGCATCCCGACTGCGAGTTGTCCTTCGAGTTCTGTGGCTGCCACTTGAGCACGATCTCGTACTCGCCGTCGCCGTCGAGGTCGCCCACGCTCCCGTCGTTGGCGTCGTAGACGTAGCTCTCGTCCGCGCTTTCGCAGGTCGGGGAGCCCGGGGTCTTGCCGGGCGGCGGCGGGGTCAGGGGAATGCGCAGGTAGCTCTCGGACAGGACCGGTGCGTTGCCGGAGTCCTCGCCCTCGATCCCGGCCTTCACGGCGCGCACCGAGTAGGTCGATGCGCTCGATCCCGAGGTGTCGAGGTAGTTGGTGCTGTCCGTGATCGTGGCTATCTTCGTGCCGTCCCGGTAGAGGTTGTAGGCGATGTCGTCGGGGTGGTCCGGGTCGTATTCGCATCCTTGCATGCGCCAGCCCACGTACACGCCGTCGCTCACTTTCACCGCGATCACGCCTCGGCCAAGCCCCTCCATCTGGAAGTGGCCGGGCTCGCCCACGCAGGACTTGGCCGACGCGGTCACGACGTCGAGCCGCTGGGGTGAGCAGGCCGCCCAGGTGAACAGGGCCCAAACGAGCGGCGCGCGCATCAGAGGTCCGCACATCAGAAGCTGACCCCCAGCGCTGCGCTAGCAAGCCATGCGGGACGGCCGGTGCGGGCCACCTCGCGGTCGTCGACGTAGACCCTGGGCTCGCGTCTGAGCACGAGCGCACCGCCGCTCAGCAGGAGCTGCAAGTGGGGGGTGAGCACGACGCCCGCGCCCAGCGTGGCGAAGAGCCCCTCGGACCAGCCGGAGCCATCGTGGCCCAGGTAACCGGGCTTGCCCTCGCCATGTGCGGACAGGAAGAGCGCGCACATCCCCAGGCTCGCGCTCGGAAAGACCCTCCACCACCCGGGTGCCTTCAGATCCGCCGAGACGAGCAGCAGCTTCTCGTCGATGGTCGCGCTTCCTGCTCGGTTTCCGGGCCGCGGCTTCGTGCCCAGGCCTTGGGCCCGGACGACGAGTCGCAGCCAGGGGCGCAGGCCGACGCCGGCTTCGAGGCTGGGCATGAGCGCGGACGGCATGCCAGAGAAGCTTCCGGTCGCGGCGACGCCCGCCGCCAGGAAGTACCTGCCTAGCGGCTCGTGGCGGGGCGCTGGGGTGCTCGGCGCTCGCGCCGACGAGCGCACCAGCGAGTCGAACATGCGAGCCCGGATGAAGTCGACCACACGCACGGCGAGCAGGAGCTCGGCCCGATCGCCTGCCTCGCTCTCCACCAGCACATGTCCACGCGAGCTCTTCCCGCTGGCGCAGTCGAGGAACCAGACATCGATCGCGCCGAGCGCTTCCGTCCGAGGCGTGTGCTCGACCAGCGCCACCACGGCGGCGGGAGAGGTGCGGGTGGCGATCTCGCGCATGTGCGCTGGCGGGTCGATGTCCGCAGTGGACTCGACCAGCTGCATGGCGAACCCCACCGAGGCCGCTTCGCCGCGCAGGCGGCCCAGGGCGTCGCGCAGGGTCGGCGTCGCAGCCGAGGGGACGATCACGACGATCGACGTCGCCGGCACGGGCAGCGGTGGCAGCGGAGCCGACGTCGCTTGCACGAGTGCGACCATGAGCGCAACAAGGGAGATGGTCAATCGTCGCCAGTCTCGCGAAGAGAGCGGGCCAGCTCGGCCTGCGGTCCGTGTGGAAAGCGTTCGAGGTAGAGCTTCGCCAGCCTGCCGGCGCGCCGGGCATCCTTGCCGGCAAGCAACGTCATCTCGCGGCCCAAGGCCTCGCCCGCGTATAGGCCCCGCGGCGCCTCCCGCAGGTAGGTCTCGTACCAACCGAGCGCGACCTCGTGTTGCCCGGGCAGGTTCTCGCCGAGGCGCCCCAGGAAGAACGAGGCGTCGCGCGCGGGTTCGGTGCCAGCGAAGCGCGCGCGTATCGCGAGCAGCGCCCGCCGCGCGAGGTCGTGGTGTTTCGTGTACCTGGCGGCGTCCGCCAGCGCTGACAGGTCGGTGGCGCTGGCCTGGGCCAAGGTGGCCTCGATGCCGCGTCCTTGGGCCTCGGCGATGACGTCCGCATAGCGCTCCTGGGTGACCAGCTTCGACCACGCCTCGGCAGTGGGCGGTGCCGGTGGGAGCTCGCGCTCCTCCCTCGTGCGCGTCGTCGGTCGTCGGTGCGATGGCTCGGCGGCTGTGCTCGCGCGCTCAGGCTGGGCGTTGGTCGCACCTGGGGGCACTGGAGGAGGAACCGGTCCTTCGTCCGAGGATGGCGCGCTCCGAGTTCCTGTCTCCCCATCCAGGTCCGTAGCGTGCGTCGGGTCCGCGAAGAGCTCGAGCGTTTCTCCCGCCGAGACCGCCATGGTCCGCCCGTCCGGTCCGAGCACTTCGACCAATCCCGAGGTCATGTGCAAGCTCATGCGCTGCCTGGCCTGCGAATAGCCGAGTCTGAACGAGGTGCCCTTGACCTCGACCCAGAACGGTCCGGCCGCGAAGGTCCACGACGTGCCTCGCCGGGGCTCGACCATCACGTCGATGGTCCCGTCGAGCAAGGTCACCTGGGCGCCGTCGCCCGCGAGGCCATCCAGGCTCACCGTGGTCCGGGCAGCAAGGTCGATGCGAGACTCGTCGGAGAAACGCAGTGACGATGCCGAGTCGGGCGGCGCAGTGATTCGGTTTCCGGCAACCGAGGCCGCGCCTTCGACCGAGTAGTGCAGAGGCGCCTCGGGGCGCGCAGGCACGAAGCGGTAGGCGACGATGGCCACCGCGGCGACGGCCATCGCGGTGGCGAGGCCCATGCCGAGACGGAACCATGCCCTTCGCGGGCTGGGACGCGGCGCCTCGCTCGAATGTTGCAGTCGGCCCCAACCCTCGTCCAGCTGCTCGGCCGTCATGACGGCGAGGTCGCGCTGAGCGTGCTCGACGAAGGCTTCGACCAGATGTTCGCCGCGCAGGTGGGTCACCGCTTCTTCTCCACTGGGAGTAGCCCGGCGTGCAGACGAGGATCCCGGCGAATCGATGCCGCGATGAAGTCGTTCGCCTTGTCCAAATCCCGCTTCACCGTGGCCAGCGAAAGACCCAGCCCGGTCGCGATCTCCGTCAGCGCCACGCCGTCGAGCCGGCGCAGCACGAAGACCGCCCGCACACGATCGTTCATTCGATCGAGCACGCGCTGAACTCGGCCGAGCAGCTCGCGCGACTCGAAGTCCACGTGCGGCGTGAACCTGTCCACCGCCGGGGCCAAAAACAGGGCCGCCAGACGGGTCCTCACCCGATGGCGGCGGATCTCCTCGCTCACCACTCGGACCGCGAACGAGTACACGAAGCTGCGTAGCGCCGCTGGATTTTCCAAGGTGGACAGCCTGCCAAAGACGCGCAGGAACACCTCCTGGAGCAAGTCCTCGATCTCGTGGCGCGGCCCCAAGCTGCGCCGGAGCAGCGAGAACACCATGGGGGCGAAGCGGTACCAAATCTCGCGTTGCGCCCAGGCCTGGCCCAGCATCCCGGCGCGCGCCAGGGCGGCGTCGTCCGTCTCTGCCGCGGCGGTGGCGGGCAGCTCGGTCGCCCGAGGCCGCCGATCGCGCCCTGAACGATCGTTTCTGCGCTCGCTGCTGGGGCGATCAGCCACGACTCGCATTGTACCGAAACGCGATGTCGATGTCCCACACCCCGCAGGGAGGGGATGGTCGCTTCGTGCGTCCTCGGACCGGGCGCATATCTTGGCCAGCAGCGGCTGCGGCATCGTGCGTCTGGTGGGCAGTGCGCCGACCCACATGAACGGCTCACGGGTGGCGAAGAGCTCGGGAATCCTTTCGGTTTGGCTACAGGACTTGGCCGATTTGGTACACAGCGAAGCTGACCAGCCAGGCCAGACCCGCGGTGTACGCGAAGAGGAACGCCGGCCAGCGCAAGCCGCCAGTCTCCCGTCGCACGGCGGCCAAGGTTCCGCTGCACTGGCACGCGATCGCGAAGAACAGCAGAAGCGACAGCCCCACGAGCGGCGTGTACAGGAGCGAGCCGTCAGGACGCCTCTCGTTCCGCAGCTTGTCGCGCAAGGTGGCGTTCTCGCCGTCGCTGCTTTCGGGCCCAAGTCCGTAGACGACGGCCATGGTTGCCACGAAGACCTCGCGGGCCGCGAACGAGCCGAGGAGCCCGATGCCGATCTTCCAGTCGAAGCCCAGCGGCGCGATGGCGGGTTCGATGGCCCGTCCGAGCCTCCCGGCGAAGCTCTGCTGAAGTCGCTCGGACTCGAGCTCGGCCTGCAACCGCGGCCTGTCCTCGGGGGCCGCCATGCCGATGGCCTGGTCCCAGTTGCGCGACGGATGCTCGGGCGCGCGGGGAAAATCGAGCAGCGCCCAAAGCACCACCGAGCAGAGAACGATGAGAGGTCCGGCGTCGAGCAGGAACCTCTTGGCTCGGTCCTTGACCATGAGCACGACGTCTTTGGCGCGCGGCCTCCGGTACGGCGGCAGCTCGACCACGAATGGCAGCCCGGGCCCGCGCAACGGCGGGAGCAGACGCGAGAGCACCCACGCCGCGGCCAGCGCCGAGAACATGCCGAAGACGTACATGGAGACCATGAGCAACCCGCGCGTCGGCAGGAACCCCGCGACCGTGCTGGCCGGGAACAACGAGACGACGATCAGCGTATAGACTGGCAGTCGCGCCGAGCAGGTCACGAGTGGAATCACCAGCATCGCCAACACCCGGTCGCGCCGCCGTTCCATGGTTCGCGTCGCCATGATCGCGGGGACCGCGCAGGCGAAACCAGACAGCAGGGGGATGAACGCCCGGCCGTGCATGTTCATGCTGCGCATGGGCCGGTCCATCAAGTAGGCCACGCGGGCCAGGTAACCGGAGTCTTCCAGCACACCCAGAAAGGCGAAGAGCAGCAGGATTTGGGGCAGGAACGCGGCCACGGCCCCGAACCCGCCGAGCAGCCCGTCGGTCAGGAAGTGCGCGAAGATCCCGTCGGGTAGATGGTGCTTGAGCCATGAACTGAGTGCGGCGAACGACTGGTCGATGCCTCGAATCAAGGGATCTGCGCCCACGAAGAGGGCCTCGAAGAGCCCCAACATGAGCACGACGAAGATGATGAACCCGAACATGGGGTGGATGAGGATTCGGTCGACTTTCTCGGTGCGAGCCCGGTCCGGAGGGTGCAGGACGAGCGGGCCCACGTGGCGATCGAGCCACGTGTAGCGTGAGGCTATGGCCTCGCTGTCGACCCGCTTTCGCTCGTCGGGTGAGAGGTGGGCTGCCTTGCGCAGCTCGGGCGGTATGCCGCGCAGCTCGTCGCCCTCCTCGATGCTCATCAGGGCCCACAGCGCCATGGCGTCGACAGCCGGCCAGTCCTTGGGCAAGGCGGCCTCCACCGTGGTCAGCCGCTCGCGCAGCCAAGGCGACGGCTGCCAGCGCCAACAAGGCTTGGACGGGGGCGAGGCTAGCTTGCGATCGAGCGCGGCGCGAAGCTCCGCGACTCCGCGGCCCTTGGACGCGACGGTCGGGATGACCTCGCAGCCCAGGCGCTTGGCCAGCTCCGCTGCGTCGGGGGCCGCTATGCCCGCCTCGTCCATCATAGTCAACGCGACCACCACTGGCAGGCCGAACTCCATGACCTGCAGGACCACATAAAGCCCCCGCACGGCTTGCGCTGCGTCCACGCAGATCACGATCGCGTCGGGGCGCGGTTGCCCGTCGAGCCCGAGCATGGCGTCGATGGCTATTTGCTCCTCGGCGGTCCGCGCGACCAGCGAATACGTGCCGGGAATGTCGAGCACGTGGACGTCGCCCGCCGCATCCAGCGTGGCGTCTCCAATCCGCCGATCCACGGTCACGCCCGGGTAGTTGCCCACCCGTGCTCGGCTGCCGGTCAGGACGTTGAACAGAGTCGTCTTGCCGGTGTTCGGATTGCCGGCGATGGCGATGAGCTTCCGGGTGGCCCCAGAGTCACCGCTCATGCTGCTCGCACGCGCACGTGGGCCGCTTCCGCCCTGCGCAGGGACATGCGACTCGCTCGCAGCTCGATGGTCAAGGGGTCACCCAGGGGCGCGGCGGCCACGATGCGCACCGCCGTGCCAGGGACCAATCCCATCTCCATGATGCGGCGACGGAAGGCGCGATCGCCTTCCACCGAATGCACGACGACGGTCTTTCTGAGGGGGACTTCTGGGAGAGACACTTAGGGGGATTCTTAGCGGATACCCTTCGGCACGTCTAGCGTACCGCTTTAGCCGGCAAGCTATTTGGCGGGTTCCGCGGGCTTGGCGGGCCCGGTCTCCACGGCTGGGGGCTTCTTCTCGCTAAGCTCTGCGTTAAGATCGAGGCTGACCTCGTTCCCCACCAGCAAACCACCGTTGTCCAGGGTCTTGTTCCAGGTGACTTGGAAGTCCTTGCGATCGATCTTGCCCGTCGCATGAACACCCCGCACCGTGGTGCCGAACGGTGTCTGCAGGGCCTGGGTTGGGCCCTCGACGTCCAGGACCACGGGTTTCGTGATCCCGTGCAGTGTCAGGTCGCCGGTCACCTTCAGCTTGTTCTTGCCGGCCTTCTGCACCTTGGTGGACTTGAAGGTCGCGGTGGGGAACTTCGCCACGTCGAAGAAGTCGGGAGACTTCAGGTGCGCGTCGCGCTTCGCGTCGTTCGTGTTGATCGACGCCACCTCGATGGTGACCTCCACGGTCGACTTGGTGATGTCCTTCTCGTCCAGCTCGACGGTGCCCCGCACCTTCTCGAATTGCCCCTTCACGGTGGTCGCCATCATGTGGCGCACGGAGAACCCGATGCTGGAGTGGCTGGGATCGATCTCCCAGGTGGTTGCGTGAGCCAGGGCTGGGAAGAGCCCCAAGCCGATGGAGAAAAGAGCCAGGAAGTTCGCGGTTCTCATCGTGGATACCTTTCGCATGTGTGGGTCCGTCCCGTGGTTGGATGCGGAAGCTCGGCGGTGGTCGCAAGCGCCACCCCAGCCGCCCATCGTGCTACACGGACTTCGGGATCGCGGGCAGCCGGATGACGAACGCCGTGGGCCAGCCATCGACGTCCTCGAGGGTGATGCTACCCTGGTGCGACGAGAACACCAACTTGCAGAAATGCAGGCCAAGCCCCCACGCGGACTTGCGACGAGCCTCGGGATCGGCGGCGGGGAGCTTGTCGAAGATCCGTTCGCGTTCAGCTGCTGGAATAGCCGGCGCGGTCATGTGCAGAGACAGTCGGATTTCGCTCGTGGTCGAGGTCGCCGCGAGCAGCATGCGCCCCCCTTGCGGCGTGTGGCGGAGCCCATAGCCTAGCAGCGCCTCCAACGCTCGCGGGAGCAAGCGGGTATCCACCGCGGCCCTGATCTCTTCGTGCGCCTCGAACGCGAGCGTGATGCCACGGCTGCGGGCACGCGCCGTGGTCTCGTGAATCGCTCGCTCGATGATGGGGCGCAGGGGGACGACATCCATGCGCAAGGTCAGCCGGCCCGTCTCGAGCTTCGCGGCGTCGAGGATTTGCGACAGCGTGCTGCCCAGGCCATTGAGGGTGGTGAGGCCGTCGTCCGCGGCCTCCAGGAGCGCCGCTTGGCTTGGATGCTTTCTGAGCTCGAGGACCAGGTACTCGAGCGTCAGCATGGCGGCCCCCACGGGACCGCGCAGGTCGTGGATGAGCACCTCGAGCAGGGCGTCCTTTTCACGCTGAAGCCGTTCCAGGTCCTGGTTCTCGCCGCGGACCTCGGCGAGCGACGCCAGGGCGACCTGGGCTTCGTGCGCCCGGTGCAGCGCCTGCTTCGTCTTGCGTTGGATGGTGCTGGTCGCCGTGGCCACGAACGCGAGCGCCAGGGCCGACACCAGCATCGGCCAGAAGGAATGCATGGCCATGTGCAGGAAGACCGACTCGCCCACGATAGCCAGGGCGGTCACCACGCCGACCAGCCACAACGGCAGGGACAGCCCGGCCAAGACGACGATGACCGTGTACACCGCCAGGCTGACCACCGCCCACGACGGGGCGAAGGCGGCATCGATCGAGAGGGCGCTGCGAGCGATGACGAACGCGAAGATGGTGTCGGCGAACGGCATCGCCCAGGCCATGCGCTGGACGATCGCGTTCTGTCCGCAGGTGAAGAAGGCGCTGGCGAGCGCGACGTAGACGAACAGAGACAGTCCGACGACGCCCATGCTCATCTGTTTGGAGGACGTCCACAGAATGCCGAGCACGAGAAAGCCCACGCCCGCCGCCAACCTCAGGGCGGCAGCGATGGCGATGTCGCGGCGACGGTTTTCGACCAGCGCCCTTCGATCGGCCTGGTCATCGAGCACCTCGACCTTGTGCATCGCGAGTCGTCGCCTCGAACTCGACAATCGGCGCCTTGGGCAGGCGCCTTGAGCGCGGGGCTCAGAGCTCTGCGCGTATGCCGAAGATGGTCAGTATCGGCAAGCCACCCTGGGGTGCGTTCAGTCGGTAGTCGTAGCTATAGCTGAGTCCTTCCGGGCTCTTGTGGTTGTACACGTTCTGCACGTCGAGGTAGGCGTTGAGCACCCATCGGTTGAACACCCAGCGCCGATCGATTCGCATGTCCAGTTGGTGGAAGGCTGGATTGCGGGACGAATTGACCGCGCCAAATAGCGGTTCGTAGCGGTCGGCGGACGCGTTGACCACGCTGCCGATCACGGGTGTTCTGGGGTTGCCGCTGACGTAGCGGAAGCGCGAGCCCAAGGTCCAGCGCCGAGACAATCGATAGGTGCCGATGGCGGTCAGGATGTGCGTCTGGTCGAAGTCGAAGCGGCGCCAGACGTCCGAGCCCGAGTCCAGGCGCTCGGCACGCGAGAAGGTGTAGGCAATCCACCCGCTCAGCCGTTCACCGAAGTCTCGTCGCAAGAGCACCTCGGCGCCCAGCACGCGGCCCCGGCCACCGTTGTCGTAGACCAGCGGCTGCACCACGCCATCGGTGACCGTCACGCCGGTGGTCGGGCTCACCAAGTCGTGCAGGCGCTTGTAGAACAGGGTGGCATCCACGGTGAGGGCGCCTGGCATCTTCCATTCGGCGCCGGCCGAGTAGTGCCAGGCCTTCTCGGAGGTGAGGGCGGGATTGCCGAAGCCAGCGTAGTCCTCGCCGAAATCGGGCTCCTGGTGGAAAAGCCCCACGCCCGCCTTGGCCACCAGGCGATTCGACAGGTTCTGTCGGAACGCCAGGCGAGGCTCGACCCACAACTCGCCGAGACGACTCGAGTAATCGACGCGCAGACCGGGCACGAGGAGCAGGCTCGACCACGGCCGCCATTCCGCTTCGGCGAACATGGCGGGCGACCACCATTGCAGACCCGCGAAGTTGGCACGCCTGATGGCGGCGTAGTCGGTGTTGCCCGGTGGCTCGCCCTCCTTCTGCCTGGGCGGCAGCGCGATGGTGCCCTCGCCGCGCAGGAACTGGAGATCGAGGCCGAGGCTGGCGGCGAGGCTTTCGCCGAAGCGCTTGCGGATGGTCTCGCGCACCTGGCTTCGGTAGACCTCGACGTTGAAGGACAGTACACCGATCCCGAACGTCAACCAGTCGCGTCCCTGCGACAGTCGCAGGCTGCTCGTCAGCCCCGGGCTCGGCGAATAGGTGTAGGTGAAGAGCGAACGGTAGAACTTGGTCGACAGCCCGAAGGTGTCGCCGCCGGCCTGGGGGTCATAGTCCGCCGGGTTCTTGAACAGGAGCGCGATGCGATCGTCCGAGCCGAACAGCATGAATCGCAGGTCGTGACGACGATCGGGCCGATACTGCGCCGCCAGTTGGTAGTCGTAGTAGCGAGGCGCGGTCGAGAAGCCGATGGAGGCATCGGATGGGAAAGCCGCCGCCAAGACCGCGTCGATGTAGCTTCGGCGCGCCGAGAGCGCCACGGCACCATGCTGTCCCAAGGGGGCTTCGACGTACATGCCCGAATCCAGGACGTTCACGTCCACGTAGCCGCCCACCCGGCGTGGTTCGAGGCGTTTCAGGTTGACGTCGATCACGCCTCCCGTGCCTCGCCCATAGAACGCCGAGAAGTTGCCTGGGTAGAAGTCGATGCTCTCGACCAACGTGAGTGGCAGGACGCTGCGCAGCCCACCGAAGTGGTAGGCCGTGGGAACCTCCATGCCTCCGACGTTGATGCGCGTGTCTCTCGGCGCCGAGCCGCGCACGATGATCTCGCCCGACCCGAACGGGACGCGCGCCACGCCGGCCAGGTTCTGCAACACGGCCAGGGGATCCTCCGCCGCGCCCGGGACCTTTCCGATGACCTCGCGGTCGACCACGGTTCGGCTGACCTCCTTGCGTGGTTTGCTGGCGGTGATCACGACGTCGAACGCGTTGCCGTCGTCGCGCTCGATGTAGTACGTCGCACGCACCTTCTCGTAGGTGCCGATGGTCTCCTGGGTCTCGTAGGGCAGGAAGCCCTCCGTGCGGACACTGACCGCGTACCGCCCAGGCGGAAGATCGTCCGCCACGAACGAGCCGTCGAGATCGGTGGTGATGATGCGCGGTAAGCTGGTGCCTCCGTCTTGGTCTTCTTGGGCCAGCAGAAGCGTCGCTGACGACAGCGGCGTCCGCCTCCCGCGTTCGAGCAGCTTGCCTTCCAACCGGCCCGACCCGGCCGGCTGGGCGGTGACCGGGATGGTGTCGCCCGCGTCCATGGCCACGGCGGCCTCCGGGCTCGCATCGACCACGCCACCGTCGAGAGCCGGGCGTGGGGGCCGAAATCGAAACGTGTAGACCACCTGAACCGCGACGGGTCTGCCGTCCATCTCGGCCGGCTCGAAGCCGAGCGAGTAGGCGGCCTGCAACGCCGTCTCGTCGAAGCCGTAGCCTGGCGGCGTCGCCGGCCTGTCCACGGCGGCTCCTGTCACCTCGCCCCGCTCATCGATGTCCACGATGAGCGCCACCTCGGCCTCGATGCCGCTCGCTCGCGCCGCCTCGGGGTACTCCAAGGTCGCCTGCCGAGTCAGCTTCGGCGGCTTGCTCAGTCGACTGACGTCGATGCCCTCCTTGGGGGGCTCTACCTCGGCGGCGGTCGCGGTCAGCGCGAAGAAAGCCAGGAAAGCCCAGGTCACGGCGTCACCTCCGCGCGGATCTGCCGGGTGAGCCATCCGACACCGCCTCGGTCGTCACGCACCACCACGGCAAAGCGGACCACGGCTCCGGGCGCCAGCTCGCCTTGCTTGGGCGGCGTCCACTGGTTGTGCGTCGCCGATTCGATCGAGGTCTTGCCGTCGATGAAGACGGTCCGATCTTGGTCCATGCTGCCGGCGTCGCTGAACCAGCTCAGCGTCAGCCGCTCCGGGCGTACGCCGCTTCCACCTTCGGCGGGGGGGATGGGGCGCATCTGGATTGCGTCGGGCGCAAGCTCGACCGCGAGATCCACGGCTTTGTCCGCGGACAGTGGAACAGGAATGGCGGCTTCGTACAAAGGTTGCCCAGCCAACGTCAGTCCCAGCGCCGCCGGGTTGACGTTCTTGTCGGCATCGGTCGATGCTGGCAGGAACACCGTGAATGCGGCCCGCAGGGCATCGTCGGGCGTGGCGACATCGAGAAGCACGCTGACCGGATACCCCTGGTCGCAGTTCACCGCATCGGTGAATCCCGGCAGAAGGATTCCACTTTTGCACACGGCGGCGAGTGTGTCGGCGGTGAACGGGTGCGTGAAGCCTGCCGAATCCGCGGTGCCGAGGTCGAACGGAAGTGTCGCCCCGAAGAGGTTCAATGTGGTTGCTTCAGTCAGCGGACAGGTGTACCCCGAGCTCGCTTGTGCCAATGTCGGACAGAAGGACCATTGAAATGTGACGGGCTGGTCACCGGGCGCGAAGGCCAGGGCACTCAGCCTGGACACTTCGCCGGCGGAGGGATTGGGCGGGTCGGCGGAGATCCCGAGCACGCGCAAGCGGTCCAGCTTCGAGTAGGCGGGGAAGTCATTCGAGCAGGAGGTGACGAGGACGATAGCGGCGGCAAGAGCCCAGGTCTTGGAATGCATTTCAGGTCCGTAATTGAGATGCTGTCGCTTGTGGAAGGTGGCGCAGTCTGTTGGACAACGGTGCCGTTGTCTACAGTCGCAGGCCCAAGAATCACTTCGGAACCGCGCCGCCTATAGATTTTCGAGAAGCTGTCGATGCTTAGGCTGGAGAGAGTTGCGATGGCACGTTGCGTTTTGGTCGTAAGTGGGAGTGATTCCGACCGCGAGACGGCCCAACGGGCGCTGGGCCGGGCTGGATACCAGACCGACGCGGTCACCAACGGCGCCGACGCCTTCGAGCAGTTGATGGCCTTGCCATACGACCTCGTGCTGACGGACTTCTGTCTCGACAAGCTCGACTGCTGCGGGATGATTCAGAAAGTGCGGGGGAAGGGGGTCAAGACCCCGATTCTGGTCTGGACCCCCAAGCCTGACGACCCCGAGCTGACCGAGGTCCTGAAGGCGACGGGGAGCGAGCTGGTGGAGAAGTCGGCCGAGATCGACCAGGTGGTGGCGAAGGTCGATGGCATCCTCGCGGGCGGGACGTCGTCTCCAGCACCCGTGGCGGCACCAGAGGCGCCGACGAAAGTCGAGGCGCATGCCCAGGGCGGTGTGCTGCTCATCGACGAGCGCGTTGGCGAGGCCGAGATCCTGCACGCCCTGTTGCCGCCGTCCACGCACTTCGTGTCCTGTGAGTCGCCCAACCAAGGTCAGGCCCTGGCCCACAAGCACAAGTTCGACCTAGTCCTATTCAGTACGGACACATCGGTCACCAATTTGATCGGGACCATCGCGCAGCT
>CAZYFU010000092.1:0-25715 GCA_964647025.1 uncultured Myxococcales bacterium | reverse complement strand
GCAACAACGCGATCCCCCGGGTCGGCGGGGCGGTCAGTTGCTGGTCAGGATCGCCTCGAGGCGTTTCTTGTCGAAGCCCACGACGAACTCCGGGTCGGCGCTGTCGTATTCGATTTCGGTGACCGGAACGCCCATCTGGCCGGTTCGCTCCACCAAGCGGCGGGCTTCATCCTCGTCGTCGTCCACGTAGACCACCGTGTGCGCCACCTTCTGGGAATCGAGCCAGGCCTTTTCCATGCGGCAGTAGGGGCAAGAGTGCGTCGAGTACAATTTCACCGCGACCGGCTTCGGGTCGCCCACATCGGCCGCGGCATTCACCAAGGCGTGCAGGGCACTCTCTCCGGAGGCCGCCAGATCTTGAACTTGCGCATCCCCGCTGACTTGACCGATGAGCGAGGCACTTCCAGCCGCGACCATGACCTTGCCATCCTGTTCGAGCACCACGACCGAGCAGGGCAGCAGCCCGATGAGCTGCGGATTCTTCTTCATCAGGGCCTCTACCCAGTCCGGCTTGCAGACTTGGTAGACGATACCGCCCGAAGGCAACTCGACGCCTTTCTGCAGTTGCCAACCTGCGGACTCCGCTGTCTGGGTCAAACGAGAAATGGTGGTGCTGCGATCATGCTTGCTGGTCCTGATGTATGCGAGCTTCATGAGAGCTTCCCTCCGTTCTTCTGCTTACCGATGTGGTCAAGGTTGGCTTCTCCGCCGATTATTGTCCACCTCTCCCACCCCTTCGAGCCAGCGGCCAGGAAAGAGGTTCGCGGCCAACCGCCAGGTCGCTGGTGCGGCTGGAGGCACAAAGGCCGCCTCGGCCCGAAACCACTCTATGTGTCATTTTTATGGAGTATAACATTAGTAGTCGACCTTACGCAGTTTATCTATCAAGATAATCCGTGGAGGTTGCCTATGCAGAATGATACGCGTGTTCGCTTGGCTTGCTGTTGCGCCGTACTGATGCTCGGGGGTTGCGCCGGATCCTCGTCGACACAGGAGGAGGCCCCAGGCGGAGCGACTGATCCAGTGGGCGTGTCATCACCGGCGGGGACGGCTCCTTCGCCCGGGGGCAACCCGGTTCTTACAGGAGACGATTCCGCCGGAGTGGTCGCGCCCGCACTGGACGTAGATACGTCGGGGATCGCCGGGAACTTCCGTCTGCTGGTGAAGGATGCACCCGCGGAGTTCCAGGAAGTCTGGGTCACAATCACCTCGGCCGAAGCTCACTTGGGCACCCAGGCCGGCATGGGCGCAGGGGGCCTGCGCGACGGCGGGGCTTATGCTGCCGATGACGGCGAATGGATTCCGATCTTCCAGGGGATCCGCCGGTTCGACCTCCTCAGGCTACAAGACCTGGCCACGGCCGTGCTCGGCGACGCCACCCTTGCCGTCGGCCAGTACAACAGGATCCGCCTCAGGATCGAGCAGGCAGAGGTCACCATGGCCGGTATCACACAGCCTGTCCCCGTGCCGCCCGAGAGCAAGAATGCCGAGGTCCAGGTCTCGCTGAAGCTGGAAGATGGTGGCACCTATGTCGTCGTGGTGGACATCGATGTGGCCAAGAGTCTGCAGTACGAAGGGGCTGAGCTGCAGATGCGACCGGTCATGTTCACTCAGATGGTGGGGTCGGTGGACCAAGCGGGGAAACTCACCACGACCTATCGCACCGATCCCGTGCGCACAAACGCGGGCGCTATTGGTCCAGATGATATCAAGGGATACCGGGGCGGCGGTCTTGATGCGGGTGCGGAAGATGGACTCGGAGCCCACGGCTCCGGTCCGCTGGATGCCAACAACGGGCAGGGCCCCATGGGTCCTGGTTCCAAGCAGCCGGACGATCCCTACACCGTGCGCGATGCGGGCATGGGCCAGGGGCCTGGTCCGGTCGACGATCGAAACGGCGATGCAGCAGGTGCCTGGCCTTACGCAGGACGCGATGCGGGCATGGGCCAGGGGCCTGGTCCGGTCGGAGATCGTTCTGACCTCGGCGATGCCTCCGCCGCGGGTAACGGAAATGGGGGCTCGGTGGGCGATGGCGATGCCTTGGGTTCACCCGGAAAAGGCACCGGTTCGGAAGCTGACGCCAAGGGAGCATCCTCGGAGACGGGGTCGTCGAATCGCGATGGCGGAGCCCCGCGCTCGCCCGGATCACCCGACGGTCTCCCTGTAATGGCGCAGAAGGACGGGGCAGCGGGAGATAGATACGGCGCACTGGCTCCGCCGGAAGACAGCGGTGCACTCGCTCCGACTCCCACGGCGGACGCCGGCTCCTCATCCTGGACACCGCCCGTCGTCGAGCCTCCGAGTGGCGACCCGGTCCTGGCGCCGGGCACGGACGCGACCCCGCCCTCTGGCTCAGGTGGAGCTTCAGGCGGACCTTCGGGCGGAGCCACGCCGAGCACGTCCGCACGGCGTTGACGCCACATCGCCGTTGCTGGAGCACCAGCGGGAGTCGGAAGGTCCGCTACTTGATGTTGCCGCAGGCGATCGGAACCGCGGCGGCGTAGTTGTAGCGGACCTCGGGGGTGTCGGAAAATCCCTGCTTGCCCTCGTACCGCTCGCGCAGCCCGATCTCGTTCAGGTAGTAGCAGCGTTCGTCCTCGCCCCGGTAGGCGACGCAGATGTTCCGGGTGGTGTCGCGATAGAGAGGGATGTCGATGCCGTTCTTGGTGACCGACCACTCATTGCTGTCGTGGTGCAGGTTCGCAACCCCGATCTTGAGCACGCGCGCGACGCCCTTCATGCCTTGGCTCAAAGTCGAACGCAATCGAGCCTCGCTCAAGGCAGGATCCTTCTGCTTGAGGAACGTCCGGCACTCGTCGGGCAGGACCCGCGTCGCCGCCACCCGCTCCAGGCTCTTCTTGCTCGCGGCCTGGGCGGTCGCGGCGAGCTTGTCCAGGTTCATGTCGCTCCAGCTCAAGCTGAAGCTACCGCCGATCCCCATCTCGGGGATCTCGATCCGTATCTCGTGCTGACCTGGGCTCAGAGAACGGAGCACGTCGACGAAGCCCTCGAAGGTCTGGCCCGTGGCAGTGTCGGCGTCGGCCAGGAGCTCGAATGGAAATGCGGAGGTCTTCTTGTCGGCCGCCGTGAACTCCTTGTACAGGTCGGCCTTGTCCAACTTGTTGCCATCCACCTTGACTTGGAAGTACCTCCGGTTTGGCACCTCGCCCTGGTAGAGCGCCGCCAGCTCGTCGCCGAGATAGGCCATGGCGTAGATCTTGTCCGTGGCGGCAAACTGCCTGCTGAAGTCCCCTTCCTTCTCCCGACCGAGCTCGATCGGTCGCTTCGAGAAGACAATCTGCCCGACATGGCTCAGATGGGCCGGGCTCTTCGCGACAGCTTTCGCGTGGTCGCGCATGGCCGCTCGCGCCTTCTCCGTCGCCGCCCTTCCCTCCTTCAACAGTTGCTGGGCCTCCGCGTTCGTTGGCAGGATCATCGTCACGGCTTCGGCAAGCAGCGTGGCATTGCGAGCACTCTCTCCCGACCTCGCAATCGCGGTATGCGAGCGCTCCTTCACCTGCTGATGGTGCGCCCCCAGACAGGATTTGATCTCGCGCTTCAGGGCTGGGAAGAGCTCGAGGAAGCCAGCCGAGAAGTTGTGTGCCCGGCCAGGGCAAGCGTCGATGGCCGCGGGCGAATCCGAATAGCGCAAGCGCTGGACGGTACCGTGAAAGTACTCCGGCGCGGAGTTGCCCAAGCCTCCGAGGCAAGTCACGCTGCTGGACAGTATCTCCTGCGCGAGCTCGCACCTGTCCGCATCGCTCGTCCCTCGCTGGCCGCCCGTCGGCGCAGCAGCCCCCGAAGAAGCCGGCTCGGGCCGTGTCGCGACACTTGGTCCAGACCCGCTGCCTTGCGAGTGAGAGGCCATCTCGGCCCTTGTCCGGTCCACCTTGTTCGCGAAGGGAAGCTGGCTGCATTGAGTGGCAGACAGGGCGAAGATACTCGTGATGCCAGTGAGGACCAAGCGGTAGCGCCGATTCCACTTCTCGCGAACGGATCCAGATCGGTGTGAATTCACGTACTCCTCCTGAAGTTGATGATGAGGAATACAGTGAGTGGGCGACAGCGGCGGGATTCTCACGGAGAGCGCAAAAAATCGACGGCGAGACTCGACGTGGGCGATCTCGAGCGTGGACAGTGAATGTTTTCGCGTCCTGACCAGTCCATGGACTAAGTTCGGAAGTGAGCCATGCTGAAATTGACAATCCCAAGTCCCAAGGTCCTTGCCCTCGTCCTGCTCGCCGCCGCTTGCGGGAACGGCTCGAATGACGAGCCTCAGCCCGGCTCGTCGGGCGACGCCAGCGTAAACGTGGACGACGCCTCATCCCCCTCGGTCGAGGGTAAGGACGCCCGGTCGCGCGAGCGCTCCGCGGACAGCGGCCCGCTTGGCTTGAGCTGGAAGGTGGCCGAGTCCGGTACCACCGAGGGCCTCACCGTCGTCCTGTGGGCCGACGACGCTTTCATCGCGGTCGGCAAGGGTGGCACGGTGCTCAAGTCGCCCGACGGACTCAGCTGGACCGCGCTTGCCAGCGGGCTTGCGGACAACCTGGCCAGCCTCACGTGGACCGGCAAGCTCCTGGTCGCGGTGACCGCGGACGGCAAGATCCTGACCTCGGCCAACGGAACCTCGTGGACCGAACAAGGCACCAACCTGGGCAAGCGCATGCGACAAGTGGCGTGGACCGGCAAGGTGCTCTCGGCGGTGGGCGTGGACGGCTACACCGCGACGTCCAGCGACGGCCTCACATGGACCTCCCGAGAGAACATGGACCTTTACACCTTCGTGCCCACCAGCGCCGTGTGGATCGGGGACCGATTGATCTGGGGCGGTTACAGCAACCAGACCACGGTCACCTTCAACGAGGGCATGGCCTTCGCCACCAAGGACGGCGTGTGGTTCACCAGCATTTCGCCGGGTTACCAGTGCAACAGCATCTTCGGCGTGGCTTGGAACGGCAGCGATCCCATCTCCGGGCTAGAAGTCGAGTACAACGGAAGGCTCATCGCCGTGGGCCGAAACGGCGAGACGTTCAGCATGAGCTATGGCAATTGGAACTCGGGCAAGTGGGGCGAAGGATACATATCCACGATGGATCTTGCCGCCGTGGTGTGGACTGGCGCCGAGGCCGTGGCCGTGGGCGAGGGCGGACTGGTCCTACGATCCGCCAGCGGAAGCTACGGAGCCTGGACCCAAGTCGACGTGCCCAAGGGGGGAGACTTCACCTCGCTGACCTGGAACGAGGATCGCTTGGTTGCCGTGGGCAGCGGCGGGCTCATCATCACGTCGCCCTGACAAGCGCCAGCCGGGGCAGCATCATCGCGGCCAGCTGCCATCCCTTCGCCGCCATGGCATGGTAGCTGGTCATGGAACCGGATCCCCGCGTCTACTTCGCCGCCGAGCGCACCCTGCTGGCATGGGTGCGGACGGGGGTCGCCGTGATCGGACTGGGCTTCATCGTCGCCCGCTTCGGCGTATTCGTTCGCCTGGAGGGTTCCACGCCCAAGGGCGCCGGCTCTTCCAGCCTATCGCCCCTGGTCGGCGCGGTCTTGGTCCTGCTCGCCAGCGCCTTCACGGGCATCGCCGCCGTCCAGTTCGGCCGGACGCTGGTCCGCCTGGCACCCCACGATAGGCCGAGCAACGCGACCGGAGGTCTCGCGCTGCTGCTGGCATTGGCCGTGGCCGCGGGCGGAGTGGCGCTCGGGGTCTTGCTGCTCTGAGGACGCGGTGCCTGCCCCGCAGGTCAGGCCTGCTCCAGCAAGGCGCGGATGCTGGCGGCGTGGCCTTCTTCCTCCTTGCCCATGTGCTCGAAGAATTTCGACGCGTCCCCGGTCGAGGTGGATGCCAGGGCGTCGTAGTACAGGATGGCGCTGTTCTCTGCCTCGATGGCGAGCTCGAGGGCCTCGACGAAGTTCAGCCCCTCGGCACTGGCGCCGGCCGGCGCGGTCTCGATGCCGCGGACGAGCTCGTCGGCCCGCTCGGGCAGCTTGCCGGCCACCAGGCGGGCCGCCATCTCCTCGAGTCCCGCTGCGTGCCCCCGCTCCTGCGCCGCGATCTCGCGCAGGAGCTTGCGCCCCTTTTCGTCGGCGCATCCGTCGGCGAGGCGAAGGTAGAACTGCTCGGCCGCGTGCTCGGCGGCAATGGCGTTCTTGATGGCCTGGGCCAGGGCGATCGACATCGGGCCATTGTAGCCCAGGATATCGCGGACAACGACGCTACCATCGCCGCATGTGGCGTTTCGGCGCGCGCTCGGGTACAAGACGTTTTCGGCACGAGACCGCTATGACGTCGGCATCGATCTCAGGAAGGCGCACATGAGACTATCTCGCTGGGCGATCATCGCCCCGATCCCGGGCCGGAACACGTCGCTCGTGATTCAGCCGCTGTCCGGCGAGGCGGCCCTGGTCGAAGCGGCGAAGGCGGAGGCCCTGTCGAAGAGCCCGCTGACGTCACTACCTGATGGGCTCGACGAGGCCGGCCTGCGCGACATGCGCATCCTGGTAGACTCGGCCGACGAGGACGCTCGCCTGCTGGCCGACGCAAGGAAGTCCTTCGCCGCCGAGATGGAGCGCACGCCGACGCAGCTCATCGTCGTGCCCACCTTTGCGTGCAACCTCGCATGCACCTACTGCTACCAAGAGGCCTTCGAATCCGCGCGCGGCCTGGTCGAGCCCGCGGTGATCGATGCGTTCTTCGCCTGGATCGACCGATTCCACGCCCACGACGAGCCGCGCCCTTACATCACGCTGTTCGGTGGCGAGCCGCTGGTGGACACGCCGGGGCATCACGATCGCCTCCGGCGCTACCTCGACGGCGCACGCGCGCGCCGGCTCGACGTCGCCGTGGTCACGAATAGCTACGATCTGGAGGCATTCGTGGCCGAGCTTTCGCGCGGGCCGGTCCGGGAAGTCCAGGTGACCATCGACGGGCCACAGTCGGTCCACGATGGGCGAAGGCCCCACGGTAGCGGCGGCGCGACCTTCGAGAAGATCGTCCGCGGCATCGACGCCATCGTCGCGACGAGGATTCCGGTGAACCTGAGGATCGTGGTCGACCGATCGAATTTGCCCGCCCTGCCCGACCTGGCGCGATTCGCGGACGACAAGGGGTGGCTCACCTTGCCCGAATCCCGCTTCAAGACCCAGGTCGGACGCAACTACGAGCTGTTCGGCTGCGCGGCTGGGCAGAAGCGCGCCGACTTGTACGAGAGAGCCGAGCTTTGGGCCGCGTACGTCGAGTTGGCGGAGCGCGAACCCGTGCTGCGCAAGCTCTATCGGCCCCGCTTCCACGGTATCGGCCATCTGGCTGACACCGGAGAGCTACCCGCGCCCAACTTCGATGGCTGCCCCGCCACCAAGAAGGAGTGGGCCTTCGGTCCCGACGGCACCCTGTATGGCTGCACCGCGACCGTCGGCAATCCACGCCATCGACTTGGGCGCTACTATCCCGAGGTCGAGCGCGACGAAGAGGCCATCGCAGGGTGGCGCGCGCGATCGACGCTCACCATCGACGCGTGCGCGGAGTGCGCCCTCGCCCCCATGTGTGGCGGGGGCTGTGGTGCCATCGCGGCGGCACGCACGGGGTCGCCGATGAAGCCCGACTGTCGCCCGGTGCGAGAGCTCCTGGGACTTGGTGCTCGCTTCTATGGTCTCGACGAGCTGGATGACCCGCCTGGTGACACGGCATCACCGCCAGCGCCGTCGGCGCGACAGGAACGCCACGGTTGCCTCGGTTGCGGCGCGGACTTGGTGTACCTGCTCAAAGCACAGCCCATGGTGTGCGCAGGCTGTGGCAAAAGCCATCCAAGTCGCGCACGCTGCGAACGTGGGCACTACTACTGCGACCGCTGCCACTCCAGCTCGGCCGTCGAGATCATCGAGCAGGTCTGCCTGTCTTCGACCGAGCACAATCCCCTGGCCCTGGCGCTTGCGGCCATGCGGCACCCGCAGGTGAATATGCACGGCCCCGAGCACCACTTCCTCGTCCCCGCCGTGCTGGTCGCGGCGTGGTGCAACCTCAGCGGAGAGCCACAGCGGAAGGCCGCGCTGCTCGCCGAAGCTCGCCATCGCTCTGAACCGGTCCTCGGCGGCTTCTGCGGCTTCCAGGGCGCGTGTGGTGCCGGCGTGGGCGTCGGCATCTTCGTGAGCATCGCGAGCGGCAGCAGCCCCCTCAAAGGACCCGAGCGCGGGCTCTCGATTCGCGCCACCAGCAATGCCCTCAAGGTCATCGGCGGCGCCGACGCTCCCCGCTGCTGCAAGCGAGACGTCTTCCTCGGGCTCCTGTCGGGTGCGCGGTTCGCCCGCAAGCACTTGGGCATCGACTTCCCGACCGGCAAGATCCGCTGCGAATGGTCGCACATGAACCTCGAGTGCATCGGCAGCGAGTGTTCGTTCAACGCTCCGGACGCGGCGTCGACGTAGTCTGCGGCCGATTGGCCCTGGCCAAGAATCCTTTCTCGGCCGTTTGGCTCTGACTTCCAAGAAGGAGAAGCAAGATGGCAAGCAGGTTCCCCAGACAGCGAGATATCGGGCCCATCGCCAGGCGCAGCATCGATGCGATTCGGCTATCGAAGTGGCGACGGCGTCTGGCCACGGTGGCCACGACGCTGGCCGAGCTTCTCCAGGTCAGGCCCATTCCCGTGCCCGTGAGGGTCACCGCTACGCGGGGGCGCCACTCGCACCGACGCTAACCACGTTGGCTGCTCCAAGTGACATGACCTCGACCAGCCCGCAGACCGACCGACTCTCCGTCCTGGTGGGCATTCCCGATGCCGACCAGCGCGCCAGGGTCATCGCGCTATTGCAGGCCGAAGGACATCTGGTCATCGAAGCCGCCAACGCCCACGAGATGGGCGCGCGCCTCGACGAGGGCACGGCCGGCGGATTCGACGCCATCGTGTGCGCTGGCCTCCTGTCGGAGAAGAGCGATCCGGTGTTGGCAGAGCGACTGACCGACCCAGCAGTCGCCAGGTCGCTGATCCTGCTACCGTCTGGCGGGCTCCTCTCCACGGCGTCCCGGGCGCAGCGTCTTCGAGCGTCCGCGGTTCTGCCCAACGCCGACGCTCTCCATCGCCTGCGCGATCTGCTCGCAAAGCGATAGAAGAGCGAACCCTGGCAGCGGGATTGGGCTCTCAACCAATGCCATGACTTTGAGCCTCGCCGCCCTACTTCTCGCCGGATTTCTCACGTTCCTGTCGCCGTGCGTATTGCCGTTGATTCCGGTCTATCTGGCCATGCTCGCGGGCACCTCGGCGGCCTCACTGCGGGAAGGTCGCAGTCGGACCACCGTCGTCCTGGCCGCGATCGCGTTCTCGACGGGTCTGGCTGCCGTCTTCGTCAGCCTGGGAATGGCGGCATCGGCGATGGGTCGCGCGGTTTCCGGCCACCGTGAATTGCTCATGCAGCTCACCGGCCTCGCGGTCTTTCTCGCCGGCCTCAAGCTGACTGGCCTCATCCATATCCCGATGCTCGACCGCGAGAATCGCCCATGGCTCGCGTCCGTGCGGCGCGGCGGCGGGCTTTTGTGGCCGTTCCTGTTTGGTGCCGCCTTCGCGCTCGGCTGGAGCCCGTGCGTCGGCCCCACCCTCGCCTCGGCCTTGGCCCTCGCCGCCACCGCCAACAGCACGGGCAAAGCCGCCCTCTACCTGGGCGTCTACTCCCTGGGACTGGCGCTACCGCTGGTCGCAGTGGCAATGGTCGCGCCGGTGGCGTTGCGACTCCTCGACCGGGCGAAGCGCTACTTTCGCGTGTTCGAGGTGACGAGCGGCGCCCTGCTCGCAGCCGTCGGATTGCTCTTCATCACCGGACATGCATCGGTGTTCGCGGGGACACTCACGACCAGCGCCACGGCCAGCCCCGCGATCACGGCCTCGCCCTCGGCCCCGGCCACCTGTGGCGTCGGCGTGGACAGCCCGGGTGCGCCAGCAGACCTCGGCGCGCAAGCGCCCGTCGAGCAGATGCCAACCATGATCGAGTTCGTCTCCGCGACCTGTCCGATCTGCCACCGCATGGCCCCCGTCGTCGCCAGAGCGGAGCGCGACTGTTCGGCTCACGGTGTACGCATTCGGCAAATGGACGTCACCACGCCGGCTGGACGGGACGCAGCCAACCGCTACGGCATCCTCGGCGTCCCCACCTTCGTCTTCGTGGACCAGCGGGGCACCGAGGTCGCGCGCCTCGTGGGCGAGCAACCCGAAGAGACGCTGATCCAGACGCTGGAGGTGCTCGCGGGCCAGCGTTGCGACGGATTCCGTCGGCTCGACGAGCCTGTTTCCCCCGGCTTCTGAGTGGTCCCGCGATCTCCGCATGACAGGCCGGCGGAACGCGAGTTGGGACCAAGCTCAGGCGGTTAGAACTCCCAGCTTCTGCTTCACACGGAGCCACTGGTAGGTCAGAAGTCTCGACGGCTGGCCGACGGGCTCGAAAGGCAGCGGATCGATGAGCTTCGTCGGGTAGTTCTTGGCGAGAACGACCTTGCCATCGATCGTCAGCGCGTCGACGGCCGCAACCGCATCCCGCACCCACGGCCGCTCGCCCAACGTGGGATCGGCATCGGCAACGGCCTCGAGCACCTCGATGAGGTGGCTTCGATAGCCCCCGAACATGAAGAACTGGGTCAGGTGGCGAAACAACGGTTTGTCCTCGCGGCTCTTCTTGAACCCGCGGTGGATCTCCAAATAGCGAAGGGCTGCTTGCAGGCGCGTCGACTGCTCGCGTGTGCGCGAGGCCGGCGGCACCTTGGCCAGCGCGCCGAAAGTCGCCACGACGCCGTGGTAGCAGCTGACCTGGTGCCAACAGCCGCCGTAGCTTTCGACGCCCCTGAAAGGCCAGTGCTTGTCCCCGCCGGCGCGCGTAAGCCGGTGATCGAAGCGCTGGTGGTCGACGATCCATTGCAGGGAAGCGCCGATGGCCGGATGGTCGATGCCCGCCATGGCGATGAGGTCGCGTGTGTATAGCCCGACGTAGCACGGGAGGATCCCCGAGCCGCCGGTGTTGTGGGAGAAGGCGCCGTGGCCGACATGACGAGCGCATAGATAGGCCAAGGCACGCACGACCGGCTCGTCGCGCGTGTCCATCCCACAGCGGGACATCAGGCGAAGGGCGACGTAGGTCGTCTCGGGCGAGCCCTTGTGCTTGGCCGGGAAGCTGCCGTCTTGCTGTTGCAGGGCCAGAAAGCGCTGCAACGGCGGCCAGGCCAACATCTGCACCCGGAGCGCCGCGAGCGCGCGTTGCCCAGGCCGAGGACGGATCAGATCTCGAGCGGTCAGGTAGTTGGCCGCGGGATTGCCGGGGGAGAGAAGCCAGTCGAGCAGTGCCTTGCTTTCCACGGGAGTGCTCCAGGACGAGAGTGACGCATCTTACTGCGGATGGCCGCACCCAGCAGCGCGGGGCTCGTGGCAGGGCGCGGCCACGAGCGGCGGGTGCCGAGGCCGCGTTCGTCGCGTAGCATTGGTCGATGTTCATCGGTCACTTTGCGCTGGGGTTCGCGTTCAAGAGGATCGACCCACGGGTTTCGTTGGCCACCTCGTTCCTGGCGGCTCAGCTCGCGGATGTCGTGTGGCCCGTCTTCGTGCTGGCCGGCGTGGAGCAGGTGTCGGTCGACCCCGGCAACACCGCCGTGACGCCGCTCGACTTCGAACGCTATCCGTGGTCGCACAGCCTGCTCGCCATGAGCCTCCTGGCCGGCGCCTTGGGAGCGATCCACTACCTCGGGCAACGCCGGCTGCGCACGGCGGTGCTGCTCGGGGGCCTCGTGGTCAGTCACTGGGTTCTGGACGTCCTGACGCACAGGCCGGACATGCCGCTCTCTCCATGGTCGCCCACCAAGCTCGGCCTCGGGCTCTGGCATTCCGTGGCCGGCACCGTGGTCGTAGAAGGCCTGATGTTCGCCGCAGGCGTCGCGCTCGCGCTCAAGGCGACCCGCGCCCGCGATGCCATCGGTCGCTGGGGCCTGCTGGCGCTGGTGTTGCTCCTCAGCCTCATCTATGTCGCCAACCTTCTCGGGCCACCGCCCCCGAGCGCGCTGGCGGTCGGCGTCGCCTCGCTGCTCCTGCCGCTGGTTCTGCTACCGCTGGTGGCCTTCATCGATCGCCACCGCGAGCCGCGGGGCCAGCCCGGGTAGCATGGGTTGTGGCTGCTCCGCTCGCCCACCTGCGACCGCACCGAACACAAGGTCCGGAGGTCGGTGTACTCGCTGACGCCGGTTCCCAGGTTGGAGTCACTCGACGGGCGCTGGCCGACTGTCCGGCACCGGCCCGGCCACGCCCGACAGCTGACGGCAGCTCTCGACGCTGCCCTTGTCGCATGCGATCTGCCACAGACGGATCGCATCGCCCCGACGGTCGGGATTGCGCCACAATAGCGAGCCCAACCTGAGACAAGCCTCGGGGCGCGACTGCTTACACGCTCGCACCAAGCCGCTTTCCACCTTCGCCAGGTCGGGCTTGGGCGATCGCATCTCGACGATGGCGAAGAACTCGCACCCCCGGGCGTCGCCCTGCTCGCAGCCCGCCAGGAAGGCAGCCCTGGCTGGGACACGCTCGCCGGGTGCGTTCAGCAAGATGGCGTCGCCCTGGCGCGTGCAAGCCGGCGCGATCCCGTGCGCGCAAGCCCGCCCAAGTACCTCAACCGCCCGTCCCAGCTTTCCCCGCTGCCCATCACGACTGGTCAGATCGGCGTAGGCATCGCCAAGCAGCCAGCATGCCTTCCAGTCGTCCTGACCGCAGGTCAGCTCCAGCAAGACCAGGCCCCGCTGCAGATCCTTCTCGGGTCGCCTCTCGCCCACCATGCAGCCACCTAAGTCCCGGCAGGCGGCGCGGTCGCCGGCCTGGCAGGCAGACTCCAGCGCCAGCTCCTCGCCGCTCCAGCCTACGTGGCCGTCGCCGTGACCGTGTTGGCACGCGATCAGCGCGAGGCAGCCCAAGCCGAACAGCCCATGGGCGGATCTCAGCGCTTGCGATAGCATGTGGCCACGCCTCGATAGTAACAAAGTCAGGGAGTGCGACGTGACCTCAATAAAACGCCTACCCCACGCCCGGCGCGTCCAATGGGTCGGCCTTGCCCTGCTGCTCGCAACCTGCGGGGGCTGTGTGCGAGCCGAGCTGCGCCCCACCCTGCCCATCCGGTCGCTGTCCGACGGCGTGGTCACCGAGGTCGAGGCCGTGCGGGTGAGTCGCGAGCGCGAAGTCCAGCTGCGCGTGACCACGGCCACCGGACAGCGAATCCAGCGCGCCTTCCTCACGGTTCCAGGTCGATTGCCCTGTCAAGGCGGCCTCGCGCCGCTGGCCATCACGGTCGATGGAGCGCCCGGCGTCGACGTGCCCGCAGGCTCGCACGAGGTGCGGGCAAGATTCGATTCCGACGACTTCTCATCCGACCTCGTGCTCGATTTGGACATGAAGGACGGTCGCTGTGTTCGCACCGCGGTGTACAGCACCGTCCTGCCCTTCGAGGTCGTGCCTCGAACCATCGTGTCGCTCTCGCTGCCGGCGATGGCGAATAGCACGGTTCGAGGGCTCAATGGCGTGGTGGGCGTGCAGGTTGGCGTGGGGCGATGGTTTGGGCGGCTGCGCTTGCTCGGTGAGGCGGGCCTGGGCGTTGGCATCTGCGACAAATCCGCCTGTGGCAAGGACGAGCAGGGGCAGGCCAAGGGAGGCTTGGCGGTGCCCATCAGCGTCGAGGCCAGTTGGCGAGCACTACATTGGAGCTCTGCGCGCGGCAGTCACTTCGGGCTGGTCGGGCTCCGCTACGGCTATGCACCCATTGGCCTGCCTGCCGAAGGCGGTGACGGCGATGATCACTTCGGCGTGCACAGCGCGTATCTGCAGCTCGGCTGGGGCTGGGTCGAGCGACTCAAGGGGGGCCACCACAACCTGCAAATTGCCGAAAGCATGGAACTGACCATCCCCGTCGGCATCGTGGTCAGCCCCGGGGAACAGGTCGGATTCTCGGCGGGTATGTCGGCGCGCTTCCTGTTCCCCATGTGATCGGTGACGGCCCCCGCCGCCACCTCACTCGGTTCGGCAGCGCTTGACGATCACGACACCACCCTCTGAGTACCTGGCGTCCCCTGGGGGCCCGCCAACGACCCAGTAGACGTAGTCTTCGTCCTCCAGCACCACGGTGTCGAAGTCGTCGTCGTCGTAGGGGGCCCCCTGGGCGACCAGCATCGGCTGGACCGGCAGGGCCCCACGGAGGTCGACCCAGTAGAGCGCGCTGTCGTAGTTGGCGAAGTAGATGCCTCTCTGGTCGACGACGAAGTGGGTACGGTCTCCATCTTCGAGGCCATCTGGCCGCGCGACCAGCTCGACGCCTCCGCCTTGTATCGAGAGACGCTGGATGGACTGCTGCTCCTCGTCCCAAAGGTAGAGATACCCGGCGGCGACGCCCAGCAACTCACCCGACACCTCGGTGGACAGCACCTGACGCTCACCCGTCGCACGCACCCGCCGGATCACGGAGCGCCCGGAGAGGGCGAAGACAGCATCCTCGTCGACTGCGAACGACCTCGCCGGATCCTCGACCGTATCGAAGCGCGCGGGAACGTGCGAGCTCACGCTCCGGAGCACGTCGTCTTCGATGAAGAACACCTCTCCACCGCTGGCCACAAGCCCGCTCATCCGAATGCCGTCTCGCCACAGGAGCGCATCGGGCGCGGGTGCCCCCTTGCTCATCCGATGGATCGAGGAACGCCAACCGCCATCGGCGTACCGACGTTCCTCGAGGTACAGGAATTCGCCGTCGGTGGCGATGGTCCGCGGAATGAACGGCAGGACGGTCTCCGTACTTACGTCGCTTTGCTTGTCGATGCGAACCAGGCCGACCTGGCTCGCGATGTAGATGGCGTCCGTGTCCTGGGCCATCGCCCGAAGGGACTGCATCACGACCGCAAACTCCGTGCTCTGACGTGGGCAGGTGGGGTCGGACTTGCCCGCGTCGCCACCGGCTGGAGGCACAGTCGGGACGTCGCGGTCCGGCGCAGGATCCATCTCGCTCCTGGCTCCGCAACCAGCGACGGACGAAGACAGCAACAGGGTCAGTGGTACTGGACCAAGACGGCGCAATGGCACCGCTGCAAGATAGCATCAGGAGACGCTGATCTGAACGCTGGAGGTGCTCGCCGGCCGGCGCCGCGACGGGTTCCATCGACTCGACGAGCCTGCTTCCCCCGGCTCCTGAATGGTCCTAAGATTCCGCCCCATGACAAACGCAGCGACCACCCACACGCTCTCTCTCGCCACCGACGAAATCCGGTTGCTCCTCCAATCGCTCGACCACTGCCTGGCGACCTGCGACAAGAAGACCGCGGGCAAGTCCGGCCCGTGCGACGAGTGCGAGCAAGCCAAGGCGCTGAGGCAGCGCCTGGCAAAGCAAATCGGCGCCTGAGCTCCAGCGCCGCCAGAAACGCGAATCCTCCGCGCCCATCATGGCTCAAACCGAGTGACCAACCGCCGAGCGAAGCCCGGCTGAAAGCCACCACCATGCCATCCCCCACACTCACCGACCTCGAGTCCGCCGTCCAGCAGCGCTACGCCGCGCTCGCGGACGGTTGTGGCTCTCTCGCCTGCGGCGGTGCCCTGGATTTGGCGGCGCCTGCCGAAGGCGAAGTGTTGGTCGACCTCGGCAGCGGTAACGGTCGAGACGTCATCCGAGCTGGCAAACAGGTGGGCCGCAACGGTAGGGCCATCGGCATCGATGGAACGCAGGCGATGATCGACAGGGCCGTGGCTGCGACGCCACCCGATCTGGCCAACGTCAGCTTTCTACGTTGTGACCTGGCCGCCCTCGCGCTCGACGATGCCAGCGCCGACTTGGTCGTCTCGAACTGCGCCATCAACCACGCGCCCGACAAGGCCGCCGTGTACCGAGAGATCCACCGTGTTCTTAAGCCGGGTGGCCGCTTCGTGGTCTCGGACATCGTCGCGGAGCACACGCTGCCCGAGTCGGTCCGCAATGACCCCGAGGCTTGGGCCGCGTGCTACGGCGGCGCGATCCCCGAGGACGACTATTTCGCCGCCATCGCAGCCGCCGGGCTCGGCAAGGTCGAGATCCTTCAGCAAACGAAGCCCTACGAGAAGGGCGGCGTGATGATCCGGAGCATGACGATTCGAGGCTACAAGGTGCCGCCGCTTGGTGCTGCGGCTTCGTTGTAGAGGAAGGAGGACAATGAAGCGACTGACCAAACCAAAAGTGAAAGCGTGCTGCCCCACAACGGAGAAGACGGCACAGTGTTGTGCCAAGGCTTCTCGACTGGTGGCCGGCTGCCACGACTAATCGAAACCCGAGTGGCGGCCGATGTTCGAACGAGCGTCGGCCGTCATTCACCCTCCGGAGGAATCCATGAGCGAGAACGTGAAAGAAATCCAAGCCAGCCAGTTCCCAAGCGAAGTCACGCAGTCCAAGCAGCCGGTCGTCCTCGATTTCTTCTCGACCGATTGTGCGCCGTGCGAAGCGCTGGCGCCGAAGTACGATGCCGTCGCCGACCAGTTCGCCGGCAAGGTGACCTTTCTGAAGATCTTCCGCCAGGGCAACCGAGACCTGGCCACTGAGCTGAAGGTAAGCGGCAGCCCGACCGTGCTCTTCTTCAAGGACGGCAAAGAGGTCGGCACCCGGCTGACCGGCGACATCAAGCGCAGCGAGCTGAAGGCCGCGGTCGAAGCACTGGTCGGGTGACACCATGGCCGAGAGATTCGATGTCGTTGTCATTGGCGCCGGCCCCGCCGGCTTGACCGCGGCGATCTACGCGTCCCGCGCCCGTCTCAAGACCATCGTGCTCGACGAAGGTATCCCGGGCGGCCAGGTCAAGACCACGCACAAGGTCTCCAACTATCCCGGCTTTCCCGAAGACGTGAAAGGTGCCGAGCTGGCCGCCCTCTTCGCCAAGCAAGCCGAGCGCTTCGGTACCCGCATCGCGCGCGCGGTCGAGATCACCGAGATGGATGTGAAGAGCAAGGACAAGCGCTTCGTGCTCGACGAAGAAGAGGAGATCGTCGCGCCCGCGGTCATCGTTGCCACGGGCGCGAAGCCGCGCGCACTGGGACTTCCCGGCGAAAGCGAGTTCCGCGGCCGCGGCCTCTCCTACTGCGCGACCTGCGACGGCGCGTACTTCGAAGGCAAGGACATCCACGTCATCGGTGGCGGAAACTCCGCGGTGGAGGAATCGCTGTTTCTCACCCAATTCGCGAAGAGCGTGACCATCATCCACCAGCTCGACCAGTTCCAGGCCGAGGCGTCGACGGCGAAGGAAGCCGTGGAGCACCCGAAGATCAAGGTCCTGTGGAGCCACGAGCCACGCGCCTTCCTCGGTAGCAACAGTGTAGAGAGCCTCCGCGTGGAGAACCTGAAGACGAAGGAGGTCCAGGAGCTGAAGACCGACGGCATCTTCATCTTCGTCGGCATGATCCCGCGCACCGAGTTGCTCAAAGACGTGCTGGCGCTCGACAAGTGGGGCTGCGTGGAGACCGACGACAGCATGGCGACGTCGATCGCCGGCCTCTACGCCGCCGGTGACATCCGCGCCAAGAAGTTCCGTCAGATCACCACCGCCGTCGCCGACGGCACCATCGCGGCCTTGGCGGTTCAGAAGTTCCTGCGCGACAACCGCTGACCGTCGCATGGCGCGGGACCGTCGGTGCCCGATGCCGCCAACGACAGAAGGTCGCCCAGGATCTCGCGCCAGCGCGACAGAAAAAACAGGTGGCTCTCCTCGGCTAGCAGGTGCAGTCGTGCGCCGGGAACGGCGGCGGCGATCCGCTTGCCCATCACGGGAGGCACGCTGTTGTCTTTGCCGCCGTGCCAGACGGCGACCGGCACCCGGATGTCGGACAAGGGAAAGCCCCATGGCCGCGCCGCCAGCTGCACCTCCCACGCGAACGCGTCGGTACCCTGGCGAAGTGACTCGGCGAAGCTCGCCAGGAACATGTTCCGGATCTCCGGTCGCGCGAGGATCCGCTGGTCGACGGGCGGATTGTGCTTGGTGTAGCGGGCGAAGAAAGCTTCCACGTTCCCTTTGTCTCCCACCCGCCGCGCGATCGCCCAACGCAGTAGCGCCGGGACGTGTCGGGCAAGCCAGAATCCCACCCGACGCTCCAGCGTGATGCCGGCCAGCCCACCGGGCGCGTCGAGGGGGGCTGCCGCGCCGATCAGCGCGACCGCACGGATCCGCTCCGGAGCACGGTAGGCAAATGCCAGCGCCGCCGGCCCACCGCCAGACGGCGCGGCGACGCACACCTCGTCGAGGCCCAAGGCATCGATCAGCGCCACCACGTCATCTGCCGTGTCGGCCAGACTTCGCCCTGGCCTTGCGTCCGACTGTCCAAAGCCAGGTCGATCGAAGGAAACGAGTCGTGCCCCCAGCTCGGCGGTCGAGCCTTCGTCGGGTCGCATGAGTCGTGAGCTCGGCAGCCCGTGGAAGAAGATGATCGGTATCCCGCGAGCATCGGGCGCGTCCTGGTAGGCTAGGCGGCGGCCGTCGGGGAGTCTGATGAAAGAAGCTGGGGCCACCGCAGTCCCATATCACGACCACGAAGAGCAGGCAGCAGATCGAGCCAACTGCGCGGAAACCCTGCGATCCCGCTCACGCCCAGGCATTCGGGCGCGGACTGTGGCAGACTGTCGCCGTTGGGGATCCTGATGCACGGGGAGCGAGCCCGCGGGGCACGCTGCAGAAAGGAGCCGTCATGCGGGAGGTGATTGAGCGGTTGTTGCAGGCCGAGGCGGATGCCCGAGGACGCGTGGACCAAGCCCGCGCCGAGGCCGAGCAGATGGTTCGCGAGGCCCGTCAGCGAGCCGCGGAGACCATCACCAAGGCTGTGGAGGAGGCTCGCGCCCAAGCCGGCGTCGCGATCCAGGCAGCGGTGGCTCAGGCAGAACGAGAGCGAGACGCGCTCCTGCAAGCAGCGGCCGTGCGCCTCGACGAGGAATGCCGACTGCCCGCCGATCTGCGCGGGGAGATCGTGGAGGCCATCGTTCGTTGCGTGTGCACGCCGTGCTGAGCAGGCCATGGCCGCCGACCACCACGACTGGGATTTCCTAGGAGCGCGGCTTCACGCCCGGCGTGCGAGGATCTGCGAGGGGCAACGCCTGTCTGGTCTGTGCGGCCTGGACACGGTGGTCGGCTTGGTCGCCGAGCTCGGTCTCGATCCGAAGCTCGCCAGGGCGAGCGAGCTCGAACGATGGCTGATCCGCGCTTGGCTCGACGAAGCCCGGGCGCTGGTCGCGGGGGCACGGAATGAAACGGCGATGCTGGCGCAATGGATGCTGGCTCGACTCGATCTGGAGTTGCTCAAGGCAGCGCTGCGCGAGCGAGGCTCCGTCCCCAAGGGCACGTTCCCACGCGAGATCGTGGAGGCGCTACCCGAGACGCCCGCCCTCGAGGCGCTGTTGGCAGCCCCCTCGGTGCAAGCGATGATCGCCCTGCTTCCCGAGCGGGCGCTACGGCAAGTCCTGAAGCAGGCCCTTACGCACTACCGGTGCGAGGATCTGTTCCTGTTCGAATCGGCGCTGTCGCAGGCCTATTGGGATGAGCTCGTCCGGCGCGCCGCACGGGTACGGGAACCCGATCGGCCGTGGGTGTTGGCCCTCGTGTCGCACGAGGTGGATACCTTCCATCTCATGCTGGTCGCGCGGGGCCGATTCCACGCCGGGCTCTCGGTCGAGGCCTTGTGTCCGCTGCACGTGGAGGGCACCGCCATCTCGCGCGCCCGTTTTTGCGCCATGCTGGCCAGCACCGACCTCGGCGCCGCAGCAACCCTGGTCCACGCCGAGCTACTCGACGGCCCGCTGACGGTAGACGCGGCTTCCTCGCCGGTCCAGCTGGAACGCCGGGCTTGGGGCCGCTATGCGCGGTTGGCAGAGCGGGTCTTCCGTCATTGCGACATGGGTCCCGGCGCGCTCGTCGGGTACCTCGCGCTCCGTCGGATCGAGGTGGCCAACCTCACCACCATCGCCCAGGGCTTGCGCTTGGCCGTGCCGACCGAGCTGCTTCGCGCGCGCATGCTCCCGGGCTCGGAGATCCGCCATGCTGCCTGAAACCGCACCCATGCAGCGCCTGCGCCTGTTGGCCTTGCGCCGTGACGAGCGCGCCCTGCTAGAGCGTCTGGGCGAGCTCGGCCTAGTCGAGCTGACGGTCGGCCCCGCCACGCAAGCGGGCCTGGGTCAGCGCGACTTCGCCGGCGAGCAAGCCCGTTGGGGTGATCTCGCGGCCCGCGCTTCCAAGTTGCGCTCGCAGCTCGTGAGCGAGCTGAGGCTCGAGGACGACGGGCGGGTCTCGGATCTCACGGGCGCGGATCTCGAAGGGCACCTGCGCGACTTGGAGACCCGGGCCGCTGTGCTGCTGCAAGAGCGCGTACGTCTCCGCGAGCAGTGCGAGACGCTCGAGCGCCAAAGCACAGAGGCGCAAGCCTACGCCGAGGCGCTCGATGCGCTCGGGGATGTGCGAACAGCGGGCTTGCTGCGCTTCATCCTCGGCACGCTTCCCGAGGATCATCTGTCGATGCTCACCGGTCCCGAGGCCGCGTTCCTGCCCCTGGCCCATCATCACGACAGCCGAGCACTGTTGGCCGTCACCTGCGACAGTCACCTGGAGGCCACACGGTCTCGACTGAAAGCCGCCGGCTTCGTGCCAGCCCCGACGGGGCTGCTGGAAAGTGCTCGCCAGGCCCGAGGGCAAGAGAAGACGCTCGGCGCTCGCCAGGCCGAGGTCGAAGCAGCGCTGGTCACCCTGGCGGGCGAAGCGGTTCCTTGGCTTGCAGCCGTCGGGCAGCGCGCCGCCCATGAAGCTGCCCTGCAGTCAGCGCGCAGCCAACTGCAGCGCAGCCGAGCCTGCATTCTGCTGACGGGCTGGGTGCCGGCTGCTGCCACTTCCAGCCTGGAGGAACAGGTGGCCGCCTTGACCCGCCGGCAATACAGCCTCGATCTGGTGAGCGCCGCCCGTCTCCCCGACGAAGAAGCCCCGGTGTTGCTCACGCATTCCCGCCTGCTGCGGCCCTTCGCCGCGCTCGTCCAGGCCTACGGCTTGCCCCGCTACGGCGAGGTGGTCCCGACCCTCTGGGTGGCGCTCTCGTATGTCGTGATGTTCGGAATGATGTTCGGCGATGTAGGCCACGGCTTGGTGCTACTCGCGCTCGGATGGCTGCTCCTCCGACGACGACCCAAACTCCACGACGGGGCGGTGATCCTGTGTTGGGGCGGGCTTTTCAGCGCCCTGTTCGGGGCCGTTTATGGAAGCTGCTTCGGTCTCGAGTTCGCTCACCGGCTGGCGCTGTGGCGAGATCCCATCGAGGGAAACCCCATCACCCTCATGCTCATTGCCATCGGGCTCGGGGTGGTGTTGGTCAGCCTCGGGCTGGTGATCAACATCGTGAACCACCTGCGCCGAGGCCAGGTGTGGCACGCCCTGTCCGACGGGCTCGGTATCTCGGGGTTGGTCTTCTACTGGGGCGCGCTGGCCCTGGCCGTGTGGGGAGATCGGCTGGCCGCGGGCGGGCCGGCACTCGGCGTGCTGACAGCCCTGACGGGATTGCCGATCGTCGTATGGCTGCTCCGGGAGCCGCTGCATCGTCTCCGTCGCGGCTCGCCCAAGGACGAGGGATTCGCTGCCGTGTGCATCGGCGCGCTGGTGGAGACCTTCGAGTCCGTGCTGGTCTTTCTGGCCAACACCATCAGCTTCGTACGTCTGGCCGCCTACGCCATGAGCCACGCGGCCTTGCTGCTGGCCATCGCCACCTTGGCCCACGAGATCGGTCGCGTGCCGCTCGTGGGAGCCGGCTTGTCGGCCCTCGTCTTGTTGGGCGGCAATCTGGTGGTCATGCTCCTCGAAGGAATCGTCGCGGGGGTGCAGGCCCTGCGCCTCGAGTACTACGAATTCTTCAGCAAGTTCTTCCCAGGCAACGGCCGGCCCTTCTCACCCTTCCGTCTGCAGCCGTGCGGGGTGCTCCCCGCGGCGGAATGGGATGCGAGCGGACAGCCCGGCAAATCGGAGGAGATCCCATGAAGGCTAAGACCCCGTATGTCACGTGCACCGAGAGAGAATCCCTCAAGAACACCATCTCGCGCGGTCGCAATGTGGGATGGATTCTCGGCGCCCTTCTGCTGGCCCAGCCAGCGTGGGCTGCCGAGGTCAGCGCCACCGACAGCGGCATGGGCCAGGTGATCCGCGTGGTCGGGTTGGGGCTGGCCGCCGCCGCCGCGGTGGCCTTCAGCGTGCTGGGCGCGTCCTACGCGGTGGGGCGGATCGGCGCCGCGGCCTTGGGCGCAGCCGCGGAGAAACCCGAGCTGCTCACGCGAAGCCTCATCTTCGTGGCCCTGGCCGAGGGGCTCGCGGTCCTCGGCTTCGCCTTGGCCATGGTCTTGATACAGAAGATGTGAATGAGAGGGTGCTCGTGCGCTTCTTCTGTGTGGGCGACGAAGAGACGGTGCGAGGCTTCCGCCTGGCCGGGATCGACGGGCAGGTGGTGTCCTCTGCCCAGCAGGCCGAAGAGATATTGACGGCCCTGCAGGCCGACGGCACCTGCGGCATCGTCATCCTGACCCAGGCCATCGGCCAGCTCGTGCCCGAGGCAGTCCAGCGATTCCGCTTCTCTTCTCGGCCACCGCTGCTGGTCGAGGTGCCGGGGCCCGAGGGACCGCAGGCCGGGCATCGCAGCCTGCAGCAGCTCATGCAGGAAGCTGTGGGTATCCGCATCGAAGGAGGTGGGCCATGACCCCGCAAGCACCGCTGATCGACGAGCTAATCGCGCAAGCGGAACGGGAGGCGCAGTCGCTGCTCGACAAAGCTCGGCACGAGGCCTCGGGCCTGATGGCGGAGGCGGCAGACAAGGTCGCCGGGCTGACAGAGCGAGAGGCGGGGCGGGGACGTGCGGAGGGCGAGCGTCGCCGTGCCCTCATCCTGTCCACCGTGCCCATGCGCGAGCGCCGCCTACGTCAGCTGCGCGTCGAGGGCCTTCTGAGTGCGCTGGCGGAAGAAGCCCGTCAGCGACTGCTGGCCCTGGGCGAGGCGGAACGGAAGCGAATCGCCCTCGATCTGGCGGTCGCCGCCGTGGCGCACCTGTCGACCGACGCCTGCGTGGTCAAGCTCGCGCTGGGAGAGTCGGCGCCGGACAGCGCCCAATTGCGAGCGGCCCTGGTCGGGCTACACCCTCAGTCCGCCTGCACCATCCAAGTGCTGCAGACACCCGATCTGCAGGGCCCCGGTCCCCTGGTCGCGAGCGCCGATGGTCGCCAGATCTGGGACAATCGCCTGCTCGAGCGGTTGGACCGGCTGTGGCCCGGGCTACGGGCCCAAGTAGCGGCCCGCCTTCCCGGAGCATCGGCGCAGTCGACGGAGGCGGCATGACAAGCGTGTCCAACCCCGTCGTCACGCGGGTGAGCGGTCCCATCGTCACGGCCGTGGGGATGCGGGCGGCCTGCATGTACGAGCTCGTCCATGTGGGGCGCCAGCGACTCATCGGCGAGGTCATCCGTCTGGCAGGCGAGCAAGCGACCATCCAGGTCTACGAAGACACCACCACCCTCGCCCCCGGGGCGCCGATAGAGCTGACCGGCGCGCCGCTGTCGGTTTGGTTGGCGCCTGGGCTCGTGGGCACCATCTACGACGGCATCCAGCGCCCGCTGCGCGCCATGGCCGAGTCTGCTGGGGCATGGATCTCGCGCGGAGAGAAGGTCCAGCCCTTGGATTCGGAACGCCGCTGGCCCTTCGTGCCCGGCTTGACCGCTGGCGCTTCCGTCGAGCCCGGACAGGCCATCGGCACGGTGGCGGAGACTCCGCTCGTCAATCACCGCATCCTGGTTCCCCCTGACGTGAAGGGACGTCTCAGCCACATCGTTTCTCGGGGCAGCTACACCATCGTCGAGAGTATCGCCGCGGTGGAGACTGCCGAAGGGCCAAGGGAGATCGCCATGCGCCAGGTGTGGCCCGTGCGACGCCCGCGCCCCATCCGCGAGCGTCTGCGCATCAGCGAGCCGCTGCTCACCGGCCAACGGATCATCGATACCTTCTTCCCCTTGGGCAAAGGTGGCTCGGCGGCCATCCCGGGCGGATTCGGGACCGGCAAGACCATCACCCAACACCAGCTGGCCAAGTGGTCCAACGCGGATCTGGTGGTGTTCATCGGTTGCGGCGAACGCGGCAACGAGATGACCGAGGTGTTGCGCGAGTTCCCCACCCTCGTCGATCCCAGGAGCGGTCGTCCCTTGATGGAGCGAACCATCCTCATCGCCAACACCTCCAACATGCCGGTGGCTGCGCGAGAGGTATCGATCTACACCGGGATCACGCTGGCCGAGTACTATCGCGACATGGGCCTGGACGTGGCGGTGTTCGCCGACTCCACCAGCCGTTGGGCCGAGGCGCTGCGCGAGCTGGCCGCCCGTCTCGAGGAGATGCCGGCCGAGGAGGGTTTCCCAGCCAGCTTGCCCACCCGCCTGGCCCAGTTCTACGAACGCGGCGGCGCGGTCACCACCTTGGGCGGGGAGCGCGCTTCGGTCAGCATCGTCGGCGCGGTCAGCCCGCCCGGCGGCGACTTCTCCGAACCGGTCACGCAGCACACCCAGCGCTTCATCCGTTGCTTCTGGGCCTTGGACGTAGAGCTGGCCAACGCTCGCCACTACCCGTCGATCCATTGGCTGCACTCCTACTCGGAATACGTCACGGACGTCGCGGCTTGGTGGGCCGGCAGCGCGTCCGACTGGGCCGACATCCGCACCGAGGCGCTCACCATCCTGCAAAGAGAGGATCGCCTGCAACAGATCGTGCGCCTGGTAGGGCCCGACGTGTTGCCCGAATCGCAACGCTGGATACTACTCTTGGCCGAGGTGCTCAAGGACGGCTTCCTCACCCAGAGTGCGTTCGACGACAAGGACATGTACTGCTCGCCGGACAAGCAAATGGCCTTGCTGCGCCTGTTTCTCCTCATCTACCAGAAGGGGCAGACCCTGCTCGCGGCAGGCGTTCCGCTGGCCAAGCTGCGCCAGGTGCCCTCGCTGCCGGCTGCCATTCGGGCCAAGGGGGCCATCGGCAACCAGGAGCTCGCGGGACTGGCCGAGCTGCAGGCCCAGCTCGTGCGCGAGCTGGATGCCTTGGCGCCCGAGCCCGGGAGGACACCATGACCGACCTCGAGGGGCGAGACCATGGTCTGCAATACGTCGGGGCCGCGCGCATCGACGGACCGTTGGTGGTGGTAGAGCGGGCCCGAGGGGTGGGCTACGACGAGCTGGTGGAGCTGCGTGACTCGTCGGGGGACGTTCGCCTCGGGCGTGTCCTCGACACCTCGGAGCAGCAGGTGGTGGTCCAGGTCTTGGAAGGGACCAGCGGACTCTCGGGCGCGACCGTCCGCACCCGGTTCCTCGGCGATAGCTTCCGACTACCGGTGAGCCGAGACATGCTGGGGCGGATCTTCGACGGCCAAGGACGACCCCTCGACGGTGGCGCGCTGCCACTCGGCGAGGACCGCCGAGATGTCAACGGCACCCCGCTCAACCCCTATGCGCGGCGCTACCCGCGCGAGTTCATCCAGACCGGGATCTCGGCCATCGATGGCATGAACGCGCTCGTGCGTGGACAGAAGCTGCCCATCTTCTCGGGCAACGGCCTGCCCCACGATCGCGTGTCGGCCCAGATCGTGCGCCAGGCCCGGCTGTGCGACGCCGAAGTGAGCTTCTCCATCGTCTTCGCGGCCATGGGGGTCAAGCACGACGTGGCGCAATACTTCATCCGCAACTTC
>CAZYFU010000091.1:0-25723 GCA_964647025.1 uncultured Myxococcales bacterium | reverse complement strand
GCGTACCGCCCACGAACTCGCTCACCCTCACGCTCACCCCCACGCGGCCCGCAATTTCCCGACAAGCTCTAGCTACTTGCTCACGCTGGCGGCTCGCCTCTCGAGCTCTGCGACCAGGGCGGCATGGGCTTGCCGAAAGGCAGGTCCGCGCCCTGCGAAAGCCATGGCCAGCGCCAGCGGCAGGTTGAGCGCCTCTCGTCGACGCAGGCGAAGGGCGTAGTCACTCTCGAAGTCAGGGCCAAGTCGCAAGGACCAGTTGTCGTCGCTCACCGTGCCGGGCGTATTATACGCCTGCTGGTAGCCGAACAGATCCGTGAAGAAGATGCTGACGTTTTGCGCGGCGCTGGCGAACATGTAGGCGAAGACCGCGTGAACCATGCGTCCGTGGTCCTGGGCCAAGTCCGTGGGCGACAGCGCGAGGCTCTCGGCCAGCATGCGAGACCACGCCTCGAGCTTCCCCGAGTCGCGCCATCCGCGGACCACGGCCCAGATCGGTGGCGTGTCGTGGTTGCCCGCCATGATCCAGTCTTCGGGGCGTGCGTTCTCGGCCCGGTACACGTCGGTTGGATCGTCGGGGTTGGCCTTCTGCACGACCCGGAAGCGGCCCAGCCCGTGCCGCCGGACAACGGCGCCGAGCGGGAAGGGCAGGGTGCTCAGCACCTCGCAGACCAGGCTGTCCTTGTCCTTGCCATGCCTCCTGGCCGAATCGATCATGGCGTCGACGAAGATCGAGAAGCGATCGATCTGGTCCGGCCGAAGCAGGGTCTCCCAGTCGTCGGCGTAGCGAGGCACCGAGCGGCGAATCTGGCCGGCATCCACGATGGCGTACCGACGAAGTCCGGGGTGGTCCGGAAGGTCGGGCGACGAAAACAGTCGCGCGCCGCTTTGGACCGCGCGAAGGGGATCGGGCATGCCCGGCCGGTAGACCCACGGGCAGACGAAGCCGTGCGGGTGATCGATGCGAATGGCGTCGTACTCGTCGAACATCTTGTCCAGGCGGGCGAGCAAGAGCCTCAGCGCCCCGTCGCGGCCCGGCGTTCGCAGGTCGCACTGTTCGGGATCGAGCACGGCATAGTCCCACGCCTGCCCGGTGGGCGTGGTGCGGCTGGGCGGCGCACCCATCACGTAGTCGTGCAGGATGAGCGCGGCGTACGAGAACATGTCCTGGTTCGCCAGGCCGACCTGCAAATCCCCGAGCAGCTCCAGTCCACGCGCCCGACAGCGGGCGCGCAAGCTCTGGTGTTGCCGGTGCACGAGCATCTGCGCGAAAGCGTAGGCGTCCACCTTCGTCCGATGCAGCTCCATCAGCGATTCCCGCCGCGCCCTACACGCCTCTGCCTGTCCGGCGGGCGGATTCCACAGGTCTCGGTCCGGGTGCGGCCCTTGGCCAGTCACCCAGTCGCCGAACCCGAGCCCGCCGTGCACCTCGGTCAGAACTTGGTAGAGCGCATCCCGTTCGAGCCACGACTTGTGTCGCTGCCAGAAGGACTCGAGCGCATGGCCGAGACTCGGCAGCGCGCTCGCCTGCTCACGGATCTCCGCCAAAGCCTCCTGTTGCGCGGCGAACGCGTATTTGTAGGGCACACGTCGCGTGGCATCTTCCGGCTGCGCCTCGGCCAGGCGAGCCAGCGTCGATCGGGCGAGGAGCGGCGGCCCTTCGCTTGGCTCGCAGAGCTCGGAGAGCGCGATGGACAGGACGTTCCGCGAGAAGATGGTCCCGTCGTACGGCGACGGGTTGACGAGCGACGTCTGCCCTTGCGGGCCGAGCTGAACACCCGTGAAGCCGAGCTGCGCGGCGAGAGCGAAGAAGCGCTCGGCGCCCCGGGAATACGGCGAGCCACGGCCCACGTCGTCTCCGGGGACACCAGGAAAGGCCGGGTCGTGGATGCCGAGCACCAGCTTCCGAACGCCGAGCAACCGCAGGGCTTCGCGTATCACACCGTCTGTGCCTTCCGGGAACATGAACCGATTCTAGCGCCTACGTCGGTGTGACGCCCGGCACTTACCGGCCAGCCACGCCAATGGCAGTATTCGCCGGGCCATTGCTTACCGTCGTGTCTTGGTCGAGGAGGCCCCCATGAAGCCGCAGAAGAGCGCCGCCGCTGCACTACTCGTTCTCGCCACTTGCACCCAGGGATCGCAATCCGACAACGCATCGAACATCGAGTCGTCGAGGATTGGGCTCGGCAGGGTGCCCCCTTCCGAGGTCGCCGTCTGGCAGAAGGTCGGGTCGAGCACGTCCCCCGAAGCCCGCTACCTGCAGGCCTCCGCCTTCGACGAGGCCCGCAACGTCGTCGTGTTGTTCGGCGGGTTCTCCTTCGACATGAACACGGGCTCGAGCAGCGTCGGTCAGGATACGTGGGAGTGGAACCCGGCGACCAACAAGTGGACCCGCCGCACGCAGGACGGCAGCAAGCCAGAGGCGCGCTCGGGCGCGGCCATGGTCTACGACTCGGCCCGCGCCAAGCTCATCCTGTTCGGCGGTCGCGCCGGCAGTGGCTACAACCTCGAAGACACGTGGGAGTGGGATCCCGCGACCGGCGCTTGGACCGACGCGGCCCCCACAGGTCACCCTTCGGCCCGCGCCCAGCACAGCATGGTGTACGAGAAGTCGACCGGGAAGGTCCTGCTCTTCGGCGGAGGACGCAGCACCCCGACGTCGTACGACGGCACCGGCGTGACCATCTCGCTCGGCGACACGTGGGAATACGACCCCGTCGCCAAGACGTGGACCCAGCGTTCCGTCACCGCTTCGCCGTCGGTCCGCAACGACAGTGGTTTGGCCTGGGACGTGACCCGCAATAGGGCCGTGCTCTTCGGCGGCATCCAGGTCGACATCGCCGGCGCCCCCGGCGTGCCGAAGCAGGATACCTGGGAGTGGGATCCCGAGGCCGGAACCTGGACCGAGCTGCCTGGCTCGGGAGGGAGACCCTCGCAGCGCTACGGTCATGCCTTGGCCTTCGACGCCGCCCGAAACAAAATCGTCCTGTACGGCGGCTGGGACATGGGCAGCGGCCTGGCCAAGAGCGACGTTTGGGATTGGGATCCCACCGGCGGTTGGACTCAGCGCCTGACCGGGGTCGAGGCAGGCGGGCCCACCGGTCGCATGTATGCCGCCATGGTTTCGGACGATACGCGTGGTCGCATGATCGTCTTGGGTGGCGCGAGCTTGTCCTCGTCCGGCGGTGGCGTCGGTGGTGCGGGTGGCGGCATCGCAATCACGCCTGACGCGGCCGTAGCCATGGCCGACATGACGTTCATGCCCTACCCGTCTCGGGAGGTGTGGGAATTGGACCCCGCCACGCCGGCGTGGAGCGACAGGACCCCGCCCCTCGACGTGCCCACGTCCAGGTACAGTCCGGCCCTGGCCTTCAATCCACTCACGGGAAAGACGTGCCTGTTCGGCGGTGGCGAGAACTCCACCGGGCTGATACTCAACGACTACTGGGAGTGGGATGGGAAGACCTGGACGCAGGTTCAGAAGAACGCCGCTCCCGAAGCGCGTCTGTACGCAGCCATGGCCTTCGACCCAGTCAGGAAGTCGATGATCCTCTTTGGTGGCATCGGCAACGGGCCGGGGGCGTATAGCGACACCTGGGAGCTCACCAGCGAGGGCACGTGGGTAAAGCTCAGCCCGGCCAAGAGCCCCGGAGGGTTGATGGGGCCGTCGATGGTCACCGACACCACCCGCAACAAGATCCTCCTGTTCGGCGGAACCCTCGTCTACGACTACTCTTCGATGCCAAGTCCGGTCCCCTATCCCGATCCGCTGCAAAACGCGGTGTGGGAGTGGGACGGGGCGAGCATGACCTGGACGGATCGCAGCCCACCCGACACCACCAACGTCGCTCATCGGCAAGAGAGGCCCGCCATCGCCTACGACGAAGCCCGGCAGAAGCTGTTCCTTTACGAGGGAAGCAACTGGGGCAACACTTCGAGCTCGTTCTACGAGTGGGATCCGGTCACGGCCGGGTGGGCGTTGCGGGACACCGGTGACGGTCTGTACGGCGGCTACAATTTCTACGCGGTCTACGATTCGCAGCGCCGGCGGGAGGTGATCCTGAGCGGCGCCTACACCGGCATGGGGACGCACGAGGTCTGGGAGTTAGACTCGGTCGGTCCCACCTGGTACTTGCGCCAGATGTCCTATGGGCCGGGGCTGCGCTACGGCGGCAGCATGGTCTTCGACAGCGTGCGCGGCGTGGTGGTGTTCTTCGGCGGAGACAATGGCATGTACGGGCTCGCCCTGCCGGCCGAGACCTGGGAGTACAAGGTGACGGGGTGGGGCAATGGCACCGGGTGCACGGCGGCCACGGCGGGCCAGTGCTCGAGTGGTTTCTGCGCCGACGGCGTGTGCTGCGATGTCGCCGCCTGCACCGGCGCGTGCAAGTCGTGCAGCGTCCCGGGATCCGAGGGGACCTGTGTCTTGGTCAAGGCGGGCACCGAGGTCGCCGGCAGTTGCGACAGCGGCAAGGCTTGCGACGGGACCGGAACCTGCCAGACCAAGAACGGCACCGCCTGCACGGGCGGCGCCGAGTGTGCGTCCGGCTTCTGCGTCGACGGCGTCTGTTGCGATTCCGCGTGCGACGGTGTCTGTACGTCCTGCAACCAGGCCGGTCGGGCCGGCAAGTGCACGCCCTACCAGGCCGGAACCGATCCGCAGAACGAGTGCCAACAGGGCACGGGCGTGTGCCGGGCGACCTGCGATGGCGTGGGCGATTGCGCCTACCCACAGTACACCGTGAAATGCGGCGAGTGCCTGAACTGCGATGGCTACGGTTCTTGCTCGTCCTACGACTACACCTGCGGCGGCTATCCGTACACCGGCGGCCCGTTCCCGACCGGCGGCTACTACGGCGGCAGCGGCGGCTACTATTACGGCAGCGGCGGGGGCAACTACGGCAGCGGCGGGGGCAACTACGGCGGTGGCGGCGGCTACGCCCGTGGAGGGGCCGGCGGCAGTGTGATCATCGACGGCGGGCAGCGACCTCAGGGCGGCAGTGGCGGCAGGAATTCGGGCATCGATGGCAGCGCAGGCAACATTCCTCGTTATGACGGCGCCGCGGGGAACGTTCCGCGTATCGACGGTAGTGCGGGCACATCGGGCTCGGGCGGCACCGCGGGTAACGTCATCCCGCCCATCGACGGTGGCGCGGCCGGTGCCCTAGGATTGGGTGGCGGCCTGCCCGCAGCGGGTGGCAGCGGCGGCAGCAAGCCATGGGGCGCCGGCGGCAGCGTCGGTGGCCCCGACGGCGGGGCGAAGACCAATCTCAGCTCGGGCTGCAGTTGCGACGTCGGCCAGTCTCAGCAGCGTGGGGCGGGGCTCGCATCGCTGGCGGGGCTGCTCGGGCTGTCGCTGCTGCTGGGGCGAAGGCGCCGCCGTTGCGGCTAAAGCTGCACCCCGAGGAGCAGGCCCGGATACTCACGCACCGTGGTCTTTCCGCTGTGCTGCGTGCCCTGCAAGAGGCCTGAGCCAATATCGAGGTCGCGGCCGTCCCACGCCACCGCGGCGTTGCCCGTGATGCCGAAGATGCCGTGTAGCCCGCGGTAGATCTCGAAGCCCACCAGCGCGCGCAACGACGCGAGCATCGGCGAATCGTCGTCGTTGCCAAAGCCGTAGCTGTCGGAGTCGAAGGCGGAACGCACGCTGATCGAGCTGGCCGCGATTTCGAAGTAGCGCAGACGGCCCATGGCGAGCGGTTGCCTCCAGCCGAGCCCCAAGCCGAAGCCGTGCCGGCGCGTGCCGTAGGCGAAGCGCTGCTCGCCGGGCGCCATGCCGTCGCCGGGGTGGAAGGCGAACACGAAGGACGTGTAGAGGTGGCGGCTGCCGAGCTTGAGCTCGAGGTTGCTGAGCATGCTGTCGGTGGCATAGGCGGCGACGCTGTGGATGCCGTCGCCGATCAGATTGAGGACGCCGAGGGCCTCGCCGTCCAGCTTGCGGGCGACGTTGACCACGCCGATGTTGAAGCCGCTCGCCCGGGTGGCCAGGTTGATCGCGCCCACCTGCGTGCCGCTGCTGTCATGGGCCAGGTTGATGGGGGCGATCTGGGCGCCGGACACCACGTCGGCCAGGTTCACGCCGCCCGCGATCTGCGCACCACGGATGGTTTGGCTCGCCAGGTTGAATCCCGCCGCCATCTGCAGGCCGAGGCTGTCGTCGCGCGCGATGTTGGCGCCGGCGCCGATCTGGGCGCCCGAGAAGGCCCCGCCGCTGTAGTTGAACCCGGCGGCGATCTGGGCACCATAGGCGCTGCTGCCGGCCAGGTTGGCACCGGCGGCGATCTGCGCGCCCGAGGCCCGCCCCGAGACGTAATTGACCCCGCTTGCGATCTGCGTGCCGCGGGCGTCGCTAGCGACGATGTTCGCGCCAGTCACGATCTGCGCGCCGTGGAATGGCCCGCTGGCGTGGTTGAAGCCGACCGCCAACTGTAGGCCGCTCGCCGGACCGCGCACCACGTTGCCGCCGACGGTCACCTGGCCGCCGCTGAGCTCCTGGTCGATGATGTTCGCGGCCAAGGAGAGCTGCAACCCGGACGACAGCTTGCCGATGCGGTCCGCGATGAACCCGAACGAGAAGCCGTGAATGTCCAACTCCGCATCGGCGCTCATGGGAACCAGACCCAGGTGAAGTGCGCTCGACCGCAGTGGCGGCGGCGCGGTCTGCTGGACCACCATGCCCGCCGGTTGTCCGTCGGCGCCCGGCTGGCCATCGCCGCGCGCGACCGCGACCTCCAGCGGCCGGCCGGGATGGAACGCCAGGCGTGCGAGATCCGCGTGTTGTCCGAGGGACAAGGCGACCTCGGCCTCGAAGTTCGAGGCGCCGCCCTCCATGGTCACCAGGTACTTGCCCGCTTCCAGGCCAAGCTCGATCGTGTTGCCGCCGGTCTTGCGCAACTCGACGACCAGGTTGCCGGCGGCGTCGCGGACGCCGATGCGTCCCGCGAGATCCGCACCCAGCGCCAGCGTGGCCTGGGTCGCGCGCACGTCGGTGACCACGAGATCGGAGGTGCCGACCAGGTCGAACTCGTACGCTGCGTGTTGTGGGCCTCCTCGGGTCTTCTCGGTGTGGGCCAGGGTCTCCTGGGCCGCGAACTGAAACGCCTCTTGTAGGGTCACGCGGCGGTCGCGGTTCACGTCGGCGGCGCCGCGCAGGCCCGACACCAGATAGTGCGTGAAGAAGGACGCGCCGATGCGGCTCGACTCCTGGGCCACCTCGTTGACCGCGCTCGACGTGAGGAAGGCGTGGCCCTTGGTGTTCACGGAGGCGTCCATCACGAAGGGCGCGCGCCGTGTGCCGCCCTTGTGTCTGGTGAAGGCCCCCGACGCGCACGAGTCGAGGATGGCCAGGCGCACGTCGGCCGGCACGGACTGGATGCGGACGCGAAGCTCGTCGTAGCTGATGCGGTCTTTGCCGATCATGAGGCCTTCTTCGTCGGAGTGGCCCGAGTAGTACACGACGACCTCACGGCGAATGCCGTTGACGTAGCCTGCGGCGGCGAGCTTGCTCAACCGGTCGAGTCCCCCCATGAACGCGGCGCGGGTCGGCTCCTGCACGACGAGCAGGTCCTCGCGCGAGACGCCGCCCAGGCTCTCGAGCACCCTGCCCATCGCCTGTGCGTCGGTCGCGGCGAAGCGGAGCACCGGGCGCGAGGGGCCGCCGTCGTTGAAGCCGGCCATGAGCGCGAACCTGCGCATGCGCACGTTGCTGTCTGCTGGGCTCGACTCGGCGGCGCTGGCCGCAGCGGGCGCGAGCAGGAGGATCGAAAGAGCCGCCGTGGAGAAACCGCGGCGAAAGGACGAGAGGAACTGCGTTGTCATGGGGCTCCTTTGCCGGTCTTGTGGACCACGATGGAGGTTTGGCGATAGGTGGTGGCGAGGGGCAGGGGCGACTGCTCGACCGACTTCCCTTGTCGGACCAGCGCGCGGGCGGCGTCGAGCGCGACTTCGATGGCGAACGGCGCTTGCGAGGTGACCAGGACGAACCGCTCGAATTCCGGCGCGTCGTCGAGCTCGTATGCCGACGGCAGCGGTATCTCCCGGACCGGGACCAGCGGCGCGGCCGTTCGGGCGCCTTCCTCGGGCAAGTGTTGGGTGATGCGGCCAGCTCCGTCGATGGAGAGCAGGGCACCGTAGAGCCCATCGGGCGACTTCTCGTAGGCGAGCTGAAGAACATCGCCGCGCGCGGCCCGTGCCCCGTCCGCGAGGCGCTCCGAGCCGGGAAGCCCGGGGGCCTGGGCCGCCTTCTGTCGATACACCACGAGGCGTGGCGAGCGCAGGACGTCGCCCTTGAAGGTGACGTCATCTTCGGTCGAACTCGCGTTGCCGACCACGGTGGCGCCCCTGTCAGGCCCGCGAACCGCGAACAGCGCCACGGCGACCGAGCCCACGAGCAGCGTCGGCGCGGCCAACATGAGCCAGCGCGAGCGCGGCGAGCGCGCGTGCTCCTTTGCGTCCTCCGCGCGACGGCGAATGGCCGCGGCCATGGTGTGCTTGGGCAGCTCGGCCAAGATCGTCCGATCCGATGCCCGCAGACGGCCGATCTCTTCGTCCATCGAGCGGCCTTCCGCGGCCAAGCGCTGGCCGAGCCGCTCGGCCTCGCCGGCGTCGAGCTCGCCTTGCGCAGCCCGTTCCACGAACCAAGCCGGGGCCTTCTTGTTCTGGATCGTCATGATGCAGCTCCTTCCAACTCGACCAGCCGTGCGCGTACGGAGCGCAGCCGCTTGCGCACGCCCGACACGGACATCCCCGCCTCCCGTGCCACTTCTTCCAGTGTCATCCCGTCTACCAAGTGCATGACCGCGATGGTCTGCGAGCTGGCCGCGAGCGGATCGTCGACGTGGAAGAGCTTGGTCAGCAGATCGCGGGCCAGGCTCGGCCCGTCGCTCTCCGCCGTGCTGGCGATGCGCAGCAGGCGCTCCTCGTCGGGATCCTCCGCGCGCGTGCGCTGGGATCGCAGTCGGTTGAGGCAGGTGTTCGTCGCGACCCGCAAGAGCAGCGCCGCGGGTGCCTCGTCGGATAGTCGATCGTGGTTGCGCAGCAGGGCCACGAACACGTCCTGCATGGCGTCCTGGGCCTGGGCGTCGTCGCGCAACAGGGAGCGACACCGCCTCAGCACCATGGGACCGTACCTCTCGTAGTACCCTTCGACGTCGAATGACAAGGTTTTGAAGCCCTCCACATGGCCAAGGAACACGTGGCCCTGGCCCAAGTGTCACCGGCGCACGTGCGATTTCTGGGGGAAGCAGGCAGGCTGATCGCAGGGGACCCGGAAGCCGAATGACTTCGCCCAGATCCGGCCCCCGGGCCGTCCTCCCTGGTTCTAAGCTGGCGGCGGTAGGCGCCCGGCTAGAAGCTTATGATGATGAAATGGCACTCGGCGTCGCAGCCGTGGCCAGGCTGGCCGTTCTTCTCGCCGTCGTCGCACTCCTCGTCGAACAAGCTGTCCACCTTGCCGTCCCCGCAGAAGGGAACGGTCTTGCAGCCAGGACCGCAACCCGTGGTGTGGCCGTAGGTCGTGTCGTTCGTGCCGTCGTCACATTCCTCGGCGTACTTCTCGTCGACCTTTCCGTCGCCGCAGAAGGGTGCCACCGTGCACTGGGTGGTGCACCCGCCGTAAGAGTCGTCGGCGTTGTCGGGGCCGTTGTCGCAGGATTCGCTGCCGTTGATCACGCCGTCCCCGCAGCGGTCCTTGCACGCGGTGTGGGTTCGGCTGAACTGGCCGACGGTGAGCTTGTAGCTCGACTCGACGGTCTTTCGTTCGGCCTGGAACAGCGCGATCTCGTACACCTTGCCCTTGGTGAGGTTGAACCTGGTGGCCGTGGCGTCGTTCAGAGTGATGGAGCCTTCGGTCGGTTCGTGGATGCCACCCAGGTCGACCGCGAGCTTGCCGTTGAGGAAGACCCATACGTCGTCGTCCCCGATGAAGTGCAGGTACTCGCCGCCCTTGAACTCGAACCAGTAGCGCATCTCGCTCGTGAACGAGAAGTTGTGCATGGTGCCGTCCTTGCCCTTGCCTCGGCAGGACGCACCCGGGCCGTTCGCCGCTTCCCATCCCTTGCCGTCCAGCGGGAAGAATGGCGGGCGCAACCAGGTCTTGAGCTCGTCGCTGTAGTAGCCGGAGTTGTCGTACATGAAAGTCCCGTTTTCTTGCGCCAGCAGGGTGATGCTGTCGACGACGGTCTTGGCGTACTTCGAATCCCGGTACCAGCTATCGAAGTTGGTCTTGTTCGAGGTGTGCGAAAGCGTGGTGTCGACGCTCGAGTCGTACTGGGGCTTTCGGTCCGTGGCGTCGAGTGTCTCCAGGACGACCCCTGTCTTGCGCTTCCCTTGGCCGGGTACTTCGAAATCGGGGTGTCCGGGCGGGTTGGTACTGCCGCACGTCTGCGGAAGCATGTCCCGGTAGACGATGGGGACCACCATGTTCGTGTCGCTGCCCTCGATGACCTGCTTGCAGTCCCAGGCGGGCTCGAGCTTGCACTTGTCCGAGCAACCATCGTCCGACTTGGTGTTGCCGTCGTCGCATTCCTCGTCGGGCAGCTTCAGGCCGTCGCCGCACGGCGAGGTGCAGCCGTTGGTTCCCGTGCAGATGGGCTCGGACTTGCAGTCGGGGGCGCACCCGTCACCCGGCATGATGTTGCCGTCGTCGCAGGACTCGCTGCCCTCCTTGATCTTGTCGCCGCAGACGGTCTTGTGGCAGGCCGCGCCGGCCTTGGGGCACGCGTAGCCTTCTTCGACCTTGCAGGCATCGTTGCAGCCGTCGCCGGACTTGGTGTTGCCGTCGTCGCAGGCTTCCCACCCGGTCAAGACGCCATCGCCACACTTGGGCAGGCAACGTACGCCGGGCGCGGGGCAGCTCCAACCGGGCTCGATCTTCGAGCAATCCGCCGCGCAGCCGTCCCCGTCCTTGTCGTTGCGGTCGTCGCAAGCCTCTTTGCCACCGACTTGCCCGTCACCGCAGGAGACCGTCGAGATGCAAGCCGCGCCGGGCGTGGGACAGATGAAGCCCGTCTCGCGCCGACAAGCGAGAGAACAGCCGTCGCCCGAGGTGGTGTTGCCGTCGTCGCACTCCTCGTCACCGGCGAGCGAGCCGTCGCCGCAGCCAGGAGGAATGGGGCACATGCTCGGGTCCTGAATGCACGTCTTGGGGCGCGCTTCCTTGCCGGGGACGTCGAGCTTGATGAAGATCTCGGCATCCTCCCGGGGCGCACCCGGCGCATCGGGATCGTTGTTGGTGGGGATGCTCGCATCCTCTTTGAAGGGCGAGACAGTGATCTCGCCGCCGTCCTTGCAGCCAGCGCCATGGACAGACAATGCGGTTCCAATAAGAATCGCAAAGCCAGAACTCCTGCGCATGGCTCGCGCTCTCTCGCCCTTGCATCGCATGGTCGTGCTAGTATACGCGAACATTTTTCGGACAATACTCCACACGACTCGCAATGGCGAGGCGGGGCTTTGCCCGCGGCGCCGAAACGCGGGGAGGCATGGAAACCCACCCGGGGCTATGCCGGATTCAATTCAACACAGTAACCAGGGAATGCTATGTCCATTCGCATCACGGCGCTGACACACTTGGCGCTCCCGTTCGTAGGGTTATTCGCCATGGCCGGGGCGTGCAACAGCACCGGCGGCGAGCTCGAGTCTGGAACCGGCGGTGACGCCAGCGGCGGCCGTGGTTCCGGAGGCCGCGTGGGTGGCGGCGGTAGTGGCGGAAGTCACAGTGGCGGAGCCGCCGGAGGCGATGACTCGGGCGGGCAGTCTGGCGGCGCCGGTCGTGGCGGTAGCGGCGGGGCCGGGCAGGGCGGCGGCGCTGGACAGTCAGGCAGCGCCGGTACCAAAGCCGGTGGTGCCGGGGGCACTTCCTTGGGTGGCGGGGGGCGAACCACGGGCGGCCAAGGTGGCACGGCCAAAGACGCGGGCGGCGGTGGAAAGACCGCGGACGGCGGCGCGGTCGCCTGCGACGACATCGAGAGTCCTGGCAGGCTGGCGGTCTACTACTACGGCAACAGCAAGGCCAGTGACTCATCCATTCAGATGCACTTCGACATCGTCAATTTCACGGCGTTCACGTCGCGGTTGCAGGAGGTGTCGGTCAAGTACTGGTTCACTGACGAGGATCCGTCGTCGGCCAATGTCCTCGAGCAGTACTACGTGCCGCTCGCCACCACGTTCAAGTTCAGCACAGTCAGTCCTCCTCGAACTGGAGCCAACGCCGTGCTCGAGATGTCCTTCCGCGGTGCGCCCGACGCAGGCGCCTCTTGGGTCGAGACCAAGGGCTTCAATTTCGCGTTCCACAAAGCCAGCTACGCCGGGTCCTACGATCAATCGGACGACTATTCGTACGATCCGAAGCTGACCCAGAAGCTGGGCCAGAACCCCAAGATCACGGCGTACGTGAATGGCAAGCTGGCTTGGGGATGCGAGCCACCGCCCTTGCCGCCCGGCCTCGACGCAGGCACGACCGAGCTGGACGGTGGCGTTGAGCTGGACGCTCCCATCGCGGGCCCCGAGGTCCGTCCGGACACGCTTGACGCCGGGCAGGGCGGTTGAGCGCGCTCGTCAGCAGGAATCTGCTGTCTGCGCGCTCGATTGTGCTGTCGATTTCTTCGCCCTGATTGGCGCGGCCTAGAGGTGCGCCTTCGCCCTCTTGCCGCGCAGCTTGGGCGAGAACTTCCGCATGCGGCAGATCTTGTTCACCACGTCCATGTACGCCCTGGCCGAGGCTTCGACGATGTCCGTGCTGGTGCCGATGCCCGTGAAGATGCCTTCGGGGGCGATGGCCACCATCTTCACGCGCCCCTGGGCTTCCTGGCCCTCGCTGATGGCGTCGAGGTGGTAGTCCTTGACTTGGATCTTCAGGCCGACCACGCGATCGATGGCCTTGGTGGTGGCGTCCACCACGCCGTCGCCGCTGGCGGCTTCTTCCTTGGCGATGCCGTCGCGGGCGATGCGTACCGTGGCGGTCGGGATGACGCCCACGCCGCCGGTGACGTTCAGGTACTCGAGCTTGTAGGTGTCGCCGATCTCCTCGATGGTGTCGGCCTCCATCAGCGCCACCAAGTCGTCGTCGTACACGGTGCCCTTCTTGTCGGCCAGGGCCTTGAACTTGGGATAGAAGCTCTCGAGGTCGATGCTCTTCTCGCTGTAGCCGAGGCTCTGCAGCCGGTTCTTCACCATGTGGCTGCCCGACCGGCTGGTCAGGTTCATCTTGTTCTCGGTCAGCCCGATGGACTGCGGGGTCATGATCTCGTAGGTGCCCTTGGCCTTGAGCACACCGTCCTGGTGAATGCCCGACGAGTGGGCGAAGGCGTTGCTGCCCACCACGGCCTTGTTGGCCTGAACCGGCATGGCGCACACGTCGCGCACCAGCTTGCTCGCGCGCATGAGCTCGGTGGTCTCGACGCCCGTGGTGACGCCCAGGTAGTCGCGGCGTACGTTCATGATCATCACGACCTCTTCGAGGGCGGCATTGCCTGCGCGCTCGCCGATGCCGTTGATCGTGCACTCCACCTGACGGGCGCCGTGCTTGACCGCCGTGATCGAGTTTGCCGTCGCGAGCCCGAGATCGTTGTGGCAGTGGACCGCGATGATGGCCTTGTCCACGTTGGGCACGCGGTTCATGAGGTCGTCGATGATGGCGGCGAAGACCTCGGGCGTGGTGTAGCCGACGGTGTCAGGGATGTTGATGGTGCGCGCACCGGCCTTGATGGCGGTCTCGACGACCCTGCACAGGTAGTCGCGCTCGGTGCGACCGGCGTCTTCGGCCGAGAATTGCACGTCCGGGCACTTGCTGCGCGCCAGCCTCACGGCCTTCTCGACCATGGCCAGGCACTCTTCTTGGGATCGGCGCAGCTTCTTCTCCCGGTGGATGGTCGACGTGCCGAGGAAGGTGTGGATGCGCGGGCGCTTGGCGGGCTTCACCGCCTTGGCACAGGCCAGGATGTCCTTCTCCACCGCACGGGCGAGGCCGCAGATGATGGGGCCTTTCACCTCTTTGGCGATGGTCTCGACCGAGATAAAATCACCGGGCGAAGAGATGGGAAAGCCAGCCTCGATCACGTCGACCTTGAGCAGCGCGAGTTGCCGGGCGATGCGTATCTTCTGTCCGACCGAAAGGCTCGCGGGCAGCGCTTGCTCGCCGTCGCGCAGGGTGGTGTCGAAAATCAGGACCTGGTCTTTCATGGCTCTCGTGTTTTTCCTTCGTGGGTTCGTGGGGGGCGAAGCATACTCCTGTTGAGCGGAAAAGGAGACACCCCGACTTGCAACCGATAGTGGGCTTCCTGGCCGGTGTGGCGACGAGCCTCCTTGGCGTCGGGCTTTGGACATGGCGAGCACGCAGCCGCCGGCGGCTCGCCGCGGGGGCCGGCGAGACCTGCGGAGCTCTCGAGCGAAGCGAGGAGAACTTTCGGCAGTTCTTCGACACCATCGAGGATCTCCTGTTCGTGCTCGACGAGACCGGACGCATCTTGAAGGTGAATCGCGCGGTGACCCTGCGGCTCGAGTACAGCGAGGCGGAGCTCATCGGGCGGGATTGCGTGTCGCTTCACTCGAAGGCCGACCAGGGGAACGCGAAGGCGGCCTTGGCCGATTTGCTCGCGGGGAAGATTTCCTACTGTCCGTTCCCCGTGGAGACGAAGGCCGGGGCGTCCATCCCGGTGGAGACGCGCGCCGTGCGCGGCATCTGGAACGGTCGGCCGGCGCTGTTCGGCATCTGCAAGGACATCGTCGGCGTTCGCGTCTCCGAGGAGAAGTTCGCGAAGGCATTCCACTGTAGCCCCGCGTTGATGGCGCTCTTCAGAGTCGACGACCTGACCGTCCTCGACGTCAACCAAGCCTTCCTCGACGCCGTCGGCTACACGCGGGAGAAGACCATCGGCTATCGACCGACCGATCTCAACCTGTTCGTGGACATGCGACAACGGGATGAGCTGTTCAAAGGGCTGCGCCATGGTCCGCAGCCACGCGAGTTCGAGGTGCAGCTGCGCACGCGTTTCGGGAAGATCCTCGACGGGCTCGTGTCGACCGAGATTCTCTCCCTGTCGCACGGGGAGCTGATCCTCGCGCACATGGTGGACATCACCGAACGCAAGCGCGGCGAGGAGGCGCTTCGCCGGGTCGCGGCCGAGCTCGAGCGCAAGAACGAAGAGCTGGCCGTGGCTCGCGACGCAGCCCTCGATGCCGCGCGGGTGAAATCGCAGTTCCTGGCCAATATGAGCCACGAGATCCGCACGCCGCTGAACGGCATGTTGGGGCTGACCGAGCTGTTGTCGCGCTCACCGCTCAGCTCGGATCAGCAGGAATACGTCGACTCCATCAGCCGCTGCGGCGACATCCTGCTCGCCATCCTCAACGACCTCCTCGACTTGTCCAAGATCGAGGCTGGCCACCTGCAGATCGAATCGATCGCCTTCGACCTGCAGGCTTTGATCTTCGACGTCGTGGATTTCTACGGCACCAAGGCGCTGCCCGCCGATGTCGAGCTGGTGGTGGACTTCGATCCGGCTCTGCCGACGGGCTTCGTCGGCGATCCGGGGCGCCTGCGCCAGGTGCTCGGCAACTTGGTGAGCAACGCGGTCAAGTTCACCGCGAAGGGCCACATCCAGATCAAGGCGGCATTGATGCGCAGGGAACGGGGCAGGGCCCTTCTGTCCATCGCCGTGGCCGACACGGGCGAAGGGATCCCCGAGGACGCGCAGGGACGGTTGTTCCAGCCGTTCACGCAAGCCGATGCCTCGACCTCGCGCAAGCATGGTGGCACCGGCCTCGGCCTCGCCTTGTGCAAGCGCATCGTCGAGGGGATGGGCGGCTCCATCGAGTTGCAGAGTCAGCAAGGGCAGGGGACCACCCTGACCGTGATCGTCGCCTTGCCGGTGGACGAGCACCGTCCCTCGGCAGAGTCGCGCATGCCGCTCGTCGGCAAGCGCTGCCTGGTCGTGGATGACCACGCGCTCGTGCGTAGCGCGATCGGCAAGCAGCTGCGCAGGCTCGGGGTGGACGTCTCCACCACGGATTCCGGCGAAGCGGCCATCAGCGCCGTCGGGACCGCGCTCGCCGAAGGTCGCCCGTACGACCTCGCCCTCCTGGACCTGCGCATGCCGGGCTTGGGCGGCGAGCGGCTGGCCAGGGTCTTCCGCTCGGATGCCCGGCTGGATCGGATGGGCATCGTCATGCTGGCACCTCTGGTGCTTGCGTCGGAGGTCCCGGAAAATCCTTCGGTCATCGCCAGGTATTGCGATGGCTACATGGTCAGGCCCGCCCGCAATGAGCTGGTCGCCAAGATCTTGGACGTGGTCCTCGAGAACAAGAGCGCCGGGCGAAGCGCGGTGGTCACGCGCCATTCGGTGACCCCGCCCAAGAACATCACCATGGAGGTGGACACCCTTCCGTTCCCGCTTCGCGTACTGATCGCCGAAGACAACGACGTGAACCAATTGGTCGCGCGACGCATGCTCGAAGAGGTCGGTGCCACGGTGACCGTGGTGTCCGACGGGTACCAGGCACTCTCGGCCATCGAACGCGGTCCCTTCGACTTGGTCATCATGGATTGCCAGATGCCGGGCCTCGACGGTTTTGCGACCACCGCGCGCATCCGGGAAGCGGAGAAGACGACGGGCGGGCACTTGCCCATCATCGCGGTGACCGCGAACTCGCTGGCCGGCGACGAGGAGCACTGCCTGTCAGCCGGGATGGATGGCTATTTGGGCAAGCCGTTCAGCCGGCAGCAGCTGCTGCGGCAATTGGTCCGTTTCACGCGAAATCGCAAGCGCGTCCCGGTCGTGTCCCAGACCGCCGCGTCCGCGTCGCGGCCGAACCTGGATCGCACGCGCTTCAAGGACATGGAGCAGCTTCTCGGTTCGGCCTCGCGAGACGGCCACGCCATGCTGCTGCGGTCGTTCCAGCGCAACACGGAGAAACGCGTGGACGAGTTGGCGCGCGCCATCGTCGCGAAGGACGCCGATGCGGCCTACGGCGTTGCCCACGCCATCAAGGGATCGAGCGGAAACCTCGGCTTCGTGGGCCTCGAACAGCTGGCCGGCAAGATCGAGTGCCTGGCTCGCACGCGCGAGCTCGACGGCGTCGCGGCGGAGATGGTGGCGATGCGCGAAGAGCTCGGACGGGTGCAGCTGTTTCTCCAGGACTACTGCAAGGACACCGTGGTTTAGGCCGCCCCGCGGCAGTGCTAGACTGTCCGCTTTCCATGAGCAACGACAACACGCAGAAGTCCCTCTCCGAGCTCAGACAGCAGCTCGACAAGACCGACGAAGACATGGTCCGGCTGCTCGCGCGACGGCTCGAGACGGTCAAGCTCATCGGCAAGGCCAAGGCCGAGAACGCCAGTGCGGTCCGCGACCCCGAGCGCGAACGCCAGGTCATCGCGCGGGTCGAGTCGCTGGCCAATTCGCTCGGCATCTCGGCGCCGCTTCTGCGCAAGATCTTCTCGGAGATCATCGACTACTCGGTCAGCCGGCAGGTGGCTTCGTTGGTCGAGGGCGAGCGCAGCTACGTGACGATGGCCTACCAGGGGCAGCCGTTCACCTACAACCAGCTCGCGGCCGAGCAGTACGTGGCGAGCCAGGGCCTCAAGGGGCGCTTCGTCGGGTTGGCCTCGCTGGCGCTGGTGATCGAGCAGCTCGTGTCCGGCCAGGTCGACCTGGCGTTCCTGCCCATCGAGAGCACCGTGGCCGGCAGCATGAACCAGGTCTACGATGTGCTTCGCGAACGCGACCTGCACATCGTGGGGGAGGAATCGTTCAAGGTCGCCTTGTGCCTGGCCGCGACCTCTGACGTCCCTCTGCCGGCGCTCAGGCGAATCCTCTCGCACCCGCTCGCGCTCGAGCAGTGCTCGGCCTTCACCGACGGGCTGCCACAGGTCATGACCGCGCCGGTGGCCGATTCGCGGGACGCCATGCGGATCGTTGCGGAGTCCAAGGATCCCACCCTGGCCGCCATCGGCTCGCCCGAAGCCGCGCGCGCGCACGGCCTCACCATCATTCGCAGCGACATCGGCAACCAAGACGAGATCCTCATGCGCTACGTCGCCCTGGCGCGTGCCCCGTTGCTCGTGGACGCGCGTGTGGCGTGCAAGACCAGCCTCATCCTGTCGACCCGCCACGAGAAGGGGGCGTTGCTTCGGTGCATGCAGGCGCTCGGCGAGTACGGGCTCTCCATGACCAAGCTGGAATCGCGGCCGCGGCCGAACCGGCCGTGGGAGTACATGTTCTTCATCGACTTCGAAGGCAACGTCGCCGAGGCCCGTGTGGCCGCGGCGGTAGACGCCTTGCGCGCCGAGGCCCTGTACCTGAAGGTGCTCGGGTGCTACCCAGCCAGGGCCACGGCTCAGGCCGCGCTGGTGTCGGACATCAAGCCCCAGCCGGAGGCCGCGGTCGTCGGAGGACAGCCCACACCGCCCAAGCCTTCACCGCGGGCTTCGAAGCACTACAAGCTGGTGTCGCGGGCCACGCGCTCCGAGGACACCATCGTTCGCGTCGGCGATCTGCTCATCGGCGGCGATGGCTTCGTGGTGATGGCTGGGCCGTGCTCGGTGGAGTCGGCGGATATGATCGCGAAGACCGCCCGGTACGTTCGCGAGAAGGGCGCGCACATCCTGCGGGGTGGCGTGTTCAAGCCGCGCACGGGCCCCTACGCCTTCCAAGGGTTGGGCCTCGAAGGGCTGGAGATGCTGGCGGCGGCCGGGAAGGCCGCGGGGATGCCCATCGTCACCGAGGTCATGTCGCCCGAGCAGGTGCACGACGTGGCCGAGAGGGCGGACATGTTGCAGATCGGAGCCCGCAACATGCAGAACTTCGCGTTGCTCAACGCCGTGGGCAAGGTGGACCGACCGGTGCTGCTCAAGCGGGGCATGTCGAGCACCATCGAGGAGTGGTTGGCTGCGGCCGAGTACATCCTCGCGCAGGGCAATGGCCAGGTGGTGCTGTGCGAGCGGGGCATCCGGACGTTCGAGAGCGCGACCCGCAACACCCTGGACTTGTCTGCCGTGGTCGTGTTGCGCGAGCGGACCCACCTGCCCGTGGTCGTGGACCCCAGCCACGGGACTGGCCGTCGGGCCTACGTCGCGCCGATGGCGTGGGCGGCGCGCGCCTGTGGCGCCCACGGCGTCTGCATCGAGGTGCATCCCGATCCCGACCAAGCACTCTCCGACGGGGAGCAGAGCCTCACGTACCCGGAGTTCGCCACGTTGATGGAGGGCCTTGGTCGCGTGCGGGTGTAGTCGTTCGCGCGCCTAACGCGCTTCCGTGGGCGTCCTCTCCGCCAACCGCCGGATCCGGTCGCAGAAGGTCGAGCGCGAAATCCCGAGCGCCTGCGCCGCACGCCTGCGGCTGCCCTGACTCCGTCGCAACGCCCAGCCGAAGATCGCCGCTTGCATCTGTTCGAAGGTCTTCCCCGCGAGAGGCAGAACGTCACCGACGGTGTCCCGAGCTGCGTCGAGCAACTGTCCACACGACGGATCCTGGGGAGCATCCGCGGCTCGGCTGGCAAGGCGTAGCTCGCAACTCGGTTCGAGACGTGTCGGGACGTCCAGATCCAGATCCGCGCAGTCGATGCATCCATCGGTCAACGCGGCCGCGCGCCGGACGGTGTTGCGCAGCTCGCGCACGTTCCCCGGCCAGTCGTGCCCGACGAGTCGGGCCATGGCCGCGGCGAGGATGGTGCGCGGTCCGAACTCGGCGGCCGCCTCGGCGAGGAAGTGCTCGACGAGGAGCGCGATGTCCCCGCGTCGTTCGCGCAGAGGTGGCAGACGCAGCTCGCAGCCGGCGAGACGGTGGTAGAGGTCCAGACGGAACGCGCCTCGGCCAGCATCGGCCCGCAGATCGCGCAAGGTCATGGCAATGACCCGGACGTCGACCGAGATCTCGCCCTGGCCGCCGACCCGGCGCAGGCGGCCTGTTTCGAGGACGCGCAGGAGCTTCGGTTGCAGGTCCAGCGGAAGCTCGCCCACTTCGTCGAGCACCAGGGTTCCGCCGGATGCTTCTTCGAACCATCCGGCCTTGCGTGCGCCGGCCCCGGTGAAAGCACCGCGCTCGTGTCCGAAGAGCTCGCTCTCGGCGAGCTCGCGGTTGAGCGCGCCGCAGTTGACCGCCACGAAGGGCCCGCTGGCGGCGAGGCTGCCCTCGTGTAGAGCCCGCGCCAGAAGCTCCTTGCCGGTGCCGCTTTCGCCCGTGACTAAGACTGGCAGACGCGTTCGTGCGATGCGAGCCGTCTGCGCCAGCACGGTTCGCAGGGCCGTGGATTGGCCGACGATCGCCTTGAGGACCCCGGTGGCATCGAGAGACTCTGGTATGCAGTGCATGCCAGGTTCTCGGATCGAGGCCGGAAAAAGTTGCTTGGGATCTCGGCCGCTTCAGAACGCTCGCCCGAAGGCGACGCGCACGGCGGGAAACAGCCGACCCGATATGGGGTCGCCGGTTGCCCCGGGTGCGCTGGCGGCGCAGCCGATTCCGCACGCGGTGTGGACCGTGCCCGCGAGCCCGTAGCTCATACCGATCGCCGCCAACACCGACAATCCGAACGCGGTGCTGTGCCGGTATCCGACCTCCGCATTGAGCCAGTAGCCGATGTGTCGCTTCCCGTCGTTCGAAGCATCGACGGACACGGACGGGCCGAGCCCGACCAGAAGTCGATCTGTCTCGCCCAGGCTGAGCTTGGGCATGACCGCGACCTGGTAGCCGGAGAAGCCGAGCCCGCCGCCGACCTCTATCTCGACCTGCTTGACCGGCATGTGTGCGTACGACAGTCCGAGCGCGCCCACGGGAGAGCCCAGGCCCAGGGTGCCCTGGAGAAGGTTCTGCTTGGAGACCGACGCCTGAGGAAGCGCCCGGTGAGTCCCCTGGGCCACGGCCACGGCCGACGACCCGAGGACCGTCAAGATGGCGAGGAGGCTGGGGAAAAGACGCATGATCCAAGGCGGAACGCAATCGACATGCCACGCGGAGGTCATGCGAAGACGACGTGTTCTCGGCCCCAGCGCCGCTGTTCGCGGTGGACCTTCGTCGTGCTGGTGAATCTTCGACACGGGGGCCGCGCCATCGGAGAGAGTCCTTTGTCTGGCGCGCTGGTTGCGCTACCTTTGCCCCGAACCGGGCTCTAATCAGGGAGGACAGATGTCTGTAACGGAAACCATCAAAGTGGCAATCATCGGCGGCGGTCCAGCGGGCTGCACCGCCGCCATCTACGCCGGCCGAGCCAACCTGTCGCCCGTGATGTTCGAGGGGGGCGGCCTCCTGGTCGAGCCCCTGACCACACCCGGAGGGCAGCTGACCATCACCACCGAGGTCGAGAATTTTCCCGGCTTTCCACACGGTATCCAGGGACCGAAGCTGATGGAGCTCATCCGCGCGCAGGCCGAGCGCAGCGGTACCCGCATCATGAGCACCGACGTAACCGCGCTGGACCTGCAAAAGCGCCCCTTCCGCGTCGAGACCGGCGAAGGTGTCTTCCTCGCCGAGTCGGTCATCGTGTCCACCGGTGCCTCCGCGAAGTGGCTCGGAATTCCATCCGAGGAGAAGTTCCGCAACCACGGTCTCTCCGCCTGCGCAACGTGCGACGGGGCCTTCTTCAAGGGTATGGATCTGGTCGTGGTCGGCGGCGGTGACACCGCCATGGAAGAGGCGAACTACCTCACCAACATGGCGAGCAAGGTGACCATCGTGCACCGTCGCGACGAGTTCCGTGCCTCACGCGCCATGCTTCATCGTGCACGGCGAAACCCCAAGATCGAGTTCGTCACCAACGCCGTAATCGACGAGATCCTTGGCGATTTGCCGAAGCCTGGGGTGACCGGCGTGCGCCTGCGCGACCCGCGGGACGGGAGCACGCGGGAGTATCCCTGTCGGGGCATTTTCGTGGCCATCGGACACGAGCCGAACAGCGCGCTTTTCAAGGGGCAGCTCGACATGAACGAAACCGGCTACATCCTGACCAAGCCGGGGACCACGGCGACCAATATCACGGGTGTTTTCGCGTGTGGCGACGTGGCCGACCACATCTATCGACAAGCCGTGACGGCCGCCGGGACGGGGTGCATGGCGGCTATCGACGCCGAGCGTTTCCTGGCGCAGTGAGTGAGGAGATTACCGGCTAGTCGGCGTCAGCCGGCAGGAGCATAATCACCGGGCGATGAGCGAGAGCCCGCACGCAGATCCCACGAACGAGACGGAGATCCTCGTGGAGATAACCCCGCCTCCGACCGAGACCAGCGCCGCCAACACCGACCAGGTGGCGGCGTGCCTGGCCAAGGTCAGCCTGTTCGCGGATCTGCCTGCCGTGTACCTGCGACGCATCGCCAGCCTGGGCGTCGAGGAGACCTATGCGAGGGGGGCTCCCGTGTTCGCCGAGGGCACGCCAGGGGACAAGCTCTACGTCATCCTGTCGGGGTCGATTCGCATCAGCCGCCAGGTCCCCGGCATGGGCGAGGAGGCTTTGGCGATCCTCAAGACGGGCGACTACTTCGGCGAGATGGCGCTCATCGACGACTTTCCCCGCAGCGCCGACGCCATCGCCCACGAGAGCTGCCGGCTGCTCGTGCTCACCAAGGAGAGGGTGGCGGACCTGCTGTTCGTGGACCGGGACTTGGCCTACGACCTCTTGTGGAGCTTCGTGCGGACCCTGTCGGCGAGGTTGCGTGAGACCAACGACAAGATGACGTTCTTGGCGGTTAGCAGCAAGTTCTAGCCGCGGCGCCGTTCGGGCGGGGCCGACCAGGACCAAGCGAGTTGCTTTCGGGCGAGGGAATGCTGCTAGGGTGGGGCGATGGATCCGGAAGCGAAGAAGATGTGGACGATTGCGGGGACGACTGGTGCGGTTGGTCTTGAAATCGCGGCGGCCATTGGAATAGGTTACTTCGGCGGACAGTACCTGGATCGCAAGCTCGGAACCGTACCGTGGTTGACCTGGGTGGGTTTCGCGGCGGGGATCGGAGCTGCAATCAAGGCCCTGGTTCGCGTGGTTCGGAGCTATCAGAGAAGCCTCGACGAAGAAAACCCAGCCGACAAGACAGCCGACAAGAAATGAGCAGCAAGCCCTTCGGTACCATGGACCTGGTCAACGTCATCATGGCTGTCTTCGTGACGTCGCTCGGCGGCTTGCTGTGGGGCCAGTCGGGGCTCGTGGCCGCCGGCGTTGGCGCCGGGCTCGCCTGCATCAACCTCTGGGTCCTGCGCAGGTTGGGCGCTCGGGCGGTGGCGCGAGCCGCGGCCGGCGACAAGGCCCAGGCGTCGTGGCTCATGGCCGCCCTGGGCGCGAAGATGATCATCCTCTTCGCGCTGGTATGGGTGGCGATCCGTGTCTACAATCTGGCCCTCGTGCCATTCGCAATCGGAATATCGGTCTTGCCGATCTCACTGGTCTTTGCCGGGCTGTGGATAGGTTCCACGGCTGGCGAAAGCGGGAGAGCCTAGAAGCATGGGTCCGCACTCCACATGGTTCAGCATGTTCCCGGGGTATGAAACCCTCCGGGAAAACCTCGAAATCTACTTCGGTCGGGAATGGACCTGGCAGGTCTTCCAGTCCACGCACTTCGAGATCGACCACATCCTGGGCGGTCTCCTGGTGTTCCTGCTGCTCAGTCTGTTCGCCCTCCGTTACGCCATGAGCGTTCGCCGCGCCTCCGACGGCGGCGCGGTTCCGCCCCCGAAGTTCGGGCTGCGCAACCTGCTCGAGACCTTCGGCGACGTGGTGTTCGGCCTGATGGAAGGCCCCATGGGCGCGAAGAACGCACGCAAGTACCTGCCCCTCATCGGCAGCTTGTTCCTGTTCATCCTGTTTTCCAATCTGCTGTCGCTCATCCCGGGCTTCCTGCCGCCCACCGCGTCGCTCAAGACCAACATCGGTCTCGCGGTCCTGGTGTTCGTGCTGACCCACGTATTCGGCGTGATGGAGCACGGCCTCAAGTACTTCAAGCACTTCATGGGCCCGCTGTGGTGGCTGGCGCCGCTGATGATCCCCATCGAGATCGTCAGCCACGTCGCGCGTCCGGTGTCGTTGTCGATGCGTCTTCTTGGCAACATCACCGCCGATCACAAGGTCGGCGCCGTGTTCTTCGCGCTGATTCCGCTGCTCGTCCCCGTGCCGTTCCTGGTGATGGGTGTCTTCGTCTCGGTTGTGCAGGCCGTCGTATTTTCGCTCCTGTCGACCATTTACATATCAACCGCTATTGCTCACGAAGAGCACTAGCTCTATGTTCCACCTGCCCACCCACCGTCCCATTTAGGAGGATCCTGAGATGCGCCGAGTTGCCAAGTTGTTCGTTCCATTGGCCGCGTTTGTGCTGACCGCCCTTTCCAGCGCCGCTGCCTTCGCGCAAGGGGCTGCCCCAGCTGCAGTCGACAATTCGAAGGGCCTGATCGGCATCGGCGCCGCGCTCGCCATCGGGCTTGCGGCTCTCGGTGGTGGTCTCGGTCAAGGTAAGGCCGCTGCCGCGGCTCTCGACGGCATCGCCCGCAACCCGCAGGCCTCGGGTAAGATCTTCGTCCCGATGATCGTCGCTCTCGCGCTCATCGAGTCGCTGGTCATCTACGGCTTGCTCATCGCCTTCAACCTCGCTGGCAAGCTGTAGCCTGATCGACGGAGTACGCGGCCGCCCAGCCTCTGGGGGCCGCGTTTTCTAATGGGAATATCCTGTGGAATCGTCGGCCTGCCCAACGTGGGCAAGTCGACGCTTTTTAATGCGCTCTCCGCGGCCGGCGCCGCGGTGGCGAACTATCCGTTCTGCACCATCGAGCCGAACGTCGGCGTGGTGAAGGTTCCGGATCCGCGGCTCGACGCCCTGGTCGAGATCTACCATCCGAAGTCAGTCGTCCCTGCGACGGTGAACTTCGTGGACATCGCCGGCCTGGTCCGCGGCGCCTCCAAGGGCGAAGGGCTCGGCAACCAATTCTTGGCCAACATCCGCGAGGCAGACGCCATCGCGCACGTGGTCCGCTGCTTCGAGGACGACAACATCGTTCACGTCGACGGCCGCATCGATCCGGTCTCGGACGTGACCACCATCGACACCGAGCTGTGCCTCAAGGACCTCGAGACCGTCGAGAAGCGCATCGACCGCGCCAAGAGCGCGATGAAGGGCGGGGCGTCCAAAGACGAGAAGGCCCGCTTCGACGTGTGCACCAAGCTGCAGGCGAAGCTGGCCGAAGGCGTGCCCGTGCGCGCGCAAGGTTTGTCGGAGGAGGAGAACGAGCTCGTGCGCGAGCTGTTCCTCCTGACCCACAAGAAGGTCTTCTACGTGGCCAACGTGGCCGAGAAGCAACTCGCCAGCGCCGACACCGATCCCGCCGTGGCCAAGTTGCGCGCCTACGCCGAGAAGGAAGGGGCCCAGGTCGTGGTGATCTGCGCCGCCGCCGAGGCCGAGATCGCCGGTCTGGACGAGGCCGATCGACCCGCCTTCCTGGAGAGCCTGGGCCTCGAGGAGCCCGGCCTTCACTCCGTCGCTCGCACCGCGTACAAGGTGCTCGACCTCATCACGTTCCTCACCGCCGGGGAAGACGAGTGCCGCGCCTGGACGGTCCGTCGCGGCGCCAAGGCCCCGCAAGCGGCCGGCGTGATCCACACCGACTTCGAACGCGGCTTCATCAAGGCCGAGGTGATCTGGTGGGAGGATCTGGTCAAGCTGCGCTCCGAGGCCGCGTGCCGCCAGGCCGCCAAGCTGTCGCTCGAAGGCAAGGAATACGTCGTCCGTGACGGCGACGTGATCCACTTCAAGTTCAACGTGTAG
>CAZYFU010000090.1:0-25999 GCA_964647025.1 uncultured Myxococcales bacterium | reverse complement strand
TCAACGTCGACGGTCCTGACCGGCCAGATCTGCGGTGGTGACCGTGCCTTCACCGAACTTGTCGGCGATACGATCCAGGGTCTGATTGAGGCGGCTCGACCGCCGGTCCTGCGCGAACAGCGAGAGTTGGCCACCCGCGCCTGCCAGGCCATGCCCCGACACCCCGACCAAGCGTACCTTTCCAGCAAGCCTCTCGGCGGCCAGAAGCGTGGCCGCGGTCTGGTAGATGCACTGGCCGTCATCGGTGGCATCGGCGAGCGTGGCCTGCCTGGTGAGCACGGTGAAGTCAGCCATCTTGACCTTGAGCTGCACCACCTCCGCCTTGCGTCCAGCCGCGCGAAGGCGTCGGCCCACCCGAAGCGCCTGGGCATGAAGGTGCGGCATCATGTCGGACTTGCTCGCCAAGTCCTCCTCGAAGGTGTCCTCGGCGCCGATGCTCTTCGCTTCGCGGTCCGGAATCACCTCGCGCGGGTCGATGCCATGGGCAAGCTCCCACAGGCCGCGCCCGCCCGAGATCTGCCGCTCCAGCCAATCGGGATCGGCGGCGGCGATGTCCGCGACCAGGCGAAGGCCCAGCGCGAGCAGGCGCTCCTCGGTCTTCTCCCCAACGCCCCACAAGCGCGCCACCGGCAGCGGTGCGACGAAGCTCTGTGTCTCGCCCGGCGGAACCTCGCGTTGGCCATTCGGCTTGGCCAAGTCCGAGGCGATCTTGGCGGCGAACTTCACGTCTGCGATGCCGGCCGACGCAGGCAGCCCGACCTCGCTGGCGATGCGCGCTCGCAGGTTGCTGGCGATGGTAGCCGGCGACCCGAAGAGCTTGGCCGATGCGGTGACGTCCAGGAACGCCTCGTCGAGCGAGAGCGGCTCGACGAGCGGCGTGACACTGGACAGGATCCGAAACACCTCGTCGCTCGCGCCTTGGTACGCCTCCATGCGTGGCGGCACGACGATGGCCTGCGGCGCCTTGCGAAGCGCGATGGCCATCGGCATCGCCGAGCGAACGCCCATGGGTCGCACCTCGTAGGACGCGGCCAACACGACGCCTCGGGTGGGATGACCTCCGACGATGACCGGCTTGCCTCGCAGCTCGACACGATCGCGCTGCTCCACCGACGCGAAGAACGCGTCCATGTCGAGATGGATGATGGCCGGCGACACGTCGAGAGCATACAGCAGAAGGAACGACGCGCTGCCGCTCCGCGATCAGCCGAGCTGCCGCCTCAGCACCTCCGCGTCGGTGGTGGGCGCTTCACAGCGTCCGCGCTCGCAGACGTAGGCCGTCGGGGCTCCCTGCATGGTCGTCTTGCTTGCGAGGTACGGGATCGCCTTCTGCAAGTGTTGCCACGTCGTGGAAGCCGCCTCGCCGATGACCAGGACCCTGCGTGGGCAGAAGGTCTCGCGCAGGCTTTGCACGAGCGGAACCTCCGTGTCCGGCGAAGGCAAGGCGATGGCGATTTCCCGCGTCGGCCCGGCCATGAAGTCCACCGCGGTCAGGGCCGCGGTCAGGGCCATGGGACGTTCTTCCAGCAACGGGGCATAGAACGCGAGCGCGCGCTCCGCGACGTCGCGCCAGCGCTGCTGGTCGGTGAGCTCCGCCAAGCGCGCGGCGTTGAGCAGGGCCATCGAGGCGCCCGACGGCTCGGCGCCGTCGTAGCTCGGCTTCTCCCGCGCGAGCAGGCGCTCGTGCTCGTCGCTCGAAACGAACCACGCGCCGTGCTCCGTGTCGGCGAACAGTCGCTCGGTCTCGTCACAGAGGCGCACGGCCTCGTCGAACCAACGTGGCTCGCCCGTGTACTCGAACAGGTCCAGAAGGCCTGCCGCGACGGTGGCGTGGTCGCCGAGAAAGCCGAGCCCGCCCCGTCGTCCGTCCCGGAAGCTACGGGCCAGTCGCCCGGTCTCGGGGTCGCGCATGTGCTCGATGACGAAGGCCGCTGCGCTTCTAGCGGCGTCGAGGTACCGGGGCTCGCTCGCGACCCAGCCCGCGGTCGCGAAGGCACCGATGGCCAAGCCATTCCATGAGGCCAGGATCTTGTCGTCCCGAAAGGGCGGCACCCGCTTGCGCCGTGCCCGGGCGAGCGCTGCGCGCGCCTTTGCCAGCCTGGCGACCGCGTCCTCGTCGATGTCCCGCTCGAACAAGATGTTGCGCCCTTCGAAGTTCCCGTCAGAGGTCACGCCGTAGTGGCGCAAGAACAGTAGGGTGGTCTCGCCGGGTTCGAGCGCGGAGCGGATCTCCGCCTCGGTCCACACGTAGAACTTGCCTTCTTCACCCTCCGAATCCGCATCGATGGCGGAGAAGAAGCCGCCGCCCGGTGCTGCGAAGGTCGCGAGAAGCTCGTCGCACGTCTCGCGCACGATGCGCATGAAGTGGGCTTGCTTGGTCACCTGCCAGCCCTCGGCGTAAGCCGGTATCAACAGGGCATTGTCGTAGAGCATCTTCTCGAAGTGCGGCACCAACCACTCTTGATCGGTGGCGTAGCGGTGGAAGCCTCCGGCCACGTGGTCGTAGATGCCGCCCATCGCCATCGCCTGCAGGGTGCGTACGGCCATGTGCAGGGCGCCTTCGTCCCCGGTCCGTTGCGCGTGACGAAGCAGCAGGCGGATCGGCACCTGCGAGGGGAACTTCTGCGCGACCCGCAGGCCGCCCGCCTGGTGGTCGAAGGCGCGCGCGGCTTGTTCGACCGCGGACCTCACCCATGCCAGATCGGGCCGCCCGACCTGCGCGTCGCTGCGATGGACCCCACTTGCGGTGTCGACCTGGACGCGCACGGCTTCGGTGAGGGCCCTTGCGCTTTGGTCGAGGCGATCCGGTTGCTCCTGCTGAAAGCGGAGCAATGCCGTCAGGATTTCCGAGAAGCCCAGCTGGGCTCCACGTACACCGGAGCGCGGCGGGAAGTAGGTCCCGGCGAAGAACGGCTGGCGATCCGGGGTCAACCAAACCGACAGCGGCCAGCCGCCCGATCCGGTCAGGCGCTCTGCCGCGTGCATGTACAGGGCGTCGACGTCGGGGCGCTCCTCGCGGTCGACCTTGATCGGGATGAACCCGGCGTTCAGCTCGGCCGCGATGGCTTCGTCTTCGAAGGACTCCTCCTCCATGACGTGGCACCAGTGGCACGTCGAGTAGCCCACCGACAGAAAGACCGGGCGCCGCAGTCGCTTCGCGTCCGCGAACGCCTCGTCACCCCACGGATACCAGTTCACCGGGTTGTGGGCGTGCGCCAGCAAGTACGGGCTGGTTTCCAGCGCGAGCCGATTCGTGTAGCGAGGGCCACCGTCCGCATCGACGTGCCGGGTGTGGGACGTCGTCTTCGAGCGAGCGGCAGCGAGGCGATCTGCGAGATCCTTCGGGAACGCGGGAGCGGCTGGCAAGTCCATCTCGACACCTTGCCCGCTCGGTCGGTTGGATGCAAGGCGTGGTTCTGTTAAAGCGGATGCAAGGAGTCCACATTATGCGCGTGCGTTCTGGTGGGCCTGCTTTTGCCTGCTAGCCTTTCGCCAATGCGCCTTTTGGACATCGAAGAGAAGCTTCGCGCTGGCGAACCGCTCGACTATCACGATGGTGTGGCCCTGTTCCGACACCCCGACATCCTGGAGGTCGGACGACTGGCCAATCAGGTGCGCGAGGGACTGCACGGCCAGCGCACGTACTTCAACCGCAACCTGCACATCAACGCCACCAACGTGTGCGTGGCGAGCTGTCGGTTCTGTTCCTTCGCGCGCCTTCGTCCAGGCGATCCCGGGGCGTACACGATGTCCTTGGAGCAGGCGTGGCAACGGCTGCGTGATCGCATGACCACCGGCAAGCCAGTCACCGAGATCCACATCGTGAACGGTCTCCACGACGGCCTTCCCTTCTCCTACTACACCGAGCTTCTGGCGGGCCTCAAGCGCATCCACCCCACCGTCCATCTGAAGGCCTTCACCGCGGTGGAGATCCATTTCTTCCATCGGCACTATGGGATGTCGGTCGCCGAGGTGCTGGGGCAGCTGCGCGCCGCTGGGCTCGATTCCTTGCCTGGTGGTGGCGCCGAGATCTTCGCGCAGCGGGTGCGACGCAAGATCTGCCCCGACAAGTGCGACGCCGACCAGTGGCTCGAGGTACATCGGACCGCCCACGGGCTTGGCATGCGCTCGAACTGCACGATGCTCTACGGGCACATCGAGACCGTCGAGGAGAGGGTTCTGCACCTCCTGCGCCTGCGCAACCTCCAGGCCGAGACGGGCGGTTTCCAGACCTTCATTCCGTTGGCTTTCCATCCCGAGGGAAACGCCCTGCAAAGGTTGCCGGCTCCCACGGGGATCGAGGACCTGCGTGCCTTCGCGGTCTCACGGCTCTTGCTCCACAACATCCCGCACGTGAAAGCCTATTGGGTCATGTTGGGGCTCAAGACCGCGCAGACGGCCCTGTGGTTCGGGGCCGATGACATCGACGGGACCGTGCAGGAGGAGCGCATCTATCACATGGCCGGGGCGGAGACGCCGCAGGGACTCGCGCTCTGGGAGCTGGTGCACCTGATCGAGCAGGCGGGGCGAACCCCCGTGGAACGGGACACGCTCTACAACGTGGTGGCGGAGGGCGAGGCGCTTGCCCCGAGGCGTCCTTTCCGGCGAGCCCTCGCGGTCGTGCAAGAGGCCTCGCAATGAACGTGCGTGTGGCCGTCCCGAGCTCGCTCGCCGCCCGACCCCTGACCTTTGGCCTCGAGCAGGGGCAGGTTGCTGGCTTCGAGCTGACTTGGTCCGAGGCTTGTGCCCGCGACCTGGAGTCCGGAACCGTGGACCTCGCCTTGTTGCCCGTCTCGGAGTTCGCGAGACTGGACGCGGAGCTGCGCCTGGTGCCTGGAATCGCCGTCACGGTAGCAGCGCCAGTCTCTGCGCCGCTGCCGGTGGGACTGGTCGGCGATCACGCGTTGGAGGAGGTAGTGCGCTGGTCGAGCGGGACCGGGCTTCCGTTCGTGGCGCTGGTTTTGGCGGGACGCCCCGGCGCCATTGACAAGGCCGGCGCCACGGCTTTGGGACGCAGCTTGACCCTGGGCTTGGCGAACTTGCGGGCGATAGCACAATCGTACGTCGAGCAGGGGGAGGAACCTGCCCAAGCGGAGGCTTTTCTTGCCGCGCTCTCGTACCGACTGGGTGCGCAGGAGCTGGCTGGCTTGGCGGCCTTCGTAGAGCAAGCGCGTGCCGCGTCCGGTGTAGCCAGGCGTGCGTCGATTCGACTCTTCGACTTTGCGTACGAGCCCGAGTCGCCGCATCCCGTGTCCTGGCCGAGGACGACAGCCTCGCCGTTGCAGTCGGTGGATTCTCTGCTGGCGGATGCTGCGGCCGGGGGCCGACTGCTGCCGGAACAGGCCTTACGGCTCCATGAAGAGGCGCCGCTTCTCGACCTTGGCAAGGCCGCAGACCAGCGGCGACAGAGCCTTCACCCGGGCAGAGTGGTCACCTACATCATCGACCGCAACGTCAATTACACGAACCTCTGCGTGACGGCCTGCAAGTTCTGCAACTTCTATCGACCGGTCTCCCGCATCCGGGGTGGTGACGGCCCCGACGTTTTCGTTTCGAAGAAGAGTGACGCCTACACACTCTCGCGGGCCGAGCTCGCGAACAAGTTCGACGAGACAGTCAGTCTGGGCGGCACTCAGATCCTGCTTCAGGGCGGGGTGAACCCCAACCTTCGTCTGTCCTACTACGAGGACCTGTTCCGTTGGGTCAAGGCCAATTTCCCTCTCGCGTTGCACGCCTTGTCGCCCGAGGAGGTGAGCTTCATCGCCAGGCTCGAAGGGCTCTCCATCGCGCATGTGCTGGAACGATTGGTGGCTGCTGGTCTGGACAGCCTGCCAGGCGGCGGGGCGGAGATTTTGGACGACGAGATCCGGCACCGCATCTCGCCGCTCAAGTGCACCACGGACACGTGGCTGGCCGTGATGCGGGAGGCGCATGCCCTGGGTCTGCGCACGACGTCCACTATGGTGTTCGGCTTCGGCGAGAACCCCGGACATATTGTGCGCCACCTTGAGCGCTTGCGTGCTCTTCAAGACCAGACCTCCGGCTTCACCGCGTTCATATGTTGGCCATTCCAGGCCGAGGGGACTCGGCTCAAGCTCCACGATGACACGAGCGCTCACCGCTACCTTCGTAGCTTCGCGCTGTCGCGGCTCTACCTCGACAACATTCCGAATTTGCAGGTCTCTTGGCCCACCATGGGCCCGGCGATTGGGCAGATAGCGCTCCGCTTCGGTGGCAACGACTTCGGCTCCGCGATGATTGAAGAAAACGTGGTCTCGCAGGCGGGCGCGGTGTTCAAGCTATCCGCGTCCGACATCGAGCGCTGCGTGATCGAGGCAGGATTCATTCCTCGCCGCCGCAACATGCGCTACGAGCTGCTGCCCGATACGGTCGCCACTCCCTCTTCCATAGTATTGCCCGCTCCGGCTGCAGCCTGAGTGTTTGACCCGATATGCCAGACGGCTGTTTCGACCGTACTGTGTTCCCAAAAGGAGGTCCTACTGTGTGAATGAGATGGAGGGCATATCCCCGGGAAACCGGGACTATTTTCGTGGCAAAGTCGAAAATCCCTCCGCTATACTGGCTTGCGGCGCTTGGGCGAGAGTTCCGTTCACCCTCACGAGAGGTAAGTCAAATGCGTACCAACGTTTCCCGTCATTGGGATAACCGCTCTGTGCTCGCGGTTTCCTTCTTTGCAGTTTTGCTTTCAAGCGTCTTTGTCGTGGGCGGGTTCGGCTGTCAATCGGGTGGTGACATCGGCGCTTCCTCGGGCGGTGGCAGCAGCGGTGGCAAGGGCGGCAAAGGAGGCAACAGCGGATCGGGGAACAACGGCGGCGGCGGATTCACGCTGACCCCGATCACGGGCGCCAACAGCCAGACCTGCGGCAACGGCGAGGAGAACGAGAACGAGCAGTGCGACGACGGCAACAAGAACGGCATGGATGGGTGTAGCAAGACCTGCCAGGTCGAAGACGGGTACGAGTGTCCCGAGTGGGGCAAGCCGTGCGTGCTCACTGCCAAGTGCGGAGACGGCAAGCTCACCTCCACCGAGACCTGCGATGACGGCAACACCGACGGCGGCGACGGCTGTTCGGGTGACTGCCAGAAGGTCGAGGACGGCTACCAATGTCGCGTGCCCGGCAAGAAGTGCAACCCCAAGTGCGGTGACTCCAAGAAGATCGCCACCGAGACCTGCGACGACGGGAACGATACGAGCGGCGACGGCTGCTCCAGCACGTGCCAGGTCGAGCCCGGCGCCGACTGTCCGGAAGAAGGCAAGCCCTGCAACAAGGCCGAGTGTGGCAACGGCAAGCTCGAGAAGAACGAGCTATGCGACTGCGGCACCGACCCCAAGAACTTGCCGGAGAATTGCGCGGCCGTGAACGGCCTCTTCTACGGCGACGGCAAGGGTTGCTCCAAGACCTGCACCAAAGAACCCACCTGCCAGGACAGCTCGGGCAAGACCCAGGCCTGCACCTCGGCGTGCGGCGACGGCAACAAGGATCCGAACGAGAAGTGCGACGACGGCAACATGGTGGATGGCGACGGCTGCTCCTCCAAGTGCGTCATCGAGGACGGCTTCACCTGCTCGGACGAGGCGGTGCCGGACTCGACAGAATGCTCGGACGGCGGGGGCGAGTGCCTCGCGCTCCCGGTCACCTACCGCGACTTCCAGCCCGAGAACGTGGCCTCGGGCGGGCATCCCGACTTCTATTTCCTCGGCACCAGGTACAACAACTCGAAGTCTTCCACCACCGTCTGCGTGCCCAACTCGGGTGGATTGGTCAAGGGCAACGACTCCACCAAGCGTTGCTGGGGCATCCTCGGAGATACGCTGCAGAACGGAAAGCCTCAGCCCGGCACCACGAAGACCTGCGACTGCCAGTTCAGTGACTGGAACATCGCGAACTCGAGTCGCATCGCCGGCGGCTACACCGAGGCGCAGAACGACAGCCCGCTGTCGAACGGAAACGGCGGCTTCCTGGGAGGCACCGCTGGCAGCACGGTCAACACCACCAGCACGACCGGGCCTTACACCGGCACCCTGAAGGGCTACACGTCCAGCTCGCCTGGCGGTCCCATCTTCACGGGAACCACGCCCGCGTACAAGGATGCGAACAGCCTCAAGCAGTGGTTCACCGACGACAAGAGCGTGAACAGCACCTTCACCGGCGTGCTCGAGATGAAGTCCATCGGCAGCAACCTCTTCCAGTACGCCAGCGAGACGAACGTTCGGAAGACGACCGAAGGCTTCTATCCGCTCGACACGCTCAACCCCTCGCAGAAGACGCTCTGCAACCTCTGGCCCTACTGGAACCACGGCGACGGCAAGCCCATCTGGGGCACCACGTCCACCACCTGCAAGGGCGACCAGTACCTCTTCATCCCACGGGTCACCTCCAGCGACTGCGCCTCGGGCGACACCATCGACGATGGCTGCTGGGTCACCGGTATCCAGGGCCAGCTGCACAACTCGTACTTCACGGACGAGGCTCGCTACTACTTCGTCTACGACGGCGACGCCGGCATCTCGCTCTCCTTCTATGGTGACGACGACCTCTTCATCTTCATCAACGGCAAGCTGGTCCTCGACCTGGGTGGCGTTCACCAGCAACTCCCTGGCAAGGTCACGGTCACGGGCAACCCGGGCGATGCCAAGGTGCTCGAAGGTGGCTGCGTGGACACCGCTGGCAATCAGGTCGGCGCCAGCGCCGGGTCGAGCGCCTGCTCTCCCGGTAACGTGACTCCCGCGCTCACGGCCAAGGCGGATACCGACTTCCGCGACCGCACCGTCAAGCTGGGCCTCGAGACCGGCAAGGTGTACGAGATCGCCATCTTCGGCGCCGACCGTCACCCGCCGGAGTCGAACTACCAGCTGACCCTGCAGGGCTTCGCCACCACGAAGTCCGAGTGCGGTCCTCGCTGCGGCGACGCCGTCACATCGGGTGGCGAAGAGTGCGACGACGGCGACGACAAGAACAACGACACCGCGTACGGCGGTTGCACCACCAAGTGCAAGTTTGGTCCGTTCTGCGGCGACGGCGAGACCAACGGCCCCGAGGAGTGCGACAACGGCAAGAACAACGGCGCGACCTACGGCAAGGATGGTTGCACCCTCGGCTGCACCAAGCCCCACTTCTGTGGTGACCAGATCGTCGACGCGACGCTGGGCGAAGAGTGCGACCTCGGCTCGAACAACGGGAAGGCCGATCAGCCTTGCACCAACGAGTGCAAGTTCGTAATCGTCAACCTGTAGTCGCGGCTGGTAGGCGCTGAGGGCGCCCAAGGGCGTCCCTCCAGCGCAGCGACGAAGAGGGGTTCGGATTCGTCCGGACCCCTTTTTCATTGGAGGGCGTCAGCCCATCTCGGATGGTTCGACTTCGTCCAGGGCCAGATCGGGAGTCGTCTCTGCGGACGCGTAGATCTTCTGGCCGGCTGCGCGGAACTCGGCGGCCTTGGCGTCCAGTCCCTGCGCGACGGCTTCCCGGCGGACGTCCTGCGTGATGCGCATCGAGCAGAACTGCGGTCCGCACATGGAGCAGAAGTGCGCGCCCTTGGCCGCGGGTGCTGGCAGGGTCTCGTCATGGAACTCGCGCGCGGTGTCCGGATCCAGGGCCAGGTTGAACTGATCTTCCCACCGGAATGCGAAGCGCGCGCGCGACAGGGCATCGTCGCGTAGCTCGGCACCAGGATGACCTTTGGCCAAGTCGGCCGCATGCGCGGCGATCTTGTAGGCGATGACGCCGTCCTTGACGTCCTTTCGATTGGGCAGACCGAGGTGCTCCTTCGGCGTCACGTAGCAAAGCATGGCCGTCCCATACCAGCCGATCATCGCTGCGCCGATGGCGGAGGTGATGTGGTCGTAGCCGGGCGCCACGTCGGTGACCAGCGGTCCTAGCGTGTAGAAGGGCGCCTCATGGCAGGTCGCCAGCTGCCGGTCCATGTTCTCCCGGATCTTGTGCATGGGCACGTGCCCGGGGCCTTCGATCATCACCTGCACGTCGTGTTTCCAGGCCAGCTGGGTCAGCTCGCCCAGGGTCTCGAGCTCCGCGAACTGGGCGGCGTCGTTGGCGTCGGCGATGGAGCCGGGGCGCAGGCCATCGCCCAAGCTGAACGAGACATCGTATCTCTTCATGACGCTGCAGATCTGCTCGAAGTGCGTGTAGAGGAAGTTCTCCTTGTGGTGGCTCAGGCACCACTTCGCCATGATGGAGCCGCCCCGGGACACGATCCCAGTTACCCGCTGCGCGGTGAGCGGCACGTATCGCAGCAGAACGCCGGCGTGGATGGTGAAGTAGTCCACGCCTTGCTCCGCCTGCTCGACCAGGGTCTCCAGGAACACGTCGATGCTGAGGTCCTCGACCTTGCCCTTCACCTTCTCCAGAGCCTGGTAGATGGGCACCGTGCCCACCGGCACCGGTGAGTTGCGCAGAATCACCTCGCGGGTCTCATGGATGTCGGGCCCGGTCGACAGGTCCATCACGGTGTCGGCGCCCCAGCGCACCGCCCAGCGCAGCTTGTCCACCTCCTCGGCGACCGACGAGCTGACCGCCGAGTTACCGATGTTCGCGTTGACCTTGACGAGGAAGTTCCGGCCGATCGCCATCGGCTCGGCCTCGGGGTGCTTGCGATTGGCGGGGATGATGGCGCGGCCACATGCCACCTCGTCGCGCACGAACTCGGGGCTGACGTTCTCCCGCAGCGCTACGAAGCGCATCTCGTGGGTGATGCGACCCTGGCGGGCATAGTGCATCTGGCTCACGTTCCCGCCGCTGCCACGACCATCGATCCATGGTTGGCGGAGCTTGGGAAGCCCCTGTAGTGGATCGCCGACTTGCGGTCCGCTCGTGTCGTACAGGTCGATAGGTGCCTCTCCGTCGCCAAGGCTGACTCGCCTCACGGGAGCTGCAACCACTCCGTCGCTCTTGAAAGCGCGAACCGAAGCCGGAAACGAAGGCTCGGTGGTGTGCACTTTCACTGGTTTCTGCATGCTGCTCAGTCCTCTCCCTCGCCAGCTCGACGAGGGAAGAAGACTAGCGCGCTCCTCATTCAAGTCAACGCGGCGGCTATCACTCGTGGAAGTCTCGACCTTGTTGGGTTGCCTTGACGTATCCAGCACGGATGACGAAGTCGCCGAAGTGTTCGTCCGTGGTTCGTTCCCGTGCGTAACGCTGAAGCATCGGCTCCAAGGAAGCCAGGATCTCCTCTTCACCGATGTTCTCGCGGTAGAGCTTGCTCAACCTGTCTCCGGTGAAACCGCCGCCCAGGTAGAGGTTGTACTTGCCGAGGTTCTTGCCGACCAAGCCAATCTCCGCTAGGTACGGACGGGCGCATCCATTTGGGCAACCTGTCATACGAATCACGATGGGCTGGCTGGCGAGGCCAGCCGCCCGCACGATGGTGTCAAGCTTGTCGAGCAGGCTCGGCAGGTAACGCTCCGACTCCGCCATGGCCAACCCGCAGGTCGGAAGCGCCACGCAGGACATGGCGTTGCGGCGGATGCCGGTCAGCGCCTCGCCGTCGCCCAAGCCATAGCCAGCAAGCAGGTCGGCGATGCGCGACTTGTTGGCCGCGCTGACGTTGGCGATCATCAGGTTCTGGTTCGGCGTCATGCGGAAGTCGCCGTCGTGCGCGAGCGCGATTTCGCGTAGGGCCGACAGCAAGGGGCGACCCGGCTCGTCGCGAATGCGGCCGTTCGCGATGAACAGGGTGTAGTGCCATCCGTCGCCGACGCCCTTGGTCCAACCCAGTCGGTCGCCGTTGCTCTCGAACGCGAAAGGGCGCGCGGCCGCGAAGGTCCGTCCCCAGCGCGTCTCCACCTCGCTTCTGAACCAGTCGATGCCGTGGTCGTCGATCGTGTACTTCAGGCGGGCATGCTTGCGGTTTCGGCGGTCTCCGTGGTCGCGTTGCGCTGTCATCACCGCTTCCGCGACCGCGATGACGTCCTCTGCGCGGCAGAAGCCGAGCACGTCGCCAAGGCGAGGGTAGGTCGCCTTCTCGCCGTGGGACATTCCCATGCCGCCGCCCACCGCGACGTTGAACCCGAGCAAGCGGTCCTTCTCGGCGATGGCGATGAGACCGAGGTCGTTGGCGAACACGTCGACGTCGTTGTTGGGGGGCACGGCAATGGCGATCTTGAACTTGCGGGGGAGGTACCGCTTCCGGTAGAGCGGCTCCTCCTCGTCGGGCAGCTCACCGCCCGCCAGCAGCGTCTCGTCCAGCCAGATCTCGTGGTAGGCGCGCGTGCGCGGTAGCAGGTGCTCGCTCAAGCGCTTGCTCCAGGCGTAGACCTCGCCGTGGATACTGGACAGAAACGGGTTGGGGTTGCACATGACGTTGCGATTCACGTCGCCGCAGGCCGCGATGGTGTCGAGGAGGGTGCGGTGAATGGCCTGCACCGTCTTTCGCAGGCTGCGCTTGGGAACCGTGTGCAACTGGAAGGTCTGCCGGGTGGTCAGGCGGAGGCTGCCACCAGCATAGGCGCACGCGATTCGATCCAGATCGAGATACTGCTTGGGCGTGCACACGCCACCCGGCATGCGAATCCGAACCATGAAACTGTAGCGCGGCTCGAGCTTCTGGCGCTGACGCTCGAGCCGTACGTCGCGGTCGTCCTGCTGGTACATGCCGTGAAACTTCAGCAGCTGCTGGTCCGACGCCGCGATCCCCCCCGTGACTGGATCCGCGAGCCCGCGGGCGATGGTGCCGCGCAGGTAGTTGCTTGCGTCCTTGATGGATTCGTTTTCGCTGCCCACAGGGCTGTCCTGGTCGCTCGTCATGTTCACTTTCCGGTTCTCTTGGTGTCAGTAGACGTCACGCTGGTAGCGCTTGTTCGCGTGCATCGCGTGCAGGTACTTGGCGGCCGCTTCGCGCGACTTGCCGCTCTCTTTGCTGATGATCGACAGGAGCGCCGCCTCCACGTCGGAGGCCATCTTCCCGGCGTCCCCGCAAACGTAGAGGTAGGCGCCGTCTTGAAGCCACGCGTATACATCTCGACTGCGCTCGAGCATCCGATGTTGGACGTAGACCTTCTCGCTCTGGTCGCGGGAGAACGCGAGGTCCAGATGCGAAAGCACCCCCGACTTGTGCCAGCGCTGCCATTCCAACTGATAGAGGAAGTCGGTCTCGAAGTGCTGATCGCCGAAGAAAAGCCAGTTTCGGCCGCGGCAACCCAGGGCCTCGCGGTCTTCCAGGAATGCCCGAAACGGCGCCACGCCCGTCCCTGGCCCGATCATGATCATTCGCGCATCCGGGCTTTCCGGCAGCCGGAAGTTTGGATTCTCCGACAGATAGATGGGCAGCGGCTCCTCCTCGCCCAGGCGTTCGCTCACGAAGGACGAACACACGCCTTCGCGCAGGCGTCCGTGGCTGTGGTATCTGGTCACGCCGACGAGCAGGTGGACCTCTTCCTCGTGCGCCCGGAGGCTGGACGCGATCGAGTAGAGGCGCGGCTGCAAGCGGCGCAGCATCCCGACGAAGGCCTGCGGAGACAGCTCGCGCGGCGGATTTGCCGTGACCACGTCGATGATCTCCCGACCGTACGCGTAGGCCTGGAAGTCCGCCTCGCGACCCTTGTCGAGCAGAGCCGCAAGCTCGCTCCACCCGCCATGCGAGGCATAGGCCTTCACGAAAGGGCGGGTCACGGTGGTGATCTCGAACGACTCGCCCAAGGCTTGGGCCAGGCTTCTCTCCTGGCCGTCCACCATCACTGTCGCGTCCCCACGCAGACGTGCCACCGACAGCAGTTCATCCACGTAGCTCGGCGAGTTGCGCGGCACGATGCCGATGGCGTCGCCTGGTTCGTACACGATGCCGGAGCCCGTGAGGGAGAGCTCGAGGTGGACCGTCTTCTTGTCGGAGCCGCGTCCGTTCAGACTGACGCGTTCGAGGACGGCTGCGGAAAAGGGATTGGATTTGTCCCAGACGATCGGCCCCTTGCCGAGCGGCGTCGTAGGCGTCGCCGAGCTGACGGGGACGTCGCTGGTGCCGAGCAACTTCCGAAATGCCTCCAGCACCTGCTGGCGCCAGGCCTCTGCGGTGACTTCGTAGTCGACGTCGCAATCGACACGGGGAAGTACGCGCTTTCCGCCGAGCTCCTCCAACCTCCTGTCGAACTGCTCCCCGGCCTTGCAGAAGTTCGCGTAGCTGTAGTCACCCAGCGCCAACACGGCGAAGCGAAGTCCCTCCAGCGTGGGCGCGCGCTTGCCGAACAGGAACCTGTGGAACTCCATCGCCGAGTCCGGCGGGTCGCCCTCGCCTTGGGTGCTCGATACCAGGATGAGGTTGCGCTCGGCTCGCAGGTTGCTCGATTTGTAGTCGGCCGCGCTGACCGCCACGGCCCGCAGGCCCCCGGCGCAGGCGGCCTCGGCCACCTGTTTTGCGACCTTCATCGCGTTGCCGGTCTGCGAGGCGTAGAGCACCGTCACGCCTTGCTGGTCCGGCGGCGTTGGCGTCGTCTCCGGTCGGGCAGTGGCTAGCGGTTGAGCCTGCTGGCTGGCGTGCAAGTAACCGAGAAGCCAGGCCGTGTGCTCGGGGGATAGGCTGCTGACCAGCGCGTTGAATTGGGCAGTCTGTGACTCTGGCAGTGGGGCTTGCTTGGGGTCGATTGGAGGAATACGCATCGGTCTTGTAGGTTATGCATGAGATGTCCGCGTAACGCCAGAGATAGAAGAGCAAAGGACTCCGGATTAAGGCGCGAGGCGGCCCCGCTCCAAGCGCAGGATGCGCGTGATGCAGGAAGGAAGCTCTTCTTCGTGATGGCTGACATAGATGCTGCTCATAGGGAGCTCGCAGGCGACGCGGTCGATCGCCTGGTTGACGAGTGTGGTGTGTTCGCGATCGAGGCCCTGGCATGGCTCGTCGAGCACGACGAGGTCGGGCCTGTTGACCAACGCCCGCGCCAGAAGGACGAGGCGCTGGTATCCGTGCGATAGGTCGCTCAAGCATTTGCCTGCGACGGTATCCAGGCCCAGCCGCGCCAGCATCTGGCGTGCGCTTGCGGTTTCCTCGGGGCTCGGTTCACGGAACAAGCCGATGCTGGCGAAGAGCCCTGACAGCGTCACGTCCAGGCAGGACCAGCCCGGCGGGTAGTGCATGAGCAACTCCGGTGCGACCCAGCCGATGCGTGACTTGATGTCCCAGATGCTCTCGCCGGTACCACGCGCCCTGCCGAACAGGCGGATGTCGTTGGCATACGCCTGTGGATTGTCGGCCAAAAGAAGACTCAGTAGGGTCGATTTGCCGGAACCGTTGGCCCCGAGCAGTGCGCAGTGCTCGCCCCTGCGCAGCTCGAAATCGACCCCGTCCAGTATCCGCGTCTCGCCATAGCGAACGCTCACGGCCGTCATCTCCACCAGCAACTCCCCCAAAGGTTGGGCAGGGCGTCGTTGCGAGCTTGGGGGTCGGCGTTGGGCGACTGGCGTTGCCGGAAGCGCGGGTCTTGCCCGTTTGATGGCGTTCCCTGCCTCGAGCTCGAGAACATCGGTTACGCACGACGGGATTTCGTCCTGGCGAGCAGTGGCGACGACGATCGTGATTTCTTCGGCGGCTTGGGCAAGGACACGGTGCAGCCTCTCGCGGCCTGCGCGATCGAGGCCAGCGAAAGGATCGTCGAGGACGAGCAAGCGTGGCCCGCAGGCCAAGGCGCGCGCGAGCAACAGCCGTCGCATCTCTCCGTTGGAGAGCTGCTTGACGCTTCGCCCGAGCAGGGGCTTGAGCCCCAGAAGACCGACCGCCCGCTGCCGGCGGGCTTCGAAGAGCGGGTCGCCGTCCGTTCTCAGGACTTCGAACGGATTGATGGCAAAGAGGCTGTGATAGCTCAGCAGAGCCTCGACGGTGGGCCCGCCTCCCGACTCGCTGCTGTTCCAGCGGGCCTGGTGGTATCCAGCGTGTTTCGTCGCCAGTGCTCGTTGCTGGGCCAAGGACACCAGTACCACCTGTCCGCGTCTCGTGACGGTGGCCCCCAGGTCGTAGCCAGTGACCTCCTCCCCGTCGAGCCAGTAGGTGAGCTGCCCTTGTGCCAGCTGTACCTGGCCGGCCAGGGCGCCCGCCAGCAGCGATTTGCCCGAGCCATTGGGACCGAGGATCGCCCAGTGTTGGCCTTTCCAGATCTCCCAGCTGGTTCGGGCCAGAATGATCCTGTCTCCGCATCGCAGAGTGACGTTGTTCAGTGATGCGAGAGGCCGTGGCTGCGAGCGCAGGCTCACTTCGCGGCCTTGCGGAAGGCCTCCAGGTTGCGCCGGAAGTAGCTCATGTGGAAGTCCGCGTGGTCGGTGTAGAGCTTGAGCACGTCGCCAAGAGTCATGCGGCCTCGCTGGGCGTGGCGGACGTAGTAGGCTTCCCAGTCCGAATCCACCAGCGCCCTCGCCATGGATGCCAGCGTGCGGCGCAAGGCCCGCGCCGTCTCGAGGCAGACAAGGGCGTCGGCGGTTTCGTATCGGGCGCGCTGCTGGAAGGCCTCCTCGTTCCAAACGAAGACCTCCACCCCCGGCTGGGTGACCGCCAAACGGATGCGGCCCCACGCGAAGGTATCCGCGTCCAGGAAGTGGATCGCGTGATCGCGGATTGTCCACGCCCCCGGGAGATTGGGGCGAAAGTCGACGGCGCCCGCTGGCGCGTTCTTCACGAACTCGATGAGCTCCTCGATGGAAGACTCGAAGAGCTGGATGAGTGATAGTTTTTCTGAGCGTTCCATGGGGGAAGCATAGCGCTCCAGCCGCCTCCGTCGCGCCGGTGGAACGGGATCGACTCAAGATTCCGGCCAAGACCTACGATGTCATGGACGAAGCATGTGTCCTGCTGCGCCTATCGCGCCGTCAAACCAAGGGGATCCGCAAAGCGCGCCCGACGGATCGGCTTCGTTCGCTACCGTCCTGCGCGTAAGCGATGGCTTGCGGCGGGTGTTTGGCTCGCCAGGGTACAAGCCGCCGATGCTTCCCAGTGTAGCGCTGGAGATTCACGAGCTCTCGTGTAACCCCGACGTGAACACCGAGAAGCTGATCGGGATTCTGGAACGCGACCCGATGCTGGCCGGCCAGGTCCTCAAGGTGGCCAATTCGCCGATCTTTCGCGGGCGCGACGCGGAAACATCGTTGCGAAATGCCGTATTGCGCCTCGGGCTCAAGAACCTCGGCGAGGTCGTGTTCGAGTTGGCCTTGCACATGCGCGTATTTCGCTCGGCGGAGTACTCGGAGCTCATGGAGGATTTGCGCCGCCACAGCACTGCGTGCGCGAACTTGTGTCGTCTGCTCGCGACCAAGGCCGGGCAGGATCCGGAGAACGCTTTCCTGTGCGGCCTCCTGCATGACATCGGAATCGCGGCGATCCTGATCGTCCTGGGTGAGCGGCGCAAGAGCGAGCCGCCCCTCGAAGGGCCCGTGCTAGACGAGGTGGTACGCCAGACTCACGAAGACGTGTCCGGAATGCTGGTGCGGCTTTGGAAACTGCCCGGCGATGTGGCCGACGTGGTGTCGCATCACCATTCGCGCGAGGCGGTGGAGGGGGCGCCCTTGCTTTCGTCCGTCGTGGTCGTGGCGGACGTTCTGTCGAGCAAGTCTGGCTTCTCGGTCGACTTCGGGCGTGGCCCTTGCGAGGGAACCGACCACGACGCGTACGCGCTCGCCTGCGAGAAGCTCAGGCTGGACGCGGCGGCCATGGCGGCAGTCGAGCACGAAGCTGCCCAGATCCTGGAACGCGTCGGAACTACGCTCGATCACAAGCGCGCCGACGCAAGCGACAGCCACTACACCGAGAATCCGTCCGCGGAGAGGAAGCCCGCGGCAAGTCCCACCCCGCCACCCAAGCTGAAGGTCCCACCGGCCCCGACCGCACGCAAGTCGGAGGCCGGCCTCCTCTCACGCATCTGGCGCGCGATTTCGGGCCGGTGATCTCGCGACGCCGCTTGCCGCCACCACAGGCAGCGGACGCACAGACGACAGCCCCGAGCTCGCGTGTGTGTGTCAGCCGGCCAGCTCCGCCAGCTTGGCTCGTACCTGTTCGGCGTGTCCTGCCGCCCTCACGGTGGCCCAATGGTGCGCCACCCGTCCTGCAGGGTCGATGAGGACCGTCGAGCGAATCACGCCCATGGTCTTCTTTCCGTAGTTGTTCTTCTCGCCCCAAGCGCCGTACTTCTCCATCACCGCGTGCTCTGGATCGGACAGAAGCCTGATCTTGAGCTTGTGCTTGGCGATGAACTTGCGGTGCGTCTCTGGCGTATCTCGGCTGCAGCCCAAGACCACCGCGTCGAGCTTGTCGAACTTGGGAAGCCCCGAGGTGAACTCACAAGCCTCGACCGTGCAGCCAGGCGTATCGTCCTTGGGATAGAAGTACAGTACGACCCACTGGCCTGCCAAGTCGGCCAGAGAAACCTTGCTGCCGTTCTCGTCCTGCAGCGAGAAGCTGGGAGCCTTTTTGCCTACTTGAAGTTTGTCCATGCCTTACTCCTCATCTGCTATTTGAAGTCGAGCAGGTGTCGACGACGGCCAGGCCTGTGCGTGCCATCGTTGGCCTGCTGGCACTCGAGGCAAAGCTCCACGTACGGCACGGCGTCCAGGCGCCTGCCAATTGGCTCTTCGCATTCCCGGCACAGTCCGAAGAGCTCCGGCTCGTTTTCGAGTCGCGCCAGGGCCTTGTTGATCTTTGCCAGGGCCTCGGTCCGAGAACGGTTTCGTTTCGACGCTATGACCTGGCTCATCTCGACCAGCGGCTGCTCGTCCTCGTCGCCGCCCACGCGAGCCTCGTCCTTGCGTACGGGTTCGATCGCCACGTCGCCTTCGGCGAGGATCTCGGCTCTCAGAGCGAGCAGTCGTTTCTTCCATTGCTCAAGTTGAGATGCGTCCACGGCATCATTGGATGCCACAGAAGCTAAGCTTTCGCCATACGGCCGTTGCTCCTCAGTTCCTCCAATGCGGCCTCGAATTGCCTCTCGGCCAACTGTTCCGCCAGCTCTGGCGAGGCTGTCATGTACGACCGCCAAGCGGCGGCCGTGAAGGCATCGGGGGGCAGCCCGGCCTTTGCTGCGATTTCTGCAGCTTGGGTGAGCAGCTTCCACATGGCGTCGGCGCCTTCGGTGTCGATCTCGACCGGCCTTGTCTCGGCAACTTGCTCTGGATGTTTGTTTTGCGGGTTTGTGATCATGGTCCGTTTCTCGTTAGAAGCACCCGAGCGAGATCGTCAATCTTGCTCGCGACCTTCGCCGCGGCGGCGGTTGCATCAGACGTGGTTAGGGAATAAGCATTGTCGACCATGTTGCCCAGCCTCCGCTTTGCTTCGTCGGCGAAGAGCCGGGCGAGGACCATAGGCCACCATGCGGCCGTGTTCGTCGTCCTCTTGCTCGGATGCTCAAGCGGCCGAACCGGTGCGCCTTCCAAAGCGCGTCTTGCCCCTCAGGTCGTTGTCGCGAAGGTCGCGACCCGTGACGTACCCGTCGAGGTTCAGGGCCCTGTGGATCTGCGTCCGCTCGAGCAGGCCGACGTTGGCTCGAAGATCCTGGGCTACGTGGACGCGATCTTCGTAGAGCGCGGCGACCACGTGAAGAAGGGGCAGATCATCGCTCTCGTAAGGCCCAGCGACTTGCCTGACCAGCTTGCCGCCGCCCGCAGTAGCCTCGGACAAATCAAGGCACAGGTCGCACTCGCGCGGACGAATTTCGAGCGCGCAAGCAAGCTCGCGCCGTCCGGCGTCGTCAGTCAGCAGGAGCTGCAGGCCTCGAGCGCGACACTGGCTTCGGCCGAGGCCGCCGAAGCATCAGCGCAGGCTCAGATCTCCGGGCTCGGGATTCGCCTGGGCGAGACCCGGATCACGTCACCGATGACGGGTTACGTCTCGGCTCGTCGGGTGGACACCGGGGCCTTGGTCGGTCCTCCCGGAGGAAGCTCGATCGTGACGATCGTACGGATGGACAAATTGAGGGTCTTCCTCTCGCTCAATGAGGCCGATGCCATGGGCATCTCCGTCGGGATGGATGCGCATGTCGAGGTCGATGCGCTGCCAGGGCGCAGTTTCTCCGGGAAAGTTGTACGCGTCGCGCCTGCCTTCGACCCTTTGACGCGCACGCTTGAGGCAGAGATCCTGCTTCCGAACGATGCCGGGGAGCTGCGGCCCGGGATGTACGGCAGGGGATTCATTCGCCGCGAGGTTCACCCGAACACGCCAGTCGTTCAGGTCAGCGCAGTACAGATCTCGGCAGGCAAGCGCCACGTGTTCGTGCTTCACGACACCAAGGTCGAGCGTCGCCAGATCTCCACGGGCGCTGAAGTCGACGATGGCAGGTTTTTCGAGGTCCTGTCCGGCCTCGCCGCGGGAGAAGAGGTCGTTGTCGCGGGCGGCGACGCCCTGGCTGACGGGACTTCCGTGCGCGTGGTTCGCGACGTGAACCCTTACGCGGGGCCGCCCACCGCCGCGCCCACGACACCCGCACGGGGCGAGGCCGAGGGCGATCCCGGCCAAGCGACGAAGCGCAACTGAACCTAGACGGAAGCTCCCGATGTGGCTCACACGACTTGCGCTGCGTAACCCGGTCCTCATCTTGATGATGTCGCTCATGCTCGTCGCATTGGGCGTCGTCTCGCTCATGCGTCTGTCCGTCGACCTCTTCCCGGACATCACCATCCCCGTGGTCCGCATCGCCACCTTCTATGCGGGTGCCGGACCAGCGGACATCGAGAAGTCGATCACGCAGCCGATCGAGCGGGCCGTGAGCGCCTCGCCCGGCGTCGATCGGGTCGAGAGCTCGTCCAAGCAGGGCGTCTCGCTCGTCAGCGTCTGGTTCAATTACGGGACCAACCTCGACAACGCGCAGTTCGAGGTGTCCCAGCGCATCTCGCAGATCTTGAACACGCTGCCGCCGGGGATTCAGCAGCCCTTCGTCCTGAAGTTCGACATCACCAACATCCCCATCGTCTCCGTCACCGTTGGCAGCGACGACCTCGACGAGAAGCAGCTCTACGATCTCGCCTACAACACCATCGAACCGCAGCTCGAGCGCATCCAAGGCGTGGCCAGCGCCTCGGTAGGCGGCGGCAAGGTGCGCGAGATCGAGGTCATGGCCAACGCCAGCGCGCTGCGTGCGCGCGGTCTCGGCATCATGGATCTCGCGAGCGCCATCCGTTCGTCCAACTTCCTGCTGCCAAGCGGCAGCTTGCGCACCGGCGACCGCGACTACAACGTCTTTACCAACACCCAGGTCCCCGACGTCGATCCGTTGCGCCATGTGGTGGTCCGTTCGACCGCGGCGCAGCCGGGGCAGGGGCAGGGCGTGGTGCGCGTGTCCGACGTGGCGAAGGTCGAGGATTCGTCCGCGGACCAGACCGAGATCGTTCGCATCGACGGCCAGCGTGGCGTGTACCTGCGCGTACTCAAGCAGCCCGGCGCGAACACCATCGCCACGGTGGATGCCATCAACGCCGCCATCCCGAAGCTGCGCGGCGTGCCCGGCAATGTGCAGGTCGGCATTTCCTTCGACCAGTCGAGGTACATCCGGTCGGCCATGGCCGCGCTTCAGCACGAGGCCATCCAGGGCGGCTTGCTCGCGATCCTCGTAATCCTCGTCTTCCTGATGAACTTCCGGGCGACGATCATCATCGCGATTGCCATCCCGCTGTCCATCGTCGCCACGTTCATGTTGCTGTTCTTCACCAACCAGACCCTGAACGTGTTCACGCTGGGCGGCCTAGCCTTGGGCGTCGGGCGATTGGTCGATGACTCCATCGTCGAGCTCGAGAACATCCATCGGCACTTGGCGTCGGGGCAGAACCGAAAGCAGGCCGTGCTGCTGGCGGCCCAGGAAGTGGCGATGCCCATCCTGGTGTCGACCATCACGACCATCGTGGTGTTCTTCCCCGTGCTGTTCATGTCGGGCATCGCGCGCTACCTTTTCATGCCCCTCGCGCTCACCATCGCGTTCGCGCTGCTCATGAGCTTCTGGGTCTCGCGGACCGTGACACCGCTGCTCTGCTACTACTGGCTCAAGGAAGGACGCCCCGACTACAAGCCGACCGGCATCGCCGCCGTGGTCACCGGGGCGTTCGACCGTGTCGATGGCGCATATGCCCGCGTCCTGCGCTGGGTCCTGGCGCATCGTCTCCTCACGGTCACCTGCATCGCCATCTTCTTCGCCGGCAGCATGCTGCTGCGCAAGCAGGTCGGCAGCGAGTTCTTCCCCGAGACCGACGAGTCGCAGTTCTCCATCAGCTACAAGACGCCCATCGGCACACGCGTCGAGCGGACCGAACAGATCACCCGGCGTATCGAGCAGATAGTGCAGGAGGAGCTGGCCCCTGTGCAGATCGGGGGCAAAGAACAGCGCATCTACGCGACCATCCTCTCGACCACCGGCTTGCCGATGGGGCGGACCGCGATCTTCAGCCCCAACACCGGCACGCACGCCGGCGTCTTGCAGGTGAACCTGCTGCCTCGCGTGGCCCGACCGATCTCAGACGTGGCAGCCAGCGAGAAGGTCCGCGCCGCGCTTCGGGATGCGGTGCCCGGAACGCAGTACTACTTCTTCATCGGCGGCATCGTGAAGCGTATCCAGAACATGGGGGCGTCCGCGCCCATCGACGTGGAGATCCTGGGGTATGACCTCGAAACCGGCTCGAAATACGGCAAGGAGCTGATGGCGAAGATGCGCACCTTGAGCGATGCCCAGGGCCGGCCTCTCGTGGTCGACGTACAGTCCTCGCGCGAGGAGAATAGCCCCCAGTTCGACATCATCGTCGATCGCGAGAAGGCAGGCGTGCTCGGGATCTCCGCGCAAGACGTGGCCCAGACCATCCTGGTAGGGCTGCTCGGAAACAAACAGATTTCCCCCGTTCCGTACACCGATCCGAAGACCGGCAACGAGTACTACATCAATGTGCGGATGGACGACGCCCACCGAAGCCACGTCACGGACTTGGGCGACATGTTCGTGCGCACGCCATCGAACAAGATCGTCAACGTCGACACCCTGGCCCGCATCGAACGAAACAGCGGTCCGGTCATGATCGACCGCAAGTACCTGCAGCGGATCGTGCACGTCACCGCCAACGTCGCGCCCACCGCCGACCTCGGCGCCGCCAGCGCGGCCGTGCAGAGCATCGTCGACGAGACCCCGCCACCCGAGGGCTTCACGGCCACGCTCGGAGGCCAAACCGCCGAGCAGAAGAATGCCTTCAGGGACCTACTCCTCGCCGCGCTTCTGGCCCTCGCGCTCGTCTACATGGTCATGGCCAGCCAGTTCAAGTCACTGGTCGATCCGCTGGTGGTCATGTTCAGCGTGCCGCTCGGCGTGTCCGGTGTGTTCATCATGCTCTACCTGACCGGCACGAAGCTCTCGGTGAACAGCTTCATGGGCATCATCATGATGGTCGGCATCGTGGTGTCGAATGGCGTGCTGCTGGTCGACTTCGCGAACGTGCTTCGTAGGCGCGGCAAAGATCTCTTCGAAGCGACCATCGAGGCCGGTCGCACGCGCCTGCGTCCCATCTTGATGACGACCATCGCCACGATTCTCGGTCTGATCCCGATGGCGCTCGGGATTGGTGAAGGCAGCGAGACCAACTTGCCGCTCGCGCGCGCCGTGATCGGGGGGCTTCTGGTCTCCACCTTCTTCACGCTGTTCCTGGTTCCCGCGCTGTACACGGCGCTGGATTGGTTCGCCAAGCGCCGTGCGCCCGACCAGGACGACGATGCGCCCCAAGGAGTCGTGCATGTGTAGAACGACAGGGCTGTCTCTCGTCGGCTCGCTCCTGGTCATCTCCTGGGCGGTGACCGTTCATGCCGAAGTCTCGAACCCGGCGATAAGGCCCATCCCCGCCATCGATCCGGCTGCGCCCGAAGCGTCCGACGCGTACGAGAAGATCTCGCTCACCGAGGCGGTGCGGCGCGCGTTGGCCCGGAATCCGACCGCGGTCATCGCAGCGCAGGAGTTGCAACGCTCGCACGCGCTGCTCATGCAAGCGAGGGCGGGATCGCTGCCGTCGCTCACCCTGACCGGGACGCTCACGCGGTTGGACGCGGATCGCGTCGCGCTGGGCAGGGTCATCGCCGCGAAGAACCAGCAGTCGGCAAACCTCTCGCTCAACGTCCCCCTGGTGGCGCCGCGCGCGTGGGCTAACTGGTCGGAGGCGTCGATGAACATCGCCACGGCGACGGCGGCACAGCAGAACACGCGCCGATCGCTCGCCACCTCGGTGGCGCGGGCATATCTGGCCATCATCTCGCTCAAGCGACAGGTGGACACCACCAGGCGCGCGGTGGCCAACGATCGCTCGCACTACGAGTTCACGCACATGCGCTTTACCGGTGGCGTGGGCACGCGCGTCGACGAGGTGCGGGCGGCTCAACAGCTGGCGGTCGACGAGGCGACACTTTCGTCGCTCTTCGCATCGCTGGCGCGGGCGCGGGAGGCGCTCTCGGTGCTGGTCGCCGAGGACAAGCCCGTGGACACGCTCGACGACATTAACCTGGCCGACGGCGACGCTCGCTTCGAGGAAGCGGCATCTCGCAGGCAGGACGTGCAAGCGGCCAAGCAGCGCGCCCTGGCCGCGGACAAGATACGTCGACAGAGCTGGACCGACTTCATGCCCGCGCTGAACGGGGTGGTCCAGCCATTCTTCCAGCACCCCTCGTCGCTGACCATGCCCGAGACAGGCTGGCAGGCGATGCTGGTGTTGAGCTTCCCGCTCATCGAAGGGGGGCTCCGCCGCGGCCAACTGCGTGAGCGGGATGCTTTGCTGGCGGAGGCTAGGGCGCAGTACGACGGGCTACTCAGGCAGACCCGCTCCGACCTTCGCGTCGCCATCGAGGAGGTTCGCCGCGCCGACGAAGCCATGCGTTCTGCAGGCGCCGCCGCCGAGCTTGCCCATCACGCGCTCGAGCTGGCCAACCTGGCCTATCACGCGGGCGCCACCACCAACATCGAAGTCATCGATGCCGAGCGTCGTGCCCGGGACGCCGACAGCGCCGTCGTGGTCGCCGAAGACAATGTCCGCCAAGCGCGCCTGGACCTGCTGGTCGCTGCTGGGCAGTTCCCCTAGTTTTTTGCCCGCCGAACGGCCGGCCACTACCATCGGTCGCATGGACAAGCGATTCCTCGTCGAACAGCTCATGGAGAGGCTGCGCGAGTCTGCCACCGTGGCACGGCGGGCAAGCCAGGCCGCCGCTGACGTCGCGCGCGACGGCGCTACGCCAGCGGAGAAGCGGGAGGATGCGCGCGTGGCGCTGGAGTTCGGCAGCCTGGCCAAGGGGCAGACCGAGCGCGCAGCGCGCGTGGCGGCCGAGATCTCCAAGCTGGATGTCTTTCGGCCAGGCGCCATTCCGCCGACCGGTGCCATCACCGTCGGCGCCATCGTGGAGGTCGAGGATGAGTCCCTGGGGAGAACATTCTTTCTTGCGCCGGTTGGCGCAGGCATCGAGCTGACCGGCCCGGGCGGCGACGGGTTCCTGTCCGTCGTGACCCCCATGTCGCCGGTCGGACGCGCCGTGATCGGAAAAAAGGTAGGCGACACGGTCGAGGTCACGGTCGAGAACGAACCCCGCGAGTGGACGATCACCTACGTGGCGTAGGTGTTCACGGGCACTGCACTGCCGTGGGCCCCTCGAGGCAGTCCGGCGGCTCGTCGCCGAACACCAGCTTGTTGCCGCTGTAGACGACAATGCGGCGAGACTTGGGCGGATCGCCGCTGGCTGGCGGGGTGGGCAGTCCCTTGTAGCTCCAGTCGTTCGATGAATCCCAGGTGCAGCTCGCGCCATTGTTCACGCCGAGGTCGAGCTGGAACGTTCGCGGCCCCTTCAGCTTCACGATGCGTCCCCAGAACTCGTGACCCTCGAAGCCCATGTCCAGGTAGTACATGGCAGGATTCTTCGGGCACGCGGTCGGCTGGCTGAGGCTGGTCTTCTGTTGCCATTCGCTCAGCCCGCGGTCGTAGATCAGGCTGGCGGTGACGTCCTGGATGGAACCGCCCTTGGCCGTGATCTCGCTGATGTCGAAGAAGTACCTGACCTTGAGGTGGGGATCGAA
>CAZYFU010000089.1:0-26182 GCA_964647025.1 uncultured Myxococcales bacterium | reverse complement strand
TGCTACGCAACCGTCCGGTTTGACTCGGATTTCAAACCGTTCGGTGCTCTAGGCGTGGACCAAGTCGTGCCCAGGTGCTTGGCGAGCCACGCTTCGATGCCGGCATAGTAGCTGTCGTTCTCCGGCGTGAGGACCGGTTCCCAGAAAACCGGTTCGGTGGGGAAGGCGAGGTGAAGACCCGAGATCACGTGAACCCGCAGCGACCGTCGCGAGAGCTTGTTCCACACGTAATGCCGAGGGCTGCGAATCTCTTGCGCCAGCAGCGCCACCATCTTTGGCGTGGCCGCATAGCCGAGGCGCAGCGCAAGGGCGCCGCGTTCGACGGCCTTGTCGGTGTCCCGGTAGGCGCGCAGCAAGGCCTCCTCGGCCTTCGGGTCGCCGAGACGCGCTCGCACCATGATGGCGTTGTCTTGGTTGGATGCCTCCAGCTCGGGCGCCCGCTTCAGCAAATCGAGCCCCGCGCCGCGATCGGCGGTCTTGCCGAGCAGCAGGATGGCGCCTTCCTCGGAGGGGAAGCTCTCGATGGCGGCGCGGATGGCCTGGGAGTGTGGCGCCAGCAGCGACGCCGGCACGAGCTCGATGGAGCGCAGGAATGCCAGGTGGCGGATGGTCGCATCGGGCGAAACCATCCCTTCCACCAGGAACCGCACGACCCTCGGATCGGTGACGATGGGCCCGAAACGCTCGGGGAACGGGTCCTGGGGAGGCACGCGCACCCGTCCCAGGTCCACCAGGATGGGAACCACCTTGCGCTGTCGCTCGACCGTGCGTTGCTGCTCCTCCGGGGTGCCAGTCGGCTTGGCCCGCGCGAAAGCCAGCAGCTCGTCTACGGCGTGCGGACGTTGCGCGAGCTGCATTGTGGTCTTCGTGTCGATGCGTTCGCGGTCCAGTCGTTCCAGAAGCGCGGTGATCTCCGGGGATAGTTTGACCATGGTCTTGGATCCTGTAACGCGGGTGTTTTTGGCCGCGCCACGGGATGGCGGCGACGGCCTGTCGCTGGGGCTGGCCAACACGGGCCAGCTGATGGCCAGGACGGCCATCGACGCCAGCAAGAACGGTTTGACCCTAGCGCCCATTCATCTTCTTCCATTGCTCCTCGGTGTTCGCGGTGTCGTAGTACAGCTTGAGCGGGCGGTGCCGGAGGAGCTGTCCGGTCGCGGACCCGCCGTGCATCAAGTTGTTGAGCTCGCAGACGTCGGACAACCGAGCGATCTTGTTGGCGTGGCTCAACTCGTGCGCCACATAATTGTACAGGTCGGCCGCCGACGACTTGTCGGAGACCAAGACCGGCTCGCCTCCCAATCCGCCGAGTGGCCAAATCAGCGCAGCCTTGTCGGCGACCTTGTAGTCCGAGCCGAGGTTCGCCTGCAGATCCAGCCAGCCCGTGTTCTCGTCGCGTGCGGTGACCGTGATCTGTTCGCTGTGCCCGGCCGTATCGGAGATGGTGTACGTGTTGTTGCCGATGTAGCCGAGATTGGTGGTCCCGTAGTTTTTGATCCTGATCCTCTTGGTGCCCGCTGCAGCGTCTGCGGCGAAATAGTACGACCAGCGCAACTCGTGTACCTGGACCACGCGCTGCTTGGTGCTGGGGCATTGCGCCTTGATGATCTGCTCCTCCCTGCTCGTGGTGCCGGGCTCGAGATCGAGGGCATCGTTCTTGGTGGAGGTGGCACCGCTGTCGTAGGCCACGTCGGTCTCGGCGCCGCCCCCGGTGATTGCCATGGTCGCGATGCCTTGTTTGAAGTAGTCCTTGACGCCGCTTTCCAGGTCTACGCCGGTCACGGTCAAGGTGAGCGCCGTCGAGGCTGACCCGCTGTCCTTGACCCGGAAGAACTCGGCCTCGTATTCGAGCTTTCTGAGCACCACCACACCGAGCTTTGCCACGATGGGGCCGGTCTTGCTGACGGCGCGGGCATTGACGACGGTTTCGTCCTTGTCTTTGGCACCGGCGGTCAGTGTGTACGTTCCCGTGGGGGCGCTGGCCTGCTCGGTCTTCGGCTTGACCACGCCCTCGTTGTCCGACGTGAAGAAGACGTCCTTCTCCGTACCGCCCGCGATCTCGACCTGGACGCTGCCGTCTTTGCTTCGTTCGATGTTGACGAAGTCGTACTTGGTCGTAGGGGTTTCGCTGGTCGCGGCGTCGTTCTGATCGAGGCCGGCGATCACCTCGTACTTGTCGTAACCGCCGTTGTGGGCGGGATCGGACGAGAAGACCACCGAGAGAACACCGATGTTGTGCTCGATCTTGATGGGCTGGCGGCCTGCTGGCGTGGCCGTGAGCGCGAGGGTTTCAGCCCGCGCCAGTGCGCTCGCCACGTCCGTGGCCTGCACCTCCACGGTTTGCTTGGTTGCATCGTTCAGCACCAGATTCGCGCTGGTGCTGCTCCACTGCCACGTGCCCCCGAGATTGGGAACCGCCTTGAGCTTGACCCGATTGGTGTTGGCCGCCGTCGTGATGTCGTTCTTCACCGGAACCACGGTGGGCGCCTCGGCGATACCGTCCTCCGCCCTGATGTCGACCACGGTCAGCTTGGCCGTGGCTTGCGTTACCGCACCCAGCGCCATACAGCACGCGGCTCTGCCACGTTGAGCGCGACCGAAACCTGGTTGCATGCCGGCGCGTTGGCCCCGGGAGTGCTGGCGTCGCCAGGTCCGTTAGGAGCGCTCGGCTTGTTCGATCCCGCCTTGCCCACGGGTGCCTCCTAGATTCTTGAGTGTATGGTCGAGGTAGATGACGACCCGACGCTCGAGCCGGGCAGCGCGTTTTTCTGGAGAAGCCTCGCCTCGAAGCGGGACGTCGAACCACGGGTACAGCGGATCACCGACAGCCCCGTGTCCCATCATGGTCATCGCCAGACACAACGTAGTGCGACCGCGCGCCGTGGTTAGCTGGCATCGCTCCGCCACGCGCAGACCATGCTCGATCAATGCTCGGTGGGCGGCCGCGCCGAGATAGTCGAACTTCTCGGGATAGAGGCGCTGCATCGCCGCGAGCAGACCGGGCGCCAGATCGTGCTCAGTGTAGGGGAGCGGGGCTCGCGCGAAGGCCAGCGTGCGCTCGAGCGCACGTACGACCAGCTGACGGCTCGCGCCACCGCCCGGTCATGAAAGTCGGAGAGCCCGCGATAGATACGATCGGCTCGATACATCTGGTCGTCCACCGTGCGCAGGCGAAGCAGGTCGCGCGCCCAAGACGGGAACTGAGGATCGCTGTCGAACTCGGCACCGAACATGAACATGAGCTCGAGGTAGAAGCGAAGCGGCCCGCGGTAGGTGAAGCCATAGGCCTTCGCCCGTTCGAGGCCCAGGCCGACCACACGACGGACCTGCGCTTCCCCGATCACCCGGCAGTGGTTGGGGGCGAAGGTCCACATGTGCTTCACCATCTCTGCGACGAAGACCTCCCACGCAGAGTATTGAAGGAACCTTATCTGTTCCTGTGTCATGCGGAGCATGCGACAGACAACCCTATCCGGCCGAGGCACCGACGGTAACACCGAAGTCACCGCTCTGTCGATCGGCGATACGGCGACACGTTCAACGCCTTTGTCGGGGCCGACTGCCCGCTCGCGAACAAAGTCGTAACAGTTTCTCGGGCGGGCGGTGTTCATGCAGCACGGGACGACGTCACGTCCCGCACTGGTGAGATGGGCCGGTGCCCATCCAGCCCCAGCATCGTAGGAGGAATGCCATGCGCTTGAACAAGGGAACACTGCTGTCCGTCGTATCGCTGGTAGCGGCGATTGGCTGTCGGAACGTCGAAGTCGAAGTGGACGTCATGCCGGGCGTCTACCCCAATGTATTGACCGAGGACGCGAGCGCCCTCTCCGTCGCGCTGATCGCTCCTCGCGAGATGAGCCGTCGCGAGTTGGAGTCGTTGAAGTCGGTCCAGGTGACGGCCAGCTCCACGTTCGCCGCGGGTGAGCCCGTGGTCTCGGCCGTGGGCGATCCTAGTTTCACCGACGTCAACGGCGACGGGCGGCCGGACCTGGTCGCGACCTTCTCCACGGGGGAGTTGCGCCTCGCGGGGCTGCTCGGTCCGCATACCACCCGGCTCAGCGTCCGCGCCACGGTAAGTGGTGAAGCCTACTGCGAGGGCACAGACCGACTCTTCGACGCCGGGAACGCAGTCTTCGAGGTTTCGCCCCCGAGCGGTCCTTTGGCCGTGGGCACGACCAGCCTCTTCGCGGTCGACCGGTCCCGACCTGGCGTGGCGGGCGCCTGGCGTGGTCTGGTGATCCGGTTGTGGTACCCGGCCGCCTCCGCAACTGACCAACCCACCACCTACTTCCTCGATGATCGCGAGGCCCAGGCCAACGTTCCGACTGGTCTTCCGGTGATTCTGCCTCCCACGCTGTTCGACGCCATCCACGCCTGGAGTCAACGTGATGTACAGCCCAAGCGGGGAAAGCGCCCGACGCTGTTGCTCTCGACCGGACTCGGCATGCCACTCACCTTCTACTCTGGCCTCGCGCAAGACCTGGCCAGCCACGGATACATCATCGTCGGGATCGAGCATCCGGACGGCTCTGGCGTCGTCGTCTACCCAGACGGAACACGTCCCGTCGCCGATCCGACGACCTCACCCACCGAGCTGGCGCACGGTTGGGCGAAAGACCTCCAGTTCGTGCTCGGCTGGCTTGGCAGCTCCGCGTCTCGGCAGGGAGCAGACCCGAGCGCTCAGGATGCAATCAAATCCATCGATCGCGCTCGCGTGGGCGCGCTCGGCCACTCGCTCGGCGGCGCGGCGGCCATCTGGGCAAGCGCTGAGTCGTCCGCGATACGGGGCGCGGTGGACATCGACGGCGCGCTCTGGGGCGACGTGGTGACGGCGGGCCCTACCACCCCCACCATGCTGATGCTCTTCGAGGGGCACTTCGGGAACGACCCCACGTTGGACGAGTTCCTCGCGCACGCCAGGAGTCGCGTCTACCGAGTCGATGTCAAAGGGTCAAAGCATGCGGACTTCTCTGACATGGGACTCCTGGCCCGGGGACTGGCTTCCAAGATCCCTGGGTTCGATCCGGCGATGCTGGGGCTGGGAACCATCGCTGCCGACCGAATCCTCGCCGTCCAGAGCGCCTACCTGCGGGCGTTCTTCGACGCCGTCCTGGAAGGCTCGACGCCTGCCATTCTGAATGGACCTTCCGCGGAATTCCCCGAGGTCACCCTGACCGTCCAGTGACCCACAGCCCCGTCTGCACTACGAAGCGCTGCCGGTTCGGTGCCTCATCTACCAAGGACTGCACCGGCAGCACTGGACGGGTCACCGACCACAGGGTCAGGTTGAGCCCCGCGCTGGCACGCCAGCCCCCGAGGGTGTCGAGACGGGAGGGCACGATTTGATACGCGCCGGAAATGCTGACGAACACATTGCGGCTGGTCCACAGGTAAAGGCCCAGATGCGGGGAAGCCTGAAAATGATGCCCGAGGTTTCGCTGCGTGATGCCGCCGACATCGACGCCGAAGTAAGGAATCAACCAACGCCGGTACGTATTGGCTGATCGGCCAGCGCGACGTCATGGGCCAGGCTGAGCGATGTGGCGACGAGCACGAAAGCACCGAGTGAGCTGTGATGGCGCATGGGCCGGTGATGATAACCCATGGGCTCGTCCAAAGCCCTCCGGCGACGGGCTGGTCCGCCGAGGACGACAGCGGGCGGCAAGGTCATGGAAACAGGCGCTGTGAAGCGCAGCCCTGCAGGGCCGACGGCTGGTGGGATCAGGCGCACAATCAAAGGCGCGGACTCGGCCGAGAGTCGATGCGCCTTCAGGGCAGAGGACGTATCCTGGCGCGCATGTCTCAAAGCAGATCCACTCCTCACGGTCCGACGCTTGCGTTGCTGTTGGCCGCAGCCGGCCTGGCCCTTGGGTGCGGTAAGACCGGGATGTCGGCATCCGGATCCGGCGACGGGGGCGACAACGACTCGGGTGGAACCGTCGGCCAGGGTGGCGGCAGCGGCGGCTCGGGCGGAAACATCGGCTTGGGTGGCAGCGGTGGCGGAAGGACCGGCACCGTCGTCAGCTCCAGGGTACCCGCCTTGCACCGGCCGGCCGCGCTCTCGTGCGCGGGCGTGCACCCGACGTCTGATCCAGCCGGCGTGATGTTCGGTGACTGCAAGAAGCACGCGGACTGCACCGCCGGCACGAATGGTCGATGCGTCAGCGGAATCGGTTACATGGGCAACTCCTTCCGCTGCATCTACGACCAGTGCGCGACGGACGACGGCTGCGACCCGGGCAAGGTCTGCTACTGCACGGCCAACGAGGCCGCGCGCTGCCTGAGCGTCGGGAACTGCCGAATCGACGCCGACTGCGGCAGCCACGGCCACTGCTCGCCATCGAATGGCTGGGACTGCGGCGGCTACCACACCATCGACAGCTATTACTGCCACACGCCCCAAGACACCTGCATCGACAACAGCGACTGCACGGGCATGGACTACTGCAACTACGATCCGGTCGACGGCAGGTGGGAGTGTACGTCACCAAACATGAACTGCGCGATTGGCTAGACCCGAGCCTTGAATTCTGGTGGGCATCATCGACTCGCTTGCCAGCTGCTGACGCTGATGCTGCTCGTGGCCTGCCGCCGGCCGCAGGTGGCAGGGGATCCGTGTTTTGCCGAAGCAACCGACGTCGTGGCGTTGGCGGGACGTTTCGAGAAACAAGCCGACTTTCGTCGCGACTGTCTCGTACGTTCGCTCGGAGGGAAGCAGAATCAGTACACGCGCGACCGAGTGAAGCACTACCACGACTCCGACTGGGGGCAGCTGCCGGTCCTGACGTTCAAGACGCGTCCCGTGCTTCCTTCGGATCTGGGCAAGCCTGCCCCTGCGCCCGACGACACTTGGCAGACCGTTCCCGTCGGAGCCTTTCCGGATACCCCGGATGACTTGAAGAGGCGCGGGCAGCAGATGTTCACCCGCTTCCCTGCCCAGATCGAACGGTCGATGCTGCCCGTCCTGCGAGACGCCAGCAAGCCAGACCGGTACGGGCTCTGGCAGACCGACGACTCCGTAGGAGGGCTGGTCTGGATCGCTTTACCGGGGGGAGTCTTCCCGTCGCTCACGTGCTCGTCCTGCCATGCCTCGGTCGACGACCGAGGTGAGCTCGTCGCGGGCGTGCCCAATCACAGATTCGATCTCGGAAAAGCCAAGGACGATTACGTGAACGCACGCAGCCTGTATTCCACGTGGGGACCGGGTCGCGAGGACATCGCCTTCGACGGCAAGGACGACCCCCTCGTCATGGCCGACCTGCGCCCGGTCCGCTTCCAAAGCCATCTGCATCGCACGGCAAACGTGAAGACCTCGCTGGCGACGCTCGCCTTGCGAGTCGAAACGGGACTCATCACCGCGCACATGGCCGCCGTTCGCCCGGCCCGAAAAGACGCCTTCGCGCTGGCGTACTACCTTTGGACACTCGGCGATTCGCTCCGCCAAGCGACACAGCCGCCGCCCCTGGCCTTCCAGCGCCACTGCGGCACCTGCCACAAGGGTCCGGCCCTGGCCGGGGAGTCCATCCCACCGTCTGCCATCCACAGCCCGATGGCCGACATGCCCAACACCGCGCGCGGGACAGGCCTCGTGCGCATCCCTTCGCTCCTCGGCGTGTCCGATCGCAGCCTGCTGCTCTACGGCGGCGAAGCCAAGGGCATCGACGACTTGATGGCGCCTGCTCGCCGGGAGGGCGGCCACGCCTTCAGCGCATCGCTCAGCATCCAAGAGCGAGAAGAGATCTCGACCTACCTGCGATCGCTGTAGCGCCAGCCATCCTTCGCCGTCGCTGCGCCACCTCTGAAGCAGGCCGGCCGCAGCCCGCGGATAGAGTTGGAGCACGGAAAACGCGATCCTTGTCGTCATTCGCGTGACCAATTCGGCCGCGGCCGCGCTTCTAACCAGCGCATACGATCAAGGGAGACGCGACATGCCGATACAGACCGTTCGCACCAATCAAAACGCGGTTGGGCGAAGCAAGAATCCACACCATTCCTTCACGATGGCCACGATGGCGGCAGCCGGGTTGGCTGCGCTGCTGTTGGTAGGTTGCAGCAGCAGCTCGAGCTCCAGCGGGGCGGGCGGTAGCGGCGGCCAGGCATCGGGTGGCAACACGACCGGCGGCAGCGGCAGCGGTGGCGCGGCAGGCGCTGGTGGAATCCAGGCGTCGGGCGGGGCGGGCGGCGGAAATACGTCCGCGGCTGGAGGCAGCGGCGGCACTTCCACCAACTGTGGAGATCCGGGCGAGCCCTGCTGCGCAGGCAACGTGTGCAACGCGGACGGGTGCTGCATTCCGCTCGCTGCTGGCGGCGGTGGCCCGACAACCCGGACCTGCGTGGGCGCGGGCGAGGCCTGCACGGCGACCGGCGTGAGCGGCACCTGCTCGGCCGGCTCGTGCACCAACACCAGCACGGGCGACCCCTGCGGCAAGGTCGGCCAGGCCTGTTGTGGGACCGGGACGGACGCCGGATTCGGCCCCGCGAACGAGTTCTGCTCGGCCTCGGGCAGCGGGTGCTCGAACGGCACGTGCATCGCCTGCGGCACGGCGGGCGCCGAGTGCTGCCCTGGCTTTGGCACAAGCCCCTGCCAGGACTCGCTCGCATGCACCTCGACCGAGGATGGTGCTCGAACCTGCGCCCGTTGTGGCAGCTCGGGCGAGCCCTGTTGCGCCAACAACGCCTGCAACGCGGGCCTCGGCTGCGACGCCCCGAACGGATGGGGCTCGACGGGGACCTGCGAAAGCTGCGGCGCGAGCGGGGCCGCCTGCTGCGGCGGCAACAACTGCCAGAGCGGCCTCGGCTGCATTACCGAAAATGGCAGCGAGACCGGCACGTGCAAGGCTTGTGGCGCTTCCGGGCAGCCCTGTTGCCCGGGTGGCTTCGGCGGCGGCACCTGCGGCAGCGGCCTCTCCTGCGCCCTCGGAGCCTCGGGCAACGTGTGCACCGATACCTGCGGCGGCTCGGGCGAGGCGTGCTGCGGTACCGGCGCCACCGGGACCTGCGATACGGGCCTCGGTTGTACGGGGCGTTCGGTCGCCGACGGCAAAGCCGGCACCTGCTCGACCTGCGGCGGCGACGGAGAGCCCTGTTGTGCAGCCGCCACCCAGTGCACGAGCGGCTCTTGCGTAGTGATGGCGTCCGGCAACGTGTGCGGCACCTGTGGTGGCGCCGACCAAGCATGCTGCGGCACGGGTGGTGGGGGGACCTGCAGTTCCAGCTATGCCTGCTCGGGACGCGACACCGCTCAAGGCAAGGCAGGAACCTGCGAAAGCTGCGGTGGCAGTGGGCAGCTCTGTTGCCCAACCGCGGGTGGACCGCCGATCGACGGCGGGGTCTCCGCTTGCACGGCCCCCGACCAGTGCGTCCTCGCCACGGGCGGAAACCAGTGCGGAAGTTGCGGAGGCTCGGGCCAGCCGTGCTGCGGTACCGGTGGCAACGGGACCTGTTCGAGCGACCTGACCTGCACCGGGCGCAACCGAGGCAGTAGCCAGCCCGGGACCTGCAACCAGCCGACGCCACTCGACGGTGGCCCGGTCGACGCGCCTTCGGCCGATTAGCGATGTACACCTCGACGGGGCGACATCGCTCGCCCCGTCGACCGTCTTTGCCCGGCAGTTCGCGATTGCCGCGACGGTGCCAACGGGCTTTCTGGGTAGGCGGCATCAAGCTGCTCGGCCAGGGCGCCACCAAGATCCCCTTCAAGGCCCCATACGCCGAGGCGCTGATCGGGCGCTTCCTCGATGCTGCCAACTACGAGTTCGAGTGCTCAGTGATCTGCGGACGGAAGTTCGACGGCGTCGCCGACCACACGAACCACCTCCGAGCCGGCGGCTGCGCGAGGATCCTCGAAGCCCCGGCGTAGCGACGCCGAGTTCGTTGCGGCCTTACTCGACCGACGGCATTGCCTTTCACCGTACCGTGTGCTCGTAGGCATGGTTGTGTCCGTTGAAGGAGATGTTGACCCCGGCAGCTACGGACACTTGCCGCTGGCGCAAACGCCGGTCTGGCAGAACATGCCGTCGCAGCACGGTTGCCCGGACAGTCCGCAGGGCGTGCACCCTGACGAGCTGGACGAGCTGCCACCGCACGCAAGTCCGGGCCCGCACCAATTGCCGCCACAGCACGGGAAGCCTTTGCTGCCGCAGGCCTCGCAGTCGATGTCCCTCATGGTGTAGGGCGCCGTGCACATGCCGATGAAGCAGTCCTGCTGTCCGGGGCCGCCGCAGACCTCTTCACCGTCGCTGCAATAGCCGCCGGCGCACGTTCCGTTGAACGTGCCGCAGTCGCCGCCCGGGGCTACGCACTTGCTTTCCACGCAACAACCTTGGCCGAGGCAGGTATTGCCCTCGCAGCAGGGCTGGCCCGGGCCGCCGCAAGTGGATTGCTCGGCGATGCAGGTCCCCTGCACGCAACAACCGCCGCCGCCGCACGTGCGACCGGCGCAGCAAGGCTGTCCCGCGCCGCCACACGCCGTGCACATCGTGGATCTACAGATGAGGCTGGCGCTGTCGCACGTGCTACCGGCGCAGCAGGTTTCGCCGGCGCCTCCGCACGCGGCGCACACGCCACCGCTGCACGCCGTTCCCGCTGCCGTGCAAGCGTTGCCCGAGCAGCAAGGCTGCCCCGAACCGCCACAGGCCGTACAGGTGTTCGTCGAGCCGCAGACGGTGCCCGTCGCGCAGCGAGGCTCGGTCGCACAACAGGCCTCGCGGAGGTTCCCGCAGATGAGCGGAACGTCCGGGGACAGGTCCTTGGCTGAATCGGGCGCGGCATCTACGGTCGGTTTGTCGGCGAGACTCGCGTCGCGGTTGCCGCCGCTGCCGCCGCTGCCACTGCCGCCCCTGCCACCGCTTCCGCTGCCGCTGTCGGCCCTGCCGCCGCTGCCGCTGTCGCGGCCACCCGCACCGCCCGAAGCCGCCCGATCCGTCGCGGCATCGAGCCCAACGCTGGTCCCACCGTCAACGCCGCTGCCGCCGGTGCCACGGCCGCCGCCGCCCCCACCGCCGGGAGCAGCCCCGTCGGGCGCTGCATCCAGGCCGCCGCTGATCCCGCCGCCGCCGCTCGTGCCACCGCCGCCGCCTGCCCCGGAGCTCCCGCCGTTGGCGTCGACGCCAGCGCTGCCTTGTCCCGCTCCGTCGGCCGCCGCATCACCGGCCAGTTTCGAGCTGCTACTCGAGCAACCGGCGAAGAGCAGCAGTCCACCGAAAATGATCGCCAGCTCGGACCCAACGTCTTCTTCGTACCGGTCATCGTGAGAGCTCCTTGTATCTTGAGGCGACTGCTCGCAGGCCTGTTGTCAGTGGTCGCAGCGCTTCTGCGCGGCCCGGCCCCCGCCAGGATGTCCGCACGCTCTTGGCGCGTCAACTTACCGCCGAGCGGGTGTCCGCCGCCGACTCGGCTACCGCGAGCGCCCGAGCTACAGCGGAACCTCGCGCACGATGGCTGGGATGTGCTTGGCCGCGATCCAGCGCCGGAAGAGCGGGACGCGGAACTGGTACATGGCGTTCTCTTGGCCCAAGAACTCCTCTTCGACCAGGGCCTCGAGGGCGGCAACCAGCTCGGCACGGGGCATCGGCATGCGCAGCTCGCCGAGCAGCTGCTCCAGGTCGGGGATGCGTGTGCCGGCGCGAATCGCCTCGGGTACGCTGGCCATGCCGGCCAGCACCCGGCGCTGCGCCTGGGCGCGGTCCCGCCAGTAGTTCTCGAAAGCCGCGTTGTCCTGGCTTGCCGCGGTCTGGGCCGCCCGCTCCATGTCCTGCAGATCCACGAAGCTGTCTGGCGCCTTGCCCTCGTCCAGCGCGCGATTGCGGTCCTCGAGGATCGTGCTACCCAAGACCTGCAGCAGATACGGCTGCCCGGCGGTCAGCCGAAAAGCCTCGGCCAGCGCCGCCGGGTCGAAGCTCAGCCCGTCCCCCACCGGCTTGCGCAGAACCTCGGCTGACTCTTCCTTGGACATGTAGCTCACGCGCATGGTGCGAGCGGTGTTGAAGAAGATGGACTGGTAGTCCTGGCTCATCCGCCGCAGGGCGTGGGTGCCGCAGAAGAGCATCACCACGGGATACGCAGGATCCTGCATCAGCCCGCGCAGCAGCCCGAGCACGCTCGGCCCGACCTGCTTCTCCAACAGATCGGCCTCGTCGATCATCAGCAAGATGCGCCGCTCGCCCAGCGCCGAGGACAGCCCGCGAGCAAAGCCGGTGAGGCCAACGAAGGGCTCCTGTTGGTCGAGCGCGGGAGCAGCCACCTTGGCAGCCCGGGCCAGCGCACCGGCAAGCTCCTGCAGGAAGGCGTACGGGCTATTGGTCGGCTGCACGTCGATGCGAGCCGGCAGTAGACCCGTCCCCTCCAAGCCGGCGCGCTCCAGCCGGTTGAGGATGCTGGACTTGCCGATCCGGCGCTGCCCGACCAGCACCGCAGCCTCTTTGCTGTCGGCGGTTCCCCAGATTCCGGCGAGCCAACGGAAGATCTCAGTCCGGTTCACGAAGGCGCGGTCGCTGCTGACCGCTGGGCCGGTCGTGTAGGTCGATGACGGCAGGTGCTGATAGGGCTTACCCAGCTTGCCGACGTGAAGCTGAAAGGAGAAGGGCTTGGTGAACAGCGAGCCGGAAAGGTCGCTCGCCTCGATGGTGCCGTCGATCAGGTAGTCGCCTGCTTGCTCGCTGGTGAGCGGCAGAATCAGCTCGACCTCCCTGCGTCCCTCGAGGCTCGGCTCGGCCAATCGCTTCGCTCTCCAGTGGATGCCCGGGCAGTCTTGGATGGTCAGCGCGAGATTCTTGGCGATCACCCCGGTCGGATTCTTAACTGCGATCTTCAGGCTCGCGCGTCCCGCCCGAAGCGTCTGCTCAGGCAACGCCACGTCGAGGCGTAGCCATTCGCGAGCCTGGGCCATCTCCTCGCTCACCAGCTTGGTGAAGTGGCCAACCAGTTCCTGCTCCACGGCGGCCCAAAGCCAGGGCACCCGCCACAGCCAGATCGTATCCCGTGAAGAGTATCGCCTCAGGTTGGCGAGGATGACCTCGAGCAGCTGCCGCCGAGATTCGGCCGTGGCGACCCGGCCATAGTCCCTCAATGGGACGAGGGCCGCTTGGATGCCACCAAGCATCTGCCAGGCAGGGGAAAGCCAGGGCGGACTGTCTGGCATGCCCACGGGCTGATAGTCGCTCATGCTGCTGGTCTGTAGATGGCGACGCACAGCGAGGAGCCAGTTGCGAAAGGCAGGTCCGTCGGTGGACTGCCCGGCCTCGAGGTCAGCCAGCGCATCTTCCGATCTAGCGAGAAAGGGTTGGCGTTGCAGGGCCTGGAGCGTCGCAAGGCGTTCGGCCCTCGCACGGTTCAGCCGCCACCCAAAGGAAACACTGGGATGGGGCAAGCGAGGGAGATCGAGCTGGACCCAGGGAGGAGGCTCCGAGGGCTGATTGTCGGGTCGCTCGGCCCCTGCCACGATGGCCAGGGAATGCGACAACTGGCTGGACAGGGCCAGGCTCATCACCGTGGGTCGGTTGGCCTGCTCCGCAACCAGCGTTGTGAACGCAAGCCCCAGCTCATAATCCCGGGCCAGGTCAATCACTGCCCGGGAAATGACATAGGTTTGCGTGGTGGTCCCTTGTAGGGTCTGGATGGCCTGCAGTCCCGCCTCGGGCCCATGCCGTCGCGCAATCTCCACTAGGAAGCGACGAAGGCCCGGCAGAGGATACGCAAAGCTCTGCCAGCGGCTCGCCAGCAGCCGGCCAAGCGCATCGGGTGGGAATCGGTCGATTCTCGAGCTGCGGCACTGTAGACGCTGGATTGCTGCGACCAAAGGATAGAAGGGCAGCCCGGTGGCCAGCGCAGCGGACGCGAAAGCCAGGAATGACCAGGACCGCTCCAGGGCAACCTCGATCGGCTCCCTGACGAGTACTGGCTCCGCAAAGAGAAATAGCGCTGCCGATGCGGCTCCGAACGACACCGACAAGTGAAGACCTGCCGCGGTTGCGGGACGAAGCAGCGACCTCATCCTTCCCCATCTGCGGCCGAGCCACCACGAGGAACACTGACTGCAGAGGCACAGAAAGACTGCCGCAGAAGAGAGGCCGGGGAGACTATTCCGTTGCACACCAGCGCCAGCGACAGCAACGGCAACAGCGCCAGCGACAACGAGGGCGACAGTGAAAGCGAGAGCGCTAGCGAAAGCGACGGCAACAGCGAAAGCGACAGCGCCAGTGCCAGCGCGAGCGCCAGCGTGAGCGCCAGCGAAGGCGACAGAGAAAGCGACGGCAACAGCGAAAGCGACAGCGAAAGCGCCAGCGATGACGAAAGCGCCAGCAAAACCGCCAGCGACACCGACGACGATAGCGCCAGCGATAGCGCTAGCGCCGGCGAAAGCGAAAGCTCCAGCGACAGCGACAGCAGCACCAACCCCACAGAAGGTCACAACAACTCCTAGAGGCACCTCCGTGATACTCAGGATCCACAAGACTACAAGACACAGAACCCCCGACCACAGTGCACCGCCAATCGCGGCGCCAGCCACCTCCAACCACCGCCGTTTCGGATCTGCCAGTCCCGGGGCCAGGTCCAACGGCCGGAAGTACCAGGTCACTGGCCACCAGAGCGCCCGGCGCGCAACGTACCAGACGGATGCGAGGGGTCTCATTGGCCCGCCGCCATCTCCGCGAGGAAGCCCGCGAACGCCGGACTGAAGATCCCACCGTCACCGGTCAGGATGCCGCGGTCGCGGAGGTCCCGGATGCCATGCTCGCCCAGGGGGGCTACCTCACCGCGCAGGAGCCCCCGCAGGTACGCCTGCTCGTGTGTGGTGCGATGGCGCCACAGGCTGCGGAAGTGGTCGCGCAGGGAGCTCGCAAGGTCGACCTCGTCGAGCACTGCCCCCGCAGGCGTCGCCTTCCAGGCCTGGTCGAGGGCGATCTGCAGGAAGGCGGGATGCCGGCCGGTTGCGCGCTGGATGCGGGCCAGATCGGGCGCGCCGCAGGCGGAGGTTCGCCGCCACGGCTCGCTCATCAGGGCGTCGGCCTCGGCCGGCGCGAGCGGCCCAAGGATGGTGGGTGTGCTGAAGATGTTCCAGAAGGCCGAAGCCATGATCTCGTGCGAGGCTTCGCACAGGTCAGGCAGGGACAGCCGGGAGCAGATCAGGTAGCCGAGCCGATACCCCGGCCCGTCGCCCAGGGCACGCAGGTTGGCGTAGAAGTCGCGCAGGAACTGCGGGTTGTGTACCAGCTCTTCCAGCTCGTCGAGCAAGAGCACGAAACGCATCCGTTCCGCCTGACCGCGCAGCAGACGTTTCAGGTCGTCATAGCTTGACTGGGACGGCACCTGCAGTCGCAACGCGCGCGCGAGCGCCCTGCCCAGCTGGGCGAAGAACAGGGTCGGCGTCGGGTTGGCCCACGCCTGCGCCGTCCCCTTCATCACCACCAGGCCTGACGTCGCCTTCAGCGCCTCGAAGAGCTGGTTCAGGAACGACGACTTGCCCATGCGACGCTCGCCGAGCAGGCTGAGAGACGGTGGGCACTCGTGGCTGGTGAGCGCCTCGGTGATGTCGCGCAGCAGGTTCTGGCGGCCCACGAACACGGGCGAGTTCGCCGGCAGCGAACGGCCGACGACGTAGGGGTTCTGGCCCTGCGCCAAGGTCGCCAGCCGCTGTTCCCATGGCAGGAAGCCTGGGTGTTTCTCGTCGCCGACCGCAACCTCGAACCAGTCATCGCCGGCCTGGTCGGCCACCGCGACCTTGGCTTCGTCGTTCACCCGACGGCGACTCACCTGACGGTGACAACGTCCGACTTGGAAGTCATCGGACACCTCGTCGCGAAGCAAGATCCGGTCGTTGGCAGGACCGAAACGCCATTCCCCGGAGCCCAGGCGCCCTGCCTGGGCACCCAGAGCGTGCGCGACCCGCGGCCAGAAGCGCACGAAGACCCGCCCTTCATCGCATTCCAGCTCGCCCGCAGCGTAACCGTACGAGGGCCGATCGACTCGTTTACCGCCGACCTCGAAGGGCTCTTCGCCGAGCAGCGAGCTGGCCTGCCAGGTGCCCTTGAACGGCAGCCCGTTCACCGAACCGATCCGAGCCTCCACGCTGTGCATGTGACCAAACAGGTGCAGGGCGAAGCGGCCGTGGTTGGTGATGCAGCCATTGAACAGATCGAGCGCGTCGGGAGCCAGCCAGGCCGGCGGGTGGTGGGTCAGCAGCAGGCAGGCATCGTGCTGGCTAGCCCAACCTGGACCGTCGTCGTCGGGGCACGCGGCGTAGAACTGCCGCGGGTGGGCCCACAGCTTGCCTTCGTAGTCGCCCGCGGTGAGCTGGAGGATGGCGGTGTTCAGGCCCACCACGCCCAGCCGCCCCCCGCGCACATCGATGCTGGCGGTGAAGTCGCCTGGGAACAGGCCGGGACGGAGCGCTTCCGGTTTCAGCGAGCACCTATCCCACCAGGCCTGATAGGTGGCGAACGCCTCTCGGCACCGGGCCGTGGTCCCATCCGTTGGGTCGGCCCGCTCGAGCATCGACTCGACTGGCAGGCCGGTCAGGTAGTCCGAGTTGCTCGTTGCCAACTCATCCGGCCGTACCAAGTCGTGGTTTCCTGGCACCGCCAGCAACTGCGGTCGCTGGCCGGGTTGCAGCTCTTCGAACAAAGCCCACAAATCCGCCAACACCTGGTCGACCGCCTTCAGCTCATCCGCGCTGCCCGTCTTGGACAGATCCCCGGTAAAGAACACCAGGTCCCACGGTCCGGCTTTGGGATGAAGTGCCCTGAGATCATCGAACAGCAGATCCTTCAGCCAGTGCCACAGCCAGCGTTTGTCTGCACTCAGATGCAGATCGCTCAAGTGCAGCCATCTCACGCAACGTTCTCCAGGACTTGGCATGTCGGCTGGCTCGATGCTAACGCAATTCGTCCCGATGGCACACACCCTGTGGGCGCCGCCTGTCGGGCTCACCGCCGAGCGCGTGTGTCCTTCTCGGCCGGTGTTGGTGTGGGCTCCGTGGGAGCGGGAACGACGGCACTGCGCGAGGCTGCGTGTGAAGAAAGCACCCCGAGGCATCTGACGGTGTGCCTCTTCGGAGCTGGAACCAGCGCCGCGAGGCGGGCTATGAGGGCGGACGCCCCGGGCTCCCCTGGAGACAACTTGCCAGCCTGCCTTGCCGAGAAGCATGCATGCGTCCTCTGCGCTTCGTCTCCGAACACGCCCTCGTCGAGATCACCACACGCACCATCCACGGCAGGCTCCTGCTCACGCCCTCCCCCGAGCTCAACGACCTCGTCCTCGGCGTCATCGGCAAGGCCCAGCGCACCTACAACATGACCATCCACGACTTCGTCGTCGTCTCCAATCATGCGCATTTCAACCCGGGGGAGTTCACCACCAGCTACGACGTCAAGCTCGCGCCCTTGCCCTGCCTCCGTGACATGACCGACGACGAGCGCCAGTCCCAATACCGCCGCGTCGTCCGCGAGATCGACGCCGCTGCCTCCGCCGCCAACCAGGACAAGCGCCGTGCGCCCCTCGGCGTCGACAGGATCCTCGCCCAGGATCCCCATCACCGCCCCCAGTCGCCCGACCGCAGCCCGGCGTCGCTCGCGCACGCGTGCGACGACGAGAAGCGCGACGAGTACCTCCACGCGTACCGGAACTTCGTCATCAACTTCCGCGCCAGCGTCGACGCCATGGCGGCCAAGGCCAGGCTCATCATCGACCTCTTCCCAGACTGGGCATTTCTGCCGGCGTTGCCGTTCAAGCCGGCGGCGCAGGCAGCCTGATCGAGGCGCACCACCAGGCTGCTCGAGAGGGTGGCCAGGGCGAAGCTCTGCCGGTGCTGGTCAGGACGACGAGCTCTCGCCCCCGAGCTGGCCGTCCGCGCGGCCAGAGACACGCTCGGCACCTCGCCAGGCCCGTCCTGACCGCCTCGGCCGTCAGTCTTGCTCGATCGCGTGGCGCTCCCGCTCCTCCTTCGGCGCGTCCCCATCAAGACACTGGCACCGAAGCCAGCATGTACGCACCGGAGCAGCGGCACCGAAGCAGCGGGAGGAAGCCAGCGGGGGCCCGCTCTTGAGAATCGGCCGGCCCCGCGTAGGATGCGACGAAAGGAGATGCCATGGACTACCGTCTGATCGTGGTCTCGAAAGACTCGCGGTCGCCTGTGGACGAAGGGGCTGAGATCCAACTCCGGGTCGTTCAGGCCAGTGGCCCGATGGGGCCGAGCTTCAACGTGACTGTGCAAGTCACGCAGCGGCAGCCCCCAGGATACAGTTGGGTTTGCCATGTGCATACTCCCAGCCCCCTCATGTTGCCAGTCATGGCGACCCCCCAGAGTCCGGCCCGGGTCCGAGTCACGGACAAATTCGGCCGACCGCTAGACGGAATGAAGGAAGTTTTCGGAGAGTTCTACCCGGATTTCGTCCCCGTCTACAGCAGATGATCTCCGTGCCACCTCGCTGAGGGCCTTCGGTGCGCCTTGCTGCCTTGCTTTGGTGCCAGTGTCTTGCTTGAAGGCCGCCGCGGGGGCATGAGAATTCTCGCCTGAACAGCGAAGGTGACGATCGACACAGGGACGGCCGGGGTGCGCAGGCTCTCCTCTTCTACCCTGTCGACGCCGAAGACGCCCTCGCGGCAAGCAATCTCGCCGACGAGCGCGAGCACCGTGTAGGCCTTCGCCCTGGTCGCCACGGTCCCGACAAGACCTCGATCTGGGAGAGCCCGATGTTTGGTGCCAGAAGCGGGCACGTCTCTGGCGCGAATCGCGCTACGGCTTGTGGGTCCTGACTATCTTCTTCAGTGTGCCGTCGGCGTTGTAGTAGACCCGGTCCATGCACTGAGCGCGACGATAATCGCTCCCCGTGGGAAGCTCGGCGGTGTGGTAGCCCATGTAGCTGGCGCCGCGGAAGTCGAATAGACACGAGTGAATGGTGCTGGCGTCTTTGGCTTCGCGGGAGATGACCACGCCGCGGAACTGCCACGGCCCCATGGGCGAGGTGGCGGTGGCGTAGTTGATGGTCTCGGGGAAGCCGGACGCGAACAGTAGGTAATAGAGGTTGCCGTGCTTGGTCAGCCAGGGGGCTTCCTCGTAGGTCTTCCAATCCGCGGACTCGGACTGGGGATGGGCGGTGATCTTCACGTTGCCGATGTTGCGGTTCTGCACCTTGCCCGAGGCGTCCGTGGTGTAGGTCTCGCCCTTGAGGTGGATCATGTCGTCTTCGAGCATGACGGTGAAGAAGATCCTGTTGCCCCACGCCAGGTAGGCTTGGCCGTCGTCGTCGATGAATACCGTGGGATCCAGGTTCCGCCACCCGTGGGTGGCACCCATGTTGGCGGTGTCTTCCAGATAGATGAGGGGAATACCGCGTGCGTCCCTGAACGGCCCCTCGGGCTTGTCAGCGACCAGCACCGCGATGGAGCTCCCGTTGTTGACCGGCCCATACAGATAGAACTTGGGGTTGCCGTCCTTGTCGTCGCGCTCGATCACTTGGAACGCGGCCAAGCCGCCGTTGTTGCCGGCCTGGCACCAGCTCATCGACTTGCAGGTGGCGACCGAGCCCTTGCTCTCCCAGTGGACCATGTCGCTGGTCACGTACAAGAGCCAGTCCGGGATGTTGTAGCCGGTGGCGCTGGTCGAGGCCGCGTCCTTGTCCACGTAGAGATACACCTTGTCGTTCCAGACCATGGATGCGCCGTCGGCGGTGAAGATGTTGCTACCCGGGCCGGCCGTGGGATCGGGCGCGTCGTACTTGATGATGGGGTTGTCGAAGGTGGTGGGGGCCGCAGGATCGACGGTGGTGCCTCCCGCGCCCGCATCCCGACCGCCGCTGCCGCCAGCGCCTGCACCACCGCTGGAGAGAGCCGTGGTGCCGCTTGCGGTGCCGCTGCCTCCGCCTCGGCCGCCGGTGCCGCTCGTTCCCAGGGTGGTGCGGCCCGCGACGTTGGTATCGCCCCCCACGCCTCCCGTGGCGTTGCCGCCGACGCCTGTACCCCCAGCGCTGGCCTGCCCGCCCGAACCCGAGGTCATGCCGCCCGTGCGCGAGGCCCCACCGGTGCCCGCGGGCGTGCTGGTGCTGGAAGAGCCGCCCGTCGAGGATGAGCCGCCCAGACCGGATACGCCGCCGCTGCTGGTGGTCCTGGAAGACGCGCCCCCAGCACCGCCACTGCCCATGTTCGGTGGGCCTCCGTTCCCCGAGCTGCTGCAGGCAGGGGCCACCCCCATGGCGATCAACAGTCCGAGAATACCCTGCGAAGTCGCCCAGAGTGCACGCATGAACCCAATAGTGTGCCCTGGCCCCTGGATTCTCGTCGCTTCCGGATGGCCCGTTCGTTCGAAATGGGATCCGTTTGTATACCCGAGTCCTCAGCGCCGCCCTTCCACGCGCCTGAGAAAGGCGCCCATCCAAGCAGCGCACTTCGCCGCGTGAGTCTCCAGCAGGAAATGCGGGCCATCTAGGATGTGGGCCTCCATGCGCGGCAGTGACTTCATCCAGGAGACCGTCTCCTGGATATCGAAGAAGGCATCGTGCCGGCCCCAGAGCATCAGCGCCGGAGGTTGCCAGCGATGGAGGTAGTCGGCGATCGCCCCAAAGCGCGCCACGTGACTGCGATAGTCGAGCACCAGCGCTCTCTGTAACGCGAGTCGGCCGGGGAGCGACATGATCCGCCAGTCCTCTTGCCAGCGTCGTGGATCGATCTGCTTGGCGACGTCCGCGGGGACGCCGCCGACGTATTGATCGCGCGTCCCCGCAAGGCTCAAATGCGCCGTCGCCTCGACTTCGCGGTCCGGTGTGGGCTCGTCTGACGCGCCAAATCCGGGGAGATCCGGTGCCACGACGAAGCACTGCCGCGCGAGCGGACGAATCACTCGACGGAACGACAGCGACGAGCTGGCAAAGCCGTGCAGCAGGAGCAGCGTCGGATGCTCTCGCCTGCCAGCCACACGCACCGCCATTGCGGCACCTTCGACCTCGATCCTCGCCAAGTCCGGCTCGGTCACGCTCTCTTGATGAGGCTGGCCGGCCCAAGGTGACACGCCGACCGCCCGCACGAGTCGCCGGATGGGCCGCAGCTCTCGGCCAGGGTGGCAGGGTGAGCTTGTAATCCGCTTGCGGACGCACTACGCTATCGAAACAAGACACGCCGTTTCGATCCAATCCGAAAGGGTTCTCTGCCATGTTGAACCAACCGGTCGTACTGCTCGCGGCTCTTACCTTGTCCTTCGCGAGTTGCACCGGCCACTCCGACTCGAGCGTCCGAGATGCGGCTCTGCGGCAGGCCGATACCGCTCTCGCGACCGATTCAAAGGACAGCGCCACAGAAGCCATCGGTGCGAATCGACACGAAGACAGCGGTACAAGCGACGACGCCGCCAAATTGGCAGACACCCAGGCATTCGTGGATGCCGGAGGATCCGACGCAACCGAGGCAGCGGGCGACACCGACAGCCTCCGCCACTCGGACACGCACCTAGATACAGATGAGCGGGTCGACGCGCCTTCTACCGACGGCACGGGATACGCCACCGAGACGACGCCCGCCGATACGGAAACGACAACAGACAGCGCCGCCGACTACTGCAAACCCAACCCATGTAAGAACGGTACTTGCAGCAATGGCGACACCACTTACGTCTGCACTTGCTCATCGGGATGGCAAGGAGACACTTGCGCTACGGATGTAAACGAGTGTTCGGATGCTCCGTGTGCACACGGGGTCTGCTCGAACAAGCCGGGGGACTTCTCGTGCAAGTGCGATCTAGGGTGGGGTGGAAAGCAATGCGATGCCGTCGTGCCGGTATGCGGAGACGGACGGCAATGGGAGATCGATTGCGGGGACCAATGTGAAGAGTGTGACGATGGGAACACCGACAACACCGACGCCTGCCTCAACGATTGCACGAATGCGCGGTGCGGGGACGGCTTCGTTCGCAAAGGCATCGAAGTCTGTGATGACAAGAATACAACCGGCGGCGACTATTGCAGCTCTGATTGCCGACAAGCCGGATGGCACACGTTCTACGGCAGCAGCATCTATGAGAGCGAGATAAGAGATATGGCGACGGACAGCAAGGGCAATAGCTATCTCGTGGGGAAATACACCTACCGGTCCGGAGACTATGATGACTATGCGTTAGTCATGAAGATAGACAGCAGCGGCTCCCTGACATGGAAGAAGACCTTTGGGGGGGATGGCACCGATTCCGCTGAGGCTGTCTTCTTGGCGGAGAACGGCGACGTATATGTCGCGGGCCGCGCGGCCGATTGGGGCGAATCCCCCTTGAACCCCCATTCCGGCGGCAACGATCTCTTCGTCTTGAAGCTCAACACGGATGGACAGTACCAGTTCCATACCTTCTTCGCTTCCCCGGCGACAGAGGCCGCCTATGACATCTCTGTTGACAAGGACAGCAACATCTACATCACCGGGAGCGCCGGCTCGACATGGCTGGGACCATCGAATGAACCGCCGTTGCACGAACACTACGGCAACAAAGAGACGGACGCCTTGGTGCTAAAACTGGATAGCAGCGGCTCCTATGTGTGGCACACGTTTTGGGGCGAACAAGGTGCTGACAGGGGGACGGGCATCTTGCTGGATGAACACGGCAACATCGTCGTTTCCGGGGTGGCGCACACACCTGCGTGGCTCGGTCCCAACGGTGAGCTGCCGTTGCACGGATTCTCAGAAGTAGAGTCGAGGCTGTATGAGAACGCGTTCGTACTGAAGCTGAACAACCGGGGCGACTATCTGTGGCACACATACTACGGCGGCTCTCGCGGCGACACAGCCGCGGAGTCCAGTTCTCTGGACCAAACTGGTGCCATATTCATCGCCGGCACCACCTATACGAATTGGGATGGGTTGGCGGGCACTCTGCCCAAGAGCGCCTATTCGGGCCAGAGCGACGTCTTTGTCGTGAAATTGAATAGCGATGGTGCGTACCAGTGGCATACCTTCCACGGCAGCCAAGAAGACGACAGGGCTGAACATATAGCGCTGACGTCCAGTGGACACATCTATGTCTCCGGTCATTCCTTCATGCCCTGGCAAGGCCCTCTCGGGCAGGCGCCGCTCCGGGCGTTCACAAAAATGACCTCAGCGCCTACGTCGCTCCATACTGGTGAGTGGGATGCCTATGTATTGAAATTGAATCCCGTTGGGGATTATGGGTGGCACACCTTCTATGGTTCAACCCTCGGGGATTTCGCAGGTGGCATCGCGCTGGATGGATTGAACAACGTCTACGTGGCCGGGGAGTCCGATCGTACGTGGAGCGGCCCATCGGGCGAACCACCGCTGCACGAGGGTTTGGACTACGAGTACAACTGGTTCCTCGTGAAGATGGGCCACGATCAGTAAGGGGCGGCGCGGTTGCGACCATCAGGTCGCGGAGGCTCCGTTTGCCGGGGTCATCACGGCTGCGTGATGCGCAGCAAGTGATGCATGAAGATGGCGACACGTCTGCGCTTACTGAACGCCCAGGCGTCGCAGGAACGCCTTGCGTTCCGGATCCAGCGCGTGTCCGGTGAAGGCCGCCACCGAGGTGGCCACGTCTCTGGCGTTGCCGGGTTCTAGGATCTGGGTGCGGTAGCTCGCGCCCAAGGCAGGGCTCATGTAGCCGAGCGGGTTGCCCGGAGCTTCGAAGACCTCTGCCAGCTCGGCCACGATGCTGTCTGACCAAGTATAGGAATAGTAGCCCGCATCGTATCCCCAGGTGAGGACGTGCTGGAACGAGCTGAGCGGGCTGGTTCCGTCCTGGGCAGGAAGGTACACGGCGCCCCAGGCTTGGCTGGCCATGGCAGCCAGGTTGACGGGGCTTTCGGCCGCCGGAATCTGCGAAGCCTCGGTAAGCGTGTGCAGCAAGAAGTCCACCTTGCTGGAACCGAATAGGACTTGATAGCCGAGGGCCGTGGTCGCGAGATCGGCGGTCTTCATGGCCGCGATGGTCGCATGAATGAATTCATCCGTGAGGGCCGGGTCGGGGATGGCCATCATCTTGAAGACCGTCGGGTTCAAGCGCCAGAGCTGCGACAGGGTCGACGGGACCTCCACGAAGTCGATTGGCGTGTTGAAGGGGGACTGCGACGCGAACCGCGCCTTGCCGAGGACCAGGTGCAAGGCATGGCCGAACTCGTGAAAGAGAATGTCGATATCGGAGAACAGCAGGTTGGCGGGCGTTCCGTCGGCATTGACCGGAAAGTTGCAGATCAAGGCGGCCACGGGCTTGCGGTATCTTCCGCCACCAAGGTCCTTGCCGCGAATCATCGCCGCGGTCTGGAAGTGACCGAGCTTGCCCTGCGCCAGCCTCGGGAAGTTGTCGAGGTAGACGAAGCCGATGGTTTCGCCAGCGGTGGTGCCCGAACGCTCGGAGATCCTCACCAGCTTGACGTCTGGGTGCCAGACCGTCGGGCCGACCACGAAGTCGATCTTCAGCCCGAAGACCACCTCGTAGGCGTCGAACATCCCACGCACCACCTGGTCGTACGGGAAGTACTTCAGAAGGCTTTGGTAGTCGACGGCCAACTGCTTCTCATAGAGCCGCTGGAAGAAGGGCACATCCCAGATGTCGATCTGGCCATTGTCGTCGTTGATGCCTGGCTGCACGAACGAGGACAGCGCCGCGAGCTCTTGCTGCAGCTTGGGCCCAAGCAAGCTGGAAACGGAATCCACGAAGCCCGACGCGATCCCCCCCGTCTTTGCCATGGCGGTCTGGGTCTTGTAGTCCGCCCAGGTGGCGAACCCGAGCAGGTTGGCCAACTCCAATCGCTTCTGCACCAGGGTCGTGACAGGGCCGATGTTGTCCGCGGCGCGGGACTTCATGATGAGCCTCGCCCGCTTGCGCGTCTCCTCGCGGCTGGCGAATGCCATCAGCACATCGCCCAGGGTGCCAACCGCGCCGGAGAGGATGACGACCTTGTCGCCTTCGCGGGGAAGGGCGGCCAGCTGTTCGGCGTCGAGGCCCGCGAGCTCCTCGGTGGTGAAGTAGTTCTTCTGCGCGTTGGCCTCGAGAATGGACTCGTCGATCTGGATCTGCAGGGCGACCATCTCGCGTTGCAGGCGCAAGACCTCGGGGTTCACCACGCCGTCTTCGGTGATGCCGTTGCTCCTGAACCCGATGAGCACGTCGTCCAGCAGGCGCTGCTCGTCCACGGCCAGCGCCGGCGCCTTCTTGGCATAGGCCAAGAGGGTCCTATAGACGCCGCCGTTGTTCGCGGTGGCATTGAACCAGGCCAAGTACTGTTCGACCAGCGCGGTCGCCTTGGCCAAGATATCGGGGTCGGGGTGGACATCCTTGAGGATCATGGCTCGCATGGCGGCCAGCCAGACCTCGTCGGTGATCTCGTCGTAAGCCAGCACGGTGTTGGCGAATTCCAGCATCTCTGGTGGCTGGTCGGCCAAGGCTGCCAGCCGAGCCAGTTTCTGGTCGGCGTTGGCGGTGACCGTGTCGTAGGTTTGCTGCAACTCGGCGGCGCTGGTCTCGAAATCGGGAAGCTCGGACGGGAGCGACTCGACGGGGGCCACGCCGCTGTCGCTGCATGCCGCCAGCATGGTCAGAGAACCGATCGCCAGATATAGCCCCGAGCGCGTCAGACCAGGTTGTTCCATCTCACACGGAGCCTCGGCACCACTGGCCCGGGGCTTGAGATCATTGCCAAGGGAACGACGCGTCTGACAGCAGTCCCTGGCCGTCATAGCTCCGCACTATCATCCCCCAACTCCGTCTCCGGAGGCGGACGGGCTGGCCGCAGGCCCGGCGCACGCCAGCGCCGTGATGGCCGCCAGGTAGCGGAAATCATCGCTGCTCCACCATCTTCGATGGCTTCTCGCTGACCACGCAAGCGCCGTCAGGGGGCGTGCACTCAGGCCGCCCCTTCGCCCTGCCATCAACACGCCAGTCATCTGCGGGACCTTTGACGCTTCCCTTCCCCGGTGAGAGAGTTCCCGTCCATGGGCGACGTGGAACCGACGGATCAAACCCGTGCTGCATTGGACGCCGGTGTGAAGGACATCGTCCAAGACATGACCCAAACGGCCGCGGAGCAAACGATGAACCTCATGGAGGGTTCCCGAGGCAATCGCCTGGTGGCCTATCGGCAAGGGTTGCAGGAATTGCGAGAGCGCCTACCCGAGTACGAAGAAAGGATGCGCACTCTGCACCTTGAGCTGGGCATGCGAGACGCCAACAGCATTGGCAGCCGGATAGCGGAAGAGCTAG
>CAZYFU010000088.1:0-26495 GCA_964647025.1 uncultured Myxococcales bacterium | reverse complement strand
AGAACATCTACCCGCGCGAGGTGGAGGAGTTCCTGTTCACCAAGCCGGAGATTGCCGACGTGCAGGTCATCGGCGTGCCCGACGTGAAGTACGGCGAGGAGTTGATGGCGTGGGTGAAGCTGCGCCCTGGCGCCAGCGTCACGGGCGAAGAGCTGCGCAGCTTCTGCAAGGGCAAGATCGCGACGTACAAGATCCCGCGGTACTGGAAGTTCGTCGACGCGTTCCCAATGACCGTCACCGGCAAGATTCAGAAGTACAAGATGCGCGAGGTGGCAGTGGAGGAGTTGAAGCTGCAGTCCGCCGCCAGCATCAAGACCGCGTAGCGAGAAGCTACGGCTGCGGTCGGCTGAACCCCGACGGACTTCACATCAAGACGTACTGGGACGGCGACGAGAGCGTGACCCGGTTTCTGCCCTGGCCTGCGCACACGGCGATCCCGGGCTTCATCTACGGCGGGCTCGTGGCATCGCTCATCGATTGCCACGGCACGGGCACGGCGGCGGCGGCGGCGCGCGCGCACAGAACCGGCCCCTGGATTCTGACCCGCCTTTGCGCTTCGTGACCGCGTCGCTGAAGGTCGACTACTTGAAGCCCACACCCGCCGGTGTCGAGCTGGAGCTGCGTGGACGCGCGCGAAGTGAAAGGTCGCAAGGTCATCGTGGATGCCGAGGTGCGCGCCGGCGACGTGGTGACCGCGCGGGGCGAGGTCGTCGCGGTGGAAATGCCGGCGACCTTCCTGCGCTAAGACGCCTCGCCAGGCCCGGGCCAGAGCCGGCCTCACAAGTGCCAGGCGTCGCCGACCGGGGTGGCGGCGGCGATCTTCCCGGTGAGCCACCTTTTCGCAGCAGCCACCGCCTCCCCGAGCCTCGCGCCGCGCGCGAGATGCACCGCGATCGCTGTCGCCAGCGCGCACCCGGTGCCCCTCGGGCTCGGGCCCGGGATACGCGGATTGGACAGCAAGCGAAGGCCGTCACCATCGAGCAACACGTCGGTCGCGTCGCCCGCGAGATGGCCACCTTTGACCAGGACAGCCGGAACGCCGAGCGCGACCAGCTCGCGAGCAGCGGACTCCGCACCAGGGACGTCGGTGACAGGCCGGTCCAGAAGCCACGCGGCTTCGCCGAGGTTGGGCGTGAGCAACGTGACCCGTCGGGCGAGCGCGATCACCGCCGCGCGGTCGCCGTCGTAGAGAGCGCCGCCGCTGGAAGCGCGCAACACGGGGTCGTAGACCACGGGACCGGCGAAATGCCCGAGTGCGTCGACGACGCTCCGGGCGATCTCGGCCGTGGCCACCATGCCGATCTTCACGACCTGGACCGGGCGCTGCACGGCCGCCAAAGTACGCCCCAGGGACTGCCGCACACGAGTGCTTTCGCGGGGTTCGACGCTGCTGACGCGCGTGGCGTCCTGATCCGTGATGCACGTGGGAACCACCGTCGCTCGGGCGCCGAGCTCGATGGCGGCCAGCAAGTCGCGAAGCACACCTGCGCCACCGCCAGGATCGACGCCGCCCACCAGCACGATCTCCGGCTTCCCTGCCTCGCTTTTTTGTTGTAGGTTCATGTGCTACCCGGTTTTAGCATCCAGCACAGGAACACTTGCACAGGTGTAGTGCTGGCGAGTAGGTTCTTTGCAAACGAAAATCGAAGTGTTCCTGGCGGGATTGCAGGTCTGGAAACAGGCGAAACCAGGGCATTTCGGGATACAATCTGGAAAGCCGTGGGTGTAGCGCTTCCCCAGCCGATTCCATTCGGCAAGTACACGCTGTTTGAACGCATCGGCCGCGGTGGTATGGCCGATGTGTTCAAGGCGCGTATCCAGGGCCCGGCCGGGTTCGAGCGGACCTTCGTGGTCAAACGCATCCTTCCGCATCTGTCGGATGACCCGTCGTTTACCAAGATGTTCATCGACGAGGCCAAGATCGCCTCGAAGCTGACCCACCCGAACATCGTGCAGGTGTTCGAGCTCGGCAACGTCGACGGCGAGTACTTCATGTCGATGGAGTACGTGCGAGGCCACGACCTCGCCGAGACCATGCGCACGCTTTGGGCCCGGGTCGGTCCACCGCGGGCCGAGCTGGTGGCGTATGTCGGCCGCGAGATGTGCCGCGCGCTCGCCTACGCGCACGAGTTCACGTCTGAGGACGGGCAAGTGCTCGGCATGATCCACCGCGACGTTTCACCGTCGAACGTGATGCTGTCCTTCGACGGTGCGGTGAAGATCCTCGACTTCGGCATCGCGAAGGCGCTCGGCGGGGAGTCTGCCGAAGAGGGTACGAAGAGCGGTACGCTCAAGGGCAAGTTCGCGTACATGGCGCCCGAGCAGACCATCTCGAACGAGATCGATCGTCGCATCGACATCTTCGCCACCGGCATCGTTCTGCACGAAATCCTCACGGGCAGGCGCCTGTTCAAGGGCGAGAACGACATGCAGACCATCGAGCGCGTGCGCCGATGCGAAGTCCCGCCTCCTTCTCTGCACAACCCGCTTTGCCCACCGCAGCTCGACCAGATCGTGCTGCAGGCGCTCGCCAAGAACTGCGACGATCGCTACCAGTCGGCGTCCGAGATGGCAGACGCGCTCGACGACGTGGTGTACTCGTCGCGCTTCCAGGCAAGCCATTTGGCGCAGACCATGCGCAGCCTCTTCCCGGTGGACGTGGGCGGCGACGTGCATGGTGCCGCGACCCGTGGTGCGCGCTTGCAGACCGCCTCGGTAAGCCCGTCGCGCTCCAACACCGGGCTTTCGCGCAGTGCCTCGAACCCGTCGAGGCCGAACCCGACTGCCAGCCGATCGCCAACCATCCCACCGGTGGTTCCGGCCCCTCCCCTCAACACGGGCTCGTACCGGATTCCGCCCAGCCACTCGAATGTCGCGTTTCCACCACCACCAGCCGCGCCGAGCAGCTTTCTGACCCGTCCGCTCCTGGGGGCGATACCGGGGTGGATGTTCATCTCCGGGCTCCTGTTGCTCGGCTTCGCCTTCGTCGGTGGCGCCATCTGGACCCTGCGTGGAAGAGGAAACGCGGCTCTTCAGAACAGCATCCCGAAGATTCGTTTCCTCGACATCGCGTTCCAGTCCACGCCCATCGGCGCCGAGGTCTACGTGGTGGGAAGCAACGAATACCTCGGGCGAACGCCATTCCGTCGCAAGGTCGAGTACCGGGACGACCGAACCAGCTTCGTGGTGTTTCGCTTGCCCGGCTACCTCGAAACCACCAAAGAGGTTCGCCCGGATTGGACGGGCGAGATCACGCTGCAGCCGCAGCCGGTTCTGACACCGCCGCCGGTCGTCAATCCGCCTGCCGTGGAGGTTCCGCCAGCACCCAAGCAGCCAGAGCCCAAGGCGGCAGATCCGAGCAAGCCGGGCCGGGCTTCCCAGGGAAAGACTCGCAGCAAACCTCCAGTCAAAGAGCGTGATCCCTTCGACACGCCGGTGTCCAAGGACGTGCGCAAGGCCTCCCCCTTCGATTGATTTGAGCGGCGCCGATGTTTAGAGGCCGAAGAATCGCCGTTGTGGTGCCTGCCTTCAACGAGGCAGGGAAAATTGGCCGAACCGTGCGCTCGGTGCCCGGATTCGTCGACTTCGTCTTCGTGGTGGACGACGCCAGCAGCGATGGAACCGCACGCATCGCTCGCCGCAGCCAGCGTCGCGGCTTGACCGTCCTGCAACACGAGCGCAACTGCGGAGTTGGCGCGGCCATCGCCACGGGTTACGCCGCAGCCATGCGGGCCGGCGCGGACGTGACCGCCGTGATGGCGGGTGATTCGCAGATGGATCCCGCGGATCTGGTCTCGCTGATCTCGCCCGTGGTTTATGGCTCGGCCGACTACGCCAAAGGCAATCGCTTTGCCTGGCCCGGTGGGGTGTATCGTGTGATGCCGCTGTCTCGCCTGCTCGGAAACGTGGCGCTGTCGCACTTGACCCGGCTGGCGTCGGGCTACCCGAACATCTTCGATTCGCAGTGCGGGTACACGGCGGCCAATCGGCACGCCTTGGGGCTCATCCTCTCGGGCGAGATGTTCCCCCGCTACGGCTATCCCAACGACCTGCTCGCACGCCTCGGCGCCTTTGGTGCGCGCGTGGTCGACGTGCCCGTGCGGCCAGTCTATGGCCCCGAGTGGCGGTCAGGTATCCGAATCGCATCCGTCATCGCGCCGCTCTTGCGACTCGTGTGGCGCGGGACCTTTTCTCGCGTGAAGCGCTCTCTACTGCGTCGCATTCTCGGTTCGCGGCCAGTGCCGTTGCCCGAGCCGCCGTCGCCGTGATCGGCGTCGTCACCACGTCGTACCCGCGCAGCCCGACCGACGGCGCGGGCGGGTTCGTGCGCGAGCGGGTCCACGCCCTCGAGCGGCAGGGACACCCCGTCGAGATCATCGCAGCGGGCGATGCCAGCGGGGAGGCGAGCGCCACGGTGACGCGCATCCCTGGGCACGGGCTGTTCTACACCGGGGGGGCCCCGGATACGTTCGAGGACGCAGACCCTGTCGGTCGGGCGGCGGCGTGGGGCAAGGCCATGCGCTTCTCGCTCGCGCTGTTTGCCGAGGTCGCTCGTCGACGCGCGCGCTGGACGGCGGTCGAGAGCCACTGGATCGTTCCGTGCGGGCTCGTCGTCGCCATGGCGCTTCCTGGCCTCCCCCACCGCAGCCATGTGCATGGTGGAGACCTGTTCCTGCTTCGTCGCTTACCTTGGGCCGGCAGCCTTGCGCGGGTCTTCTGTGAAAGCCGGCCCGAGCTGGTGTTCGCCAGCGCCCACTTACACAGAGAATTCGAATCGCTGCTGGGCGGCTCGCCGCAATCCTTCGGCGCGCGCTGCAAAGTCGAGGCGGCGCCGTTCGATCGGGCGCTCTTTCATCCACGGTCGAAGGACGAGCGCGCGCGCTTGCGACGAGAGCTGGGCCTTGTCCGCACGACTGCGCTGGCGGCCGGGCGGCTGGTTCGCATCAAGGGATACGACGTGCTCATCGCTGCGCTGGCGTGCATGGCGGCGTCGCGGCGACCCGAGCTTCTGATCGCGGGCGACGGGCCCGAGCGCCCAGCGCTGGCGAGGCAGGCGCGGCTGGCCGGCGTTGACGTTCGCTTCCTGGGAAACACAGGTCAGGGTGCGCTGGCCGAGCTGATGGCGGCCGCCGACTTGCTGGTTCATCCGTGCAGATCCATGGCGGACGGACGCAGCGAGGGCATGCCGCTCGTGGTGCGTGAAGCGCTGGCCTGCGAGTTGCCTGTGGTCGCGTCGGACAGCGGTGGCCTGCGTGAGCTCGGCGGTGACGTTCGCCTGCGCTTGGTCTCACCAGACGATCCCGCGGCGCTGGCGCGGGCGATTGAATCCGCCTTGGCAGGACCTGCCTGAAGCACCGACGACGCCGACCGCGCGCGGCGATCGCTTTTCGTGCGTGCTGGCTCGTCTCGCGCTAGGCTTCGCCGCCATGCAGGCGGACCAAGCCAGATCGCCGTCGCTTTCCGTCATCGTGGCGGTGCGCGACGCGGAGGACTCCATCGCGGGCGACGTGCGCGCCATCGCGATGCACCTCCGTCAGCTCGGTTTGTCTTTCGAGATCCTCGCGTCGAGCGACGGATCGTTCGACACCAGTCTGACCCTGCTTCGCCTCCTGCAAGGAGAGATCCCCGAGCTGAAGCTCCTGGGAGCGGCTCGACCTGGGCACGCGTTTCGGCGTTCCGTCGTGCATGCCTCGGGCGAGAAGATCTTGTTGTGGGAATCGGATCGCGGGGCCCCGCCTCGACAGGCGATGCTGAAATGGGCTCTCGAACGCCTCGACCGCCGCGCCGCCGTCGTGGCGCGCGGTGGCTTCCTGCTCGCCCACCGATTGCGAGCGCTGCCGGTCCTGCTCTCGGCCACAGGCCGCGGGGACGATTACGAAATTCGCTTCGAGCGCCAAGCCGCCAGGCTGAACCTCGATCTCGAGGTCCTGGGCCGGCGCACGCGCCGCCACCGACTGCTCGCCCCGGTTTTGCGAATCCTTTCTGTCTAGCCTGGCAACCCTGCTAGATTTGGTGCGATGTCCATTCTGGTCGCGATTATCGGTCTGGCGCTCCTTATCGTGCTGCACGAAGCGGGTCACTTCATGGCCGCGCGCCTGTGCGGGATGCGGGTCGAGCGCTTCTCCATCGGCTTTGGCAACGCGCTGGTGTCGTTCAAACGAGGCGACACCGTGTACCAGATCGCACCGATTCCGTTGGGCGGGTTCGTGCAGATCACCGGCATGAACCCGCAGGAGGAGTTCGACCGTTCGGATCCTTACGTCTATCCGAACCGTCCGCGCTGGATGCGGTTCCTGGTGCTGGCCGCCGGACCGGCCGCCAACTACATCACGGCCATCGTCGTCGGATTCCTCGTGCTGGTCACGTACGGCCAGTACACCGGCACGACGACCGTGGACGAGGTCGTACAAGGCAGCGCAGCGCAGGCGGTGGGCCTTAAGCCCGGCGATGTCGTCGCAGCGGTGAAGGGCCAGCCCGTCGCGAAGCCTGGCGACATCACCACCGCGGTACGCTCGTCGGGCGGCGAGGCCATTGCGATGAAGATCGTCCGCAATGGGGCCCCCATCGATATCCAGATCGCGCCCCGCAAGGACTCGGCCAGCAGCTACTACATGATCGGCGTGCGTTTCAGCCAAGTGCGCGAGCGGGGTCCCTTCGCGGATGCCGTCAAAGAGGCCGTCGTGATGCCGTTCGCGCTCTCTGCGGTCCTGCTCAAGAACATCTGGGATCTCATCACGCGCAAGATCGACGGCGGACTGACCGGGCCGCTCGGGATTGCCAAGGAGATGGCAGGCGCCGCCAAGCAAGGCGTGCTGAAGTTCCTGGAGATTCTGATCCTGATTTCGGTCGCGCTCGGCGTGTTCAACCTGCTGCCGCTGCCGGGGCTCGACGGCGGCAGGATCCTGTTCGTGGGGGTCAGCGCCCTGCGCCGGCGAGACGTCAGCGCGGCCGTAGAGACCAAGATTCACATGGTGGGCATCATGGTCCTGTTGCTGGTCCTGGTGGTGGTCACCTTCAACGACATCAAGGGCATCTTCTTCTCGAAGATGGGCGGCTGACCGGCGCGTGAGGACGCCCTCCCGCATCCACCGGGGCCTCACCGGGTCGCGCGAGCTGGTCGGTCAATCGTACCTGGCCGACCGGGAGCTCCGGCAGGAATACGAGGAAGAGATCGCGCCACGGACCACGGCCGCGCTCGAGCACGTCTTCGCCACCACCGCCTTGCCGGAGCCACATCGCGTGCTCGACCTCGGGGCCGGCACGGGCAGCGCCGGTCGGACCGTCCTTCGTCGTTGGCCCAACGCCCAGCTGGTCTCGGTCGACAAGGTAGGCGGCGCTGGCGTCGTGCGAGCCGACATCGCGCGCGCGATTCGGCCAAGCGGCGTCGAAGGCCGGTTCGACTGGATCGTCGCCGCGCACCTGCTGAACGAGCTCGCCCTCGACGCCGAGGGAAAGGCGCGCCTGGTCTTGGGCTGGTGCCGCGATCTCATGACCGACGACGGCGCGTGCATCCTCATCGAGCCGGCGCTGCGGGAAACCTCGCGCGGGCTGTTGGCGTTGCGGGACCGCCTCGTCGCCGCGGGCTACTTCGTGGCGGCGCCCTGCCTTCTGCAGGCGCCGTGTCCTGCCCTCGCCAGGGATCGCGATTTCTGTCACGCCAGCGCCGGTGCCATCGCGCAAGGTCGCTCGCGCGTGGACTTCAGCTACCTGGTCGCGCGAAAACGAGGTCGCGCCCACGAGGACAACGCTCTGTTCCGCGTGGTCAGCGACCCGATGAAGGACAAAGGACGCTTGCGGCTGTTCGCCTGTGGCCCGGCCGGGCGCCTGCTGGTCACGCGTCTCGATCGAGAACGCAGTCACAGCAACGGTGCGTTCGAGGAGCTTGGGCGCGGAGACTTGGTCCGGATCCGCAACGCCCAGATGCGCGGCGATGGGCTACGCTGCGGCGTCGACACCGACGTCGAGCGACTGCGAGAGATCGGCAAGGAGTAGCGGCGGGAGGAGGCCCGAGCGGCTTCCAAGCTGCGCCCCGCCGGAGTCCGCCGTTGCTTCCGCCGCTTCTTACACCCGCTGGCCGCGCCCGATGCCGTAGTAGACGAGCCCAGCGGCGCGCACATCGGCGGGCTCCCAGATGTTGCGCCCGTCGAAGACCACCTTGCCGCGCATGAGGCCCGCCAGTCGCTCGAAGTTGGGACGGCGGTAATCCCGCCATTCGGTGACCAGCGCCAAGGCGTCCGCACCCTCGGCGCACGCGTAGTTCGACTCCGCGAATCGAATCTTGTCGCCGATCTGCTTCTTCACCGCCGAGATGGCCACCGGATCCGTGGCCACCACGTCGGCGCCGGCCGCGAGCAGATCGTCCACCAGGACCAAGGCTGGCGCCTCGCGAATGTCGTCGGTGCCGGGCTTGAACGCCAGTCCCCACAGGGCGACGCGTTTGCCGCGCAGGTCTCCCTGGAAGTACCTGCGGATGTCGTCCCCCAGGCGATGCTTCTGGCGCTCGTTGACCGCCACGACAGCGTCCAGCACCTCGAGCTCGACGCCGGCCTCTTTGCCCGTGCTGATGGCTGCGCGCAGATCCTTGGGGAAACAGCTTCCACCGAAGCCGACGCCCGCATACAGGAACTTGGTCCCGATGCGGCCGTCCGAGCCCATGCCCTTGCGCACGAGCTCGATGTCCGCGCCCACGGCATCGCACAGGTTGGCGAGGTCGTTCATGAACGAGATGCGCGTGGCGAGCATGGAGTTGGCCGCGTACTTGGTGAGCTCGGCCGAGCGGCGATCCATGACCAGCATGCGATCGCTCGAGCGCGTGAACGGCGCGTACAGGGCCTGCAAGGTGGCGATGGCGCGCGCGTCGCTGGTACCGACGATGACCCGGTCGGGCTTCATGAAGTCGCTAACCGCATCGCCCTCTTTGAGGAATTCGGGATTGGAGGCCACGGCAAACCCGTGCTGCGCGTGGCGCCGAACGATGTCCTCGATCTTGTCGCCGGTGCCAACGGGAACCGTGGACTTGGTCACGATGACCGCCCACCCGGTGAGCGAGCGGGCGACCGTCTCCACCGCCTTGAAGGTGTAGCTGAGATCCGCCGACCCATCCGGCAACGGCGGCGTGCCCACGGCCAGGAAGATGGCCTCGGCCCCCGCCACGGCCGCCGCCACGTCGGTGGTGAAGTGCAGCCGCCCCTCCTTGACGTTGTGGTCTATCAGCTTGTCCAGTCCAGGTTCGTAGATGGGCACCTCGCCCCGCTGCAACATGGCGATCTTGGCCGGATCGATGTCCGCCGACATCACGTCGTTGCCCATGTCGGCGAAACCGGCACCGGCCACGAGTCCCACGTAGCCTGACCCAATGACAGCGATTTTCATGATTGCCGGAAAGCTACCACGCGGAATTCCAATTGGTGAGCCAACCGGGGCGGCAAGCGCGTAGAATGTGCCGTCGAAGCGCCATGACGGACATCGCAGCCATCGACCACCTCCTGGCCCAGACCGGCCTCGGCCCTGCTTCGGTGTTCGAGGTTCTCCCGGACATGGTGTTCGTGGTCGACCGAGGCGAGCACGTCCTGTTCGTGAACCAGGTGGCCGCGCGCGCCCTCGGCCGCCGACCCGAGGAGATCCTCGGCAAGCAGCAGGGCGACTTCTTCGCGCCCCGGCTCGCCGCGCGGCACAGCGCCGCCATCCAGCGCGTCTTCCAAGAAGGTGAAACCGTGGTGACCGAGGACCAGCAGGATCTGCACCTGCGGCCGGTGTGGATCGACACGCGCCTGATTCCGCTTCGTGTCCCGGGCGGTGAGGTCATCGCGGTGGTGGGCATCGTCCGCGACGTGAGCGACCGGCGCGCCGCGCTCGAGGCTCTGGCGTTACGCGAGGCCTACTTGCGCGCCATGCTGGACAACTTCCCCTACTTGGTCTGGTTCAAGAACACGCTCGGCAAGTTTCAGATCGTCAACCAGACCTTCGCCGCCGCCGCCGGGAGGGGCAGTCCAGCCGAGCTCATCGGGCTCTGCGACTTCGACGTGTGGCCGCACGAGCTGGCAGCGCGCTACGTCGCCGACGACAACGAGGTCATGCGGACGCACGAGAAGAAGCTGGTGGAGGAGGAGATCCGCATGCACGGCGAGAACCGTTGGGCCGAGACCTTCAAATCGCCGGTCTTCGACGCCGAGGGAAAGATCCTGGGCACCACCGGGCTCGCCCGCGACATCACGCTGCGCCGACAGCTTCAAGACGAGCAGCGGCGATCGCGCGAGCAGCTGCGCGCCCTGGCCGCGCACGTGGAATCGGTCCGCGAACAGGAACGCGTACGCATCGCCAGAGAGATACACGACGAGCTCGGTCAGTCGCTCACCTGCATGGGCATGGACTTGGCCTTCCTGGACAAGCAGATCGATCCGGAGAACAAGGAAGCCGCTGCGCGAGTCGCCGCGCTGGTCGAGCTGGTCAAGGACACCATCCGCTGCGTGCGGCGCATCTCCTCCGAGCTGCGGCCGAGCATCCTCGACGACCTGGGCCTGGGCGCCGCCATCGAGTGGTTGGCGCACGACATCGAGGTCCGGACGCAGATCGTGTGTTCGGTCGAGGTGCCGGAGGATCTCTCCTTGCCCTTCGAGCTGGCGACCCCGCTGTTCCGCGTGTGCCAGGAGGCCTTGACCAACGTCACCCGTCACGCGGGTGCGAGCCACGTCAGCATTCGGCTCACGTGCTCAGACGGGGACATCTCGCTCGTGGTCACAGACGATGGTCGCGGCATCACCGACGACGAGATCAAGCGCCACGGGTCGCTCGGCCTGCTCGGCATGAAGGAGCGCGTAGCCATCCTGGGGGGCACGCTCGACGTGGAAGGTCGCCCGGGCCAGGGCACCACCGTCGCCATCCGTATTCCGGCCGTGCAAAAAACGCCGGCGCCCACCCGCTAGGAACGCTCCTGGCTCTAGCCCGCGAGCCAAGCCCGCAGCGCCGCGACGCCGACCATTCCGATCCCGGCGATGCACAGCGCGAAGCCGGCGGCGCCCAGGCGAAACCACGGCAGAACCTTTCTCCGGCCCAGGTCGTCGAGCTCGGCATGGCGCGACACCGGCGACCACAGCCAACCGCGCACGCCGGCCTTCGTACGCAGGAGCGCCTCGCGCAGGGCGAGGTGGTAGACGATCCCGGCGCCACCTCCTCCGACGAGCCCGACCGACGCTGCGAGGATACCCAGCGCGAGCTGCTGCTCGATCCCCGGAATGGCGAGCAAGAGCAGGTACACGAACACGAGACCGGCGACCGCGACTTCGAACATGCCACCGACTCCGTCGCGGCTGCTATTCGCTCTCCTCGCGCAGCCCGTGTTTGCGCAGGAGCTCGCGCAGATGCTTGCGGTCGAGATCCGCGCTTCGGGAGGCAGCCGACAGGTTGCCGCCGTGCCTTTCGAGCAGCGCCTTCAGGTACACGCGCTCGAACTCCTCGATCACGTGGGCCTTCGCCTCCTTGAATGGCTTGTCGAGCTCGATGGCGCCGATGCTCGGCGGGGGGGCGAACGCGGACGCCAGAAACTCCTCCAGGTCGAGCTCGGCGCCGTGCGAGACCGCGCAGGCGTGCTCGATCACATTGCGCAGCTGCCGAACGTTGCCAGGCCAAGGCAGGCGCGCCAAGCGCTCGAGGTCGGGCGGTCGCACGGCCAGGCCCGGCGCCTTCGCGTAGGCTTCGACGAAGCGCTGGACCAGCAGCGCGACGTCCGCGGGTCTTTCGCGCAAGGGCGGCACGGTGATGCGCACCACCGCCAAGCGGTAGTAGAGATCCTCGCGGAAGCGTTTGGTGGCCATCTCGGCCCGCAGGTCGCGGTTGGTGGCCGCCACCACGCGTACCGAGACCATGCGCTGACCGGTGCCGCCCACCGGCCTGACCGTGCGCTTGTCGAGGGCGCGCAAGAGCGTCGGCTGCATGTCCAGGGACAGCTCGCCGATCTCGTCGAGGAAGAGCGTCCCGCCGTCGGCCTCCACGAACGCGCCCTTGCGGTCGGCGAGCGCACCGGTGAAGGCGCCGCGGACGTGACCGAACAGCGCGGACTCGATGAGATCCTTGGGCTGGGCGGCGCAGTCGAACACCACGAAGGGCTTGCCGCTGCGCGGGCTGTGGCGATGGATCTCCTCGGCCAGAAGCTCCTTGCCCGTCCCGGTCTCGCCTTCCAGCAAGACGGTGGCCTCGGAGCCGGCCACGTCCGCAAGCAGGCTGAACACCTGGCGCATCTTCGGATCGCGGCCGAGCATGTTTCCGAAGGTCTCGCTGCTCGCGGGGGCGACGTCCACCTGCTCCTCGTCGGGCAGATACTTGAGGATGGTCTGGCCGATCTGGATCTCGGCGCCGAAGCAGAGCAGCAGCTCTTGAAAGCGCGCCCCGCCCACGAAGGATCCGTTGGTCGAGCCCAGGTCGCGGACCTTCACGCCGCTATCCGCCAGGCTGACCAGGAGGTGGCGACGCGAGATGGTGGGGTCTGACAGCCGCACGTCTGCGGCCGAGCCCGAGCCGATGGTGACCGAGGTCGCGCCGACGACCAGCGCCTCGCCACGATCGGGTCCGCGGATCACGATGAAGCGGCCCCGTCCCGATTGCCGAAAGATGGCCGCGTCCTTCGGGATCAGCCGCGTGATGGATGCCGTCATTCCCTCCATGGCACCGCCTTCCCCTTGACCGTCGCCGCGGCTCGGGTGGTTCCGCTGTCGCCGTGAAGCGCAGCCGGCCGCAAGAACAAGCGAACGAATGCGAACCCGGCCAGCGCCGCGAGCACCACCAGCAGCAAGAGCCACAAACCTCTTCGCGACCGCGGCAGCGCGGCCACCCCGCCCATACGTCGCGCGAGCTGCACCCCAGGAAAGCGGAAACGCCCCGGCTGCGGGGCCGCGGGCGGCGGCGGCTGGGCCGGCGCCACCGGTGCGGGCGAAGGTGTCACGGTCAGCTGCTTGCCCCACTGGGGCTGTGCCGGCGCGATGGGATGGGACGCCTTCGTCGCCACCACCGGGACGCTCTCCGAGGAGCGTGTCGTCGCGGCGGGCTCGGCGGCCGGCTCGGGAGCTTTTGCCATGCTGGATGACGGCCTCTGACCGATGCCAGCGCCCGAAGGACGCGCCGGCGGCGTGGCGATGTTCTCGATTGACTCCTCGCCCGTGGTCTCGATGGACGATCCCGGCTCGACCACCGAATCGGACTTGCCGGACACCACGCCTTGGGCCTGCCCCAAGCGTGCGTTGCGGGACTGATCCCGCGGGTCGGTGAGCCAGCCGTCGGGAGAAGCACCCATGATCTCGCGAAGCTCCGCCGCGAGCTCGGGGGCCGAGTAGAGCAGGCGGTTTGCGCTCGCCACCTGACGCAAGGCCATGGCGAAGGCATCGGCGTCGCGAAAGCGATCTTCCGGATCGATGGCCAATGCCCGGTCGAGCACCTCTTGCAGCTCCCGCGGCAAACCCGGGCACTTGCTCTCCAGCGGCGGAACCTTCTGGGCGTAGATCTTCTCGGGCGGCGTGTTGAGATCGCCGGTGTAGATGCGCTCGCCGATCAGGGTTTCGTAGATGCTGACCCCGAGCGAGAACAGATCGCTGCGAGCGTCGATGGGTTGGTTGTGCGCCATCTCGGGCGACATGTAGCCGACCTTGCCGCGCACCCGGTAGAAGACCGACGAATAGGTCACCGCCTTGGCGATGCCGAAGTCCGACAGCTTCACCTCGCCCTCGCCCGAGCACAGGATGTTCGACGGCGACAGATCGCGATGGATGATGCCCAGCGGCTCGCCCGCCGGAGAGCGCCGGCCATGCGCGTAGGCGAGCCCGGCCAGGATCTCGAGGCCCACGTGCACGATCGCCTTGACCGACAGCGGCTTTCTGCGCCGAGCGCGCCACGCGATGGTACGCAAGTCGGCGCCCCGCACGTACTCCATCACGATGAACAGGCGCTCGTTGGAATTGACCAAGTCGAAGGTGCGGACGATGTTCTGGTGGTCGAGCGTGGCCGAGATCTTCGCCTCGCGAAAGAACAGGTCGCGAAACTCGGGGCGGCTGGTGAACTCGGGCAGCAGCTGCTTGAGGACGACCTCCTTCTCGAACCCGCCCGGCCCGATCTTCTTTCCGACGTAGATCGCACCCATGCCTCCCTCTGCGAGATATCGCTCGATGCGATATCGCCTCGACGAGACTTGGGCTGGCATCGGTTCAACAGTAAGCTCCCTTGACCAAAGACGCAACGCCGTGCGCCCCCATGATTTTCGACCTGCAAAGTGTCCTTGACCTCAGGCGTGACGCGGAAAACAACGCCAAGCAGGCCCTCGCGCTGGCCAGCGACAAGCTGCGCTCGGAAGAGGAGGAGCAGGTCCGACTGGCAACCCGCTGCGAGGCCGCGGAGGCTGCCCTGGACGCGGAGATCAGCCGCTTGGCCCAAGGTCCGGCGACGGCCGAGCAGGGTCTGGCACGCGAGAGCTACCTGCGACGCCTGCGCGAGGAAGCCCTCCGGCTGAAGTCGACCGCGCACGAGCATGCCGCCACGGCGCTGGCCGCGGCGAGGTCACTGCACGAAGGGGCGCGACGAGACTACGAGGCCGCGGTGCGAGATCGCGATGCCGTGGCGAAGCTCGAGCAGCGGGCAAAGGCCGCCGCCCGAAAAGCGGCGGCGCGACGGGCAGAAGACGAGGCCATGGAGCTGGCGACGCACCGACGGCGCTGACCCGCGCACGCCGGGATCGGACGTCGCGCCGGAAATCCATGCACAACGAAGAATGCGGGCTAGATTCTGACCATGGCAAACATCACCGCAGGCTTCGGGGGCGCGCTGATCCTGCTCGGGATCGTCGGCTACGTCAGCACGGGTGGGCAGAGCCCCACGGCGCTCATCCCGGCGGCCATCGGCATCGTGCTCTTGGTGCTGGGACTCTTGGCGCGAAACCCGCGGTTCCGCATGCACGCGATGCACGGGGCTGCCCTCGCCGGCTTGCTCGGGTTCGCGGGCTCGGTGGGCGGCATTCCATCCTTCGTACGCATGCTCGGGGGTCAAAGCATCGACCGCCCCGCGGCGGCCGTCGCCCGATCGATCATGGCAGTGCTTTGTCTGGCCTTCGTCGCATTGACCGTGCGCTCGTTCATCGCGGCGCGGTTGGCGAGGCGGAAGGCGTGACCGGCCAAGCCAGGGTCACGCCTTGGGTTCGAAGAATCTCCGCACGTCGTCCAGGTCGAAGCTGCGCGGGCAGGCCTCGGGCAGGCTGGCGAGCAGCATCGAGCCGTAACTCTTGCGTACGATGCGCCCGTCGAGGATCGCGACCACGCCTCGGTCGCGACGGCTGCGGATGAGACGACCGAAGCCCTGTTTCAGCGCCAAGGCGGCGCGCGGTACCTGGTAGCTACCGAAGGGGTCGCCGCCGTCCTCGCGGATGCCCTCGATGCGTGCGGCGGTCAGCGGGTCGTCGGGCACCGCGAAAGGCAGCCGATCGATCACCACCAGCGAAAGCGCCTCACCGGGAACGTCCACGCCTTCCCAGAAGCTCTGGGTGGCGAGCAGCACCGAGCCCACCCGTGACCTCAGCTCGTCGAGCAGGGCGTGGCGCGGCCGCTGCCCTTGCACCAGCAAGGGAAAGCTGTCGTCAGCGCGGAACCGCTCCTCGGCGATACGCATGTTGCGAAAGCTCGTGAACAGCACGAGCGCACGGCCCGCCGAGAGATGGCACAGCGCCAGCGCGCGCTCGGCCGCCGCGCTGGCGAAGCCCTCTTGCACGGGATCCGGCAGATCCTCGGCGACGTAGAGCAAGGCCTGCCTTTCGTAGCGAAAGGGCGAAGGATAGCCGGCCTCGGCGGCCGTGTCGGACAAGCCCAGCCGACCGCGCACGTAGCCAAACGACGCGCCCGTGGTCAGCGTCGCCGAGGTGAAGACCAGAGGACCCGAGTGGGCATCGAAGCTCTCGCGCAACACCGGCGCGACCTCGACGGGCGACGCGCGCAAGGTGAGCTGGCGAGACGACAAGGCAATCCACCGCACGGAATCGCGCCGTGCCCGGCCGACGATCTGCCCCAGATCGTTGCGCAGGATCTGCGCGCGCTCCGACAGTCCCGCCAGCACCGCGGCCTTGGCGGGCGATGGCTGCGACGCCCGCAGGGGCTCGCGCAGGTCGTCCTCGGCCAACCGGCCGAGCAGCACGGTGGCCTCCTCGAGGACCGTGTCGAGCTCGTGGTAGCGGGCGAGCACCTCGCCCTGCCACAGGTCATCGGGCATCGGGATCCGCATGTCCTCGCCGTCGCCGGATCTGCGCGGCAGGCGCGCCCGGATCGCCTGCGCGAGGAGATGCGTCGACGCCTCCACCCTGCGTGACACCGACTCCACCAGCGGCTCGCCCCGGGCCTCCACCGGCGCCCTCTCGACGTCCCGGGACAGCGCGAACAGCCGCAACGAGGACACCTGCACGCCGAAGATCTCCGTCGCCACGTCCTCAAGCTGGTGGGCCTCGTCGAAGATCACGGCGTCGTAGCTCGGCAGGACCTGCGCCTCGGGGAAGCGCGAGCGCAACGCGAGATCGGCGAAGAAGAGGTGGTGGTTGACCACCAGAATCCGTGCCTCCTGGGCGCGCTTGCGCATGCCGGTGATGAAGCACTCGCCGACGAACGGGCAGCGCTTCCCGAGGCGGGTCTCGGGGCTCGACGATATCTCGCGCCAGATGGGCGCCTCTTCCGGTACGCCGTCGAGCTCGGATCGGTCGCCGGTCTTGCTTTGCCGAACCCAAGCCAACACGCGGGCGGTGTCGGGCGCCAGCGTGGCGGCGATGGAAAGTTGCCGCTCGTGCTCGTGCAACCTGCGCAGGCACACGTAGTTGCCGATGCCCTTCATCACCGAGAAGGTGAAAGGCTGGCCGAGGATTTTCGAGAGCCGCGGCAGATCCAGGGACGCGATCTGGTCCTGCAGCGTGCGCGTACCGGTCGACACGATCACGCGCCGGCCCGAGAGGATGGCCGGCACCAGGTACGCGATGGTCTTGCCGGTGCCCGTTCCTGCCTCGACCAACAACCGTTCGTCGTAGTCGAAGGCGCGCGCCACCCGGCGGGCCATCGACACTTGTCCCGGCCGCGGCTCGAAGCTCGGCAGGGCCGAGGCGAGCACGCCGCCCGGCCGCAGGATCTCGGCGACGGAATCTTCGAGCAGCAACGCCTACGCTTTGTTGAAGCTGGCCGGTCCGTCGTCGGTGACGAGGCCGTCCTTGCCCACGGCACGGAAGAAACACGAGGTGGCGTTGGTGTGGCACGACGGCCCCATGGCGTCGACCACGTAAAGCACGGCGTCTCCGTCGCAGTCGATGCGCACGTCGTACACCTTCATCGAGTTGCCGCTGGTGGCGCCCTTCTCCCACAGCTCGTTGCGCGAGCGACTCCAGAAGGTGGCGCGCTCTTTGGTGATGGTCGCGCGCAGGGCCTCCTCGTTGGCCCAGGCCAGCATTCGAACCACGCCCGTCGCGCGGTCCTGGGCGATGACCGGGACCAGGCCCTTCGAGTCGAACTTCACGACGGCGATGAAAGATTCAGCGTTTCCAAGCATGATCCCCCTCGTCTACACCAAATTCCCGGAAAAGCGATCTTCATCCTAGACTCTGACCAGCCATGGCGCGCAAAACCCTGGACCCACCCCAAGACAAGCCAAACAAGGGCGAGAAGAACTACATCACGCCGGCCGGTTACCGAAAGCTGACCAGCGAGCTCGACTTCCTGCGTACCAAGAAGCGGCCCGAGGTGGTCAGCGCGCTCTCCGACGCGGCGGCCGAGGGCGACCGTTCGGAGAACGCCGAGTACATCTACCGCAAGCGTCAGCTCCGGCAGATCGACGGCCGCATGCGCTTCCTGGGCAAGCGCCTGGACATCGCCGTGATCGCGGACCCGCGCGAGCAGAAGCGGCGCGACCGGGTCTTCTTTGGCGCGACGGTCACCGTCGAAGACGAAGAGGGCGAGAGCAAGACCTTCAGCATCGTGGGCTCGGACGAGATCGACAGCGATGGTGGCGCCATCTCGTGGCAGTCGCCGGTGGGCCGGGGGCTGCTCGGCAAGGAAGTGGGCGACACCGTGATGGTCCGCTGGGACAAGGGACAGCGCGAGCTCACGATTACCGAGATCTCGTATCCGGACTGAGGGCCCGGCTTCGCTTCGTGCTACGGAGCTCGAGTCTGCAGATGGATCAGGAACTCGACGTTGCCCTTGCCGCCCGTGATGGGGGACGTGGTCTCGCCGAGCATGGTGAAGCCGAGCGCCTTCGCCGCCGCCACGACGTCGGCGACCGCCGCCAGCCGAGCGCCCTCGTCGCGGACGATGCCGCCCTTGCCGACGTTTTCGCGCCCCACCTCGAACTGTGGCTTGACCAACGCCAGCACCGGCGCGCCGGGCACCAGCAAAGCGGGCACGGTCGGCAACACCAGGCGCAGCGAGATGAACGACACGTCGATCACCGCCAGCGTGCACCGCTCGGGGATGCGGTCCGGCGGCATGTGGCGAATGTTGGTGCGGTCGATGACCACCACCCGGGAATCCGAGGCGATCTTCCAGTCGAGCTGCCCGTGGCCGACGTCGATGCAGTACACCCGTGCAGCGCCCCCCTGTAGCAGGCAGTCGGTGAAGCCACCCGTGGAGGCCCCGATGTCGACCGCCACCGCGCCCGCCACGTCCACCCCGAAGGTCTTGATGGCGTGGGCCAGCTTGAGCCCGCCACGCGACACGTAGGGCATGGGCTCGCCGCGCAACCGCAACGCCGCGCCAGCAGGAATGGTCTCGCCCGCCTTGGTCACCGGCCTGTCCCCGCACAGGACCTGCCCCGCCAGGATCAGCGCCTGGGCCTTCTCGCGCGACGGCGCCAGCCCCTGCTCGAACACCGCCACATCCGCCCGCAGCTTGGTCGGCCGCGGGGGGGCATCCGCCGATTCCGCCGCGTCTTTGTCCTTATGTCCCACGGGCCCGAAGAATACGCCGACCGCGCGACTTCATAGTTGCAAACGCGATCGCCACAAGTAATATCCCTCCACCCGGCTCGCCGGGCCACGGGGCTGTAGCTCAGTTGGGAGAGCGCCAGAATCGCACTCTGGAGGCCGTAAGTTCGATCCTTATCAGCTCCACCGCGGAATCGTTTACGTTTTCGGAAGGCGCCCCTGACAGCAGCCGGGTCGCTGCACCAAGGGTGCACCAAGATGCCGAGCAGACTCTCGGCAGACTACTTGCCGGCTCGATAGAGCGGCAGCGCTATGGGTGGAAGCCCCATTCTACTGATCGACGATTGGAAGAGTTCTCGGAAATAGGGCCATGCGTTGTACATCCCGTTGATCTCCGCGAACGCCTGCAGATATCGCCCCCTTTCCTCGCCCTCGGGTCCACCTTTGACGTCGAATCGGTATTCGAGAGCGAATTGGCAAGACACCTCAACGAGAGCAAGCTCTTCTGCTTCGCCATCGGGAACCAACTGGCTACTGAACAAGATGTCCACGACCAGAGCCTTCGAGTCCTCGGTGAACGAGTGTTTGGCCGACTTCTCGATCTTCACCTTGACCGCAGGTTTGCTCAGCGCGATTTCACGGGGCACACAAAGGCGCGCGTGGCTCTCATTGAGAGAGACGTTCTCGATCTGGACGTAACGGGCGACATTCGCCGCGCGCTGAAAATCGGTAGGAACCGCAGACTCGGTCATGTTTCTCCTAAGCTGCGAGCGGCTCTGAGTCGAGCGCTTGACACGGCGTCGTCTCGGGCTGTCCGACAAGCCAAAGGTGGCGCTCCGGGGGCTGGACAAGCCTCATCGTTACGACCTCATGCGACGACTCAGTGCCGGCCCGCTCCTCTTCGATCGGCTTTGCCGCCTCGACGATTCGGGACAAGCTCAAGTGAAGCCGATGCCCCAGTGCGAGCGCGACATCGACCATCGTGGACAGCTTCAGATTGTTGGTGTGCCGCATAACCTTGGTGATGTTGGCCGGCCTGCAGTCCATCATCTGTGCAAGCTTGGCGCGAGTGAGCCCTTGCTCGTGCATAATCGATTCAACGCACTCTAGGAACTCCTCGGCCGCTCGTTCTCGCTCGAATCCTCGCCGAAACTCCGGATTCTCGGCGTTCTGGGAAAACCAACCCTCCGTTTGATCGTTTTCCATTTCGCTCATCGCTTTCTCTTCAAGGTCTGTTGTTGTAGTCGTGCTTCGATGGCTGCCCTGCGCTGCCTGTATTCGTCGCGCATCGCCTCAGCTTGGAGAATCTGCCCGGGATCGATCTTCTTTTCCTTCTTTCGACCGAACCCGAAGAGCAGCACATGCCATTGCCACTTGTCGGTCGTGTGAATGATCCGGCTCTTGCTCTCGATGTCCTTGTACTCGTAGAGGCCTTCGTGTCCGTCCAAGGGGTGCCACTTCTCGCCTCGTAACTGGAAGCCGAGGCAGTGCTTTTGGAACGAGACTGCGTAGGCACCTTGTCGAGCCATCGGGAGGCTGTCCAAGAACGTGCGTGCAGGGTATCCACATTGGCCCGGCGGTCTGTAGCAGTAGACCCACTTCTTTGGGCCCAGAAACTTCGCGTCCAACGGGCAGAGCATTTCCTCGGCAATCGCATTGCGTAGGAGCTGCTCAAATTCGTCGTCCACCGGTTCACGGTATTAACCTACAGGTTAACTAACTGTCAAGCAATACGCTTCGCGGCGAAAGAGCTAGGAAAATCGAAGCGTTACGGTACCATACAGGTAGTGCCATGACAACATAGGAACGCCCAATGATCTGGTTGGCTTAGCTATGCAGCGACGCCTTCGCGCAGTGCGCTTGTGCCAGCAGTCTTGCGATCGAATCGGAGGCGACAAACCTCGTCACGCATGAAATCGGGCGCGAGATGGGCGTATTTCATGGTAACCGCGACCGATGAATAGCCGAGGAGTTTTTGCAGGGTGAGGATGTTCCCGCCGGACATCATGAAATGCGACGCGAATGTGTGGCGGAGCCCGTGGAAGCCCACGCTGTGGCACTTGGCCCGACGGCTGCGAATGATCGCTGCGAGATCAGAACAAGCCGTCCGCTGCCGCGGGACACTCCACGAGCCTGAGAACCTCGCCGCGCGGATAGAAGTCCACACCACCGAAAGTCCGTCGATAGCAGACATGAGACCAGAGGCGCCGAAGCCAAGACATGCGTGGAGCGGCCATAACTACTCGTCCTTGGCTCGCAGGTCCTGCAGCAACCGCTCGAACGCCGGCTTGTAGGCGTCTGGGTCCTTCCAGTTCGAAAAGTCCGGGATGAAGTACTCGCGTATCTCACGAGCAGAGTCCTTGCCGGCGTCCGCGTCGAAGGCTTTCCACGCCTTGACGTCGTCGAAGGAGACGAGGCGGATCGGGAACAACACCTGCCGCTTCTGCTCGCGCTCCTTCGCACGGGAGTTCGCGATTTCCGTCTTGACCCACTCGCTGGACATGCTCGCCTCGGAGAGGATCAGTAGAAGACGGTCCTGCACTTCGATCGCACGATCGATCTGCTCGTGCACCTTCTTGCCGCTCGCCATGTCGTGCGGAGCGAACCAGCAGCGCACACCCGCGTTCTGAAGGTCGCCGTGAAGCTTCGTCGCGACTTCCTCGTCCGCTGTGCTGTAGCTGATGAAGACAGAGTAGAACATGATTGGTTGCCTTCCCTGAAGCCTGACGATCCCGTAGACGATAGCCGTTCGTTGGTCCTCTCGAAGTGCTGGATCGTACAGCTTGGCGGTTTCAATCTCCCAGTCGGCAAGGCTTGGCCGCATCCGCGAAGGAATGCCTCCGGAACGCGCCCTCTAGAGCGCTTGAGTGTGTCTGTCCCGACAGTGGATGCGCCCAAATGGTTGATCTGCTCAAGTCCTTCTGTCTCGGACAGATCGACCGAAGCCCAGGCGGTCCCGATCGACACAGCGGAGGTAAGCTTCGCCCTGCTCAGGTTGGCGCCGCTCAGGTCGGCCCAGCTCAGGTAGGCATGGCTCAGGTCGGCCCCGTTCAGGTGGGCGCGGCTCAGCTTGGCATCGCGCAGGTCGGCCCTGCTCAGGTTGGCCCGCGCACGCCCGCCCCGTTCAGGTTGGCGCCGCTCAGCTTGGCGCCGCTCAGGTCGGCCCCGTTCAGCTTGACACCGTTCAGCTTCGTCCCGCTCAGGTCGGCCCCGTTCAGCTTTGCGTCGTTCAGGTGGGCCCCGATCAGGTCGGCGCCGCTCAGGTTGGCCCCGATCAGGTTGGCCCCGTCCAGGTCGGCGCCGTTCAGGTAAGCCTTGACGCCGGGTTTCTCGTCCCGCCACTTGTTCCACGCCTCGACCCCTTCGTTAAGCTTCGCAAGATGATCAGGGTTCGCCAAGGTGGTCCTCTGGCCGGGTTCTAGACCCGCTGAGGCGATGTGTCGAGCCTGTACCAAATGCGTACCAAGCGGCTGCACCTTGGAGGGCAAGCCGTGTGGCCTCCCCTGCCCGCCCGCCCGCGCAAGCACTCGGAATCGCGACGCCTGCCCGTCCGGTCTTCCCATCGGTGGACGCCACCAAGCCAATGGCATTCAGAAGGCTGGCAGTCAACGCGCGCGTCTAAAGTCTCGCTCGGCCCCTTGATTGCCGAGAAGGTCCACACGCCAGCCGCGGTTGACGTAGCCCTTACTCTCTTTGCTGGGCGTGCTCTTCACGAGCTGTCGGAAGTCGATGCCGATTGCCTCTGGCAGCCGGGCTGGGGACAGGCCGTAATAGGAGCACACGAATTTGGTGAGTTCACCGTCCACCGTGCGAAGCTCGGTACGGCGGTCAACTGCTGCAGCGAGAATGAGGAGATCGTTAAACGAGTTGTGAAAATTGGCTTTGGGCGTGTGGCGATGCATGAATGCCTGCAGCAGCCCCAGCGCAATGCTGATGCTTCGGTTGGTTAGTGATACACACTCGACGCCATGGTCTACGAGAAAATCGAAGCGTTCGAGCACTTGACGCTGCCGCGGATGACGAGCAGAGGCCAACGCCGTTGAGAGCCGCAACCGATCGCCTAGGTTGATGGCGGCGGCGAGCCCTATCCGGTTGTACTCAACTCGAGTGGGGAATTCTGAGTCAAAATCGATCCGGATCCCGTCGACGAAACGACGGTGGCTTCGGGGACGCGACAACTTGTTGTGCAACCGAATATCGAGAGGTCCGTGTCTCGATGTTCTTGGATCATGCGGCGCCACGTAGTAAGCGGCACGCGTCGGCTCGCCATCCCGATAGGCGAGCAGAAACTCGCTGGCAACAACGGAGGAGATGGCGACGGCTGTCATCGGATGCTCGGTACGACCCCGAAACGCATACGAGACAATCTGAGTGTCGAGCATCATCCGATACTGGCGCGAGGCTAACGTGTTGTCCGGATTCAAGGCCAAAGTCCCACTTGTCGCCGAGAGGACCGTAAGAATGTTGCCATGGCTTCTGCTGCCGGACAACGAACTTGAGGCCATTAGGCCTTGCCATAGCCTGCACCAAATCTGCACCAAGCGGCCGGGCCTTGGTGGGCAAGCCGCGTGCCCTCCCCTGCCCGCTACCCGCGCAGACTCGCGAAATCCCGAGACTCGGCCACTCCGCTTTCTCATCGGTGGACGCCTTCACGCCAATCGCACTCTGGAGGCCGTAAGTTCGATCCTTATCAGCTCCACCGCGGAATCGTTTACGTTTTCGTATGATGGCGCCAGCGCCGATGGCGGGCAGCGCCAAGGGGTGCACCAAGAGGCCCACCAAGATTCGGATGCTCAGGACTTGTCTACCAGCAAAGCGATGACTCGATAGCTGGTGTTCAGGAGGCTGATCGCGTCGGGGCCCTTGTTGCCTATCGTTATCTCGCCCGACTCGATGGTGCTCCCTCGTGAGCACCGGTAGATCGCGTGATCCGACGGAAAGGCTTGTCCTTTTTCAATGGTTCCCAGAAGGGACTTGGCGGTCAAAGGCGAACAAGCTTTTCGAGCCAGCCTCAGGCATGGCTGGCCCGAGTCCTCTTGTTTCTGATCGAGCAGCAGGGCAGCCACTTTGCGGGGATGGTTGGCTGCGAAAGCGGTTGCCGCCGTCTCGATCGAGGTACCAGACCAACCCCGGAGGGCCAGCACGGTCTCCATCGTATCGGAATACTGAGAGTAGACCTGACGCAGAAGCATCGGGGGGGATCAACACCTGGGCCGAGAAGTAGTTTGCCTCCCACTCCGCCGAGATGTCCGCCGTGCTCCATAGCCTTCCCGAGCAATGGCCGCAGAACGTCTGGAGCCACATCGCCCTTGCCGACGCGTACTCGCACTTCTTCGCTGGCGAGTACGCCCTGCAGCTCGACGTGGGCAAGGCGATCGGATATCTCGAACAGGGCCTCGCTGTGGATGGACGTACGCCGGACGACCGGGATGTCATCCAAGAGAGGCTTGCCGAGCTGAGAAAGCCATCGTACGCCCCAAGGTCGTAGCGCCAACGGGCGGCCATCCCGAATCCGCCGCGCCGTTAGAGGACACCGCGACCTGCAGCTGCCCCGTCCCGCGATCAAGCCGCGGTGCGAGCCCCACCGTCAGCCACGAACCACAACGCCAAATCGGGACAATCGCCGCTCAGCTACGCGAGTGTCGAAAGTCATAGGGCGCAGCACTGGCAGCCCTGTGCAACGATGCGGCGTCCGGGTCGAACACGTCCCCCACACCGTCGTGGTCCAGATCGTCCTGCGACGGGTTCTGCGTGAACAGGCAGTTGTCGCGGTTGTCGACGATACCGTCGCCGTCGACATCGGCGAGACATTCGCTGGTCGCGTTGGCCAGAGATGGGCAAGGGTCCTCGCCGCCCAATCGGCCAACCTCGCGTGAGCCATTGCCGCATCTTCTGCAACGGCTGAAGAGTCCCCATGCGATCTCGTCGATTCCTTCTCGTGTTCGCCGCGTTCCTCGCGGTGCTCGGTTGCGCCAAAGGCTCCGTCATCGGCCCGTCTGCCGGCGGGGGCGGCGGCTCGACCGGGATCGCGCAAACCGGAAGCGGTGGCAGCACGCCCGCCTTCACCTTGCCGCCGGGTTCGGACGCCACGGTGCAGGCCGATGCTGAAACCGTCCAATCGAAGGTGGCCTGCGATGGCGGTGCTGGCTGTGTGTGTCCGCCGTTCAACGTCGCGGTCATGGGCAAGCCCGGCAAATGGGGCGCCGTCCGCAACGGCGATCCGCCCACGGCCCTCATGGACTGGCTCAACAGCAGCAGCGCGGGAACCGCCCGCGTCGACAACTTCACGGACCGCACGCCCCTGACCTCCGACTTCCTGGCGACCTACGACGTCATCGTCCTCGCATCGCTCGCGGACGATTCGGACGTCGGTCCATGGTGGACGTTCAGCGCAGACGAGATCGCCGCCTTTCGCGCCTGGGTCGAAAGCGGCGGCGGTGCCATCTCGCTCAGCGGCTACTCGAGCGGGAACGAGCAGGCCCCCTCGACTCAGTTACTGGGATTCACCGGGATCGCGTACAACCAGGACAGAGTGGAAGACTGCATCGACTGGCAAATCTGCGGCTGCACGCATTCCTCCACGCTGACCGACTGGGTCCGAACCGATCCCCTCGTCGCGAGCCTTGGCACCGGCATGACCATGGTCGGCTTCGAGGGCGGGCATTCCATCATCGCGCCCGCCGACGCTCACGTCGCCGCCACGGTCCGGGGCTTGCCGGTGCTGGTTGGCAAAGTGGTGGGCAAAGGCCGCGTGCTTGCGTTCGGCGACGAGTGGATCACGTACACCAGTCAGTGGAATGGCGTGGGCAACCCCAGCACCACGGACCCGAGCTGCCAGGGATTCCTGCCGCAGGACAAGTACCAGATCGCGCAATTCTGGTTCAACATGATCCGCTGGGCGCAGCCAGCGTCGACCTGCTTCACCATCGTCGACACCGTGAACCCGGTCACGATCTGGTGATGCGGCAATCAGGCCGACCGCCCCGGCTGCCCAGCCACCCTCCCCGCGCCCGCAAAGTCCAGGAAGCCGTTCGCCACGAACTCGGTCTCCGCTGCTGGCGGCAGGGCGCGCTGGAACTTGCTCAGTCTGTATGGCGGCACGCGCGCTCGGATGGCGGTCTTCGTCTCGGCGCTCGTCCAGAAGTGGGGCTTTCGCAACTTGGTCAGGACTTCCTCCACGCTCGCTAGCGAAACGCCGTCGCCCTCGATGCGCAGCAGGAAGTTGTCGGCGACCACTCTCCAGCCACCGATCAACTCGATGGCGTACTTCAGGGTGTGGTTGATGCGGCCTCCGGCGAAGGTCCACAGTCTGACGGCTTGCCCGTCGTACTGGGCTGCTAGCGATGGGCTACGACGGAGCAGATCGCCCAGGTCTCCGCGCCAGGACTCCACGACGGCGCGGGTGGCTTGGTCGATGTAGGGATAGTCGGCGGTGTCGACGATGATTTGCCGCACTTGCTGGCAGATCTCGTAGCCGAGGAGTTGGGGCACGAAGCCGCCCCAGCTCGGCTTTTGACCACGGGGGGCTTCGCGGACGACGACGGTGCGCTCCTCGTGGTTGATGTGGACGACGGTCCAGGCG
>CAZYFU010000087.1:0-26966 GCA_964647025.1 uncultured Myxococcales bacterium | reverse complement strand
CTTCCCATCCTCGTTGCTGATCTCGGCGGACATCTTCCCCTGCACCGTCGTCAGCCCCTTGGCCTGCGTGGTGTCGATGCCGACCAGGGTGCTCAGCATGGCCACGTCGGTCTTGTTGCCGTTGAAGAAGCCGAGCAGCGGCGCCGTGTAATCCGTCACGCGCAGGCTGATGCCCAGGTCCCGCCCCTCCATCATGGTGGTCAGCATCTGCTGGGCCTGAGCCATGACGGGCTCCACGAACTTGAGCTGGATCTTGATCAGCATGCGCGACAGCGACATGGCGGACCGTGCGAGGTAGTGTGCGCGCAGCTCGTCGCGTGCGTTGGCGGCCTGGGCGGCGTCGACCGTGGTGCCGTAGGTGAACTGCGCGGCCAGGGCGATGAGCAGCGAGAGGGCCGAGATGGTCACCAACAAGGCCACGCCGCTCTGACGGTCTCGCTGGCGGCGGGCGCGATAGCGCTGCGCGAGGAGCTGGCGCCAGCTCGGTCTGGCCTTTCGCGACTGCTGTGGGACGAGGTTCGACATGGCGATTTCGGTTAGATCCGGTAGTCCACCGGCTCCATGGTGTGGACGCGCGCGATGCTGGTGAAGGTCACCGCCTTGCCCATTTCGTCGATGATGGTCAGCGCGATGCGGACCATGGTCGGCATGTATTGCTGTCCGTCGGCCTTGGTGGTGTCCCACTCCTCGCGCCAGTCCTTCTGCTTGTAGTCGTAGTAGGCGAACTTCAGGCGCGCGATGTCCGGACACAGGATGTACGTCTCGGCCGGGATCATCTTCGCGGGCTTGGCTTCGAGCCGCTTGGTCTCCCTGCGCATCAGGTTGGAGATCCCGTAGTTCTCGGGATCGGGCATGGTCAGATAAGTGACGACCGAGGTGTCGCCTTCCGGTGCGTCGGCGCGCAGACGCTGATGGCCGAACCACGAAAATCGCAGCTCGTCGAAGTCGTTGCGCGCGGTACCCGAAAACATGGTGCGCTTCTCGATCGACGCCGCGTCCGAACCCGACCGGAACGCCATCTCGATCTCTCGCGACATCCGCATGAGCGCCACCCGCACGGTGTGGGTCCGGTCCTGCGCCGCTTCCACGCGCTTCTTGATCTTCGCGGTCTGCGCGAAGGTTCCCCAAAGAAGCGACGTCACGAAGGCCATGAGGCCGAGCGCCAGCATGATCTCGATGAGGGTGAAACCGCCGTCGTGCGTGTCTCGCCTGCGCATGCTCAACGCCTCCCCGTCGCGCTGACGTTGCCGATCATGGGGGTGCTGCTGGTCGTCGAAGCGCCACTACCCACGGCCGGCTTGACCGCGCTGGTGCTGCCCGTGCTGCCGGCCGCCGGGTTCGCCGACAACGACACCGCCGTCTCCAAGCGCGACGGATCGGTCAAGAACAACACCACGTCCATGGTCTGCTCGGGCTTGCCGGCCTCGTTCCACTTCACGCGCACGGTGATCTTCCGCACCGACTCCTGCAACCCGAGCCGAATGGGCTCCATCAGGGTGGACATGAAACCGCCCATGAATCCCGACAGCATCTCGAGCGGGTTGTTGGTGTTGAGCATCTGCTTCGACGATGCCTGCTGCATCTTCTGGGTCGCATCAGCCGGCAGCTCGATGCGCTCGACCTTGGTGTACCAGCGGAAGCTCGGGAAGCCCTCCCGGGAGAAGTCGCCCGCATCCTCCCCGTCCATCTCGGCGAAGCCATACTCCTGCAGGCTCTGCTCCATCAGCGCGATGCGAGTCCGCGCCAAGAAGGTCGCCGCCGTGGTCATGCGCGAATGATGGGTCGCGCGCACGTTGCCGGTCACGATACGCGACACGATGACCAGCGACATACCCAAGATGGCGAGCGAGATCATGACCTCGATGAGCGAGAACCCCGCCGCAACCTGCCTCCGACGCGCCGAAGTCACTGGACCACCGCCTTCCCCTCGTCGTCCACCTGATCCATGAAGGTGGGGTCGATTCGCGTGTTCTTCACCGTGACCCGCCCGGTGAGCGGATGAACGATGAGCGTGTAGAACGATTGCCCCTTCTTGTCGGACAGGTGGATGTACGCCGCCTCGGTCATGCCGAGCGGGAAGAAGTACAGATAGCCCCTGCCGTAGTCGAGCGGTTGCATCAGCCGGGGCGTGTAGATGCCGGCCAGCTGCACGCCCGACTTGATAGCCACGGGCTTGACCACGGTCTCGCGGAAGGTGTTGAACTTGGCCCGCGTGGGTACGAACGGCTTCGGCATGTACTTGCTGGGAATCAGCGACGAGCCGAAGAAAGCCTCCTGCTCGGCTATCTTGCGCTTGACCTCGTCTTCCTTGGCGATCTTGTCGGCCAGCCTCCTGCGCGACTCGTCGGTCTCCTTGCCGCTGCCGAACACGAACGCGTCGTCCGACGACTCGGCCCAGTACTTGCCCGTGTCGAAGTCGAGTACCAGGCGGTGCACCTTCCCGGTCGTCGAGGCGCGATCGAACAAGTACCGGATCGCGCCCGACATTCTGCTGGCGGTGGAGCGCAGGTCGCTCTTGGCCAGTGAACGCACCCCAACGACGCTTGCCGTGACCATCAAGGCCACCAAGCCCATCACGATCATCACCTCGATGAGGGTGAAGCCGTCACTCGCGCTGGCGAGAAGGGGCTTTGCCCCGCCTCGCCGGGACGCGGGAAGGCATGGAAACCCTTCCGGGGTTTCCATCTCGACGTCTTGGACTTGCGTTCGTGTCACCTTCCCCCGTCTACTGTTCGGCCGCTTTCACGTCATCCGCGGTGCCCTCTTGCCCGTCGGGACCGAACGAGATCACGTCCACGCCATCGGTGTTCACCGTGCCGGGGCAACGAATGACGAGGTCGCGATTCCACGGATCCTTCTGCTTCTTGGGCAGGTACTTCTGCGCCACCAGGTCGTCGATCCCCTTCGGGCATTCGCTGCTGTTGTCGGCCATGAACTGAATGATCTTTCCCGCGATGTCGTTGACCTGCGCCTGTGCGACCTTGCGCTGGCCCTTCTTGAACTGAGCGAACACGCCAACGCCGACGGCCGACATGACCAGGCCGATGAGCGCGAGCACGATCATGATTTCGAGCATCGTCATGCCTGCGTCCCGACGGCGGCGCGCGCGCGCCAGTTGCCCTTGCTTCGTTTCCAGTTCTTTCATGGGGTTCTCCTTTGATCCGCGCATAGCAAACACTACTGAACCATCCCACCCATATCGATGATGGGCATCAGGATGGAGAAAACGATGAAACCGACGCCGATGGCCATCACGACGATCATCAGCGGCGCCAGGATGGAGGTCAGCCGCCCGACCTCGACCGAGACGTCGCGCTCGTAGGCCGACGCGACGTTCTCGAGCATGGCCTCGAGCTGGCCCGAGCGCTCGCCCACCGCGACCATGTGACACATCATCGAGGGGAATTGCCCCGACTTCTTCAGCGTCGCGGCGATCGATTCACCCTCGCGAATGGCCAGGCGCGCATCCTCGACGACCTTCTCCAAGACCGAGTTGTTGAGCACGCGCTTGACGATCTCGAGCGCGGTGAGCACCGGCACGCCCGACGCCAGCATCGTCGCCAAGGTCCGCGCGAAGCGGGCCACGGCGATGTAGCGGATGAGCTTGCCCACCAGCACCAGGCGCAGCTTCACCCGGTCGGAGAAGGCACGGCCCTTCGGCTTGCGCAGCCAGCGACGGGCCACCAGGGCCGCCACGATCAGGATGGGCAGGACGATCCACCAGTAACCGCCGACGATATCGGCGATGAGGACGAGCAGTTGCGTGTTCCACGGCAGGGCCTTGCCCGAGTCGGCGAAGATCGCGGCGATGGGAGGGACGACCACGGTCATGAGGAAGCCGAGCACGAGGCTGCCGACGATGGTCATCAAGATGGGATAGGCCATGGCGCTCGACACCTTGGAGCGCAGCTCGATCTGAGCGTCCATGAAGTCCGACAGGCGGAACAGGACGGCGTCCAGATTGCCGGCGGTCTCGCCCGAGCGCACCATGTTGGTGTACAGGTCGGGGAACACCTTCGGGTGCGCGGTCATCGCGTCCGCGAGCGAGCCACCCTCGTTCACCTTCTGCCGGATGCCGGCCAGGATCAGCTGCAGCTTCTTGTTGTCCGACTGCTCTGCGAGGGCCGACATGGCCTCGGCCAGCGGGATGCCGGCGTGAAGCAGGGTTCCAAGCTGGCGGGTGAAGACCGCCACGTCCTGCGGCTTGACCCGCTCGAACATCCCCTTGAAGTCGACCTCGCGCTTGAGCCCCTTGCCGCTGCTGGCTCCGCCGCTCCCCAGCGCCTGCTTGGCCTGCTTGCCGCCGACCACCTCTCGCACCTCGGTGATGAAGATGCCCTCTTTGCGAAGCGTTTGGCGCAGCGACTTCGGTCCGTCGGAGTCGCGCGTGCCCGAGACGTTCTTTCCCGAAGCGGACAGTCCTTTCCAGGCGTAGACGGCCATCCTTCTACTCGCTGTCTCCGGTGGTGATCATCATGACCTCGGCCGCGCTGGTCATTCCGGCCAGGACCTTCTGGGCGCCGTCTTCGCGCAGCGTGCGCATGCCCGCCCCGACCGCGGCCTTCTTGATGGTGCCCGCGTCGGCGTTCTTGATGGCGAGCTGGCGAATCTGGTCGTCAATCATGAGGAGCTCGTAGATCGCGGTTCGCCCCTTGTACCCCGCGTTCAAGCAGGCCGCACAACCGCCCTCGCGAGCACGGTAGAGCTGCCCGGGCGGAGGCGGATCCACGGCCCCTTTGAAGTGAATACGCTGTCCGGTGCCGGCGAAGAACTCGGACGGCTCGAGGCCGAGGCTCACCAGGTCGCCGTCGCTCGGCGTGTACAGCTCGCGGCATTCCCGACACAGGCGGCGCACGAGCCGTTGGGCCAGGAGCGCCATCAGCGACGAAGCCACGAGGAAGGGCTGCACGCCCAAGTCCACGAGGCGCGTGATGGCGCCGGCCGCGTCGTTGGTGTGGATGGTCGAGAGCACCAAGTGACCGGTCAAGGACGCCTGAATGGCGATCTCGGACGTGGGCAAGTCACGGATTTCGCCCACCATGATCACGTCCGGGTCGTGACGCAAAAACGACCGCAAGCCGGTGGCGAAGGTGAGATCGATCTTCTCGTTGACCGCGACCTGCGAGATCCCGTCGAGCTGATACTCCACCGGGTCTTCGATGGTCAGGATGTTGAGATCGGGCGAGTTGATCTTGGCCAGGCACGCATAGAGCGTCGTGGTCTTGCCGGAACCGGTGGGGCCGGTGACCAGCAAGATGCCGTGCGGGCGAGTAATCAGGTCGTTCATCTGCGCCAGGTGGTCCTCGCCGAAGCCGATGTCGGCCAGGTCGTGGAGCACGGTCTCGCGATCGAGCAGACGGATGGTGATGCGCTCGCCGCCCTTCACCGTCGGTGCGGTCGCGACACGCATGTCGATGTCCTTGCCGGCGATCTTGCGGCGGATGCGACCGTCTTGCGGTAACCGCTTCTCGGCGATGTTGAGCCCCGCCATGATCTTCACGCGCGAGATGATCGAGGGAACGAACTGCCGCGCAGCCCGGCGGGTCTCGTACAGCACGCCGTCGATGCGGTAGCGCACGATGACCTCTTTTTCGCCGGGCTCGATGTGGATATCGCTGGCGCGCTCCTTGACGGCGTTGAACATCAACGCGTTCACCCAGCGAATGATGGGCGCCTCGTCGTTGACGTCGAGGATGTCGACCAGCTCCTCCGCCGCGCCCTCGTCGCTCTCCTCCTCGCCCTTGCCCAGGTTGCCGGCGTCTTGCTTGCGGCCGTACACGTGGTTGATGGCGTCCATCAGCTTGCCAGCTGGCATCAGCACCGGAACCACTTCGGTGCCGAGCATGCCACGGATGTCGTCGAGGCCTCCCACGTCCAGCGGATCCGAGCTCGCCACCAGCACCGCGTCACCCTCCCGACGCAGCGGCATCACCCGGTGCTGCTTGGCGAAGCCGATGGGCACCTTGCCGGCCAGCTCGCCGTCCATCTCTGCCAGCGGGAAGTCCGCGAAGAACTCGATGCCCAGCTGGGTGCCCAGCCCGCGCAGGATCGCATCCTCCGAGCAGGCGTGGGCCTTCACCAGAAGCTCGCCCAGAAGTCCGCCTTCGGTCTGTTGAATAGCCAATGCCTGCTCGACGGCCGCGGCGGTGACCGCGCCGCTCTCCACCAGAATCTCGCCTATCCTCTTGCGTGCCACGGCGCTCCTACTCGTCCGTCTTGGCGGGCATGTTCTCGCCATCGAGGCCGGTGGAGAGCGGCGACGCGCTCGGATCGGTTGGCAAACCGGCCGCCGCCTGCTTCGCCGCCTCGTCGATCTTGGCGTCGTCCTTGGACTCGGCCTTGTTGGCTTCGTCATCCACCTGGTTAGGCTGGATCGGCGTCGATTCGTCGCGCTGGTCGCGCTCGCGAATACTGCGCAGCGCGCGCTCGTCCACTTCCATGTCACGGACGCTGCGATTGATCTCTTCCAGCATGCCTCGCTTGCGCCGCAGATCCATCTCGTACTGCTCCAGCTTGGACATGTCTTCCAGCGCGCTGTACCGCTCGATGAACTCCCGCCGCTCACGCAGCTTCTTCTCGGCCACGCGCCGCAGGTCGGACAGATCCGACACCACGTAGGGGGTGATGGCGATGAGGATGTTGGACTTCTTCAGGGTCTTCTTCGTGTTGCGGAAGAAGAAACCCAGCACGGGAATGTCGCCCAGGATCGGAATCTTGGTGACGTTCTCCTCGACCCGATCGGCCATGAGACCGCCGATGACGACGGTCTGTTGATCGCGCGCGACCACCGTGGTCTTGGTGGAACGCTTCGAGGTCGCCGGGCCCATGCCGTTGTAGTTCGGCGAGGTGACGTCGGAGATCTCCTGGTCCACGTCCAGGCGAATGACGTTGTGCTCGTTCACGCTGGGCAGAAGCTTCAGCTTCAGCTCGACGGGCTGCCGCTGCACCGAGGTGAACGGCATGTAGCCCATGCCACCGCTACCCGTGGCACCGAGCGCGGCGGTGGTGGTCCCCGGGAACGGCAGGACCTCGCCGACCGAGATCTCGCCTTCCTGGTTGTTCATGATCAGGATGTGCGGGTTCGAGAGGATGTTCACGTCGTTGTTGGTCTGCAAGAGCTGCAAGAACACGCCGAACGACGGAATGTTGATGGGCAGTCCTTTGAACAAGGTGCTGGTACCCAAGTCGCCGGTATTGGGACCGAACAGCGCCGCCGAGAGGCCGCCCAGGTTCGTGACCAGGTTCGTGGGGTTCATGGTCTGGCTGGCGTTGAAGCCGCCCACCGCCAGAGACTGCTGGCCGCTCACGTTCTGGTTGGCACCGCCGTGGTACGAGACGCCGATCTGGCGGCTCTTGTCGAGCAAGACCTCCATGATGGTCGCGTCGATGAAGATCTGCTTTCGGGGCGCATCCAGTTGCTCGATCACGCGACGGAGCGACTGGTAGTCCTTGAAGGTGGACATGATGAGCAGCGAGTTGGTGGCCGCGTCGAACGATATGCGGATGTCGCTCTCGAAGAGCAGCGTGGTCGGGTTGGTCTGCCCGGGCGGCGTCACGGCCGGCGCCACGGCAGCGGCCCTGCTGTTCTTGCGGCCCGAGTTCAGCGAGCCGGAGATCTGCACGCCGGTGATCGCGCTCAAAGTCGCCGCCAGCTCGTCGCAGTTGGCGTTCGCGCAGTAGTACACGTGGAAGCGGCCCTCGCTGCCACGGCCCGCCTCCTCCAGGGGGACGTCGAGCTTGTGCACCAGGGCCACCAGCCACTCGTGCGCGCGCTTGTTGGCGACCACGATGAGGCTGTTGGTTCGCTCGTCGGGAATCAGCTTGGTGATACCCATCTCCGTCGACAGCTCGCCGGGCGGGCCGGGGACGGGCTTGGGCTGCGCGGGCGTCGCGCCGCCCATGCGGCGTTGGCCGGTGCCCAGCATCTGGACCGGCACGATCTCCGCCACACGTGAGGCCATGTCGAGCACCGACATGTTCTTCACGCGGATCACCCAGATGTGGTCGCGCATGTTCGACGGCGTGTCGAACTGCTTGATGATCTCGACCATGCGCTCGATGCTCTCCGACTGGTCGGTGATGATGAGCGACGATCGGTACGCGATGATGTCGCCAGTCTCGGTCTTGATTCGGTTGAGCACGTTGTTGGCCAGGTCGAGCGCATCGAGGTACTGCACCCGCACGAGCTTGGTGACGTAGCGACGGTCGTTCGGCGCCTTCTGATTGGGGCCGACGATGGGCAACGGCGTGAACCGCGCCTTGGAGTTCTCGACCACGCGCAGGAACTTACCGGTAGGCTCGACGGTGAGGCCGAGCGAGTCCAAGGCCGAGAAGAACAGGCGATACGCCTCCTCGGGCGTGATCAGCTGCGGCGAGATGATGGTGAGCTTCCTGCCCTGCACCGGCACCGAGACGATGAACTGCGCGCAGGTGATGCTGGAGATCCACCCGATGAGATCCATTACCTCGGTGTCGGGCTTCAGGTTGAGGCGCACGATGCGCTTGCCCGGCGGCAGCTTCTTGCAGGAGTTGAACTCCTTCTCGCCCGGAAGGTCGGACGACAGTGCCGTGCCCGCCGCGGGAGCCTCGGCGGCCGCGGGCGTCTTGCCAGGAGGCGCTGGAGGCAACGCAGGCTTGGCTGGGGCCGGAATCGCAGGCCCCGCCTTGGCCCGCGCCCCCACGGCAGCCTTTCGCGCAGATGGCCGAGGCGCCAGTGCCGGAGCAGCCGGGGCCTGGGCTTGTGCCCACGACCCGAAAGCGGTGGACGCCACCAGGTAGGAAACCAGGGTTGCAACGAATAGGCGTTTCATCGGATGTTGTATTCCTTCGTGATTTTCTGACCATTTCGCTCCATACCGAGCGACAGATGGCTGGCGGACTTCAGCTTGGCGTAGACCTCGAGCGCCTTTTCGGGGCTGGTGATTTCGAGGCCGTTGATGGACGAGAGGATGTCGCCGTTCTGCATGCCGATCATCGCGAACGGACCGTCGGGGCGGACCGCGAACAGGCGGAAACCGGCGGCCTTGCCGTCTCTCATCTCGGGCACGATGCGCGCCGAGCGTGACAGCAGGTTCATGTTCCCCAGCACCGACTCCAGCGTGTTGCGCTGGAGCTCGTACTTGTTCTCGGACAGCTTCTTGATGCCCTTGGCGAGATCCGCCGCGAACGGATCGGTTTCTTTGTGGGGGGCGGGTGGAGCCGCGGCGGTGGGCGGCGGAGCGGGCGGCGCCGGTGGCTCGAACAGGTCGAGGTATTCGATCTTGCCGGCGTTGTCGAAGTAGATCCGGGTCTCGAGGATGTCGACCACCTTGGCGCCGTGGATGACGCCGCCGATGGAATACGCGCCGGTGACCTTCGCCTCGGTGTCGCGCAGGACCGCCATCGACCAGCGCGTGTTCGACCACAGCACGCCCTTCGCCGGGGGCTCGTACATGATGGCCAGGATGGCGAGAGGCAACGAGGTCTTGGCCGGCGGCTCGACCGGAGCTTCCACTGGCTCGGCGTCCTCGCTCTTCTCCTCACCGAGGATGGGCGGACAGGCCGAGCAGAACACGTTGCGCCTCAGGATTTTCGTGGGGTCCTTGTTGAACGCGACCTGGGTATCGGCCTTCGCGGCCTTCACCACCGGTGCGCGAACGGCGGCCGGCATGCTGGCGAACTTCGACGCGACTGCGCCCGACGCCGCCATGCCAAGAAACGTCGCGCACAAGGCAACGACCGCGAGGTCGACGGCCCAAAGATACTTTCGCAGCAGGGTTTCCACGGGTGAGGCCGGCAAGAGCAACACCGAGGCCAACCGAGGTATCTATGAAACACCGTGATTTCAGCAAGTTACGGCGTCGATTTCGCAAGTCCGCCTGCCAATTTGTCACGCGTGAATGAAGCCTTGCGACAGGCGCGTTGGGAGCAGAAATGACGGGGAGGGCAGGAGGAAGCGAGAAGGGGCCGGAGGGTGCTCCCCATATCCGCTTTTCGGCTCCTCTTCTCGCGTCGTTCCGGCTCGGAGGAGCTCGCTAGAGCGGCCCCGACTCGTCAGCTCGGGCGTCCCCCTCGCCTTCCACGGTGCCGTCTCGGTCTTCTTCCAACCGCCGGTAGATGGTGCGCGTGGCGATGCCCAAGAGCTGGGCGCAAAGACGCTTGTCGCCGCCGACGTGGTTGAGCGTGGAGTGAATCACGCGCCGCTCGATCTCGGCCAGCGGCGTGCCGATGGCGAACGTCACGCTCTTGGCGTCGGTCGAGCTACCGGTGCCCGTGCGCACCTCGACGGGGAGATCCTCGATCTCCACGGTCCCGCCGCGCGACAGGACCACGGCACGCTCGATGGTGTTCTCGAGCTCACGCACGTTGCCCGGCCATTCGTAGCGCATCAGGGCCTCGGCGGCGGGGCGCGCGAAGCCGGCCAGGTGGCGGCCGTTTCGCTCGCAGAACAGCCGCAGAAAGTGCTCCGCCAGGAGAGGAATGTCGTCGCGGCGCTCGCGCAGCGGCGGTACGCGCAAGGCGATGACGTTCAGGCGGTAGTAGAGATCCTCGCGAAAGCGGCCTTCCTTCACGGCCAGGCGCAGGTCCTGGTTCGTCGCAGCCACGAGGCGCAGATCGACCTTCGTGGTGCGCCCGCCCAAGCGCTCCACCTCGCTCTCCTGCAAGACACGCAAGAGCTTGACCTGAACATGGGTCGGGATTTCGCCGATTTCGTCGAGAAACAACGTGCCGCCGTCGGCCTGCAAGAAGCGACCATCGTGGCGCTGGACCGCGCCCGTGAACGCCCCCCGCTCGTAGCCGAACAGCTCGGCCTCGAGGATGGTCTCGGGCAGGGCCGCACAGTTCACCGGCACGAATGGTCCGGTGGCACGCTGGGACGATCGGTGGATCGCGCGCGCGATCAGCTCCTTGCCGGTGCCCGATTCGCCGAGCAGAAGCACCGTCGCCATCGACGGCGCGGCCTGCATGACCGTCTCCATCAGCCGACGCCAAGGCAGCGACTGGCCAATGACGGCCTTGTGCCGCTCGGCCTCGAGCTGTGCCCGCAGTGACCGGTTCTCCTGGACCAGGTTGCGCTTTTCGAGCGCCTTGGTCACCGCCCGCACCACGTGGGCGCGCTTGAGTGGTTTGGTCACGAAGTCATACGCGCCGTGCCTCATGGCATCCACCGCGTTTTCGACGGTGCCGTAGGCGGTCATGAGGATGGTCTCGGTTTCCGGCGAGACGCTGCGACTGGCCTTGAGCAAGTCGAGCCCCGACATGCCCGGCATGACCAAGTCGGTCAGAAGGACCGACACCGCCTCCCGACGCAAAATCTCCAAAGCCTCGGCACCGCCTTTGGCCGTGAGCACGCGCAGAGATTCCTTCTCGAAGATTTTCGCCAGGGGCTCGACGATGCCAGCCTCGTCGTCCACGACCAATATCGTGGGCGACGGCTCGCCTGCCACGGGCACCGCATGTGTCGCTCCGCCAATATCTTCTTTGGTCACTGCTTTGGGTCCAGCTTGTGTCGCGCTTGGCAAGAGGCCTCTTCAACCTTGATGCCACCGTGTCCTGCTCCACGAATATGGTGTAACCCGTTGAAATGCTTGATTCCGCATGGGCGGGGCAGGACCCTGGCGGAACGCTCGCTGCCATCTTGTCACAGACCGTGCCGGCATGCCCGCCCTTGTGCCATATTGGCAGAAGGCTGCTAGCCGCGATGGTCAACGGAGAGCCAACGCAGACCGTGGGCCTGCCGCGCCCTCGTGTGCTGCGGAGTTCTTTCTGGCCTGATTTGCGCGTGAAACTTGACACGTGACAAATGTTCCGTACCATACGTCTGTTCAGTACCTACCATAGGGGACATTGCATGGGCCACCTGACGATCGTGCGCGACGAGGAACCTTCGAGCGGACTCACGGAACGGCAGCGGGACGTGCTCGAATTCATCAGCGATTCCATCCGCAAGCGCGGGTACCCCCCCACGCTGCGCGAGATCGGCAGCCACTTCGGAATTCGCTCGACGAACGGGGTGAACGATCACCTGCGTGCGCTCGAGAAGAAAGGCTTTCTTCACCGCGAGGATCTGAAATCGCGCGCGCTGCGACCGCTTGTGACCGAGGACGACTTCGTCGAGATACCGGTGCTGGGCAAGGTGGCCGCCGGGCAACCGCTCTTGGCGGTGCAGAACTACGAAGACACGGTGAAGATCGATCGCTTCTTCATCGGACAGAACCGCGAGGTGTTCGCGCTGCGGGTGAAGGGCGAGTCGATGATCGAGGCAGGCATCCTCGATGGGGACTACGTCTTCATTCGCAAGCAGCTGCAGGCCGCGCCGGGCGAGGTGGTGGTGGCGATGATCGGCGACGAGGCGACCGTGAAGCGCTACTACCCCGAGGGCGACAACATCCGCTTCCAGCCGGCGAACTCGACCATGGCCCCCATCATCGTGCGCAAGCGGGACTTCCGCAGCGTGAACCTGCTCGGCGTGGTGATCGGCGTCTACCGGAAGCTTTCGTAGCGCAAGGTCAGTCGACGCCAGCCTGCGCGCGCTCGACGAGCGTGCGCGAAGGCAGCGTGGGTGACGCCTCCGCCAACGACGTATCCTCGGTGGAGGCGGCCACGGCCGACTCGGCCGCGCTCAGGTGGCGGCGGATCAACGCGTGGCCCAGGTAGATGAGCGGAGTGAGCATCACCGCCATCGCCAGCTTGCCGACGTAGTTGTTGGCGGCGTTCGAAACGATGAAACCAATCGGGCGGGCGCCGGCCAAGAAGATGAAGCTGACCGACAAGCTATCGATCGCCTGCGAAAGCACCGTGGATCCGGTCGAGCGCAACCACAGCAGCCGACCGCCGGTGAGTCGACGGAACACCTGGAAGACAGCGATGTCGAGGAATTGTCCGATCAAGTACGCCGTCAACGATGCGACGTAAAGCCTTGCGGACGTGCCGAAGGCGCTTCGGAAGACCTGATCCGAGATCGGCGAGTCACTTGTGGTCGGCAGCAGCAATGCCAGACTGACCATCAGCCAGACGAACAGCGCAGCCAGAAACCCTGCAAGCGTCAAGCGCCGCGCCCCTGCTTTGCCGTAGAACTCGTTCACGACGTCGGTCAGCACGAAGGTCAGCGGAAAAGGAATGATGCCCGCCGAGAAGCTGCGTCCGGCAAACGAGAAGAATTTGCCGCCGATGAAGTCCCCCGCGATCAACGCCGCCACGAACAGTGCGGTAAGGAAGATGTATACGCGCTGCGATCGACGCAAGCTTCCCTCCGCAACTTGGATGTCCGAAGCGGAGGTGAGTTTCCGGTCGGCTGCACAAAGCCAGCCCCATACCCGCGCCGGTCTACCCCGCGACCAGGGCCGCGTACTCTTCCGACAGCATGAAGGCGACCAGCTCGCGCAGCGCCTGCGACCCGCGCATCAGCTCTTGGCGCTGCGCGACCGATGCGGCCTCGATGGCGCCTACGGCGTCCTTGGCAGAGCCGGCGAGCGCCCGCAGCACGGAGAGCGGCTTGCCCGACGCCAACAGCCCGATGCGGTCCGCGGTGTAACGGCAACCGCGAATGTAGACTTCGATCTCGGGCGGGCTGGCAAGGGCCTGCCGAGCATGCTCGATGAGGTCGTCTTTGATCCGGGCCAAGGGAATCAGCGCCGAGACCTCCGGTTGCCGCAGCCGCTCGATCCAAAGCGCCGTGCTCGCGTCGGCCGCCTCGCCAGCGATGTCGAAAGGCGTGCCCGGCGCGCCGGCAAAGCGAAGCACCGCTTGCAGCATTCCCTGCAGATTCTCCTGGGACATTCGCAGCAGAGCCAACGTCCCGGCGCGGGCCTGTTCGAGCACGCGCGCCACGAAGAAGCGCAGCTCCTCGGGCGGGAAAGACTCGGCACGACGACCGATCAGGATGCGCAAGGGCTGCGTGGCCGAGAGGGTCACTTCGGTCCCCTCGCCGTGGGACACGAAGGGAATTGTCGGCGCCGAGAGCTCCTGCTGCAGCTTCTCGCAGATCACCGCCGTCTCCGGCTGCAGCGGCTCTGCCGCGACCTCGGCTGACGAGCCGGGATTGACCAGCGCGACGGCGAGGTGTTGCAGGACCTTGCGCAAGGGGCCTTGGGCCGAGGGGTGTACGGCGTCACCGCCGAGGGCAAGCGCCTCGGTCCGAGGCTTGGTCTCGTCACCAAGCTCCCCGAGTGGCCGGCCGGCACCAAGGCTCGGATCGATGAAATGGGACACGCTGTAAGCCGACCGTGCCAAGGCCGCTTGCCCGCGCCGCTCGAAAAGACGACCGAGCAGCATGCAAACGGCCGGCTCCGATGGCTCGGCCGTAGCGGCTCGGAAGGCGGCGCCGCGCAGCTCGCCTTCGAAGCCACCTCGGATGGTCGAACACAGGAAGCCGAGCACGCGGTCGAGCGAGGCGCTCTCCCCGCGCGCCACGCGGCCTACCAGCTCAGCGAGCCGAGCTACCGCGAGATCGGCAGGGACCGGCCCCCCGAACAGCGGGGACTCGAGCGCGCTCTGCGCCAGCGCCTCGTCACCGCGCGCGAGCAGCGCCGCGATGGCCACCAACAACCCCACGTCTTGCCGATCCACCTTCGGCGACGGTCCCGCCCGCACCAAATCGGCTCCGACGTCGACGATGCTGGTCAAATCGCCGCGCGACCAGTAGTAACAAACCAGCCGGGCCAGGTTGGGAGCGAAGCTCGGGTCCAGATCGGACGCGCGCAGATATGCATCGGTCGCGCTCTCCTCGTCTTCCAGCGAGACGCGTAGGATCTCGCCTTTGCGATAGAGCGCCTCGGCCTTCTTCGCGGGATCGCTGAGCACCCGTGACAGGCGCTCGCACATGGCCGCGGCTTCGCGGTGGAGCCCCACCTTCTCGTAGGTCGCGGTCAGGATCTCGAGAGTGGAGGGGCGATCGGGATCACTGGCCAGCGCCAGCTCGAGGTTCTGTCGCGCCGCCTGCAAATCGCCGAGCCCAAGGTAGACTTGGCCGAGGTGCTGGCGAGCCCGGGTCAAGCGATCAACGGCGTCCTTGGGCAAAAGGCGCACGACCTCTTGCAGATGCAGCGCCGCCTCGGCCAGCTCGCCTCGCGCGAGAGCAAAACCGGCCAAAGCCTCGCGGGCCCCGTCATCGTGGGAATCGAGCGCCACGACCTCGCGATAGGCGGCCTCTGCCTCGCCGTGCTCGCCGAACATCTCGGACAGCTCGGCCCGCCGCAATGCCAACAGCTTGGCGGGCACGGCAGACGAGCCGGCCGGCACCTTCGCGAGCAACACATACGCCTGGCGCGCACGCTCCCAATCCTGCGCTCGATAGGCGAGCTCGGCCGTCAGGGCCAAGGCGCTCGCCGAGTCCGACTTGATCGACAACGCTTCCCGAAGGTTGTCCTCGGCCTGCGCGATGTCCCCGCGTGCGACGAGCAGACGTGCGTGTGCGACCCGCTGCTCCGCACGCGCCTCCGCCGAAGAATCCAGCCGAATCGCTTCGGCGAGCAGCTGCTCGGCCGACGGTATGTCGCCCGATTGCTCGGCAGCTTCACACAAGGCGATCTGCAGCCGCGCTCGATAGCTATCGGGCAAGGCCGGGACTTTGCCCAAGAGATCTTGCCATGCGCGGATTCGCTCGTTCGCGGGCAGCCGGCCGTAGACATCGAAGAGGGCCTTGGCCAGGAAGAGGTTGTCCGGCAGCTCTGCCTGCAGCCTTTCGAGGATGCCGACCGAGACCTCCTTCGCCGTCGCTGGCTGCGAGACGAGATCTGCCAGCCGCCTGGTCAGCCCGGCCCGCTCGCTCTCCTTGGCCTTGCCTCGCATGTGCTCGAGACAGAGCACGGCATCCACCACGTCCCCTGCCCTCTCCGCCAAATCCACGCGCAGCCCAAGCACCTCGTCGCAAAGCACGTCCACCGCAAAGCCCTGCAGCATCGCCAGCGCGGGCCGCAGGCCATCTGGCTTCGCGAGGCACATGCGCGCCTTCGCCAACAACAACGCGGGCACCTCCTCCGCGGGGGTGAGCGACAGCCGCGGTGCGAACACCTTCGCCGCCTGATCGAAGTCGCCCCGGTCGAGCAGCAAGCCATGCAGCAGATCGAGCAGTCTCGTCGACGGTGGCGCGATCTCGGAGAGCCGCCGCAGGATGGCCTCGGCGCGATCTTTGCCGCCGGTGTCTCGGGCGCACAGCTCCGCCAATTCCAGCCCGAGGCCGATGACGTCGATCGGCCGCGAGGGCGGGAGATCGTCGCCGTCCACCAGCGTCCACAGCTTCTCGAGCCAGCCGCGCAGGTCTTCGCTGCGGGCCTGTCGCCGGGAAATAGAGGCTAGACGCTCGATCCAGTCGACCTCGGCAGGCGCCGTGTCGTGAAGGCTGCGGTACAGGACCTCTGCCTCGGCCAGATCGCCTCGGCTTTCCGCGGCCTCGGCCAAGGACTGCTTGATCGCGACGCGCGACTTGTCGTCGCCAAGGACAGCCTCCCGTTGGGCGAGCAGGGACGACAGCTTGTCGTCCTCACCAAAGGCGTGCAGCGCTTCCGTGAGCACGTCGAGCCGGGCGCCCTTCGGCTCGAAAGCCAGTCCCAACGCCAGGTGCAGACCGGCCTCGCCGCGCTGCCCCTCGGCAAGCAAGACCTGGGCGGTACGCAAGCGCGCCTCGGCCAATTGCGGCCCGGTCAAAGTCTTGGCCTGGATCGCACCGAGGTATCCGGCCGCCGCGGTCGCGCGGTCACCCGCCTTCCAGGCGAGTCGGGCCTGGAAGTAGGCCGCTTCTTCATCTTCCGGCGACAGCTCGAGCAACACCGCGCACGCGTCCCTGGCCGCATCGAGGTCATCCGGATGGTCGTCGCGCTCTGCGAGCAACCGGATGAGCAAGCGCAGGATGGCCTTGCCTTGATCGGGACGGCTGTCGCGCAAGTGCCGACGCAGGATGGCCGCGACAGTCGATGGATCGCCGGTCTGCTGGGCTAGGTGCTCGAGCGCCGACAAGACCGTGCCGTCGGCGGGCGAGAGGGTCAAGGCCATCTCCAGGTAGGAAGCGGCGTCCGCGGGCGCCTCCAGGTGCCGTGCAGCGATCGTCGCCGCGTCGACGAGGTGCCTGACCTTCTCGGTCGCGGTCTCCGCCACGCGGCCGTCGCTGGCCCAACCGACCAGCGCTTGTGCCTCCTGGGCAAGCTCGCGACGTCGGTGAAGGAGCTCGGCGAGCGCACGCCAAGCCGCAGCGGCGATGGGCCCCGCGGCGTCGCCTTCGATGCTCGCGGCAAACCACTGCGACGCCGCCTCGTCGTCGTCGAGCGACAGCCGGAGCAACCCCATCTCGTAGTCGGCCTCGGCCCGGGACAAGGAGCTCTCCGGCCACTGCTCGCGGGCCAGCAGGGCTTCGAGAGACTCGGCGGCCTGGGCGACGAGCACGGCGTCGCCCACCGAGCTGCCCTGACGTGCCAGCTCCAGCACCTCGGCCACTTCGTCGCGCGCATCTGGAGCGTCGGCACCTGCCTCGTCGGCGATCGCGGCGACGATCCCGTCCCAGTCGCCGGCGACAGCGCGCTTCATGATTCGTGCCCGAGCCACCGGCCGCAGGCGGTGGGCGAGCGCGTGTTCGAGCAGCGCCAACGCCCGGTCGGACTCACCAGCCCGGGCGTACTGCCGCGCTGCCGCGAGCAACGCGCAGCTCTCGTCGTCGCCTCTGCCCTGTGCAGCGGAAAGCGTGGCCAGGCGTTCGTAGAAGCCTGCCGCCTCCTCCGGCTGGCCGCGCTCACTCGCAAGCACGGCCAGCGCGAGTACGGCGGGCGCGAAACTCGGCCAGCGCGCGAGGGCTGCTTGCGCCACCTCACCCGCCTCGGGCAGGGTGTCTTGCGCCGCAACAAGCACCTGCAAGAGCCTGCGCGTGCCGACCTTGTCACCGGCTTCGAGCGGGCCGAGCGCGCGCAGCTGAGCGAGCGCCGAGCCGATGTCCCCGCGCGCGAGCGCCTCTTCGATGGGCTCGGCACGAATCCCGAAATCGCGCATGGCGAGCACCGCCGGAATCACGTCCTCGCCCAGCAGAGGGTCTGCCGACGCCATGGGATCGACCTCGGAAAACACGAACGGGATGCGTGTCGCCTGTGCGCCACCGCCAGCGACCCGGATCTGAACCTGCGAGCGCTGCGGCAGTCGCCATCCGTGCATGGGCAAGATGGCAAGCATGGCGAGCTCGCAGACGTCGATTCTGACCTCCGCGGCGCTGCGAACCTGGATCAACGGGGCCAGCACCAGGTCGGCCGAGGCGTCCCGGTTGGCAGGCGACTCGGCGCCGAGCGCGGAAAACAGCGCGGTCACCACCAGCGGTGCGGGGATCGGCAGAAAACCGTAGCAGCGCACACCGTAGATGCACAAGGTCGCGCTTCGTGGCGGGCACGGGGCGATGGCGGCCAGGGCCGTCACCTCGACCTCGCGGCCGCCGAGGACGACCCGAACACGGAGCGTGAGCCGCGTGCCTTCGATGGAGACATGCGGGTTCAAGATGCCGAAGTCCGCGAGCGGCGCCCGGGCGAGAAAGCCCGAGAGCTCCCGCGTGCCGACGAACAACGAGAGCTCGCGCAGATGCAGTCGTCGATTCTTGAAACGCGCCACGCCACCCGACAGATCGAATGGGAAACGCAAGTTGGGGATCTCGAGCTCGAGAGCATCGACCTGTCCCAAGCCCTCGAAGTCGCGACCGGCCAGGCTGAGCAGACCTCGCCCCTGCACGAAAGTCAGCCGGAACGCACCTTCGCTTTCAGCCATGGACCTGCCCCGATTGTTCGTAGAACCACCGCATGCGCCGCCCGGCAAAGTATGCCAGCAGAACCAGGCTCGACACCATGCCCAACCCGCAGAAGGCCACCGGTCCATAGACGAGCTGCTTGGCCAGAAGCTCTGCAGGGGGACCGGCCCGCCCGAGGCGCACGGCGTCCTCGCTCAAGGTCTGCATCATCGCCGGCAGAACCGAGGGCAAGACCCTGCGCACCCACAACAGCAAGAAGGCCGCGTTCGCCACTGACCACGCGAAGCCGAGCCAGTTGGCTAGCATGCAGACGCGCCGTCCCCGGGCGTCCCGCGTAACCACCGCGGCGACCGCGAACAGGTAGATCAAGCCCAAGATCGCACGACCGCTCCGTTGCACCGCCATGACCCTGGGACTCGTGCGAAACAGCTCGTTGTCGAGGACCACCTGCCCGCGCAAGATCGCGTCGCTCTGCGGATTGGTCAGGTCATCCAGACTGGTCAGGCTTCGCCGCTTGCCAGCCGCGAGACGGTGCAGATCATCGAGGCTCTCGACGAAGGCATTCGCCCCGACGAGGAACATCAGCACCGTGACAAAGGTCATCCAGCGCGGCCGCCGGCGGCCTGCCTCGAAAGACCGACCAACCGGCTCGGTCATCGCGGCCTAGAATTGCGGCGGCGAGCAGGGCTCGTAGCTGATGGCGCCCTCGGGACCACCTTCGTAGCGGAGCACGTCGTTGTTCACCTGGATGCGCTTGGCGTCGCGTGCCTCACGGCACCGTTCCAGCGCCCACTCCATCACCACCAGGCTGCCCTTGCGCTTCGCCGCGTCCTCGACCAAGCCGGTCTTGTTCTTCTCGAACTCGGCCATGTCGGGCTCCTTGCGTTCCTTCAGCTTCACCACGATGAAGCTGCCCAGCTCCTCGATGGGGCCCGCGACAGGGGCTTCCTTGGTGAGCTTGAAGATGGCGTCCGCCAACACCGGTGCCTTGCCGATGGCAGCCACGGTGGAACCTCGGCGCGAGAACAGTCCGGTTTCTTGGGCTTCCACGCTGGCCTTGGCCTTGTTCGAGTCTGCGTCGTCAGCCGCCGGATAGAGATCCTTCAGGCTCTTGTCGGGCGACGCATTGATCTTCGCGAGGGCCGCATCGGCCTCGGACTTCGCCTGGGCCTTGCTCTTCTCTTCGCGAAGCCTGCTCTCAGCCAATTCGAGCTTCGCCGCGTCGAAGGCGATCGTCCCCTCGCGCGTGCCCTCGGAGACCGCGAGGACGTACCCGCTCGTCGTCTTGATCGGGCCCACCAGCTCGCCGTCCTTGGCAGCGGCGATCTTGGCGTCCACCGCGGGGTCGATGACCGCGGAACCGGCGCGCTGCCAGCCGAGGTCGCCGCCACGGGGCTTGGTGCGGATGTCGTCGGACGACGCCTTGGCCACCTTGGCGAACGGCTCGCCCTTGGCGATACGCGCGGCGAGCGCCTCCGCCTTCTTCTTGGCATTCGCATCGTCGGTCTCGGTAGGCTGGGCATCCAGCTTCACGAGGATCTGGCGCAGCTGGCGCTGCTTCGGCTGATTCTCGTAGAAGGCCGCCTTGCGCTCGTCGTAGAGCTTCTTCAAAGCTTCTTCGTTGGCCGCGGCGTACTTCGCGATCTCTTCCGGCTTGAGCTCGAGCTCGTTGTCGTAGCGGTGGGTGGGAAAACGCAGGTACTCGACGTTGACCTGGTTCGCCTGGCGCACCCACTCGTCCTTGACCTCCACGGGCGACACGGCCACGCCGGCGCGCAAAGCATTGCGCATCTTGGCGGCCAGGAGCTCACGCTTCTGCTCCTCTATGAACGAGCGCGGCGTCATCCCCATCTGGTACTGCACGAACTTGCGGAAATTCTCGTACGAGAACTTGCCGCCGTCCTCGAAGACGCTCGCCTTCTGCTCTCGGCCGAGTCCCATGATCTTCGCCTCGGCCAGGAAGTCCTCGACCTCTTCGTCGGTGACCCGAAACCCGGCGCGCTCGGCCTCGCCAGCGAGGATCTCGCGGTCGATGAGCATGTCCATCACGGTCTCGTGGAGACGCATCATCTTCGCTCGCTGCGGGGGAATGTTCTGCACGCCCACCATCATCAACCCGAACATGAAGTCCTGGCGGGTCAGCACGCGACCGTTGATCTTGGCCCCCTCGAGGCTCGACTCCGCACCCTTGTCGCCATTGCAGCCGCTCGGAGACTGGGGCCCGAAGTTGATGATGAAGACTGCGATCACGATGCCAAACAGCACGTAGATGAGCAGCGACCGTGACTGTTGACGCATCTGCTCGAGCATGAAACTAGTTCCTCCGTTGACGGGTCCTAAAAGCCGTTTACCTTCAAAAGGTGCGGCAATCTATCACGGAGTTTGAAAGATGGGAGTGGTAATGCGAACACGCCTCGCCCCGTGGGGGGCAGCGCATGCGCAACTTCCGCCGATCCTCCACGATCCTTCGTAGCGGATCGATCAACTGTGTGATAATAGGGGCGTCTTCGGGCCGAACGCGTACGGCACGCCTTTTGCCCCGTGCAACACATGCTACTCGACTGGGTCTACGGGCTCTTTTCTAATGACCTCGCCATCGATCTCGGTACGGCGACGACGCTGACGTTTGTACGAGGCAAGGGCATCGTCTCGAACGAGCCGTCGGTCGTGGCGGTACAACGCGCCGGCAACGGCACCAAGAAGGTGCTCGCCGTGGGCAAGCAGGCCAAGGAGATGCTGGGCCGCACCCCCGGCAACATCGCGGCCGTCCGCCCCATGAAGGATGGCGTGATCGCGGACTTCGAAGTGACGGAGGCGATGCTCCGCTACTTCATCACGCGAGTGCACAACCGCCAGACGCTGGTCAAACCCCGCATCATCATCGGCGTTCCGTCGGGGATCACCGAAGTCGAGAAGCGCGCCGTGCGCGATTCCGCGCTGGCCGCTGGCGCGCGAGAAGTCTACCTGGTCGAAGAGCCCATGGCCGCCGCCATCGGCGCGGGCCTGCCGGTCACCGAGCCGTCGGGCAACATGATCGTCGACATCGGCGGTGGCACCACCGAGGTGGCCGTGATCTCCCTGTCCGGCATCGTGGCCGCGCGCTCGATCCGCATGGCTGGCGACAAGCTTGACGAGGCCGTGGTCGCGTACATTCGCCGCAAGTACAGCTTGCTCATCGGCGAGCGCACCGCCGAGCTGGTCAAGAAGCAGATCGGCAATGCGTACAAGCTCGACGAAGTCGAGTCCATGGAGATCAAGGGACGCGACCTCATCGCCGGCGTCCCCAAGACCATCGTGGTGACCAGCGACGAGATCCGCGAAGCCCTCGCCGAGCCCGTGGGCGCCATCGTCGAAGCCGTGAAGTCCGTCCTCGAGCGCACCCCGCCCGAGTTGGCCGCCGACATCGTCGACCGCGGCATCGTGCTCACTGGTGGCGGCTCGCTGCTGCGCAACCTCGACGTGCTTCTGCGGGAAGAGACAGGACTTCCGGTCATGGTCTCGGACTCGCCCGAATGCGCGGTCGTGTTGGGCACCGGCCGCGCCCTGGATGAGCTGGCGCTGCTCAAGGAAGTTGCGCTGCCCTGATTAGGTTTCCTGTGGATTGCCCGGATTTCGGGCCGTAGATTCGCTATCCGAAACGATGTTTCCCACCGGGCACAGGCAGAGAGTCCGCGAGGTCGTGATCGTCACGGCGGCCTTCGTCGCGTCGCTGTTCCTGCTTCGGCAGAGCGCGCGTTCGCCGGAGTATCTGTCGCCGCTCGACCGTGGCGTGCTGACCCTGGTGTCGCCGGTGCAATCGGCGTTCGCCACGCTGGCCCGAAGCATCGGCCGCTTCGCCGGTCGCTACGTGGATCTGGTTCACGTGCGAGCCCAGAACGAGGTGCTTCGCGCGGAGAACGCCCGCTTGCGCACCGAGCTACTCGAAGCCAAGCGTGCCGGCTCCGAGAGCGTGCGCTACCAGCGTCTGCTCGGGCTGCGCAACGCCGTAACCGCGGAAACCCTGGTAGCGCGCGTGATCGCCATCGACGTGTCGCCCTATTTCCGCGTTGCGCGCATCCAGCTCGATCGCGGGGAGGCATTGGTCCAGCGCGGAATGCCGGTCATCACCAGCGAGGGTGTCGTCGGCCGGATCAACCGCACGGCGGGCGAGACCTCGGACATCTTGCTGTCCGTGGATCCGCGCTCGGCCATCGACGTGGTTCTGCCGCGCTCGGGCGGTCGTGGCATCTTGAAGGGCAAGCCCGGTGAGAACGGCTACCGCTGCGCCATCGAGTACCTCATGCAAGGCGAGCAGGCCAAGGAAGGCGACGTCGTCGTCACGAGTGGTCTCGGCGGATTCCCTCGCGACCTCCCGGTCGGACGCATCAGCAAGTTGGTGAAGAATTCGGCCGGGCTCACCCAAGACATCGAGGTCACGCCCGACGTGGACTTCGGCCGCCTGTCGGAGGTGCTGGTCGTGGTCGCACCGCCACCCGCGCCCGATCCGGAATCGGGCTCGAAGAAACCCCTGCAATCCGCCCACGGGCTCACGGTGTATCGCTGATGCGTTCCATTGCCACGCTCTTCGTCGGTCTACTCCTGCTGCTCTTGCAGTCGACGGTCATGGAGTTCTCGCCCGTGCACTTGGTCACGCCCAGCCTCGGGCTGCTGGTGGTGCTCTACGTCGGGATGGCGCCCCTGAAGTGGGCCCCTGGCGCGGCCGCGATGGTCGGCTTCTGCATGGGCTACCTGTTCGACCTGGTGTCCGGCGCACCCCGCGGCGTGCACGCCTTCGTCTTCCTGACCATGGCGCTGATAGCCCGCGCGCTGGCGTGGAGACTCGCGGTGCGTGGGGTCGTGCTGAAAGCCGCGGTCTCGTTCGTCGCCAGTATGATCGCGGCCTTCCTGATCGTGGTCGTGCGGGCGCAGATAAGTCCCGAGAGTGGTTACGGCGGTCTCGGCCAGGCGCCGCTCGAGTCCTTGCTGACCGCCGCGTTCGGCCCGCCCGTGCTTTGGCTGCTGGCACGTCTGGATGGCCGCCTCGACCCGGCGCTACTCAGGGTGGGTCTGGCACGCCGTCGCGCGCGCGCCCTCGGGCAAGGCCTTCCTCAACGCTGAGAGGTCCCGCCTTGTCGCCGCCGATGGAAATTGCAGGACAAGACGCCGAGCTTCCGGAGATACGCCATCGCAGCCAATTCCTGTCGTTGGCCGTCGTCATCGCGTTCCTCGGGTTGGCCGCGCGCCTGTTCTATCTCCAGGTCATCGAGGGTGACACCTACTACCGCCTGACCGCCGAGAACATCATCCGCACGAATCCCCTGCATGCCCAGCGCGGCCAGATCCGCGACCACAAGGGGCGCGTGCTGGCGACCATGATCCCGTCGTACAACATCGAGGTCCTACCCTCGCAACTCACACGCGAGTCGTACGACAACCTGCGCGCGCTGCTCGGCCCCGATCTCGAACGGTTCCCGACGTGGGAGAACATCAAGGCCGAGGGCACCAAGGGCAAGGATCGCACGCTGGTGATGGCGCAGAACGTGAACCGCGACATCATGGCCCAGCTCGAGACGTCGCTCGACAAGCCGGGCATCCACATCGTGTCGGTCCCCCGGCGTCACTACCCCAACGGCAACACGGCGGCGCATGCCATCGGCTACCTGAACGAGGTCTCTGCCGACGAGCTCAAGACCAAGAAGGACGACGGCTACCAGTCCGGCGACAACATCGGCCGTACCGGCATCGAGCGTCAGTTCGAGCCCTACCTTCGCGGCAAGAAAGGCTTCGAGAAAGTCGTAGTCAACCGCCGAGGCGTCCGCCGCACCGACGTGCGCATCGCGGATCTGGTCACCGACGGCCCGGTGATGAAGCCGCCCTCGCCGGGCAACAACGTGATCCTGACCATGGACCTCGACGTGCAAAAGATCGTCGAGCGAGCGCTCAGGCCCGTGCGCTCGGCGGCTGCGGTCGTCGTCGACGTGAACACCGGTCGCATCTTGGCCATCGCGTCCAAGCCGGCGTTCGACCCCAACATGATGTCAGGTGGCGTTTCGCACGAAAACATCGCTCGCGTGCTGAGCGACAGGTTACGCCCGTTCCGCGACAAGGCCCTGTCGGATACCTTCAACCCGGGCTCGACCTTCAAGGCGATCACCGCCTTGGCGGGTCTCGAAGAGAAGGTCATCGTTCCCGAGGACAAGGTCAAGTGCGGGGGCTTCATCAAGATCGGCCGTCGACGTTTCCGCTGCACCAAGGCCCACAAGACGGTGAACCTGTACGACGCCATCGTGCAAAGTTGCAACGTCTTCTTCTACGACCTGGGTGGCCGCCCAGGCATGATGAACCGCATGGCCAAGTACGCCACCGACTTCGGCCTCGGTGCACCGACCGGACTTGGCCTGAACGGCGAACAGGGTGGCTTCATCCCGACCGAAGAGTGGCACCGGGCCAAGGCCGCCACCGATCCTCGGAACGAAGGATTCTCCATCGGGCACGCCCTCAACACCGCGATCGGCGAAGGCGCCACGCGCGCCACGGTCCTGCAGATGGCGCTCCTGTATGCCGCCATTGCCACCGATGGAAAGCTGTGGCTGCCCCAGCTGGTCGAGAAAGTCGAGTCGCCTACCGGCCAGGTCATCGAGGAGTTCCCGCCGCGCATCCGCCGCGAGGTGTCCATCTCGCCCGACGCCCTCGCCTACCTGAGGCGGGCGCTCTTGGGGGTCGTCTACGACTCGAAGGGCACGGCCTACAAGGCAAGGCCGCACCACATCGAGATCGCCGGCAAGACCGGTACCGCGCAAGTCTTCCAGGGCGGCCGACGTGGCGGTGACGAGCCGCCCCTGCCCTACGAGCGCGTCGACCACGCCTGGTTCGCGGGTTTCGCGCCAGCAGCAAAGCCACGCATCGCCTTCGCGGTTCTGGTCGAGCACGGCGGCCACGGCGGCGCTGTCGCGGCGCCGGTCGCAGCCGAGATCGTCGAGAACTACTTCGACAGCGTGGTGCCCCCCGAAGAGCGCAACCCGCCGAAGGTTTCCCGCAAGGGCGAGCGCCGCCTGAGCGCGACCGCCGACAAGCCGGAGAGTGCCCCCCCTAGGCCCAGCCAGCGCCACGATGAACGTCCCCACCCCATGGGGCCGACGGAAGATCGATAAATGCCCAGAGTCTCTTGGCGAAAGCTCCGTTTCCGGTTCGATTGGACCCTCACCATCGCGGCCGCGATCTGTTTCTCGCTCGGATTGCTCAACCTGTGGAGCGCCGTTCGTGAACGGCAGTTCAACCTGTTCGCGCAACAGCTCTCTTGGCTCGCAGGAGGATCGCTGCTGTTCCTCGCAGTGGCGAGCTTCGACTATCGCATCATCTGCCGCATCAGCTACCTTCTATACGGGTTCGGTGTCGCGCTGTTGGTGGCGGTCCTCGTCCACGGCAAGGTGGTGAGCGGCTCCAGACGCTGGTTCGATCTCGGCGCCTTCCACCTGCAACCGTCCGAGCTGATGAAGGTCCTCACCATCGTCGCGCTGGCCAAGTACATCCACGACACGCCTGCACTCGACGGTCGCACCTTGCGGCACATCTTGGTCCCGCTGTTCCTCGCCGGGCTTCCTTTGCTGCTCATCGCCGCCCAGCCCGATCTCGGCACCGCGCTCATCATCGGCTTGATCTCCGCGACTGTGGTCGTCATCGCACGCCTGCGCATGAAGACCTTGGGCGGCATCGTCGTGGCCTGCGTGCTCGCCATCGCGCCGCTCTGGGAGTACGCCCTGCACGACTACCAGCGGAACCGCGTGCTCGCCTTCATCAATCCGGCGCTCGACCCCGCCACCGCGTGGCAGCCGCGTCAGGCCATGAACGCCGTGGGCTCGGGCCGATTCATCGGCAAGGGCTTCTTGCAGGGCACGCAGATTCGCCTGCGTTCGCTGCCCGCCCTCTGGACCGACTTCCCGTTCGCGGTTTGGGCGGAGGAGTGGGGTTTCATCGGCTGTGTCGCTGTGCTGATCGCGTACGGGCTGTTGGTGCTGTGGGTCCTCAAAATCGGACGTGAGGCGAGGGACCGCTTCGGCATCACGGTGTGCGTGGGCGTGGCTTCGATGCTCTTCTGGCAGATCACGGTCAACATCGGCATGGTCACGGGCCTTTTGCCGGTGGTCGGCGTGACCTTGCCGCTCATCAGCTACGGCGGATCGAGCGCGCTCACCGTCATGATCGCGCTCGGCCTGGTGATGAACGTGTCGGTCCGCCGGTTCGCGTACTAGAGCACCGAACGGTTTGAAACACCGGTGATCACGCGGCCATCCGGCGGTCG
>CAZYFU010000086.1:0-27045 GCA_964647025.1 uncultured Myxococcales bacterium | reverse complement strand
CCCGCGTACCGCCCACGAACTCGCTCACCCTCACGCTCACCCCCACGCGGCCCGCGATCCGCGGGCCGGCCCTTCGGGCGGCTCGCAATTTCCCGACAAGCTCTAGCTACTTGGCGGCGGGCGCCCCGGCCTGCTCGTGGTAGCGCGCCATCAACTTGTCCAGCGCGAGCCCGGTGGCCTCGGCCAGGGCAGCATCGCGGGTCTCGTCGACCTGGATACCCATGGCGCTGGCGATGCCGGTGCTGGCCTTGTCGCCCGTCGCCATCCGGTCCCGCCAGATGGGCTCGTCGTCCTGCGCTCCAAACACCGTGACAATGATGGAGGCCTGTGGGTACTTCGTGACTTTGCCCATTCCGCCCAGGGCGAGACCCGAGGTGCCGCCGCACCTGATCCTCACGTCCGCGACCATGAGAGCATCCACGCCCAACTTGGCCATGAGATCCTTGCGCTGTGCTGGCGTGAGCTTGTCCGCCTGGTAGGGATGCATGACTCCCGTGATGGCGGAGCTGTCAGCGAACACCTTGATCGAGCTGGCGATCTGTTGGACCTCGGCATTGGCCCCGACCTCCTGGGCCGTCAGCATGGTCCAGCGCAGGTTCTCGCCAACCTTCTTCGAGAGGGCGTCGTATGCGGCCCTCGGCACCTTCTCGCGCGTCTCCGGATCCGACGCCTCGGCCGCGGCCTTGCTGGCATTGACGATGTCGCCGATCGAGGAGCCGGTGTCGTTCTCGGTGGACAGATCGACCGAGTATCCAAAGGCCACAATCGCGGCCTTATGAACGCTGGCCAGCGGGGCCTGCCGGACTTGCACGGATGCGCAGCCGACGAGAGCCTGGGCGAGCACGAGCAGCATGAACGGTAGCGAGAAACGCATGCAACGGTCCTTCATGGCCTACCTCCTCGAGAGTTTGGGTCGGCGGACGATCGCGCATGCATACCGACGCGTCAACGGTGCACACAAGCCCAGCTTGGGCCCCCTGTGACGGGGGCCACGAAGTCGGCTGGAACGCAGGCGGCTACTTGATCGACTGAATCGCGGTGATCAGCGCGACGTTGACGATGTCGTCGACCTTGGCGCCGCGGGACAGGTCGTTCACTGGCTTTCTCAGGCCCTGGAAGATCGGGCCCAAGGCCATGGCACCGCCCAGGCGCTCGGTGATCTTGTAGGCGATGTTGCCTGCATTGAGGTCGGGGAAGACGAAGACGTTGGCTGGACCCGAAACGAACGGCGAGTCGGGCGCCTTCTTCTTGGTCACCGCCGGGACGAAGGCGGCGTCGAACTGAAGCTCGCCGTCGATGGCCACGTCCATCTTCTGCTCGGCCGCCTTGGCCTTGGCCTTGGCGGTGGCGTTGCGGACCTTATCCACCAGGGCGTGCTTGGCACTGCCGCGGGTCGAGTAGGAAAGCAAGGCCACGCGCGGGTCGTGCCAGAACTGCTTCGCCGTGACGGCGGTGGCGAGCGCGATGTCGGCCAGGTCGTCCTCGCTCGGATCCTGGATCATTCCGCAGTCGGCGTAGAACAGGACCTTGTCCGGGAACACCTCGAAGAACATGCTGGACGCCTTGGCCAAGCCGGGCGCGACCTTGATGATCTCGAAGGCCGGAAGGAAGGGCTTGGTGTCCGAGTTGATGCCCGCCACCATGCCGTCGAAGCGGCCGGCGTTCACGCACAAGGCGCCGTAATAGTTGGTCTTCTTGATCTTGGCGCGTGCCTCGTCGAGGGTCAGGCCCTTGTGCTTGCGCAGCTCGCAGTAGGTCGCGGCGTAGGTCTCGAATTGGCTGTCGGTGGCCACGTCGATGCATTCCAGGATGGACAGATCGCCGCCGAAGGTGTTGGCCGCGTCCAGCTCGGCGCGCGTGCCGATGACGCCCACCCGGGCGAGCAGCCCTTCCTTCTTCAGCCGCCAAGCGGCGTGCAGGATGTTGGTGTCCTTGCCTTCGGGGAAAACGATCGACTTGCCTGCCTTCTTCGTCTCGGTGGCCAAACGCTCTAGAAAATTCATCGACAACCTCGCGTGTATTTTGCGGCACTTTCCGCCCTGAGCGAGCACCTGTCAACATCAGTCATGCCGACCCGGATGGGAGAGCCCGACCATGGCGCGAGGATCGCGAGATCCCTCGGCGGAACGGCCGGCAGCGCCACGCGGCTGGTGGCGGCCCCTGCACGCGCGCAGTACAATTTCGAGACCATGATCGCCGAACGCTTGGCCAAGCTCGAGAGCATGCTGCAGGACAACCCCAACCTCTCGGAGTCGAGCCGGCAAGAGCTTCTCGAGCTGGTGCGGGGGCTGCGAACCGAGGTCGGGCCCCTGGCCGACACGCACGCCGAGAGCGCGAGCCAAATCGCCGGCAGCGCCGAAGCCGCCGTGCACGCGTCCATGAAGAAGGACGAGGAACCTCAACAAGCGACGGTCGCGGTGCAGGGCCTCGCGGCGTCCGTGCGCGAGTTCGAGGCGTCGCACCCCAGGTTGGTGCAGATCGTGGACCAGCTCTCGGTCACGCTCTCGAACATGGGAATCTGAGCGCCGCGGGGGACCGACCACCCGAGGGTCGCTTTCTTGGACCACTTCCCGGGCTGCGCGCCGCTGCCGGCTTGGGAGCCATGCAATGACGACGCCACACCTGTCCAAAGGAGTCTTGCTCACGTTGATTCTCGGGATCACGGCGAGCGGCTGCAGCAATTCCGGCGGTCAACAGAGTGCTGGCGGTGGCAGCACGGGGGGCGTGACCGCCGAGGGCGGCTCGAATCGCAACGGCGGATCCGGGGGCGGGGCCGGAGCGGGACAGGGCGGCGCGGGTGGCGGTGCCGGTGGAACCACCTCCAGCGGCGGCCAGGCAGGAAGTGGCGGGGCGACGGGAGCCGGCGGCACGCTCGCGGGCGGTGGTTCGTCGGGCGCTGGCGGGCAGGCAGGCGGGCCGGTGGCGAGCGGAGGACGGACCAGCACCGGAGGACAGGCCGGGCTTGCCACGGCAAGCGGAGGACAAGCCGGACAGGCGCCGGGGGGCGCGGGTGGAGTGGCGGCGGAGGGCGGGCGGATCGGCAGCGGAGGCCAGGCCGGACGCGGATCCGGTGGGGCCACGGGCACAGGTGGGCGACCGGACGGCGGCACGGGAAGGTCCATCGCGTTCGGCACATTGCTCGACGCGCAGGCCGTGATGGCCGCGGCGCAAGAGCTCGCGAAGTCGCTGGCCAGCCCAAGCTCGGCGCAATGGCAGGCGAAGGGAGATCAGCACAGGACCTACCACTTCGCCGAGGCCAAGACCGACGAGCCCTACCGGCTCTACGTTCCGACCAACTGGGATGGCAAGTCGAGCCTGCCCTTGGCCATGTTCCTGCACGGCAGCGGCAGCGACGAGAACTCGTACGTGGATCAGAACAACAAGCAGATGCTGACCCTCGCGCAGGAGCATGGCTATCTCCTGGTGGCGCCTCTCGGTGACAAGGGTCAGTATGGAAACTTCTTGCGGCTGCAGTCTCCGTTCGGAAAGCCGGAAGAAGCGGCGAAGCTCATGGCCGAGGTCACCGCCGAGAGCGAGCGCAGCGCCGAGCTGAGCGAGAAGGACGTCATCAACGTGCTCGAGCTGGTGCTCGCCGAGTACCCGATCGATCGCGCGTCGATGTTCCTCTTCGGGCATTCGATGGGCAGCGGCGGGACCTGGTACCTGGGCGGCAAGTACGCGGGCTACTGGAAAGGCCTGGCCCCCATGTCGGGCCCGTTCGTGCAGGAGACCGGCTACCCCTGGGACAGCCTCCGCGACACGTTCATCTTCGTCACGGAAGGCACGCAGACGCCGTCCGTGGAGGGGAGCAGGGCCTTGCGCGACTGGCTCGACAAGAACGGTTTCAAGGCGCAGTACAAGGAAGTGAACGCGGATCACGGCGGAATGATCAAGCTGGTGATGCCCGACGTCTTCGACTTCTTCGACAGTGCTCGGACGAAGTGAAACGGCCCGGCGGTCCCAGGGTTACAGGATCAGGAAGATCCCGACCAGGACGCCGACCAGGGCCACGGCCTTGGGCGCGCGCTTCTTCTCCCCGAACAGGAAAGCGCCAACGGCGAAGCTGAGGATCACGTTGCTTCGACGCAGGGCCGAGACCACGCTGACCAGCGCGCCGGGCATGGCGAGCGAACGAAAGTAGAGCGCGTCGGCCAGCAGCAGGAGCGCGCCCACGGCGACGATGGACCCGCGAAAGCGGAAGGGCGTCGTGCGCCGACGAGCCGGCCACCACAGGAAGGCGACGATCGCAGCCTGAATGAGGGTGCTATAGGCAGTGAACCAGAACTGCACCGCCAGCGCGGGCAGCTTGGCGCCCTGGAGCAGGTGCTTGTCGTAAAGGCCGCTCACCGCTCCCACGAGGGTGCCGAGGAACAGCGACCACACCCAAGCGTTGCGCGAGAAACGAATCCCCTCGCCGCGACCGATGACCGAAAACACCCAGTAGGCGACCAGGATGGCCGCGATGCCGCCGAGCTGGCGCAGGCTCGGGCGCTCCCCGAAGATCAGCACCGCGCCAAGCAAGGTGAACATGGGCGCGCTGGCTCGAATGGGCGCGGCCAACGAGATGGGCAGGTGCTTGAGCGCGAAGTAGGTCAGCACCCATGACAAGGTCACGATGGCAGCCTTGGCGACGATGAGCAGGTGCTGACCCGCCGATAGGGCGGCAATGCCGACGCCGTGCGCTTCGGCCAGCGCGGGCGCCCACCACGACAGCAGCGCGAGCGGCAGCATCAGGCCGAGGCCGGTGGCGCTGCACGCGAGGAGCACCGGCAGCACGGCGTTGTCCTGCACGGACGCCTTCTTGGCCACGTCGTAAAGGCCGAGGAACACGGCGGACAGCACCGCGAGCAGCATCCATGTCATCGAAGGACGCCGGCTTATAGATCCCGCGTGGACGGTGCCCTAGGCAATTCGTACGTGGCCTAGAAGCCGTAGCGCGCGACCACCTTGCGCGCCCGGGCGTCCACCAGGGCGAGCGCGGCGCGCTCCGACGGCAAGGTCAGCTCGATGCGCACGCCGGTGGGCTTGTCGACGAGGTCGACCTTGGAATCCCGGGCATGCTCGGAGACCACGAGGTAAAGGACGTTGTCGCCGAGCGGAATCGCGCAGACCAGCACACCGGGCGCGACGTCCGCCTGCAACTCGAACCGACTGGCGACGCCCACCTGGCCGAGGACGTGGCGGTAGAGCGCGGCGGCGGGCTCGGTGCCTTCGGCCAGCTCGACCGGATCGGCTGCCCAGAAGATGCGTCCATTGCCGTGGCGAAGCTCCTTCAAGGTCGCGCCGTCCGGCAACCCCAGTGTGTCGAGCTGGTTCTGTTTCTGCTGGTCGAAGGACAGGGGCCAGGTGACGCCCTTGGCCAGCGCGAGCCCGGCGCTGTGGTACGTGAGCGGCTTGCTCACGGCAGAAAGCCCAAGCTCGCGCGCACGCGGCCGCACCCGCCAGTGCTCGTCGCGCTCCACGGGACCCGTGACCAGCAAGGCGCCGCCGCCCTCGACGTACGCGAGCAAGGTGCGCCAGGCCTGGTCGGTGATGAGCTGCGCGGACGGCAGGATGACCAGCGTCGCTCGGTCCAGCGACGACAGTCGATTCTCGGCGATCACGGCCGGAAGCACGCGGGCTTGGTACGCGAGCGCACGCACGGCCTTGCGCTGGGCCTCGATCTGCAGGTCCGCCAACACGGAGAACTGCGCCGCCTGCGAGGTCGCCACCACGACCTCCGCGGGGCCGAGGTCGTGCAAGTACGGCCCAAGCTTCTCGGCGAACGCCGCGAACCCGCGCATGACGTGCGCCTCGGGTTTCTCGGTACCGTCGGGGCGGACCGCCCCGATGGGCGTCTCGTTGCTTTCGGTCATGTACGAGTTGGTGTGCCAGAGCCACTGGATCGCCCCCGCGCCCCGCGCGAACGACAGGGCGAGCTTGCGCTCCAGCAGGGCGGCCTCGCTGTCCAACGAGCGGCGGGCGATCTCGTCGGGCATGAGCTCGCGCTGCAAGCCGGTCTCTTGCACGAGCATCGGCTGCCCCGGTTGCTTCGCCGCCAGCGAATCCCACAGCAAGGCGTCGTTCTGCCACCACGAGTGATTGCTGGTGAAGTCGGTCGCGACCGAGAAGTACGCGGGCGAGAGCCGGTCCTGAATGCCGCCCTCGTCCTGGCCGATGGTGATGGGCTGGCCAGCGCCCGCGGCGCGAATATGCGCCCGAAGCCCCTTGGCCCAATCGGCGAAGCTCTCCTGGGCGAAGACGAAGTAGTCGTAGGCGCGCAGCGAGGGCCGGCCGGCGTACACGCCGCGGCCCCAGAACTCGACGTCCTCGGGCAAGGGCACGGGGCCCGTCACCGCGGCTTCCGGCAGGTTCCACAGCGCGGCCAGCGCGGCCTTGTCCGGATAGCGCTTCGCGAGCCACGCGTTCCACCGCGCGCGCTCGAACGCATCGCCATTCGGGCGGGTGGTCCAAAGGCGGTTCGAGAAGCTGGGCTCGTTGATCAGATCCCACGCGACGAAGGGCAGATCGCGAAAGCGCGCGACCACCTTGCCGATCAACGTGTGCTGGCGGCGCACGGCCTCGGGATCGAGGTACGGGTTGGCGCCGCCCAGGACCTCGGGCGCGAAGGCGAAGAAGTTGAACTGAACCGGCAGGCCGTGTCTGCGCGCCGTCATCAAGTAGGCCTCGAGCGTGCGCAGCGTCCGCTCATGCGGCATGCCGGCGCCGTCGCACAGCTTGCTCCAGCCGGTCCACCACCCGGTTCGGATCATGTTCAGCCCGGCCGCCCGGATGTGCGCGAGGTCGCTGTCCCAGACCGCGACGTTGGGCTGCTCGAAGTAGAGACGCTGCACGTCGCTCGACATGTGCGTCGTCCCCACCACGGCGAGCGGCTTGCCGTCGAGCTGGAAGAAGTCGCGTCCCACCGACAGGCGCGGGCCCGAGCGCAGGTACGCCTCGTCGCGCATCCAGAAGCCCGAGCGGTACTTGGCGAGCACGGGCCTGCCGTTGCGCGTTTTGCCTTCAAGCTCGGCCTCCACGATGTAAAGCCCGGGCTCATGTGGCGCCGGCAGCGCGGGCTTTCCCCTCGTGGGCAGGGCGATGGCGAGCTCTGTCCGCTGCGTGGGCCGCGCCTCGGGGAAGACCGCCACCTTCACCTTCGCGTGGCGATTCTGAGACCTGCCTTTTTGCCAGGTGACTTCGAAGTGCACCTTCTCGCCCGCCACGTAGAGCGGCAACGCGGGCCGCACCACGAACGTCTCGGCTCCCTCGAGGGCGCGCTCGGCGAGGCGGGCGAGCACGTCTTTTCCGGGGCCGGTCCAGAACGCAGGCGGCACATCGGCGTTCACGAAGATCCAGCGTCCGCCGTCGAAGCCATTCTTCAGGTGGTCGATCTGCACCACGGGCGCGGCCAGCTTGCTGCCGTCCTTCGCGCCCCACACCAGCGTGTCCTGTCGTGCATCGATCGATCCGGCGGAGCCGGCGCGGCTCTCCAGATTGACCGCGCTCAGGCGAATCACGAGGCTGTGAGACGACGCCCACTCGAAGCGCGGCAACGCCGACGGTAGCGCTGGGTTCGCCAGGAAATCGAGCCCGTGCGATCCGGGCGTGGCCTGGTACTGGTCGATCCTCAGCGCGCGCGCGAAGCGAACGCCGTAGGGGCGCAGGTGCCACCCGGTCTCGTCGCGAAACGCCGCGCGGGTGAAGGGACGTCCGCCCACCGCGAGCAGGTTGCCCCCCCGTTGCAGGAAGCTGCGAACCGCGGGCCACGTCTGCTCTGGAAAGGCCGAGCCGTAGGGCAGCACCAGGAGCTTGGGCGGGGACTTCCCAAGGCGTGCGGGCAGCCCGTCGACGTTCACCCGCTCGGCGCCGGGCAGCAGCTCGGCGAGCTGCGCGTCGCTCGGGGCAGTCGAGTCGGCGGTGGGGAAGCCAGGCTCGCACAGCACCAGCACCCCGGTTCCTTCCGCCGCATTGGCCGTCGCGCCCAGGCCGAGCAGTCCGAGCAGAAGCCCGAGAGACCTCGTCTTCTTCATCGACTAGACCGACGGCGAGATCGGCTTGCCGAGTGCCGACGGCAGGTAGTTGCCGCTGGACACGATGGTCGTCAAGGCATCCTTCGCCGAGATGGGCAGGAACTGGCAGCGGCTCATGCGGGTGAAGTAGAGGCGGCCGCTGATGGGATTGGGAGAGTTGGGCACGAACACGCACAGTCGGTCGCTGTCGGCCGCGATGGGGCGACCGCTAGTGAAGCCCAGAAAAAAGTGCTGACCGGTCTCGTCGGGCACGAGCACGACCTTCGCGAACATGCCAGAGTCGAGGTCGGGCGTGACGAGCAGTTGCTTCCACGTTCGGTAGAGGTCGCGCAGCCCGGGAATGCCTTCGAGCAAGCGGTTGAGCGTACGCAGGAAGAAACGTCCCACCAGGCTGGTCACGAAGACGCCCAGGCCATAGATCACCGCCAGGGAGAGCAGGATGCCGAGGAATGGGTAGGGCAGGTGAACCACCTTCTGCACCATGCTGTCGGCGTACAGGACCAAGAACAGTGTGATGCCGATCGGAATAGCGGCGATGAGCCCGGCCGCGAGCTTGTTCTTTACGTGCTTGGTGATACGCGCCATCGTCGTGGGAGGATATCAGACGGAGCCCGACGCAGGTCGGCCGTCCGAGGAATCCGGCGCCCCGCCTCCCCTCGCTCAGCCTCGTGCGGACTGCAAGGCCGCGACACCGGCGGCGAAACGCTCGTCGAAGTCGATGGCGAGGGAGCCGCAGCACTTGAGCGACTCGACGGTCGGCAGGGCCAGCGTGGTTACGTCGATGGATTTCTCGCGAACGAAACGGGCGAATGCACGATCGGACTCTCGGACGTGCACGACGACCCAGTCTTCGAGCAGGCGGGTGATGTCGGACTGGCTCTGCTGGCTGGGCCCTTGCCGTTGCACGCGCAGCACGATGCTCGCGACCTCTCCGCGCAAGCGGTCATGCACGGACGAATGCGCCGTGGCGCCCGGGTAGCCGATCTTGGCCATGACGGCCTCCTCGGCGGCGAAATGGTATGCCGTGTATCCGACCAAGAAGCTCAAGGCCAGATCGAAGAGGTCGGGATGCATGCTGGTTTGCGATGCTGCCATCACCTCGTTCGCGATGTCGAACAGCTCGCCGTGCTGCTGGTCGATGACCGGTATTCCGGTCATGAGGTTCGGCGTCAGAGTGAAGGGCGGCATCGCTGGCACAATCGGCTGAAGACAACGCCGTCTTGAGAGCGAACGACGCGACTGCCCTACGGGGCCGCGCGCTCGAGCGCGACCTCGCCTCGCTCGCACGCTCGCAACAGATCGTCGCGAATCGCGACGTAAGCAAGGGGCGTGTCATCCCAGCCCAGCGAGCCGTGGCCCACGCCAACCCATCGGTTGCGTCCTTCCTGCTTCGCGATGTACAGCGCCGCGTCCGCGAGCCCCAGCGCCTGCTCCCAATTCAACTTGCGCGGCTGGTCGGGAAAGAACGGCAAGGGACAGAAGCCGATCGAGCAAGTCTGCCTGAGCGCAGCCCCGTCCGGCAGCCGAAAGTCCCCCGACACCACCCGATGCCGGACGTTCTCGGCGACGATCCGGGCGTCCTCGCACCGCCTGATCCGCGCCACCAGCACGAACTCCTCGCCGCCCCAGCGAACCAACACGTCCGACCTGCGAACCGACGACGCCAAGACGTCCGCGAGCTCTTTCAAAGCCAAGTCGCCCGCCGCGTGGCCGTAGGTGTCGTTCACGCCCTTGAAGTGGTCCACGTCGATGATGTAGATCGCGACCGCCTCGTCGCGCTCCGGCTTCTGGGAGCGCTCGATGTCGGTCGCCTCGCGTGCCAAGCGCCCCTGCTCCACCGTCATGTACTCCTGCAGGAATCGGCGGTTGCGCAGCTCGGTCAACGTATCGCGTAGGACCAGATCGGACAGCTCGAGTCCCAGCCGGATCTCCTGGCGACGTGTCCTGGCGTGGTCGATGCTGAGCACGGCGACGGAAATCGCATAGAGGACGCACGACATGCCGAGCAGGTCCGCGCCCCACGCGGGCCGATGATCCGTCGCTGCCATCACCACCATCGCAGCCATGATCGGCACCATGTGCAACAGGTAGATGAAGAGGCTCGCGCCCAGGCTCATGATGGCGCCCGAAACGATCCCAGAGATCGCCGCCGCGAGAATTCCGATGTGGGCCGTGTCGAGGATGGGCCATACCCGGACGATGAGCCCGAAGAACAAGGCCGAGCTGAGCGCAACGCCGATGGCGAAGATCAGGAACTGCGTCCGCAGGCACATCGAGGCGTCGCGACTCCGCGCGGGGATCATGACCCAAAGCCAGCGCAGCACACTGAGGCCGATGAGCAGGGAGAACAGCGTGTGAACGCCGCTGTCGATTCGCTGGGCCGCCCCCATGGCCCAGCGGAACATCACCAGCCCGGCGACGAGGACGAGAATCGCGGAGCGGCTGCGTTCGTACAGATCTCGAACGACTTGCTTTCCCAGGTCTTCCGCGTGGCTGACCGCCGGCGCCGTCCTTCGCACGACGCGATCCTAATGGCAACCGCGTCGCCGTCAACTGGACGGGTCCGCCCGTCAGTAGTGCGGCGGGCGTTCACCCGGCCCGACCTCGACGCCCGACAGGCGCGCGCGCAGGGCGGCCAGCTCCTTCGTGAGGCGATCGATGGTCTTGTGCTGCTCGAACACCACCTGACTCAGCTCGTCCACCTGGCGTTCCAGGTGGGCGAAGCGGGTCTCCAGCGCGATGAGGCGCGATTCCATGATTCCAAGTCTTACGGGCGATCGGCCGAGATGGCGAAAAATCTGCGCTTCCGCCCCGCCTCGGCTCTACCCGCGGCCCTTGCGCCACAGTATTTCGGTGCGTCCTTGGCTGATCAGATCCGGGATGCGGGCCAGACGGGAAAAGCCGAGCTTGCGATAGAACCTGGCGGCCGAGCGGTTCTGCCCGTCGGAGGATACGTAGAGCCAGCGCCGTTTTGCGAAGGTGTCTCGCTCGATGCGCGCGACCAGGGCGCGGCCCAACCCCTTGCCCGCGGCATCGGGGCGCACCGCCAGCAGCGCGATGAAGTGGCCGAGCAGAAAGTCGGGTTGCCAGACGGAGAGCCCCAAGACCTTCGCCTGCTCGACGGCGACCAGCACCTCGCCCGCTCGCGCCTTGCGGGCAAGGTAGCGTCCCAGCGGGCCGCTTTGGTAGCCGAGAGAGAGCCAGGGCTCCATGGACGCGATCCAGGGCGCCTGCCGCTTCGCCTCGGATGGGCTAGCCCGGCGAATTCTCATGCCCGGTTCCTTGCTTCGCCGGGTTCGGCGGCACGGTGTCAAGCGGCGGATGCGCGAGAGGGGGCGGCGGAGAAGAGAGGGGCTCGGCCTCGGCCGGCGCCGCACGCGACTTGGCGCTGCGGTAGCCCATGCTCGAAGTGCGAGAGCCCAAGGGCTTGGCATCCGGAAGTGCCAGGAGCTGCGACACGGTCGCGAACCGGAACCCTTTCGCGCGCAGTCCGGCGATGATGTCGGGCAGCGCCTTCTTGGTGAACGGGGCACGGTTGTTGATGTGGAAGATGACGATGGAGCCGGGCTTGGTCTGCTCGAGGACGATTCGGCGGATGTGCTCGGCGGGGATGTGTCCGCCAGCATCGCCCGACACCACGCTCCAGAGCACGAGGGGCAGGGACTCCTGATGGGCAGCGCGAAGCACGGCCTGGTTCCAGGCCCCGGCGGGCGGACGCAAGCTCATGGCCGGACGCCCGAGCCTGTCTTGCAGGATGCGATTGGTGTAGCGAATCTGGTCGCGTAGGCGGGCCGGTTCGAGCAACGTGAGCCTTGGGTGCGAGTAGCTGTGGTTGCCGATCTCGATCCAATCCGCGGCGGCGATGCGCTTGACCGGCCCCGGGTGTTTCTCGGCCCATGTGCCGGTCATGAAGATGGTGACGGGGATGTTTTCGCGTTCGAGGATCTCGAAGATCTTCTCGTCGAAGCCGTTGGCCTGCTGCTTGGTGGCGCACGCGTCGAAGGTCAGGGCCACCACGGGCTCTTGCGTCTCGACCCCGCTGATGGCGAGCGACGGCTCCGACGGCTTTGCTTGGTCTCCGCCCAGAAGGACCGCGAGCATCCAGAGCAAGTACGACATCTAGCTCTCCACCTCCAGATCCATCAGCACGGCATCCTCGCCGTTGTCGGCGTAGTACTTGGGCCGCGTGCCCACCTCGCGGAACCCGAGCTTGCGATAAAGCGAGCGCGCGGCGTGGTTCGACACGCGCACCTCCAGCATCACCACCCGCGCCTTCGCCTGGCGGGCGGCCGAAAGGATGTGTCGCGCGAGCGTCGACGCGTGCCCCTGCTTGCGAAAGTCGGGGTGCACGGCGATGTTCAGGATGTGCAGCTCGTCGGCCACCAGCCAGTAGTTGCAGAAGGCGACGGCCCGGCCGTCTGCCTGGGCACGCAGGATCTCGAGGTGCGCCCAGGGTCTGGCCATTTCGTCGGTGAACGCCTGGCGCACCCACGGCGTGGCGAACGACAGACGTTCGATCTCCATCACGGCTTCGAGGTCCGCCTCGCTGCGCACGGTGGCGATCGCAAAGCACGAGGTTGCAGCGTTGTTCGGCTCCGAGCTCAAGGCGATGCTGGCTATGCTAACCCGGCGCCGGTGCGACGTCGTCTTTCCCGCTCTTGATGACGTGTACGATGCTGGACCACAGGCCATCGACGCCGTCCCCGGTCTGACCCGAGACCATGAAGACCGAGCTGGCCATACCCGCCATGTCTTTGCGCATGCGCTGGCGCAGGAGTCCTCGCTCGGACGCGCCGAGCTTGTCGGCCTTGGACACCACCACGTAGCAGGGCACGTGAATCGTCTGCAGCCATTCCATGAGCTGCATCTCCTCGTCGCCCAGGCCACGGCGCGCGTCCACCAGCACCAGGACCAACGCGAGCGTCGGCTGGCCTTTCACATAGCCTTCCACCATGGCTTGCCACGCCAGGCGCTCCGGCACCGGGACCTTGGCATAGCCGTACCCCGGAAGGTCCACCAGGCGCATGGGCTCGGGTCCGGGCTGGCCCGGAATGCGGAGCTTGAGGTCGAACACGACGAGCCCGCGCGTGCGCCCCGGCGTCTTCGACACACGCGCCAGGCTGTGCCGACCGGCCATTCGGTTGAGCAGGGTCGACTTGCCCACGTTGGATCGCCCGGCGATGGCAATCTCGGGCGCACCGCCAGGGGGCAGCTGCGCGACGTCGCGGGCCTCGCCGACGAACGCGGCGTCGAGGACGGTGATGCTGGTGGATTCGGGCATGGCGGCCACAGTGTACCTTAGGGCCCCCGCGGCCACCGACGGGGCCTGTCGATTCGACCGAAATCTCGTAGACTGCGCGTGGCATGAGGCTCATCGGTCTTTCCGGCGGAATCGGCTCGGGAAAGTCCGCGGTCGCGCAGATGCTGCGCGAGCGTGGCGTGCCAGTCATCGACGCGGACGTGTTGGCGCGAGAGGTGACGCTGCCCGGGCGCCCTGCCTACGACGAGATCGCGCGAACCTGGCCCGAGGTCGTCGCAGCCGGCGGAGGAATCGATCGGAAGAAGCTGGCGGCCATCGTGTTCGACGACGCACAAAGTCGCAAGCACCTGGAGGCAATCACGCACCCGAGGATTCGCGCCGAGGTGGCCGCGCAGGCCTCAGCCCTCGCCGCGAGCGGACACCCGGTCGCCTTCCTGGAAGCCGCGCTGCTGGTGGAGACCGGATTCCACAAGAACCTCGATGGCTTGGTGGTGGTCGGGGCAGAGAACGAGACACGGATTGCACGCGTGATGAATCGGGACGGCGTGCCCCGCGAGCTGGTGTTGGCCCGGATGGCAGCGCAACTGCCCCTCGAGGACAAGACCCGGGTAGCGGACTACGTCATCGACAACAGCGGCGGCCTCGAGGACACGGCCGAGCAGGTTCGCTGCGTCCTGCAACAGATCCTGACGCAATCCACATCAGCAGAGCGCTGAGTTTTTTCGCCGCACAGCGGCCGTAAATTGTCGGACAATGGGGCGTCCGGGAGCCGCTGCCCACGCACGGGCGACGCGCCGCGGGCGAGCATGACAGACGAAGCCAACAGCAGCGCCGAGCAGGCCACGTACTTCGCCCCGGCTCATCGAGCGTCGCCGGAGGTCATTGCACAGCAAGTACGACAGATCGTCGATCATCCCGTGGTCGTCACGGTGCTGGAGTCATTCTGTGGGCAGGTCCTGGTGCTCAACGAGGATCGGCAAATCCTCGCCGCCAGCTCCGAGTTCAGGGAGGCCCTGCAAGCGTGTGGGATCGACGACTTCCTCGGGTTGCGCCCTGGCGAGGCCCTGCGCTGCGAGCACGTGGACAAGAGCCCCGGCGGCTGCGGCACCTCGCTGGCCTGCCACCATTGTGGCGCGGTAATGGCGATCCTGGCTGCCCAGTGTTGCTTGGGCCCGGTGTACGACGAGTGTTGGATCACCATGCGGCGCAAGCACGGGCACGCCAGCGTGGAGTTCCGCGCGAAGGCGACACCGTTGCGGCTTGCCGACTTGAATCTGGTCGTGCTGGCCTTGCAGGACATCAGCGACCAGAAGCGTCGGGGCGTGCTCGAGCGCCGATTCCTCCACGACGCCCGAAACCTCCTCGGCGGCGTCCTCACCTGGAGCGAGCTCATCGCCAGCGGTGACTATTCCGACGATGCGACCTCGTCGCTCAAGAAGCTCGCGCTCGATCTGCGGGATCTGATCTCGGAGCACGGGCTTTTGGCGCACGCCGAGAGAGGCGACCTGGTTCCCAGCAAGGCGCCGGTCGACTTCGACGAGCTTGCACGCGCCCTGCGCGACGGGTTCTCACGCCATCCGCGCGCTGGCGGCAGACGCATGGACGTACGCTTCCCGTTCGGCCCGGCCGCGCTCACGACGGACGTGACCATCCTGTTGCGGATCCTCTCGCACATGGTGAAGAACGCGGTGGAAGCGACCCCCGAGGGAGCCACCATCGAGGTGCGCTTCGAACGCACGACGAGCGCCGCCAGGTTCTCCGTACACAACCCAGGCGCCATCCCCGAGGAGGTGGCGACGCGGATCTTCCAACGGTCGTTCACCACCAAGGGTGAACCCGGGCATGGACTCGGGACCTACAGCATGCGGCTGTTGGCCGAGCGCTACCTCGATGGACAGGTCGTCTTCGAGAGCACGCCGGACAAGGGCACGACCTTTTCGGTCGTGCTGCCGGGGGCCTAAAGCTTCTCGTTGTCGGACAGCAACGCGGCCAGGGCCGGGCGGTCGCCGCCGGCGGGCAGCTTGGTGAGCGAGCGCAGGTGCTCGACCAGGAAGTCGCGGTTGTCCTCCACGGACAGGTTCTGCATCTCCAGCGCGCCGATGCGATCCTCGGGCGAGAACGCGCTCGCCACCTTCTCCATGGACAGCTTCTCGGGCGCGTACGCCATGTGGTCCGCGCGGGTCTCGACGATGGTGTAGTCGTCGCCGCGACGGAGCTCGAGCTTGACCTCGCCGGTGATGGTGGGCGACACCCACTGGGTCAGGCCCGTCTTCAGCATCATGCACTCGGGATCGAACCACTTGCCTTCGTAGAGCAGACGCCCCAGGCGTCGCCCGAGCGTGAAGTACAGGTCGGTCGTGTCCTCGTTGTGGATCGCCGACAGCAGGCGCTCGTACACCAGGTGCAGGAGCGCCATGCCCGGGGCCTCGTAGATGCCGCGGCTCTTGGCGTTGATGACCCGGTTCTCGATCTGGTCGCTCATGCCGAAGCCGTGGCGCCCGCCGATCTTGTTGCACTCCATGAACAGGTCGAACCTGGAGTCGTAGCGCCGGCCGTTGATGGACACCGGAAGGCCTTGCTCGAAGCCGATGGTCACCTCCTCGGCGGCGACCGTCACGTCGGACTTCCAGAAGGCGACGCCCATGATGGGGTTCACGATGCGTATGCCCTTGTCGAGGAACTCGAGATCCTTCGCCTCGTGGGTGGCGCCCAGGCAATTCGAGTCCGTGCTGTACGCCTTCTCCGCGCCCATGCGGTACGGCATGTCCAGCGACTCCAGGTACTCGCTCATCTCTTTGCGACCGCCGAAACGATCGACGAAGACCTGGTCCAACCACGGCTTGTAGATGGTCAGCTTGGGATTGGTCAGCACACCGTAGCGGTAGAAGCGCTGGATGTCGTTGCCCTTGTAGGTGCTGCCATCGCTGAAGATGTCGACGCCGTCTTGTTGCATGGCGCGCACGATGGCCGTGGTGGTGACGGCACGACCGAGCGGTGTGGTGTTGTAGTACTTGCGGCCGGCGGTGTGCAGATGGAAGGCGCCGCACTGGATCGCGATCAAGCCCTCGCGCACGAGCGCATCCCTGCAATCCACCAAGCGGGCGACCTTGGCGCCGTGGGAGAGCGCGGTGGGGGGAATGTCCGACGGGTCGCTCTCATCCGGCTGGGCCAGGTTCGCGGTGTATGCGTAGACGTCAAGACCACTGCGGGCGAACCACGCCACCGCGCAACGCGTGTCGAGGCCGCCCGAGTAGGCGATACCGATGCGAGAACCCTTGGGTGGAAGACTCCGGTGGATGCGACTCATGCGCAAGCGCATAGCACGCAGGCGGGCCTTCGCGCCAGTCTAGAGGACCTTTCCTAGTAGACGACGCCGGACGGGATCGTGCAGTCCTTGTTGCAGTACACTTGCCCGCTGTCGTCGCCGGTCGGGTTGAGCTCGCTGTCGAGCTTCAAGGTGTTGCGTTCGCCAAGGTCGCACTCTTCGCCGAGGTTGGTGTCGAGGTTGTTGTCACCGCAGAAGTGCCGCTTGGTACAGCCGAGGGTGCAGCCGCTCGGGCTCTCGTCCGTGCCGTTCAGCTTGCCATCGTCGCAGTCCTCTTTGCCGTTGGTCTCGCCGTCGCCGCAGTAGCCGCCCCACTTGCACTTCGTGGTGCAACCGCCATAGGTACTGTCGTCGTTCGGGCCGGGGCAGCGATCCTTCGGGAAGTTGTTCGCGTCCGTGCCACAGTCGCACTCCTCGTCGGCCACGACCTCGCCGTCGCCGCACTCCGGCGTGCAGTTGCTGGGGGCTGCGTTGAAGCCGCTGAGGGTCAGCTTGTAAGACGAACTCGTGCTTTGGCGCTCGGCCTGGAAGACCGCGATTTCGTAGACCTTGCCGTCCTGCAAGCCGAGGTTGGCGGTCGACTTGATCGGGGTGGTCGGGAGTCCCTGGGCATCGAATGCGGTCACCGTCGTGTTGCCGTTGCCGTTCGCACCGATGACGATGGCGCCGTTGACCGGCGTGTGCACGCCTCCCAAGTCCACGGCGAGCTTGCCGTTGATGAAAACCCACACGTCGTCGTCACCGACGAAATCGAGCGTGTACGACTTGCTCTTGTCGAACGGGAACCAGTAGCGGACTTCGCTCGTGAAGGCGAAGTTGTGCATGACCTTCGCGCCGCTGGCATCGGTGTCGTACGGCCAAGTCTTGCCGTCATCGTAGTAGGGGGGAAGCTGGGCGCCCATGAGCTCGGAGGCGGGGGAGAAGGTGTCCTTGTCGACCGGGAAGAAGAGCGGATTGCCGTCGACCCTGGAGGTGATGTACAGCGCCTTGTAGGTTCCGTTGTCGGAGTGGCAGCTGCCCGGGAGTTGGGTGTAGCCCTGGTCCTCCATCTTCTGGCAGTCGGTTGGGCTCCCGGTGGTTCCGCCGTCCACTTCCTGACGCATGTACTTGAAGGTGCAGGGAATCGGCTTGCCGTCGTCGTCGAGGAGTGCATCCGCGACCGTTCCGCAATAGTTGGCCGGCTTGGTGATGGCCCACTGCTCGCCGTTGGCACCGTAGCGGTTCACGTAGTTGCCCTTGCCGTCGTTGTACAGGGTCAACTTGGATGCCGTCGAATGGTTGGTGCCGGAGACGTCGGTGTACCAGGTCGCGAAGCTCGCCGCGCTGGCCACGTGTGCGGTGGCGGGAGCGCTCGACGACAACACGGGCTTGCCCTTGACATCGAGGCTGGCGTTGACCATCCCCGTGGTGGGGTTGTACGACCCGGTGACGCCAGTCTCGAAGTCGTTTCCGCCGGTGACGTTCTTGCTGAACTTGAAGTCGCGATAGATCACCGGCACCTTCATGGTGTCGCCGATGGGCGGCTGCGAGCAGGTCCATCCTGGCTCGATCTTGCAGTCCTTCGAGCAGCCATCGCCTTCACCCACGTTGCCGTCATCGCAGGTCTCGCCGAGCACGATGCCATCACCACACTGCGACGAGCACCCTTCTCCCGCCTTGCAAGCCGGCTCGATCTGACACTCTTGCGAGCAGCCATCGAACGGCGTCGCGTTGCCGTCGTCGCAGCTCTCGGCGCCTTCCTTCTTGCCATCGCCGCAGGTGGTCTTCGTGCACTTGCTCGGAGTCCCGTCGCACTTGTAGCCGAGCTCGAGGTGGCACGTGGCGGAGCAGCCGTCACCCGACGTGGTGTTGCCGTCGTCGCAGGTCTCCCAGCCCGAGATCACCTGGTCGCCACAGCTCGGGGTGCAGGCCTTGCCCGGCACGCGGCACTGCCAGCCGGTCTCGACCTTCTGGCAATCCTTCGAGCAGCCATCGCCGTCGTTGGTGTTGCCGTCGTCGCAAGTCTCGTCGGAGGTAAGGTAGCCGTTGCCACATTTGGCGAGGTTCTCACAGGGCTTGCCCTCCTCGGGGCAGTGCCAGTTGTTCTCGACCTGGCAAAGCCGACTGCAGCCATCGCCGCTGTCCGTGTTGCCGTCGTCGCAGCTCTCGTTGCGCTCGATGATGCCGTCGCCGCAGTTGCCGCCGGTGGGGCGATCCGCCGCCACGAACGCGTCGGGGATGATGAACCCTCCGCCTCCGCCGCCTTTGGGTCCCGTGCTGTTGCCGCCGATGTTGCCGCCCCCCTGCGATCCGCTCGCGCCACCTTCTCCCCCGGTGATGACCTCGGCGCTGCTGCAGCTGACGAAGGACGCTGCAGCCACCGCCGCAAGACCCGCCAGGGCAAAGCTGATTCTCGTCGTGTGGCGGCCCGTCGTGCGGAATATGGATGCTCTTCTCATGTCGAGGTACCTCACCTTGCTGGGAGAACGGACGCTCTAGCGAACCGGAGCGTGGCTGTCAGTTGCGTAGTATAGCGAATCTTGTTCGCTCACGTAGAAGAACACTGAGTGGTTCTTTTGTGTGCAAGCTAGGTGGTCCATTGACCAAACTTGCTGCGTCGGACGCTCATTGTCGTCGCCATTACGTTGGAGCCCCGCCAACCAACGATTGGTGCAGTGTAATTGTGAGCCAGCACACAAGCAGCACTCCGCAAACCCGCCTTTCGGAAGCCGGATTTCGAGGCGCAGGAGCTGCTAGCTTAGTCCCTATGGTGACCATCGGAGTCCTCTCGGACACACACGGACTGTTGCGTCCAGAAGTGCGCGCGCATCTGGCAGACTGTGACCGCATCATTCACGCGGGCGACCTGGATAGTCGCGAGACCCTGCAGCAACTGACCGTCCTCGGCAGTCTCACAGTCGTACGCGGCAACTGCGACCGCGGCCCCTGGGCGCATAACCTGCGTGATTTCGAGCTGGTCACGGTGGAAGGCCACACCATCTGCGTCGTCCACGCGCTCGAGTCCCTGAGCATCGATCTGAAGGCCGCCAAAGTCGGCGCCGTGGTCTTCGGCCACAGCCACATACCGCACAACGAATCCCGTGACGGCATCCTGTACTTCAACCCGGGCAGCGCGGGCCCGCCCCGTTTCGGCAAGCCAATCTCCATGGGTAGGCTGAACGTCGATGCAGGCGGCCTGCGCGGCGAGCTCATCCCGCTCCGGCTCGGGTAGATGATCCGATGGCGAAGACGCAGCGTAGCGGTGGCGTCGGAATCCCAGTCGGGATAGATTGCGACGTCCATGACGTCGAGCGGCCCGTCGCACCTTCTTACGCAGCAAGAGAAGCAGGCGCGTGTTTTTGAAGAGGACGTCTATCCCCTGGTGGGCCAAAAGCTCGCCGATCTGCTGAGCCAGGGCGTGTCTTTTGCGCGGGGCACCCATGCCTTGCAGATCGGCTGCGGCCTGGGCACCACCACCACCGAGCTCCTTCACCGGCTCGACCAGGAGGGCCGACTCATCGCCGTGGAGAACAGCGCGGCGTTCGTCGAGCGGGCCCGCGGCAACGTGCCCAGCGAGTACCTCGGCCGACGCGTGTTCTTCCGCGCCCATGACCTCTCGGTCAAGCTGCCGTTCGGCGACAACACGTTCGACTGGACCTTGGCCAATGTCGGCCTGGCCGAGCACCCCGCGCCGGACGCGTTGCTGGCCGAGCTGGGGCGCGTGACCAAGCCCGGCGGCAAGATGCGCCTGGCCACGCTTCTTTCCGGCAGTTGGCAGGAGTTCCTGGACGTCTACTCCGACGTCTTGGTGCGACTGCGTAAGGACCAGGTCGCCGCGGCGCTCCTCGAGCACGCAAAGACCTTCCCCGAACCCGAGGCGTTGGCCCAACGGCTGGAGGCGGCCGGGTTCAGCAAGGTCGACGTGCAGAGCACGCACTTCGAGCTGGTCTTTCGAACGAGCCGGGAGTTCTTCTATGCGCCGGTCATCGAGAGAGGCCCCTTGCGCCAGTGGAAAGCCGTGGCGGGCAAGGGCCCGGAGATGCAGGACATCTTCCTGGCCGTCAAGCAGGCCATCGACACCTACTTCGGCGGTGGCCCCTTCAGCGTGAGCCTCGTGGCGGGCCTATTCTCGGCAACCTCGCCGGGATCGAATGTCGTTCCCGCGGTTTAAGCCGGCAGACCGATCGTCCGATTCCACAGCGCTCGAGGGGGCGCGCATGGCACTCATCACTTGGACGCCGAAGATGAGCGTCGGAGTCGCAAAGATCGACAAGGAGCACCAGGGGCTGTTCGACATCATCAACCAGCTCCACGAGGGCATGCTGCAGGGCCGCGGCAAAGACGTGATGGGCAAAGCTCTCGATAGCTTGAACGAGTTTGCCCGGATTCACTTCGGCGACGAGGAATCCCTGCTGCGTCTACATCGCTTCCCTGGGCTCGCCGACCACTTGAAGCTGCACGAGATCTTTCGCCAGAGGGTGGCTGACCTCAACAGCCAGTTCAAGACGGGCACCGCCGCTTTGGCCGTGGCAACCCTAGACTTCCTGCGCGAATGGCTGACCAAGCACATCCTCGGGGCGGACGCCCAGTACAAGGACTTCTTGGCCGCCAAGGGCGTCAAGTAGCCGGGCCCGAGCCCCTAGACCCCCTGGCGGGCGCGCAGCAGCTTCGCGGCGTCCTCGGCCCGCCGATCGCGCCAAATCTCCACCGACACGACAGCCGCGCCATCGAGGTTTCGCCCGGCCAGCCCCAGGGTCTGCCCCGACTGAACCTGCGCGCCGGGCGCGACCAGCACGTCGCGCATCCCGGTCACGATGCTGATCCAACCGCCATCGTGCGTCGTGAGGACCGCGAAGCCCCCTTGCGGCAGCAGCTCTACCCTTTTGACGACGCCGGCTGCGACGGCACGCACGGGATCGTTCATGCGAGTCAGCAGGTCCAGGCTGTCGTGGCGAAGCTCGACTTTGGTCGGGCCATCCCGCCGGACGCTCGGCACCGCCACCGGCGTGCCACGGACCGGGCGAGCGAGCATGACCCGAACACCCAAGGGCTTGTCGCCGGATTCCGCCTTGCGAGCCGCGGCCAGCACGCGTGCGATCAGCGCGGATTCCATCGTGGTCCGGTCGGCGCGCACCCGATCGAGCTCCCGCCCGATCGCCCGTGTCTCATCGGCGCTCCTCCGCAGCGCCACCACGGCCATGTCGAAACCTCGCGCGTCGTCGAGACGGCCCTCGAGGTTGGACGCGAAGCCCAGCTCGCGCCGACGGGCCATTCGGTAGGCGAGCAACGCCCGTTTGCGCGTCCCCGCGGCGGAGGTTTCCCGGTGCATCTCGAGGATCTGTTCCCGCGCACCCAGCTGCTCGAAGACCTGGGTCTCTTCCGCGACGCTTTCCGCCGCCAGCGCGGTCGCAGGTAGCAGTGCCAGTAGCAGGCATGCGCTACGCATGCTCGACGACCTTGGGCAACGGCGTCGCGAAGTAGCCGAGGCCGAGGCCGAGCAGGAGCGCGACCGCCAGGCCAACCAGCACCTCGGTCCCGCCCAAGACGGGCAGCGGCGCAGGCGTCACGATGCCCAAGCCACGTTCCAATCGGCCGAGCAAGGGCCGCCAGGCCAGGGCCAGCACGCCGGCGCCGATCCCCGAGCCGACCAGAGCAGCCACACCCATCCACAGACTGGTCGGCAGGCGAACGCCGACGTTGGTTTCGCCCAGCTCCAGCAACACGGCGGCTCTGGTTTGGCTGGCATTTCGGCTGCGCAGGAAGACGGCAACCAGAACCGCCAGGGCAAATAGTCCCGCGCCGACGAGCAGGGCGAGCCCGAGGCGCTGGCCCAGCTTCACCCAGCCGGCCAGCCGCGCAAGCCCGGTCGTCATCGGATCGACCTCCTCGACGCCGGGCACGCCACGCAGACGGCGAGCCAGGTCAGCGGCGCGTTCCGAGAGATCCGCGGCCGGGCTCAACCTGACCTCGATGGAACGGGGAAAGTAGCCGGGTTCGAGGCCGTCGAGCTTCTTCGCGTCGTTGCCCAGCGAGGCGGAGACCATCCGCAATCGTGCCAGCGCCTCGGCAGGCTCGACCGTCTCCACGCCGGCCACGGTCGGGATCCGGCGCAGAAGCTCGGACAGGCCGCTCACCACGTCGGGATCGGCCTCGTCGGCGAGGTACACGATGACGTGGACGTTCTGACCGACGAAGCTGCCCCAGCGAAAGACGGTACGCGTGCCGAGCCGGGCGCCACCGGCGACCACGATCAGAAGACAGAAAGCCACCGCCGAGAACAAGGCCACCCGTCGCTGCGCCTTGGCCTGCTGCCAACCGCTTCGCAGAACCTGAATCGCTCTCACGCGGGGCCCCGACTGGCGGGCGGTAAAGCCTCGTCGCCATCATCCACTTCGAGGTCGATGATGCGCGCGTCCGGTGCCTCCGCAGGCGTGGGCGTCAGTGCGGGAACCAGCTCGACCGACGGAGCGCCGACGACCCGACCATCGGCGAGGTCGATCCTCCGACCACCCGCTTCCACCATCTTCTGGGCCAGCGTCGCCTCCGCGGTTCCACACAGAACGGCCGAGCCCAAATCCCGAGCTCTCGCCAAAGCGGACACGATCCGCCCGCAGGTCGCCTCGTCGGATAGCGCGGCCGGCTCGTCCACGATCACGAGCGACGGCAGTCCCGCGATTGCCCTGGCGAGCGACGTGAGGCGCCTCTGCCCTGACGACATGTGGCCGACCTTTCGGGTCGCCAGGGTCTCTGCGCCCAGCATTTCCAGGGCCTCGCGCGCGGCTGCCTCGGCGGCCTTGGGCGCCTCGCCTCGCACGGCCAGCGCCAAAGCCACGTTCGCAAGCCCAGTCTCGTCGGCGAGCAGCAGCGAATCCGGGGCTGAATAGCCGATATTCCGCCGGACGAACGGCAGCGAGGCCTGCTGTAGCGTGAGGACATTGCGGCCGGCGAACCAGACCGTACCTCGATCCGGCAGACGGCGGACGGCCGCGATCTCGAGCAGAGTCGACTTGCCCGACGCCACGGCGCCTTCGACGACGATGAGCTCGCCGCGAGCGACGCCCATCGACACGCTGTCGAGCACGACCTGGCCGTCGCGCTCGCAGCCCACTGCTTCCAGCCAAATCACCAGGTGATCATAAGCGAGAACGCCGTTCTCCGATATTTTCGGGCCCCACTTGGGCGAAGGGCGGTCGTGTATGGCAACGTATGGTCGTTCTGGTTTGTCCACAGGGGACGCCGTCTCACAAATGGGCTTGAGAGCACACTTTTTTCTAGCGTATCCACAAGTCCGTGGAACACAACATATAGTGTGGTGACATGTAGCAGAGCACTACCTATTGTGTTTTTAAATTGACATAACGGGCATTTGGCGCGAATTTCCGCCAGCCGCCGCTGGGGGCGTCGGCTCTGCGTGCAGGGCGCGAATATTCCCCAATCGGTACGGAAGAATTGCTTGTTGGAGGAGGAGAAAATGCTCGAAAAACATGACAATCGACGTCAACGTGGCCCACGGGCGAACGGAGTCGAGTTCGAAATAGATGGTAGCGATGGTAAGGATCGGCGAGACGGCAAGGATGGGAAGGATCTGATGCGAGACGCGAATGGTCAGCGTGCCCGTGGGCGGAAGGTGTCGCCGGGCATTAGGATCGAGCGCTTCTTTACGCGCCCTGGCGACGATGGATTCCGCGGGGTCGAATGGGATCTGCGCACCGCCAGCATCATCGGCGAGGGCGGCAAGATCGTGTTCGAGCAGCGCGACGTGGAGGTTCCCAAGGCCTGGAGTCAGACCGCCACCAACGTCGTCGTACAGAAGTACTTCCGCGGCCAGCTCGGCACCCCCGGGCGTGAGCGCTCGGTTCGGCAGCTCATCTCGCGGGTGGCCGACACCATCACGGCCTGGGGCATGAAGGACGGCTACTTCGCGGATCAGGAATCGGCCGACAACTACCGGGCCGAGCTTCGCCACCTGCTCGTCGAGCAGAAGATGTCGTTCAACTCGCCGGTCTGGTTCAACGTGGGCATCGAGGCCGACCCGCAGTGCTCGGCCTGCTTCATCAACCGCGTCGAAGACACCATGGAGTCGATCCTCGGGTTGGCCAAGACCGAGGGCATGCTGTTCAAGTACGGCTCCGGCACCGGCACGAACCTGTCCCCCCTGCGCTCGTCGAAGGAGCTTCTGGTCGGCGGCGGAACCGCGTCCGGCCCGGTCAGCTTCATGAAGGGCTTCGACGCCTTTGCCGGCGTCATCAAGTCGGGCGGCAAGACCCGCCGCGCCGCCAAGATGGTCATCCTGAACATCGACCATCCCGACATCGAGGAGTTCATCACCTGCAAGGCCAAGGAAGAGAAGAAGGCCTGGGCGCTCATCGACGCCGGCTACGATGGCTCGTTCGACGGCGAGGCTTACAAGTCCGTGTTCTTCCAGAACTCGAACAACTCGGTGCGCGTCACCGACGAGTTCATGGAGGCCGTGCAGAAAGATCGCGAGTGGCACACACGTGCCGTGCGTGACGGCCACCCCATCGGCACGCTCAAGGCGCGTGACCTCTGGCGCTCCGTCGCCCAGGCGGCTTGGGAGTGCGGCGACCCCGGCCTGCAGTACGACACCACCATCAACGGCTGGCACACCTGCTCGGGCACCGAGCGCATCAACGCCTCGAACCCCTGCTCCGAGTACATGTTCCTCGACAACTCGGCGTGCAACCTGGCGTCGCTGAACCTGCGCAAGTACCTGTGTTCAGACGGCACCTACGACACCGATTCGTTCAAGCGGGCCGTCGAGCTGACCATCCTGGCCCAGGAGATCATCGTCGGAAACGCCAAGTACCCGACCGAGGCCATTCGGGACAACTCCTTGCGCTACCGTCCCCTCGGCCTTGGCTACGCCAACTTGGGCTCGTTGCTCATGACCATGGGCCTGCCCTACGACTCCGCGCCGGCTCGCGCCTGGTGCGGCGCCATCACGGCGCTCATGACCGGTTGGGCATACCGCACGTCCGCGGTCATCGCGCGCGACGTGACCGGCCCGTTCGAGGGCTACGCCGAAAACGAGCAACCGTTCTTGGGCGTAATGAAGAAGCACCGCTACCACACCGAGCGGATCGAGTCGACCTACGTCCCGGACGAGTTGATGACCGCCGCGCGTGACGCGTGGGACGAGGCCATCAACGTCGGCACCGAGCACGGCTTCCGCAACGCACAGGCCACCGTGCTCGCCCCCACCGGCACCATCGGCTTCATGATGGATTGCGATACCACCGGCATCGAGCCGGACATCGCGCTCATCAAGTACAAGCGGCTGGTCGGCGGCGGCATGATCAAGATCGTCAACAACACGACCGAGGAAGCCCTCGCCCGTCTCGGCTACGACGAAGGTCAACGCAAGGCCATCGTCGAGTACATCGACCGCGAGGAGACCATCGAGGGCGCGCCCGGCCTCAAGGAAGAGGATCTGCCGGTCTTCGACTGCGCCTTCCGTGCCGCCAACGGTACGCGCTCGATCCACTACATGGGCCACATCCGCATGATGGCGGCCGCGCAGCCGTTCATCTCGGGCGCCATCTCGAAGACCGTCAACCAGCCGGCCGACGCGACCGTGGAAGACGTGGAGAACGCCTACATGGAGGCGTGGAAGGCCGGGCTCAAGGCCATCGCCATCTACCGCGAAGGGTGCAAGCGCACGCAACCGGTCAGCACCAGCAAGACCGACCCGGGCGCGCAGCGTGTGCAGACCAGCGCCGCAGGCCAACCGCTCATGCGGCGCAAGCTGCCCGACGAGCGCCAGTCGCTCACCCACAAGTTCTCCGTGGGCGGGCACGAGGGCTACATCCACGTTGGCCTCTACGACGACGGCGAGCCAGGCGAGATCTTCATCCGCATGGCGAAGGAGGGCTCGACCATCTCGGGCCTCATGGACAGCTTCGCCACCGCGGTGTCCTTGGCCTTGCAACACGGCGTGCCCTTGCGGCTTCTGGTCGACAAGTTCTCGCGCATGCGCTTCGAGCCGTCGGGCTTCACCGGCAACCCGGAGATCCCGCGCGCCACGTCGGTGATGGACTACCTGTTCCGCTGGCTGGCGGCGAAGTTCATCAGGCCGGAGGCCGAGGAGGGAGCAGAAGAGGCCAAAGCCCCGGTGGAGACCGCCCCGGCTCCGACGCCCGCCCCGGTCGTCTCGACCACGCCCGTCGCACCAGTGGTGGTCATCGATCAGACCAGCAAGAGCACGAGCCCGGCGCCCTACGCGTTCCTGGTCCGGACCGACGCGCCGACCTGCCCCGAGTGCGGGTCGATCATGGTGCCCAACGGCAGCTGCCACAAGTGCACCAACTGCGGCACCACCAGCGGCTGTAGCTAGAGCTTGTCGGGAAATTGCGGGCCGCCCGAAGGGCCGGCCCGCGGATTGCGGGCCGCGTGGGGGTGAGCGTGAGGGTGAGCGAGTTCGTGGGCGGTACGCGGGAAGACGGAAGGCG
>CAZYFU010000085.1:18116-27416 GCA_964647025.1 uncultured Myxococcales bacterium | reverse complement strand
CCGCCGCCGCTGCTGCCACCCGAGGGGCGTGGCGCCACCGTCAGCTCGGGCATCGTACCGGCGAAGGCAAGCTCGGCGATCTCGAGCATGAGCTTGCACGCGCCCGCGGCGATGAAGTGAACGCTGGCCACCCCGTCCTCGGTCAAAAGCGAGTCGACGTCGCGGTCGTCGAGCACCAACTTGCACACCGATGGCGTCGTGCAGGTGAGCTTGCGCTGGGCGCGCACGCAGACCGGCTTGCCCGCCGCCGTCGGCAGCAAGGTGATGCGCGTGTACGTGCCGGCCGTGGCGCTGCTGGTGGCCGAGAGCACACCGTCGATCGCCGTGCGGTCGACGATGTTCATGGCGAAGCGCGCTTGGTCGCCCGGCAGGCTCGACGCGAGGACGACCTGCGAGGGTGCGCTCGCGGGGATCGTGAAGACCCAGTCCGTGTCGGTCGAGACGTCGGTGCGCAGGGTGACCGCGTCGGTCGGGCTCATCGTGAAGGGATAGAACCCAAGGCCCTTGACGGTCGGGTAGCTGCCTGGATTGAACGTGTACCCGACAGAGCCGTCGGTCCCACGCACGTAGGTGCCGCTGGGCGAGCACGGGTCGAACCCGAGTCGCGTGACCTCTTCGACGGTGAGCGTGAAGCCGTCGTCCCTGGTCTCGCCATCCGCCTTCGCGCGAAAATCCACGTGCGAGCTGCCCACCGCGAGCCCCTGTACCGTCAGCTCCGCGGAGCTCGCCCCCACCGACTGGATGTGCGCGGTGGAATCGTCCGACACCCCCACGATCTGAAAGTCGATATTGCTCGAACCTTTGTTGCCCGGCTCGTAGTCGCGCACCGTGAAGGTCAGCCAGCCCCCGCGCGCCAGGTTGGTTCGCGGACTGATCTCGAAGTAGCCCTCGTCGGAGTTCCCGAGCTTGTCGAAGAGTCCGCACGCAGGAAGGAGGATGAGGCAAGCGACGAATCCAAGGCGCATGGCGGGGGAAAATTGCATGGTCACCCCCGCCTTGCAACCGCCATGCCCCGATCGGCGCCGGCCAGCATCGACCCAAACCCGCGATCACACGAGAGGTATCCGGGCAACGTGTGCGGCCTTTACCACCCGTGAGCGAAAGCTGACACCCGCGTGGTCCCGCTACGACTGGCGTGCCCGAAGCCGCGAGCGCGTGAGGCCGTAGAGCGTGGGCAGGACCAGCAGGGTGAGGAGGGTCGACGAGATGATGCCTCCGATCACCACGGTGGCCAGGGGGCGCTGCACCTCGGCGCCTGGGGCCGTGGAGAGCGCCATGGGGAGGAAGCCCAGCACGGCCACGAGCGCGGTCATGAGCACGGGCCGCAGGCGCTCTCGCACAGCGCGAAACACGGCGTCCATGGGGGAAAGTCCTTCGCTTTCGTGGCGATGCGCGACCGACAGCAGCACCACGCCATTGAGGACCGCCACGCCAAAGAGCGCGATGAAGCCGATGGCGGCCGATACGCTGAAGGGTAACCCGCGCAGGGCCAGCGCAGCCACGCCACCCGTTACGGCGAAGGGCACGTTCAGGAAGATGACCAGGGCTGGCACCATCTCGCCGAACGCCAGGTAGAGCAGGAACAGGATCAGCGCCAGCGCGAGCGGCAGCACCACCGCCAGCCGGACCTTCGCCTCTTGATAGTGTTGGAACTGGCCACCCCAGCGCGCGCGGTAGCCTGTGGGCAGCTCCAACTCGCGGTCGAGCAGCGCGCCTGCCTCGTGCACGAATCCCACGGTGTCCCGCCCGCGCACGTTGGTCTCGACCGTGATTCGCCGCGACCCGTCGGTCCGGCTGACTTGCGCTGGCCCTTCCTCGAGCTTCAAGTCGGCGACGTCACCCAGGGGCACGATGCGACCGTCGTGCGTCTTGAGCCCGAGCGTGGCGACGCCCTGCAAATCCTCGCCGAGCTCGGCGCCCATGCGCACGACCAGCGCGAAGCGCTTCTGCCCCTCGAACACCTGTCCGACCTCGTGGCCCACGGCCAGGGTCTCGGTCACCATGTTCACGTCCTCGATGGTGAGCCCATAGCGGGCCAGGCGCACGCGATCGGGGATGATGCGCAGGTACTTCTGCCCCGCGAGCTGCTCCACCTTGACCTCGGCCGCGCCAGGCACCCGTGCCAGAAGCTCACCTGCACGCGCACCCAGGTGCCGAAGCTGGTCGAGATCCTCGCCGAAGAAGCTGACCGCGACGTCCGAACGGATACCCGCCACCAACTCGTTCACGCGCATCTGGATGGGCTGCGAGATGGCGAACGCGATCTCGGGCACCGTGGCCTCGACCCGTCGTGAGATCTCCCGAATCAGGTCGCTCTTGGTCTTGTGCTTCCGCCAGTCGGCCCGCGGCTTGAGCATGATGTAGATGTCGCTCTGCTCGATCCCCATCGGATCGTTGGCCACCTCGGGCGCGCCGATGCGACTTACGATCGTGCGAATCTCGGGTATCTCGCGCAAGGCGCGTTCGAGTCGCAGGTCGGTCTCCACGCTGGTGGACAGGGCGCTGCCCGGGAGCCGTCGCGCTTCGAGCAAGATCGCGCCTTCGTCCAAGGTGGGCACGAAGTCCGCGCCCAGCGCCGAGAAGCTGACCGCCGTCGCCGCCACCGTGACGAGCGCGGTGGTGATGACCACGATGGGGTGACGGCGGGCCCGCAGTAGCAGCGGCTCGAACGCTCGTCGCGCGCCCCGCAGAAGCCAGGGCTCGCGGCTGCGCTCGCCGCGGACGAACAGACTGGCGAGCACCGGGATGAGGGTGAGCGAGAGAATGAACGCGCCGAGCAGCGCGAACAGCACGGTCGCCGCCATGGGGCGGAACAGCTTGCCCTCGATCCCGGTGAGCATCAGGACCGGGACATAGACGATGGCGATGATGAGCTCGCCGAACACCGAGGCACGGCGGACCTCGGCCGTCGCGCTCACGATGACCTCGTCGCGCTCGCTTCGTCCAAGAGGTTCGTCGCGTCCGGCGGCTCGCTCGGTCAGCCGGCGTGAGACGTTCTCGATGATGATGACCGCGCCGTCCACGATCAGTCCGAAGTCGATGGCCCCCAGGCTCATGAGGTTGCCGCTCGTGCCCGAAAGCCACATGCCGGTGATGGCGGCCAGCATCGCAAGCGGGATGACGCTGGCGACGACCAGGCCGGCGCGCGCGGTCCCGAGCAGCAGGAAGAGCACCGCCGCCACCAGCAGCGCGCCCTCCGCGAGGTTCTTGCCGGCGGTCGTGATGGTGCGCTCGACCAGCTCGCTGCGGTCGTAGTAGGGGTCGATCCAGACCCCCTTGGGCAGCGTCTTCTGGATCTCGGCCAGCTTCTCTTTCACCCGCGAGGTGACGACGCGGCTGTTCTCGCCCATCAGCATGAGGGCGGTCCCGACCACGACCTCGCCTTCGCCGTTGGCGGTGGCGGCGCCGCGCCGCAGGCGGGGTGCGAACGCCACGGTGCCGAGCGCGTCCACCGTGATGGGTGCGCCGCTCTTGCTCGCCGCGACCACCACGTTGCGGACATCGTCGAGGCTGGTGATGAGGCCTTCGGCGCGAATGAGGATGGCCTCGCGGTCGCGCTCGATGTAACCGCCGCCAGCGTTGGCGTTGGCCCGCCCGAGCGCGCTGACCACGTCGGTGAGCCCCAGACCCACCGCCGCGAGCTTGCTCGGGTCCAGCTTGACCTCGTACTGCTTGTCGTGCCCGCCGAAGCTGTTCAGCTCGACCACGCCCGGCACCATGCGGATCTGGGGCAGGATGGTCCAGTCGAGCAGGGTCTCGAGCTCCATGAGCGAATGGCCCTCGCCCCGGAGCACGAACTGATAGACCTCGCCAAGGCCGGTGGAGATGGGGCCGAGCTCGGGGCGTCCCTGGCGCACCTCCTCGCCGATCCCGCGCAGGCGCTCGCCGATCTGCTGGCGCGCGAAGTAGATGTCCGTGCCGTCTTTGAAGACGGCCGTCACCACGGACAGGCCATAGCGCGAGATGGAGCGCACCTGTTCGAGGCGTGGGATTCCGCCCAAGCCTCGCTCGACGGGAAACGATACGTATTGCTCGACCTCCAGCGGGGAGAGCGCCGGCGCGGGCGTGATGATTTGCACCTGTACGTTGGTGACGTCCGGGACCGCATCGATGGGCAGACGGAGGGCGGCTGCGATTCCCACGCCCGCGAGGAGCAGGGCACCCACGATGACCACGGCACGGTTGCGCAGGCTCGCCCGAACGATGGCCGCGAGCATCAGTGGTCGTCCTTCATCGTGGCCTTGAGCACCACGGACTTGAGCGTGTGCACACCCGTGACCACCACGTGCTCGCCGGCGCGCAGGCCCGACAGCACGGGGACCATGCCACCCGAGCTCGGACCCAGCGTGACCTCGTGCAGTTCGTAGTCACCGTCCGAATGGCGAACGAAGACCAGCTTGCGTCCGCCGATCTCGGTCACCGCCGAGAGCGGGACCACCACGCTCTCCTCGGTCTGCTTGTCGGCAACCGACACGCGAGCCTTGCCGAATAGGCCGAGGCGCATCTTCCGCTCGGGATCCTCGACCGCCAGACGCGCGGTGAGCGTTCGCGACTGGGGATCGACCTGCGATGACACGCGCACGACGCGCGCCGCGAAGACCTTGCCCGGGTAGCCGTTCAGGCGAACCTCCGCGGCGGCGCCCTCCGCCACGTGCGCCAGATCCTTCTCGAAGAGCTGCGCCTGAAACCAGATCTTGGAGAGGTCGGCCACGGTGACCAGCGTGTGGCTCGGCGCCACCATCTGGCCGGGAACGGCGTCGCGCTGGATCACCTGGCCCGCGATGGGAGCGCGAAGGACCAGCAGCGAGGCATCGCCTTGGGCGGCGAGCGGCACCCCCATCGCGCGGATCATCTGCGCGGCGGCGTCTCGCTCTGCCTCCAGCGCGGCGGCCTCTGCTTCCGCTGCGACTGCGTCTTGATCCGCGCCCAGCCGCTGGGTCGCGAGCGAGCGCAAGCGGGCCGCGTTCTTGCGGGCCGCGATGGCCTTCGACGACGCCGCGGCGTAGGCGGCGCGCTGCTTGGCCAGCTCCGCCGACGTGACCACGGCGAGCGGCTGTGCCGCGTGGACGGCATCGCCCTCGCGGACGTTCACCCTGACGACGCGCCCCTCGGCCCGGGCGCCCAGTTGGGCGATGTGGTCGGGATCGGCGACGACTTGGCCATTGAGCTCGACGGTCGTGGCAAGGGCTCGCCTCTGCGCGGGTTGGACGGTCAGCTTCGCGTCCGACGTGACCTCGGGCGTGAGCTTGACGAGCGTGGGGAGCTCCGCGTGCTCCTCCTCGTGCGCGTGGGGCCGAGCCAACTCGGCTCCGGGCCGCTCGTGCACATCGCCCGAGTCCGCGGGTCGTCGGCATGCCAGCGAGAGACCGAGCAGCAGCCAGACGCAGGAGCGCCTCATGGCTGGCCCTCGTGGGCGGGCGCGAGATCGCCGGCGCTGGCGCCGATGAGCTCGAGGGTCGCGAGGGTCGCCTCGGCGTTCGCTTCGGCCACGGTCCGCCGCGCATTCCACACCTCGCGCAGCGAGGCCAGCGCGCTGGCCAGCGGCAGGGCACCGCGCTCGTACGCCTCGCGTAGCGCCTGGGCATTGGCGTCGAGTCTCGGACCGAGATCGGCGGGCATCTCCTCGACCAGGGCGCGTGCCTGCTGCCAGGCCGCAAACGCGGTGCGCACCTCCAGCGCGACTTGCAGCCTCGCCTGCGCGGCGGCGGTGTCCGCCTGGCCCACGATGGCCTCTTGCTCGGCTATCTCGCCCCGGTTGCGACGAACGATGGGCAGCGGGATGGCCAGGCGTCCCCCGGCGACGTTGCTGAACTCCTCGCGTCGGTAGAAGGCGCCGATGGTGACGCTGGGGATGCGCTCGCGGCGGAGCAGCGTGACCCGGCGGCGCCCCGTCTCGCCCTCGGCCTCGGCGGTTCGGACCAGCTGGCGTCGCTCGATGCCCTGGCGGACCAGCAGGTCCACGTCGCGCGGGGGCTCCGTGACCTGGATCGGCTTGTCCGTAGCCAAGGTGACATCGGCGCCGACGACCAGCGCCAGGCGCGTGGCGGCGTCGTTCAAGGCGCGCGCGGCAGCGACTTCGTTGCGCCGTCCTTGCACGCGCGTCGCTTCGGCCAACTCGATGTCCAGGCCGGCCGCGACGCCGTTGCGTACACGGGCGCTGCTGATCTCGACCAGCCGCTCGGCGAGCGCGCGCTGGTCCCGTGCGAAGCCGAGCTCGAGCTCCGCGCGGCGGACGCCCACCGAAGCCACCAGCACGTCGACGTCGAGCTGCCTGAGGGTGGCGTCGAGCGTGGCCTTCGCGGCCGCGATCTCGGCATCCGAGACGGCGATGCGCAGCCCGCGCTGGCCCGCGACGTCGAACGCTTGCGAGACGTCCACGCCCCGATCGATATCGGATGCCCCGCTGTCGGACCGGCGACTGGCCATCCCCAGGTCGAGCGTCGGGTTGGCCGGCAACAGTTGTCCCGCGGCAGTCCGACGACCGCGGGCCGCATCGAGGTCGTAGCGGGCGCGTCGGATGCGTTCACTGTGCGTCGCCGCACAGCGGGCCAGCGTCCACGCGTCGGCGACTTGCGGACAAACGGGGTCCGCTATTGCGGGTGAGGCCAACAGCGAGACCGCGAGCGCGGTCCGTGTGCGAATCCACATCGAAATCCTCCTTGTTGCGAAAGTCAGCGGTCACGGGCAGGCCTGCACCGTCGGGCACGGAAGCGCCGGCGAAGGTGCGGTCGTGTTCGGGCCGACTCAGGCGCGAGGAGGATGGAAGATGCGTTCGCGGTCCGGATCCGGGACAGCGCGAGACGGTGTCGCCACTCGCGGAATGGACGACGGTGCTCGCGGGGGCTGCCGGCGGAACTCGGTGGGCGTGACCGGCTGCCCGAGTGGGCACGCGCAGGTCGCGCATCGTGGCGGACACTTCTGGCCCACCGGTGCGTCCTGGCATTCGGTCCCGCAACAGTCCGTGTCGTCGTCGCCGATCACCTGGGCGACCAGCTCCGGCGTGCTGCTGATCTGCAGCGTCAACAGCAGCGGCAGAAGCGTCGCCAGTTGCCGAATGATCCGGATGATCCTCGAGGTCATCGGTCGCGTCCGCCTTCGAGGCTCGCCAAGCCAAGCGCCAGCGCGGGAAGCGGGGCTTCCTCCGGGACGCGCTGTTCCGGCCGGTCGAGCATGTGCAAGAACTCTGTCACGGACATCGCCGATTTCAAGACCGACCCTGGCGCGGCAACGCGGATCGAAATCCAGAGCCCTTTGCGAGCCCAGCCGCCACTTCCCTGTCGGTGCCGCAATGGCCCCAGGAGATTCCATGAAGAGACGTCCGATGCTCGTCGCGTGCTGTGCTCTCGCCCTCCATGCCTGTTCGAACGACGGGGTGAGCGCGAGGCTCGACCCCGCGACCAGTGGTGGCTCGGGACCGGCGCCGAGCGGGACCGGTGGGCGCTCGGTCGGCACGGGCGGGAGCTTGGCCGGGGCGGGCGGTGCGACCTCGTTCGGCGGCAGCCTGGGTACGGCCGGCGGAAGTGGGGGCAGCGGAGGAGCGACGGGCGGTGGAGCGGGGGGCTCGCGTATCACGGCAGCAGGTGGCGCACCGGGAAGCGGCGGCGCGGCTCGCGGCACGGGCGGGGCCTCGAAATCCGGCGGCACGCCCGGGACCGTCATGGGGACGGGCGGCGTCGTGGCCGGCTCCGGCGGAGCCACGGCGACTGGCGGCAGCAGCGGCGCAGGCGGCGCAGGCAGCACGGGCGCGCGCGCGTGCCCGTCGGTGACCCTCGATGGCATCGATGCGCAGACCCTCACGGGCGACAGCACGCCGGTGCAGACCGCGGCCTACGGCGTGCGCAACCTGTCGGCGCCAGTCGAGGTGAATGGCAAGCACGATCCGGCCAACTACTTGGCGGCGCCCGTCAAGCCCACCTGGCAATTCGCGACCAGCGATCCCACGAACGGTCAGCTCACCGAGCTGGAATGCGCGGTGGCCCCCGACGTGGGCTTCCACGGCTTCCGGCGCAAGGCGGGCAGCCCGTCCGCGCACGAGAAAGTGGCAGTCACCGGCGGCCGCAACGCCACCACGAAGCGCGTGTACACCGTGTTCAACGGGCAGCAACTGGTTGCCGCCCTCGAGGAGGCCGGACTCGAGCCCAAGATCATCCGCGTGATCGGCCACGTCGATCTGCGCATGAGCGAGAACAACACCGTGTTCAAGGAGTACACGAGCTACAGCGATCAGAAGCTCGGCGGCTCGATCAGCATTCCGTCCAACACCACGCTGGTGGGCATCAACGACAGCAAGGGCAATCCGGCGCGCATCACCGGCACGTCCATCCTCATCGGCGGTGAGCTGGCGCAAGCCGCGGGCGGCGAGCCCGAGGCCGACTTCAAGGCGTGGATCGCCGCGGGCAAGGACGGGGATGCGTTCCCCACCTGGACCCGCAACGTGATCATTCGCAACCTGAAGATCGACACGCCCTGGGACGTGAATCCCGAGGATGACGCCAACGCCTACGCGGATGGCATGACCATCTCTCGCGCCCAGAACATCTGGATCGATCACGTGAGCATCAGCGACGGCGACACCCCCGACAGCTTGGCGTCGGACACGCGCCACGACGGCAGCCTGGACATCGTGCGCGGGTCGGACTACGTCACGGTGTCCGACTGCTTCTTCGGCGACCACGGCAAGAACTCGCTGGTCGGCAACGGCGACTCCGGCCGCGCGTGGAGCGACGAGAACCGCTTGCACGTCACGTTCACCGGCCTGTGGTGGAAGGGCATCGCCTCGCGCCACCCGCTGGTGCGCTACGGACAGCTGCACACCTTCAACAACCTGATGCAGGGGACGACCGGCACGCCGACCTACGGGCACAAGTTCGAAGGCGGCCTCGACGTGCGCTACCACTCGGACGTGATCTCCGAGGGCAACTACCACTTGTTCGCTGGCCTCAAGCCGAAAGAGGTCTGTGGCAAGGTCGCCGGGGGCAAAGACGGACTCGGCTTCCGGGGCACCGGCAACGTCTTCATCAGCGACAAGACCGACGACGGCAAAGCCTGGTCGGGTGGCACCATCTCCATCGACTCGGCGCTGGCTGCGTGCTCGGAGTTGCCGGCAGCCGGCACGTGGAAGCCGCCCTACGCGTATGTCGCGAAGGACGCGGCTGCGGCGCGCACCGAGATCGAGGCCGGCGCGGGCGCGGGGCACATCGGGCCGTTTGCGAAGTAGTCCGCGGCCTGACCGGCTCGGCGCGCTTGCCACAGACGCCCATCATCCCTGTACGTCGCCGTAGTTCTGCCGCCTGGCTGCCC
>CAZYFU010000085.1:0-18016 GCA_964647025.1 uncultured Myxococcales bacterium | reverse complement strand
GGGAGTCGTGACGCCTCTCAGCTCTCCCCCGCGCGCAACCGGGAAAGGTGTCGCAAACGCATGCTCGGTCGGCTGCTGGTGCGTGCCGGCGTGTGCGATCGCTTTGTCCTCCCAACGTCGGAAGTCACTGTCGACGAACGGCACCTCGCCACCGGACAGGATCCGCCACTCCTCGATTCTGGCGGCCAGCTCGGCATCCCGATCTCTACCAGGCTCGCCACGTCGGGCGAGCGCCTTCAGGACGCGCGGGTCCGGCGTCGGCAGGCCGTCAGGCGACGGTTCACCGCGAAAGGCGCGGCCGATGTTGCCGACGAAGTCCACGTCGAGGGCCGCCGTCATCATCACCGTCAGGGTGAGCAGGCGCTCTCTGTGCTCGATGGCGAGGATCTGTCCGATGCTCCCGCCCATGGAGAGGCCGACCACATGGGCGCGCTCGATCCCGTAGCCGTCGAGCACGGCGACCGCGTCCTGGGCGAGATCGGCGACTGCATACGGATGCTGCCGAAAGTTGCGACGAGTCGAGCGACCAGTGTCGCGGTGGTCGTATCGGACGACGAAGCGGCCGCCCGATACGAGCATCGCGAGGAACTCGTCAGGCCAAGCCATTCCCGAGGCGTTGGCGCCCATGATGAGCAGCGCCGGGGGCCAAGTCGGATCCCCAAGGCCCTCGGTCCAGAGCTCGAGCTCGCCGGTGCGGATGAGCTTGCCTGTCATTGCGAGTCCCCATCACCCGCGGACTGGACCATCTCGATCATGGAGGTTCCTCTCGGCACGAGAGCCGTAGCATACAGCCAGCGGTGACGGGCCGCGGAGACAGACGTCGAACGCGACTGACCCCACAGCGGATCAGGGGGACTGGCAACGTCTTCATCAGCGACAAGACCGACGACGGCAAAGCCGACGTCGCGTGCTTGCGACTTCGCCGTTAGGTGAGTCAAGGTCCTCACGCCGCCTCGTGTCCGGGCGGCACTGCCAACTCGGCTGCTTGGAGCGAGTCCTTTGGCAATGCAATCGGACTCGCCCGCTCGGCGGTCTCATCGTGCACCTCGATCTTCAGAGCCTTCAACGTGCTCTGTGCGTTTCGGAGAAGGAGGTCGAGCGCCTTGCTGGACTTTCGGATCTCATCGCTGATGCTATCGGCGTTTCGTCGGATCGTGTCGCTACACTTTTCCATCTTCTCGAGGCGCGTGATCTCTCCCTCGATGCGGGACTCGATGTCGCGAAGCGCGTTTATGTCGCCCTCATCGCCGGTGGTTCGGATCCGCGCTGCGAGGCCCATGCCAAGAAGGATCGCGGCGTGGAGGCGGGAATCCGTTGACGGATCCTGTTCGTCCCAGACGACGATCACGTTGTTTCCGTAGCGCGCGAAGCCTGGAAAGCTCTCGCCGGCGTGGGACCGCGCCATGACGAAGACGCCCACGGAAGCATCGCGGTTCTTGCGGGCGGCATCGAGCTCATCGAGGGCCATCTGTACGGTGTATGCGGCATCGCGCTTGGCCTCGAACACCACGCCAACACCCGCAAAGGCGCTTTCGGCGGTGAAGCGAAGAATTGCGTCACCCTTCTTGCATCTGCCGACGCCGGCCGAGGCGCCCGTGACTTCGAAGACACACGGCGCGCCCTGGGTGGCCGCACGGATGAACGAGGTCATGGCGTCCTCGAAGTCCAGTCCTGCCCGGATCCCTTTCTGGTCCTGTGCTCGTTTCGTCTCGATCCTCGCCAGGGCCTCGCGGATCTCCTTCTCGAACATGGTCTGACGTTCGTCCTGGCGCCTGGCCATCTCCATTTGGGACGTTCCCTGGTCGTGCAGAACTTGTGCGAGGCTGGTCTTCAGGATGGCCAGTGGAGAATTCGGCGCATCGGGGTTCACCGCGGCGAGAACCTGTTGTTGTGCCCGATGGGTTTCACGAATCAGCCGGCTCAAAAGCGATCCTTCGTCGTTCGCGTCCAAGGCAGCCAGCGCTGTGGATAGCTGCTTCTCTCGGTCTTTGTTGGCGCCGTTCAGTTCGTCCCGTAGGTTCCGCAGAAAGCGCGCAATGGCTCCGTCCTCAACCGATGGATCCAGTGCTCGGACTAGCTGGTTCTGACTCTCGCCCATCACCGACCGCAGTTGCCCTTCCAGCTGCTTGAGAACTCCGTTGCTCTCGGTGGGGCTCAGGGCCTTCAACAGCGGACTTGTCTCCCCGACTTGCCGTGAGAGAGCGTCGGCGAGAATGCTGTTCTGCGGGCCGAGGTACCTTTCCAGCAACCTGGCGAGGATACCGTGATCGTCGAGGAACACGGCAAGGCGTTGGGTGACCTGACCATCGTTCGGGTCGAAGTACCGCGACAGTACCGAAGCGATCGTGAGCTGCTGTTGTTCGACATGGGCGCTGAGCCGCTGGGCCACTTCTGCGAGCAGATTGGCCCCGACGTCTTCCAGCTTGGATTCCTGGGCGGTGGCGTGGGCGTTGTACAGGGCCCGCAGTCCGATGGTCCAGGCATCGAGGGCAAGTTGCTCTCTTTGTGGTTGGTCCAACTCGGAAAAGAAGGCGATGTGCTCCGCTCGGTGATCCCTGATCTCAGTGGCAATCTCCTCGGAAGAGCAGGTGACCATAGCTTGCAGGTCGGGGGCTCGGTTGGAAGTGGTCATGCCGCCCGACCAATGCAGCAACCGCGCCAACGAGCGGCTTCGAAGGAATCGTGGGAGTCCCTTCCGCCTCAGGGCCGGAAGCCACAAACATCCTTGTACCCAGATAACGCCCCTTGTATCGTCCCCACGTGCGAAAAGTCCTTGTCGCCTGGCTTGGCAGGACGGACCTGCGCGCGCCCACCGAGAGCGCCGAGGTCGGAATCGGCCCCGTCGCCCAGGCCCTCGAAGCCCGGGCGTTTGATGAAGCCTTCCTGCTCTCGGACTACGATGAGCGGCTGGTCTCGCCGTACCTCAAGTGGCTCCGTGGCCGAAGCCTCGTTCGCATCGAGGTCCTTAACGAAAAGCTTACCGGTCCGACCCAGTTCGGAGAGATACACGAGGCAGCCGTACGGGCTATTCGGCGCGCTCTCGGCGAAAACCCGAGAGAAACGGCGCTGTCGTTGCACCTCAGCCCAGGGACGCCGGCCATGGCGGCTGTGTGGATTCTTCTCGGCAAGACCAGATTCCCCGCCGAGTTCATTGAGTCATCGAAAGAGCACGGCGTACGGACCGCCTCGGTGCCGTTCGACATTGCGGCGGACTTCATTCCGGACCTCCTCCGAGAGCAGGACGAGAGACTTCGTCTCGGCAGCGCTGCGGACTCTCCCGAGACTCCAGAATTCGCCGACATCATCCACCGCAGTCGTGTCATGAGTCGGCTGATCCAGCGCGCCCGCCGGGTAGCCGCTCGCAACGTCCCCGTGCTCGTGGAAGGCGAATCTGGGACCGGCAAGGAGATGCTCGCCCGCGCTATCCACCAGGCCAGTCCCCGACGTGACAAGGCCTTCGTCGCCGTGAACTGCGGGGCCATCCCGGCGAACTTGGTAGAGTCCGAACTGTTCGGGCACGAAAAGGGCGCGTTCACCGATGCCAAGCAGGCCCGTAAGGGCTATTTCGAATCGGCAGACGGCGGAACCCTGTTTCTGGACGAGATCGGCGAGTTGCCGGCCACTGCGCAGGTGAAGTTGCTTCGTGTGGTCCAAGAAGGAGAAATCGTCCGCCTGGGTTCAAGCCGTCCGGTCAAGGTCGATGTCCGAATCGTGGCTGCTACGAACCGTGTTCTCACCGAAGAGATCAAGGAAGGCCGCTTTCGAGAGGACCTGTTTTATCGCCTCGCGGTCGCCGTGCTGAAGATCCCTCCTCTTCGTGAACGGTCCGGCGATATCGGCTACCTTGCCGAACGTCTGCTCGAGGGAGTGAACCGGGAGGCATCGGCAGAACCCGGCTACAAGGACAAGAAGCTTTCTGCCGCCGGAAGAAACCTTCTCATGGCCCACCCCTGGCCCGGCAACGTTCGAGAGCTGCTCAATACCCTGCGACGGGCTGCCATTTGGAGCGACGGAACGTCGATATCTTCGGAGGACGTGCGCGAGGCCCTGCTCCCCGCCGCGGCCACGGCCCGACAGGACGTCCTTGGCCGCCCCCTGGGTGGCGGATTCAACCTGTCCAATCTTCTTGATGAAGTCGCCCGCCACTATCTAGGCCGAGCGATGGACGAATCCAAAGGGAACAAGACCAAGGCCGCGGAGTTGGTCGGGCTCCCCAGCTATCAAACACTTTCGAACTGGCTCGCTCGCTACAAGGTGACGTGATGGCACATATCTTGAAGTACGCCTCGGCATGTCCCTCGCGGAGATCCCAACCATGAAGTCGCAGAACTTCGAGTTCCTGCGACCTCGTCGTGGTGTCTTCGCAGACCTCGCAGGCTTCGCCGAACGGTATGCCTATGACGACCCGGCCAGCTCGCTCATCAAGCAGCGAAGCTTCGTCGAGCACACGGTGGCCGCGATCTACGAGCGGTACCATCTGCTCCCCCCGTACTCGGACAACCTGAACGATCTGATGAACGAAACGGCCTTCCGCCAATCGGTGCCGGAGGTCGTCCAATCGAAGCTTCACATCATTCGCAAGGCCGGGAATCATGCCGCCCATCCTCGAGGCCCGATCCCCAGCCAGACTTCTCTCGAGTGCCTCCGCCAGCTTTTCGATGTGGCGCGGTGGTTTCACGTCCAGATCGACGGCGGCGATCGGAATGCCGCAGGCGCGTTCATTCCGCAACCGCCCGTCCCCGACGGAGCCGCGAAGGGGAAGGAGAGCCTAGAGAAGCTGCGTCTGGCCGAGGCCAAGTACGAATCGGTTCTCAAGCAGCTCGAGGAAGAGAAGCAGAAGCGGCTGAAGGCCGAGCGCACAGCCGCCGCCCACGCCACCGCGCTCGAGCAAACCAAGCGCAAGGACGAAGGCCAGTCGGTCGCCAACTTCCTCCAGTTCAACGAGGAAACCACTCGACGACGCCTCATCGACCAAGCGCTCGTCGCTGCCGGCTGGGATGTTGGTACCGCTGGTCGAAACACCGAAGAGGTCCGCCAGGAGGTTCCACTTTCGACCATGCCGACGCCGTCTGGCCAGGGCTTCGCCGACTACGTCTTGTACGGCGACGACGGCAAGCCCCTTGCGGTGGTCGAGGCGAAGAAGACCGCCAAGGACGCGCGTGTTGGCGGCGAGCAGGCTCGCATGTATGCCAGCTGCCTCGAACGTGAGACCGGGGTCCGACCGGTGGTGTTCTTCACCAACGGGATCGACATCTTCCTGTGGGACGATGCCCAGGGCTACCCCTATCGGAAGGTGTACGGCTTCTATTCCAAGGACAGCCTCGAGTATCTGACCCACCAGCGCGCCAACAAGAAGGTCCTGGCGACCATCGAGCCGAACCTGGCCATCGCCAACCGCATGTACCAGCTAGAAGCGGTCAAACGCGTGGGCGAGCGCTTCACAGCGAATTTCCGCAAGGCATTGCTGGTGCAAGCCACGGGAACCGGCAAGACCCGAGTCGCCATCTCTCTGTGCGACCAACTCATGCGCGGTGGCTGGGTCAAGCGGATCCTCTTCCTCTGCGACCGCCGCGAGCTGCGCAAGCAGGCCGACCGCGTGTTCAAGGAATTCATGCCGGGCGAGCCGCGCGTGATCGTTGGCGCCAGAACCTCTAGCGATCGCGACAAGCGCATCTATCTCGCCACCTACCCGGCCATGATGAAGTGCTTCGAGAGCTTCGACGTCGGGTTCTTCGACCTCGTCATCGCGGACGAATCCCACCGCAGCATCTACAAGAAGTTCCGCACGCTCTTCCAATACTTCGACGCGTTGGAAGTCGGTCTCACCGCGACCCCCGTGCGCTTTATCGAACGGAATACCTACGAGCTCTTCGGCTGTGAAGACCGAGATCCAACTTCGGCCTATTCATACGAAGAAGCGGTCAATTCAAAGCCGCCGTTCCTCGTACCCTTCCGGGTTCGGTCGTTTTCGAGCCAGTTCCGTCAGAAGGGAATGCGCTACTCGCAGATGACCCCGGAGCAGCAGGCCGAGCTGGAAGACCAGGATCCCGCCGCCCAGGCGGTGGACTACGACCCGCACGAGATCGACAAGCTTGTGTTCAACAGTGACACCACCCGCTTCATCTGGCGGACACTGATGGAGGAGGGCATTCGCGAGGCCACGGGAAGTCACGTCGGCAAGACCATCGTGTTCGCACGCGGACACGAGCACGCGCTGCACTTGGCAGAGGTCTTCAGCGAGATGTACCCGCAGTATGGCTCGACCTTCTGTCGGGTGATCGACAACCAGGAGCCCAAGGCCGAGCAGTTGATCGACGACTTCAAGAACCCCGACAACGAGCTGACCATCGCCGTCTCAGTGGACATGCTGGACACCGGAATCGACGTGCCCGAGGTCACGAACCTCGTGTTCGCCAAGCCGGTCAAGTCCTACGTGAAGTTCTGGCAGATGATCGGCCGCGGTACCCGGCTGCGAAAGGATCTGTTCGGCCCTGGCCGCGACAAGACCGAGTTCCTGATCTTCGACCACTGGTCGAACTTCTGGTTCTTCGACGAGAAGTACAAAGAGAAGGAGCCCTCGCCTCAGAAATCCCTGCTGCAACACCTGTTCGAAGCGCGGGTCGAATTGGCCGACGTGGCATTGAAGAAGATGGACGAGCCCGCATTCCAAGCCGCGGCCGCCCTCATCTTGGGGGATATCCGCGCCGTGCGGGACACCAATGCCATCGACGTGAAGGACAAGTGGAGGGAACTGGAGACCTTGGCCGATGGCGACCACGTGAACCAGTTCGCGGCAGCGACCAAGGCGGACTTGCTTTCCCTGGTCGCTCCCTTACAGCACCTACGTAGTATTCGCGGCGAGGAAGACGCCTATCGCTTCGATCTCCTGATGACGCGTCTCCAGGTCGAGCTATTGAAAGGTGGCCCCAATGCCTCGCCCGTCCTGGACCTTCGCGCACGCGTGGAGGAATGCGTCGAGCTGCTCGGGAAGAATCAGAACCCCGTCAAGGCGAAGGCTGGAGAGATCAAGCAGGTTCGAAGCAAGGAGTTCTGGGCCCATCCCGAAACGCACCAGCTTGAAGGACTTCGCCGCGAGCTGCGCGGAATCATGAAGTACCAGCAGGTCCCGGCCGTGGCTCGGGTCGCCGCCCAGGTGTTGGACGTCACCGATGGGGAATTCAAGGCACAGACCTACATCCCGCGCCTGGAAGGCCTGGACCTCGTGGAATACCAGCGACGGGTCGAATCCGTGCTGCGCGAGCACTTCGCCCAGGATCCCGTGCTGTTGCAGATCCGTACCGGCAAGGCGGTCCAGAACGACGATCTCGAGAAGCTCGCCCGACTGGTCTTGCAGGTCGACGACAAGGCCAACGTCAAGTACCTCGCTGGACGCGACCCCGCAACTCGCAGGTCGCTGCTGGCCGTGTTCCGGGGCTTGGTCGGTCTGGAGGCCAAGGCCATCGAGCAAGCCTTCACGGAATTCGTGCACAAGCACCCGCGGCTGACGTCGCAGCAATTGCGCTTCCTGCAGGTCCTGCAGAACCACATCGCTCAGAACGGCGGAATCGAGATCGAGCGCCTGTACGAGCCGCCCTTCACCAACATCCATCCCGAGAGCGTCGACGGCGTCTTCACCCAGGCCGGGGACGTGGAAGACATCCTCTCCATTCTCAGCACCTTCGAACCCAAGGCACAGCAGTCATGAGCACCCTGACCACCCAGCAAAAGAGCGAGATCGACAAGCTCTGGACCGAGTTCTGGACCGGCGGCATCACCAACCCGCTCACCGTAATCGAGCAGATCTCGTTCCTGATGTTTGCGCGCCTGCTCGACGTCATGGAAACCACTGGCGAGCGTCGGGCTGAGCGCACGAAGAAGCCCTTCGAAGGGCGCTTCGAGGGTCCCAAAGATCCTCGACGATGGAAGAACTTCAAGCAGCTCCCTTCCACCGTCACCGATGCCGATCGTAAGCGTGGCCTGAAGGGCATGCTCGAGGTGGTTCGCGACGAGGTCTTTCCGCACTTCCGCAAGCTGAACGGTGGGACGACCTTCGGCGAGTACATGCAGGACGCCCAGTTGATGGTGCAGAAGCCGAGCCTACTGGTGTCGGCGGTCAACATGATCGACAAGCTACCCATCACCGAGGGCGACGCGAAGGGCGACCTTTACGAATACCTGCTCAGCAAGCTGACCACGGCCGGCATCAACGGGCAGTTTCGTACGCCCCGACACATCATCCGGTTCATGGTCGAGCTGTGCGAGCCGAAGCCCACCGAGACCATCGGCGACCCTGCATGTGGCACCGCGGGCTTCCTGGTCGGCGTGATGCAGTACCTGTTGGAAACGCACACATCGGCGAAGGGCAAGCTCAAGGGCGATGCCGGTGAGACCATCTACACCGGCGACCTGCTCGAACCGTACCGAAGCCACATCCAGAACGACATGTTCCACGGCTTCGACTTCGACGCCACCATGCTGCGCATCGCCTCGATGAACATGATGTTGCACGGGGTGGACAACCCGGACATCCACTACCAGGACACGCTGTCGAACTCGTTCCCCGAGAAGTTCCCCAAGCAATCCACGGGTGGATTCGACATCATACTCGCCAATCCGCCGTTCAAGGGCAGCCTGGACGAAGGCGACGTCCATCCGACGCTGACCGAGGCGGTGAAGACCAAGAAGACCGAGCTCCTCTTCGTGGCGCTCGTCCTGCGCATGCTGAAGAAGGGTGGACGGAGCGCCACCATCGTGCCCGACGGAGTGCTCTTCGGTTCGTCCAAGGCCCACACCGCGCTTCGTACGATGCTGGTGAAGGACAACCAGCTCGAAGCGGTGATCTCGTTACCCTCGGGCGTGTTCAAGCCTTACGCCGGCGTGTCCACAGCCATCCTGGTGTTCACCAAGGGCGGCAAGACCGACAACGTGTTCTTCTACGACGTCGAGGCGGATGGCTTCTCCCTCGACGACAAGCGCGACGCCATCAGCGAGAACGACTTGCCCGATGCCCTTGCCCGCTGGCGCAGGCGCAACGCCAAGAAGGATACCGACCGCACGGCCAAGCACTTCGTCGTGCCGCTGAAGGAGATCGGGGACAAGGAGTACGACCTCTCGATCAACCGCTACAAAGAGGCGAAGCACGAAGAGGTCAAGTACGACCCGCCCAAGAAGATCATCGCCAAGCTGCGCGCCCTTGAAAAGGACATCGCCAAGGACCTCGACGAGCTGGAGGACATGCTGTGACCAAGAAGCTCGTGACCAGGAAGCCGGCGAAATCGCCCGCTGCGACAGTTGTGCCACCAAGCCTTGCTCGCCGACCGGCGGGTTATTCCGAGTGGCTCGCGGACGTGAAGGACCGCGTTCGGACTGCCCAACAACGTGCGGCCCTGTCCGTGAACCACGAGCTGCTGCGCCTGTACTGGGGCATCGGGCGGGACATCCTCGACCGGCAAGTGGCGGGCACCTGGGGCGAAGGCATCGTCGACCAGGTCGCGGCCGATCTTCGGGCCGAATTCCCATCGATGAAGGGCTTTTCCCGTTCGAATGTGAAGTACATGCGGGCCTTCGCCCAGGCCTGGCCCGACCCCGAATTTGGCCAACAGCCTGTTGGCCAAATTCCCTGGGGACACAACCTGGTCCTGCTGACCAAGCTGAAGGACAAGAACGCGCGAACAGCCTACGCCGCCAGCGTGCTGAAACACGGCTGGTCTCGCGCGGTCCTGGTCCACCATATCGAGGCCCGCACCGTCGAGCGTCGAGGCAAGGCCATCACCAACTTCGAGCAGCAGTTGCCCAAGCCCCAGTCCGATCTAGCGCGCGAGAATCTGAAGGATCCGTATCGCTTCGACTTCCTCGGTATCGGCGAGGAAGCCGACGAACGCGCCCTCGAAAACGCCCTGGTCACGCACATCACAAAGTTCCTGCTGGAGCTAGGCGCGGGCTTCGCCTTCGTGGGCCGCCAGGTGCACTTGGAAGTTGGCGACGAAGACTTCTTCATCGATTTGCTCTTCTATCACCTGAAACTGCGCTGCTACATCGTCATCGAGCTGAAGGCCGTGCCGTTCAAGCCCGAGCACACCGGCCAGCTCAGCTTCTACCTGGCCGCAGTGGACGGAAAAATGAAGGAGCCCGAGGACAATCCGACCATCGGGCTGCTGTTGTGCAAGAGCAAGAACAAGGTCGTCGCCGAGTACGCCCTTCGCAACACGAAGGGCCCCATCGGCGTGGCCGAGTACCAGCTGGTCGAGTCGCTGCCGAAGGATCTGGAGGCGAGTCTGCCGAGCGTGGAGCAGATTGAGAAGGAGCTGGGGGAGGTGGAGGAATGAGAACCATTGGGGGGAGAGAGGCTTGGCTTGCGAACGAGCTGAATGAACTGAAGGTGCCGCTGTGACTTCCAATACATGGGCGACACGACCTCTGATCGAGTGTGGTCAACTCCACTCGGGCGGGACCCCGACCAAGTCGGACGCGAGTCTGTGGAGCGGAGATCTTCCCTGGTTCAGCTCGAAGGAGATCAAGTCATTCCAGCTCCACGATAGCGAGCTGCACGTATCTGCACGTGCCCCCTCGAACGGAACGACGCTTGTTCCCGCCGGCACCGTCCTCTTCGTTGTACGAGGAATGAGCTTGGCGAAGGAATTCCGGGTGGGGGTCACAACGAGATCCGCGACATTCAACCAGGATGTCAAGGCGTTGGTACCTTCTCGCCACAACGGAATCTTCAACCCACGGCACAAAGAGGCTACCGTCGGGCGCGTTCGAGGGATTGCCCATTCCGGTCCCCCCCCTCCCCGAACAGAACCGCATCGCCGACATCCTCGACAAGGCCGACGCCATCGGCCGCAAGCGCAGGGAGGCCATCGCTCTCACCGAGGATCTGCTGCGCTCCACCTTCCTAGAAATGTTCGGCGACCCTACGTCGAACCCGAAGGGCTGGCCGATGTCGACGTTCGGTGCGGAGGTTAGTCTCCTGGAATACGGACCGCGTTTCTACAATGAGAAATACGCGGACGATGGCGTGAGAATTGTCAGGATCACGGATCTCGATGCGTCCGGCTCGCTTGATTTCGAGAGCATGCCTCGGCTCGTTGTTGATGCACAGGATCAGCAGCGCTACCTTCTGCGGCCTGGCGATATTGTCTTCGCGCGCAGCGGTGCTACGGTGGGAAAGACCGCGATCTCCGCGGAAGGCGATCCTCCGTCCATCCCCGGCGTCTACTTCATCAGACTTCGATTTAAGAACTCCGTCTCTCCGCGGTATGCGCGGCAAGTGCTAGCGAACGAGAGCATTCAACGAATCATCGTCTCCCGCTCGCGCCAGTCTGCTCAGCAAAACTTTAGTGGCCCGGGCATTCGGGAGCTCCCGCTACCGCTTCCTCCTCGACACCTGCAGGACAAGCTCGAGGCCGTTGCACGAGGTCAGGCTCGTCACCTCGCACGGCTGAGGGGCGTCGATATGGAAGCAGACTCCCTGTTCAACTGTCTGGTTGCCCAGGCGTTCTCGGGCTCGGTGGATAGTCGAGCCCAGGTGCGCTGACGGTGAGCCAGATCTACTTCACGGATTTCTTCGGCGTCACGCCCGCGGTGGTCGAGACATTCGGTGCCTTTGACATTTCCCTGATCAACGACCTGCCGCTGTTCATCGATCCATTCCTCCTGTTCGATAGCACGAAGCCCGAGTACAAGGCCCTTCACGACGAGATCATCCGGTACGTCACGTTTCTGCGCGACCGTTCGCTCGAAGAGCACCTGCCGGGAATCCTGGAGCACTGGTTCATGTTCCCCGAGGTCAAGCAGAACTGGCTGGGATTTAGCAAGACCGGGAACAATGGCAGTGGCTTGGGCCGGGACTTCGCCACATCGTTGCGGGCCAACTTGCGGGGCGCGTTCAAGGACTTCGGGAAGGAGACCGTCTCCCGTGGCAGCCACCTTGAGAAGCTGTGTCTGATCGAGGGTGGTGTCGGCCGGGACCACATCAGCGATTTCGTCGCGAACCTGACCAAGCAATTCCTGCTCGAGTACACCCAGCGGTTCGCGCGCGAGAATCTGCAGCCCGGCCAGCGGGAGGCGTTCGCTGTGGACAAGGTCCGATTCGACTACGACGCCGGCCGATGGCGTGGAGGCCGATACGAGCTGCCGAGCTTGGGCGCGGACTACGTTCTCCTCACCCCGAAGGACATCCTGACCAGGGACGAGTCGTGGATATGCCGGCGCGATCTCATCGAGCGCTTTCGCAGCATCCAGGATGCCCTGCCGGATGCCCAATTGCGTGACCAGGTCAGCATGTATTTCACGAGTCGGCTGAGCAAGAAGCCGACCCCTCGCGAGTATTCAGCCGCGGCTGCTGCAGCCGTGGCGCATTTCCCGGAAATCCTCGACCACTACATCAGGCAGAAAGAAGATGGTGCATACCAGGCCCACCGGGTCAGCGCCGAGAAGGTCGGCGAGACCGAGGCGGTGTTCGTCACCGCAATCAGAGGGCTGGTGGAGAAAGAACTCAGCGGCACCGAGTTCTATCTCTCCGGGGATTCGTTCGAGGAGTCGCTGAACCGAGTGCACTTTCTACGGAACGTCATCGAGAACAAAGACGGATACCGAATCTTCTACGTCAAAGGGAAGCCGGTCCAGCGCGAGGCCGACCTCCAGATCATGTACCGCCTGACTTGGTATGCCTCGCAGCTCGACGTGAACCGCGAGGTCAACAACGGCCGCGGCCCCGTCGACTTCAAGGTCTCGCGCGGCGCAGCCAACGCGACCTTGGTCGAGTTCAAGCTGGCCTCAAACGGGAAGCTCGGGCAGAACCTCAAGCACCAGGTCGCCGCCTACGAGGCCGCGAGCGACACCGCGAAGTCAATCAAAGCCATCCTCTTCTTCAGCGAGCGCGAACACGCAAAGGTCACCAAGATCCTCAAGGCCCTCGGCCTCGACAAGCGCCGAGACGTGGTCCTGATCGACGCCCGCAGCGACAACAAACCATCCGCCTCCACCATTCGGGATTGAACATGGACAGCAACCATGATCGAGACCGTCTGCGAGCATCCGTGGGGGAAATGGGCGGTCCGACGCTCACAACTGCATTTCCTTGCGAACGGCACGGGCCGCGTGCGCTGGAGGCTCTCCGCTGGTCAACTCCTGAAAAATTCGCTGGGCGACCGCCAGACTAATGGCGGCCGCCGATTCTCGAAGGCGTGAGCCCCCATCCTCGATGGCTTGCTGAACACACTGCCCGAAGGTCACTTCGGGACGATCTCCGAGATGGGTGAGCACGTTTCGACGAAGAGCGAAGAGGTCGTCGATGGCTTTCCATGTCGCCTTCTCCATGTCGCTGAATCGCCACTGCTCGCGAACAAGCCAACGCAGATCCCCCAGCCGCCGCTTCATGGATTCTGAGGTTCTATCGCCGCCATCATCGAGGCCATCGGCAATCGCGCAGACACGCCATACGAGACTAGTGAGGGCGAGCTCCCGCGGCGGTTCTTGCGGAAGGGCAAGCAGGAGCTCCAAGTGACTGACCAAGCCCTCGTAGGCAGCGCCAACGGATGGCCCACCGACTTGCGCAAAGAAGCGACAAGGTAGGCGCTGTCGCCAACTCCCGGGAGACGCCAACCCCAGCGCCCAGCCAGGCGCGACCAGGCGGCCACCTTCGCGAAGAGTGGGGATGCCGGCCTCGAATTCCATGGGTGACACCTGGGATCTGAGACCACACTGGGCAGCGATCCAAGCAACGAGCTCCAAGTGGGCACCGTCGTATTCGGTCTCCGCACATATCCGGTAGAAATCACCCAACTCTTCTGCGAAATCCTCGGAGAAGCCGACCTCCTCGCATGCGCAGGTGAAGTAGTCGCCTCCGAGCTCCCGAAGCCGGTCCCAGATGTTGGCGAGCAACTCGCCGGCGATGTTCATTGCTGCTCCCGAAACAGAACCTCATCCAAGCGGATTGCCAGGGGGCGTGCGTTGGACTCAGGCAGCGGCATTCGCGACCACGGTGGAATCCGCACACCGGCCAGGGCCTCACAGCTCAGTCGCCTCGCCGCGATTCCGGCCGATTGCGAGTCGAGCTCGCGCTGGCCGCCGGGGCTGTTCAGACATAGTGCCAATCGAAGCGCGGCTTCCCGCTGTGACAACCCGCCGGTTTCGCGAAGCTCAAGAAGAAGAACCTCGTCCGTCAACAGATGTCCCTTCGGCGCGATCCCTGCTCGTGGAATTCCTGTGGCCCGAACGATGATGGCATCGTCGGTCGTGGTAGTCGTGCCGTCGGCTGTAGTCCACTCTTGTGGCTTCAGCGCCGGAAGTGTCGAGAACGAGCGACGGCCGATCAGTGGAAGCAGTCTGCCAGGCTCGGCTGAGGGAACCGGCCTGAGCTTGGGCGGGCGAGAGATCGCAGCGATGTCTTTTAGGGTGCGGTCGTCCTTGTTCCCCGCGTCGGCAATGGCGCAAAACCGCCAGGCAGGTACCGACCGTAGATCAACGAACGACCAAGCACTCTCCCATGATGGTCGACGCGTCAAGGCCACAACCGGATCCGGCAGGTGTGACCGAAGGCTGGGCAACTCATCCTGCGGGGTGAGCCCGATACGGATCGCCATGAGAGCGGCGACCTGAAGTCTCGGCACGGCGACTCCGGATGCGAGAGCCTCTCGTGCAGACTGCCCAACGCCGGAAGACAGGAGGGCCCAAACCACGGACGGATCGGCGTGAGCTGCATCGATTCGAAGGGCGATGAAGTCGCGCGTGAACAAAAGACCACGGTGCTGCGGGGTAAGCAACACACAAGGGCGTGACGACACACGTGGACACAGGACATCACCCACCTCCAACCCGCGTCCGAGAGCCGAGCAAAGCTCGCCAGCCCCTGGACGAACCGAGACAACCGCGCCCGAATCACGAGAAACATCACGAGGGTTGACCACGGAGTCACCGGCGGTAGCAACAACGCCGGCCGGCACCACCTTCGCAATCTCGCCGAGCTGGATGACGTGGTCAGAGCGGTCCGCGACGACCGCTGGTTGATCGAACCCGAGAAAGTGCGATGGAGACCAGGACTGGGCCCCATCGAGCGTCACTATCGACCACGGCCTCATTGCGGACTCTCAACGTGCTGCCGATAGTCCCGGAAGAAGGAGCCCGTTGGCGACAGCTGAGCCGCCCAGTCATCGCCGAGTCGAGCGACGAGCGTCCTACCTGGGGCAGCTTTCTCGATGACAAGCACGGCGCAGGGTATGGCAGACCACATGAACACTCTGGGCGGCAGCTCGACAATGGCGACCACCCGGAACGTCGAGCTGATTCGTTCCCGCAGCTTCTGGGCGACTCCGTCTGCAAAGAGGATCTTTAGTGGAACCACCTGGACGAGATGACCGCCGCCTGGCAACCGAGCCACGAGACGGTCGAGGGTGATCACGTCCCGGTCCGAGGTCTTCTCACCGCCACCTAGAAGAACAGCGTCGGGAGCGCGAGCGCCGATGGGCGGGTTCGTCACGACGAGAGGGGCGGTCGGGCGATCTACGCTGTAGAAGTCTTCGCATGCGATATCTGCGGATAGCCGACCGATCCGGGCAAGCGCCTGGCCTGCCTGAATGCTCGCCGTGTTGATATCCGCCCCTCGCAGGCGAACTTGGTGGCCGATGGCTGATGCGGCTGCATGCAGCGACCAGAGGCAGTTGCCGAACCCGCAAAACGGATCTTCGGCCTCGTCCACGATAAACGGCAATGCCAGCTGGGCAAGGGCATCCGCAAGGGGCTTCGGTGTCGTCTGCTCGCCTTTCTTGGCGTCTACTCGGGATTCCGACCGCAGTTCGTAGCTCGCCGAGGAGGACCTCGGCGGGCAGCTGACGAACGATCGCATCGAGAAGCGAAACGCCGCTCGTGCTGGAGCCATCCCGTGCCGCTTCTGCAGCCCTTAGCAGGGCCTCGGCGGACAACAGGCTGCCTTGCCGTTGGAACTTCTGCTCGAGCTCACGGAGAGCTCGCCCAAGCACTTCGTGCGTCTGATCCTCACTTGCCGATAGGGGGTCTTCCGAAGATTCGGGCCGCGGTGCAGGCACCGTCTCCAATGACGTGAAGGTGTGGTCGGCGAGGTGCCAGCTGCCATCGAAAAGGTAGGCCCGGGCGGCACCGAAGCCGTTGGCGAAGGTGGCGAGTTGCGCGAGAGCTTCTACAGGTCTGCGGGCGGCGCTCGCCCTGACTTCGACCACCACCGCAGCCCTCAGCTTGCCCCCACTGTCGGGGAGCCATCCGATGACGTCGGCCCGATGGCGTTCGAACGACGGGAGGGCAACTTCTGTCCCAACCATGAAGCCCGCCGTGCGCAGTTGGCTGGCGGCCTCGTCCACCAGCGCGGATTCTCTCTTTGGTGCTTTCATCGTTGGACCTTCGTTGAATCGGTTTCGCGGTGGAGTGCAGCCGGCGTGCCGACGCCCTTGGGACGGGCGATGATAGCCCAAGTCTTCGAGATGCCTCGGCCCCGGATTGGGGCACGCTGGCCGAGGCGCCGCGAAGGGAGCACAAGGCTCCTTCCCAGGTCACAAGAATCGTTGTGATCTTCGGTGTGGCGTGGTGATGGTGCGGCGATTCACGTTGAGGTGCCGCCTTGACAAGGCAGCTACCTTGGCCGCTCTCGAAAAGTAGGCCGGGTCTGCTCGCCAGAAGTAGGCCGGGGGCCATGAGGGGCTGCGCGGAGATGGCGGGGCGCTGCGGTTGCGGCGACGTTGGCTGGGATGTGCACGCGGGTCAAGAAGCGGCCATGCCGGTTTTGCAGAAAATGGTTCTGGCCTGATCCACGCGTGGGCACGCGGCAGTACGCGTGCTCGGGCGAGGAATGCCAGCGGCACCGGCGTGCGGAGACGCAAGGGGCGTGGCGCCGTTGCAATCCGGAGTACGCCATCACGTACCGGATGCAGAAGCGGGTGGCGCTGCCTGAAAGGGAGCGACCGGCGCCGCGGCATCCACCGCCCTTGGACCGACTGCCGTGGGACTTGGCGAAAGACCAGTTCGAGGCTCAAGGGTGCGAATTCATAGAGGTATTCGGACGAGTCCTTCTGGCCGGGGTGAAAGACGAGATACGAGCCCAAGCAGCTAGAATCACGAGGGAATTCAGAGGACATTCCCCACCCGGCGCGAAAGACCAGACCCGGCCTCTGGCAGGGTAGCGGGCGATGGAGGTCGAATTCCAGCACCTGGATCTGCGCTACGAGCGGCTGCGCAAGCGCGACCCATTTCGGGAGCGGCAGCCGCTGGGGTCGTTGGCCGACCATGGGCAGCAGATGCCCATCGTGGTGGTGAGCGGGGCTGGCGAAGTGCGGGTGGTGATCGACGGGTACAAGCGGGTGCGAGCGCTGCAGCGGCTGGCCCGGGATACGGTGCAAGCGACGGAGTGGGCGCTGTCCGAGGCGGAGGCGCTGATCGCGGAGCGGGTGATGCGCACGACGAGGGGCGAGGATGCTCTGGAGCAGGGCTGGCTCTTGCGCGAGTTGATGGACCGGTTTGGGCTGGGACAGGAAGAGCTTGGGCGACGCTTCGACAAGAGCAAGAGCTGGGTGAGCCGGCGGCTGTCGTTGGTGGCCGACCTGCCGCCCTCGATCCAAGAGACGGTCCGCCAGGGCCATCTGGCAGCGCACGCGGCGATGAAGTATCTGGTGCCGTTGGCGCGCGCCAACCAGGCGGTGGCGGTGTCGCTGGCGACGAAGGTGGCGGCACTTCGGCTGAGCACACGCCAGGTTGGGGCGCTCTACATCGGTTACGTATCCGGGAGTGCACGGACCCGCGAGCTTGTGATGCAGGATCCACGGCTCTTTCTGCGGGCCCAACAGGATGCACTGCCGAAGAAGGATGCCCCGAAAGCACCCGAGGAAGAGCTGTTGGCCGAGTTGGGTGCGATAGGTGGCATTGCCCGCCGCCTACACCGGAAGGTGCAGCAAGGGCTGTGGGCCAAGCTTGGCCCGTGCGAGCGCGCAGAGATCGCGCCGCATGTGGGTCAGGGCGCGGCACCAAGCGTAGCGCTGCACGGGCGTGCCATATT
>CAZYFU010000084.1:0-27791 GCA_964647025.1 uncultured Myxococcales bacterium | reverse complement strand
TTTTCACGCCGCCAACACCTCATTCACCTCGCGCACGATCGCGGCGAGGTTCTTCCCGAACACCTGGGCGGCGCGGCCGAGGCCGCCTTGTTCCACGAAGGGGGTCAGATCGAAGTCGGAGATTTCCACTTCCAGGCTCTGTACCACATGGTCGCGCATCATGGTCAACCAACGGAGCTGTTCGTCGGTGAAGGTGCGGCCAGTGGTCTTCTGCTGGGCGAGCCAGTTGGCGAAGCGCGCGTGGATCTGCTCGCCGTAGGGGGTCAGCTCGCTCTGCTGGTGCAGGGCGAAGCGAATCAGCGACACGATGTCGGTCAGCAGGCGCTCGCTGCTGGCGCCGTGCACGCGGTTCTTGTCGAGCTGCTCGTAGGCGTGCCACAGGCGCTCCGGGGTCCAGTTGCGCGGCGGCGTCCCGATGGCGTTGGCCAGGGCTCGGATGTCGTCGTACTTCAGGCGGCGCTTCCAGGGCTGGGCGTAGAAGAACTGCAACGCCTCGATCTCGTCCTTGTGCTCGACCAGGTACTGCTCGAACGACTTCACCAATGCCTGCGCCCGATCCTTGGCCTCGGGCGCGGGGCCGGCTTCCAGCAGCTCGTCCTTGCTGATCTCGTCGATGATCTGGTCGTGGATCGACTTCAGCTCGCGCAGCAGGTTGCGCAGCTTGGGGTTCGATGCCAGGGGCTTCGCAGCCGCCGCCAGCAGCTCCTTCGCGGCGGCGGCGACTTGTGCCTCGCTCGGCTCGGCGGCATTGAACTTCGTGCGCGCGTGCTCGATCTGGCGGTCGACGTCCAGGGCCTCGACCAAGGCGTGGGTGATCGCGGGCAGGTGGACTTGTTCGCCGTTCTGACCGCAGGTCTCCTTGATGCGTGCGTGGTCGCGGGCATCCAGCTTCAGCTCCAGGCGCGATAGCCGGCTGGCCAAGGAGCTGAGCAACTCGGGATTGGTCCCGCCGCTGGCCACGTGGTCGAGCAGCTTGTCGAAGGAGACGCCAGGGCACTTCTCCAGCGGCCGGGTGTCGTTCATCTGGCACTCGGACAGGCCCACGCAGTCGATCATCAGGAAGCGCTCTTTCGACCTGGCGTCGGGGGTGACGGCGCGCAGCTCGTCGACCGTGACCACGCGACCGCCGCGCCCCTTCATCTGCTCGTACAGCACCCGGCTTTTCACCTGGCGCATGAACATCACGATCTCGATGGGCCGAACGTCGGTGCCGGTGGCGATCATGTCCACCGTGACGGCGATGCGGGGGTTATAGCTGATGCGGAATTCCTGGATCAGATCCTGCGGGTTCTTGCCGGTGGTCTTGTAGGTGATCTTGGTGCAGAAGTCGTCGCCCTTGCCGAACTCCTCGCGCACGATGTCCACGATGTCCTCGGCGTGCGAGTCGTCCTTGGCGAAGATCAGGGTCTTGGGGACGTGGGTGCGTCCGGGAAACAGCTCGGTGAAGAGCCGTTCCTTGAAGGTTCGCACGATGAGGCGGATCTGGTCCTTGGCCACGACATCCCGATCCAGTTGCTCGGCGGCGTAGCTGAAGTCCTCGTCGGGACGTTCCCAGCGCCAGCGGCGCGTTTGGCGCTCGCGCACGGGCAAGACGACGCCCGGTGCAGCTTCGATGGTCGAGCCCTGGGCGGTGATGCGGGTGCGGATCTTGTAGACGTCGTAGTCGACGTTGACCCGGTCGGCGACGGCCTGGTCGCGGGTGTACTCCATGACCAGGTTCTGGTTGAAGAAGCCGAAGGTGTGCTTGGCGGGCGTGGCGGTCAGGCCGACCAGGTAGGCGTCGAAGTACTCCAGCACCTGGCGCCACAGGGTGTAGATGCTGCGATGGCATTCGTCGATGAAGACGATGTCGAAGTACTCGGGCGGCAGGCCGGCGTTGTAGGCGACCACCGGCTCGGCCACGTCCCGCGCCTCGAAGCCCGAGACGTCTTCCAAGGTCGGATCGAATTCCTCGTCCCCGCGCAACATCGAGAACAGGCGCTGGATGGTCGTGATGACCACCTTGGTCGACGACGCGATCTTGTTGCCGGTCAGCCGCTGCACCTTGTAAAGCTCGGTGAGCTTGCGATTGTCGTCGTAGGTCCGGTAGTTGGCGAACTCGTCCTCGGCCTGCTTGCCCAGGTTGGCTCGGTCCACCAGGAACAGCACGCGCCGGGCGCCGCCGAACTTGATCAACCGGTAGATCTGCGCGACCGCGGTCTTGCTCTTGCCCGACCCGGTGGCCATCTGGATGAGCGCGCGCGGCTTGTCGGCGGCGAGGGAGGCTTCGAGGGCACGGATGGCCTTCTGCTGGTTCGGCCACAGACCGGGCAGATCGCCAGCCGACAGCATTCGAAGCCGACGGCGCAGCGTCGACGGGTCGCCCCAGCTCGGCCCACCGTCTGCCAAGGGCAGCGTCGGGACGAGCCCCAGGCTTTCACTCCACGCCCGCGGGGTGTCCGCCAGCAGCCACTCCGCCAGCGTCTCGGGTCGATGAGGCGCGAAGACCAGGCGCGACCTGGGCTCGGGATCCATGCGGTTGGTGAAGCGGGTCTCGACCCCGGTCGAGACGTACAGAAACGGCAGCGGCCGCACCTGGCAGTCGAGCTCCGGCGGCACGCCCTCGCCGTATTTCCGCGCCTGTCCTTCCACGCCGGTCAGCGTGTGCCCCACCGGCTTCGCCTCCAACGCCCCGACCGGTCGTGCATCCACGAAGAGCAGGTAGTCGGCGAACCCGTGCCCCGACGCCATTGCGAATTCGCGCACCGCCACGCCCCGACCCGCCGACAGGTTCATCTCCTCGTAGTCCTGCACGACCCAGCCCGCCGCTTCGAGTGCGTTGTCGATCTCCTTGCGAGCTTTCGCCTCGGGACTTCGGGGTGTCATCGAGCTTCGACGGCCATTGTAGGCCAACCGCTGGCCAGAGCAACGCGCTGTAAGCCGTTCGCCCGACGCTCTCGGGCCGAGGCCCGCCACCTGAGGAGGCTGGGTGCTGTGGGCTCATGCGCCGCCCCCGAGCCTCGCCTTGGTCAGGGTCTTGCGGGGACGCCGTGTGCGAAGGAATGGAGATAGAACGGAACGATCGGTGACTCGCAGGCTGTCGGGATACGCACGCCGTAGCGCAAACAGCCGCTCGATGATGGCGTCTCGCTCGGCCAGTGGCACCCACAGCGGGTCGTCCCTTCTGCGACGTAGTCCAGCCTGCGCTGCAACCGATCGTTGATCGCCGAGGCGATCATCACGATGATGAATTGCAACGTTATCGGCAACATCGACGGCCAGATTGCTCGCATCTCGCCGCTCGTCCAAGCTCCATATCTTCGCGAATTCGCGGAAGAACCTCGGCGGTGTATTTCCGAGCACCACGGGGCGCACGCGCGCGGCTCCCGGCCCGTCGAGTCGGCGCCAACGCAGCCTTCCCGCGCGCCCCCCATTCGGTCCCTGTCGGGTGCTCTCCTCGCTAGCCGTCCCCTGCTCTCGGACGCCATACTTCCATGATACCTAGGCCCCCGTGCTGAGACGCGCCTCTGCCGGCAACTCGAAGACGAGCTCGAAGGGTCGATGGCCGCGTTGCTCTGCTCCTGTGAACACCAGCGCCACCGCGCCGCCGCGCTCCGTGACGAAGGATCGAATGGCAGCCATGCCAACGCCCCGCCCGGACATCCGCGTGATCGCCGCCTTGGTCGACACGCCGTGGGAGAAGACGAGCTCTGCCACGGCTTCGTCCAAAGCCGCATCCACTCCCATCCGATCCCGCAGCTTCCCCAGCGCCAAACCACGCCCATCATCCGACAGCCGGATTCGGAGGCCATTCGCAGCGTCCTCCGTGGTTATCCGAATCCGACCTTGCTCGGGTTTGCCTGCGGCGAGCCGCTCTTCCCTGGCCTCGAGCCCATGGTCGAGACAGTTGCGGAACGCGTGGGTTAGCACACCCTTCATGACACGACCCCAGTCTTCGGTCAGCAGAGTCGCGTCGCCGACCCAGTCGAGGATGGGCACCGGTTTGCCGAGCTCCCGTGCAATCGAGGGGAATGACCGTGCCGTCTGCGTCACCAACTCTGCCAGTGAAACGCCGCGCATCCTGCGCACGGCTTGCTCGATGTCGCGCAGCACTTTGGCAGGACCGGAAGCGCCCAAGCGCTCAGTCTCGAGTGCTGCCTCAATCTCGGCAAACGCCTTCTCCATTCGGCTGCATCCGGACTTCCACAGCTGCTCCAGCTTCGTCTGCCCCACGTCCTCATGCTGCGCCAGCGAGGCTTCCAGCACGACGATTGCCGCGTCCAGACGGTCCGGATCCGAGAGGCTCGGAGCCTCCATCGCCTCTGTCCTCGTGAACAGGTCTTCCGCTGCATGCGTCTCGTCCACGAGGCGCTTGAGCCCGATCGAACGCGCGTTCCCTTTCACGGTATGCAGGTTGCGGAAAAGCGCTGACACCGCGTCTTGCCCCAGCGGACGAGCCGCCCTGAGTGCGCGACGGCAGTCCCGCAACAGCCCTCGAGCATCGTCGCAGAAACTGCGGAACTCCTCTACACCGACCGCTAGAATCCGTTCCACCACCTCCGTCTCCCAAGCTCGCTGCACCTCTGCCTCGCGAAGCGCTTGAATCTCGGTGACGTCGCGTACGACCACCAAGAACTCCTGAACCTCGCCGTTCTCGCTAGACACGGGTTTCCAGTCGACCTCGAATTGGCGCAGTCCACCCGCTCGATCTCGCCGAGCGAACTTGGAGGGGAAGTGTGCGGCGTTGACCGCAGCAAGCTCGACGGGATACCCGTAGCTGAAGAGCAACGCGGACTCCATTCTCGCCAGCGCGTCTTGGCTGAGATCCGCCCCCGCGAAGAGCAGAGGAGCAAACTCGCGCCCCACCACCTCGTCAACCCCGAGCAGCTCTGGCACTTGGCGAGAGTACCGCGACAAGACGCGCAACTCCTGGTCGATGCCGAATACCCCCTGATCCATTCCGTCGAGCATCGCCACAATCTCGCGATTCTTGGTGGCGAGCTCGCGAGTCCGCTCCTCCACCTTCTGTTCCAGACTCTGGTACAACCTGGCGTTGACCAGGGAGACGGCCGCTTGCCCGGCGATCATCTGCAGCGTCGCCACACGATGCGGGGGAAATGCGTAGGTTGCCGCATTGTTCTCTGCATAGAACACGGCAAGCAGCTTGCCCTGGTACCTCACGGGCAGACACAAGACGCTCTTGATGGCGTTCTCGACGATGTACGCGTTAGCCCCGAATAGCGGATGCACCCGCGCGTCGTCGATCACCAGCGGTTTCTGGTTCCGCACGACGTACCGCACCAGGTCAAGGCAGAGGCCGGGCGCCGACTCAACGGGAACTGGGGCCACCTCCACCACCTGGGCAGACGTCGTGGCCCGCGCCTCCACCACGAGCTTTCCAGTAGCATCGTCGACGAGAATCAGGCAGCCGTCCTGGGCTGCGGCGTTCTCCAGCATCGTCGACATCAGGCTCGCGTAGAGTCTGTCCAGCTGCACCTCGCTGGCCACAGCACGGGTTGCCTTGAACACCGATTCCAAATCCAGCCCGCCACGGACCAACGTTCCGGCCGACAACGCATTCGAGCGGCTGGTGCTCGTCAGTTCGTCGCTTGCCGTGATGGACTCGATGTCGAAGCTCTCTGTCTGTTGGGCTTGTCGATCGAGCAACCCTACTTTCACATGAGCACCCCAGGCCGCGTACAGCTCGCGCGCTTCTCGAAGCAGCGCGCGGGAGAATGCCGCATTCTGCCTTTCCTGCCAGTAATACGCCTGAAATTCGAGCGCGAGCGCACGCATGTGACCGTACGCTCCCTGCGGCGTCGCAGCAGCGCCCTCGTAGTGCCGGAGGACGACTTCCATGGGCTCCTGCTCGAGTCGCGCAACTTCCGCCGCAACGAGGTGATACTTGTGGGAGAAGTTGTCGGGACAATTCTCGGCCCAGTTCTTCAGTTCCTCTCTTACCTTCTTGGCCTTCACCAGCCGCTCGCCGCGTTCCTTCGCATCCGCTTCGGCCCATCCATACCTGGTGGCGAGAAGCGCCTCGCACAGACGAAACTCCGGCACGGTGATTAGGCTCGTCGCCGACGTGAGCTGCGGCTCGCCAAACCGCCGCCAGCGATCCGCAGCAGCGAAGTCGCCGAGCAGCAGGCTGACCACCATCTGGGCCTCGCCGTATGCATAGATCCACTGCGGGTTTCTCGTAGGCTCGAGGCGCGCCGTGGCCTCGTCGTCGGCCTGCTCGGCTTGCTTGGGCGCCGTGTCCACATCACAGAGGCGGGCGAGTGCCCGCTCCACCAGAATGACGGCCGTCCGCTGACTCGAAAGACGGGCGCGCTCCAGGAAAGCGATGCCGCTCGTCAGCTCCTCGCGGAGCGCCGGCAGCTCGTACCCGACGTGAAGGAGCCGGTGGAGCTTCAGCGCCGTGCCGAAGCCCATGTGTTGGATGTCTCCCGTTTCCATCCCCACTCGGTAGCACTCGTCAAACGCGGCCAGCGCCTCGGTATAGGGAGCCCTCCAGGAAGAAACGTAGGTCCCGAACACGAAATGGACGCTGCTCGCGACTCGGCGAGCGTCGAAGCGGCGCAGCACCTCGAACGCCAGCTTGCCCAGCCGGTACGCCGCGTCGTAGTTGCCCAGAATGCCGCCTTGAATGATTCCGCAGTCGACCAGGTTCTTCGCGGAGAACCCGGTCAGTCCGTGCTCTACCATCAGGTCGAACATGGTCAGTTCGGCGAGGATGAAGAGCGGCGGGCAGGTCTGGATTGCCGCGGGGATGACCTGGAAGAGCAGATTCATCGCCACCAGCTTCTCCGGGTCCTCGAGGTCGGGTAGCTTGAGCAAGTCTTCGATGGTCGTCTTGCTCAAGTGCTCTTGCATCCGACCAATGCCGGCGCCGATGCCCTGTTCGATGTCAGGCATTTCCGTGGGCAGAACGATATCGAGCAGCGCGAGCCCGTTGCGCGCAGCAGCGACTGAGGCCACGAAGTCAGCCATCGACTCCAGGATACGCGCTTCGAGCAGCCACACGGACACGCGCGAGAGCTTGTCGGGAGCCTGCTGGGCGAGCCGGGCGTTGAGTGCCTTGGCGCGTTCGGGATCCCCCGCCATTAGGACCGCCTCGACTCGCCGGAGCTCGACGCGGAAGTGTGCTTGGGGCCGCTCGGACCACTCGTTGGCGGTGAGCAGGGACTCGGCGATCTCCAGGTACTTGACGGCAATCGCGTACGCGGTCGAGCGCACGGCACGTTCGGCGGCGCGAAGATTGAGCTCCTGGAGCCAGACGCGCTCGTCCACCGAACCGATCAGTGAGCGACCGAGGTTGAGGTGATTTGCGACCTCGAAGATCTGTGCCTCGAGGGCTGCGCCATCCAGGTTGTGCGACAGTCGCCGACCGATCCTCAAATGTACGGCGGCGCGATCCTCCCCGGCGATCAGAGCGTAGGCGGCCTGCTGAACTCGATCATGACGGAATCGATAGCGCGCGGTGACGGTCTCTGCAGCAGCATCGGCAGGGCTCTGAGCCAGCCGGTACGCGTCTCCGATGGGGACGATGAACCCGCCAAACGCGAGTGTCCAGAGCTCGCGCGCCACTTCGGAAGAAGGCAGATCCACCAACTGACCAATCGTGCTGGAGTCCACCACGCTGCCGACGCACGCCGCGACGCTCAGCACCTTCACGGAGCTCGGCGACAAGGACTGCAAGCGAGAGAGAAGCAGCTGGACGACATTGTCCGTAATGGAGGCTCGCTCCGCCCGGGAGAGATCGAACCCCCACGCACGACGGGCCGTATCAAAGCCGATGGCACCCGTGCGGTAGAGCTCTTCGAGCAATTCGGTGGCGAAGAAGGGGTTCCCTCCTGTCTTCTGGTACACGAGGGCGGCGAGAGGCTCAACGGTGGCAGTCGGCTGCCGAAGGGACTCAGCGACGAGCGCCTGGACGCCCACGGCGTCCAGGGCGCACACGGAGACCTCGGCGAGCGCCTGCGGACGCCCAGCGCGGATCTCCTTGACGATTCGAGGCAACAGATGCCCCTCCTCGATCTCGTCGTCGCGGTATGCACCAATCACCAACAGGTGATGAACGTTCTGCCTCAGTAGTAGGTCGGCGAGGAGTGCCGGCGTAGAGGCGTCCGCCCACTGCAGGTCGTCGAGGAAGATCACCAGTGGCCGTTCCCGGGTCGCGAACAACCGAACGAAATCGGCGAAGGCGCGATTGAACCGGTTCTGGGCCTCCGTAGCGTTCAACGAGGCGACGACCTCGGTCTCCCCTACGACGCGCGCCAGCTCGGGAACGAGGTCCACCATGACGGCCACGTTGCTTCCGAGAGCAGCCAGAATGCGAGTCTTCCACTGCGCCAGCTCTTCATCAGTTGCGATGAGCAGCCCCTGCACGAGCTGGCTCGCCGCCTGGACGAGGGCACTGTAGGGTACGTTGCGATCCAGCTGATCGAACTTGCCGGAAACGAAGCTCCCCCTGCGAGCTGTGATCGGTTTGTGGATTTCCCGAATCAACGAGGACTTGCCGATACCCGCGGGACCAGACACGAGTAGCAGGCTGGACTCGCCCTCACTGGCGGCTTCGAAGCTTGCCCGTAGTCTCTCGACTTCGGCCTCCCTTCCCACCAGCCGCTGGACCAGCTGAAATCGCTCTGAAACATCCGATGCTCCCAGAGCAAATTCGGGGATGTCTCCGTGCTGGTTCCAGCGCTCCCGGCAAGACTCGAGGTCTTCAATGAGCCCGCTGAGGCTCTGATAGCGTTCGTCCGGGTCCTTCCGCAGCAAACGATCGATGATGCGAGACACCATGGCCGGCACACTTGGCGCTATCTCACTGGCGAGAGGGGGCACCTTCGAGATGTGGGCGTGGACCCAGCCCATCGTGTCGATTGCCTCGAAAGGCAGCTGTCCGGTCGCCCACTGAAACAGGGTCACCCCCAGCGAGTAGTAGTCACTGCGGTAGTCCACGGAGCGGTTCATGCGCCCCGTCTGCTCTGGAGAGATGTAGGGAAGCGAACCCTCCAAGGTGTTGGCCGTGTCGATGTCCGGAGTCTCGCGGGAGAGCTCCGTTGCCAGCTGGAAGTCGATGAGCTTGACCTCTCCCGTCTTCGGACTCCGGAGCACGTTATCTGGCTTGATATCCTTGTGGATGACACCGAGACCATGAACGCGCTGGAGAGCCCGGCTCGTCTGCAGAGCCACATCGAGGAACTCGGTGGTGGAGAGACGTTGGCCAGTCGAGAGCGCGAGGCTAGCTCCGCCAAAATCCTCGACTACGAGCGCCGAGGAAGAGCCATCATCCACCTGATCGAGAACTTCGATGACGCCCGGCCCCTTCAACTTGGCCAGCAGGTGATGCTCGAAAGCGGTGCGGCGGAGTCGCGCCAGTGCTCCGCGGGCTCTCACCGACTCCTTGACCACCACGGGCCGACCATCACTGATCCGCAGGCCACGCGTCACGATGGTCTGTTTGGAATGGGCGATGACGTCGGTCAGGTTGTACCCTGGTATGTTCATGTTTTCTCCGTTGGAGTTGCCCCCGTCGAAACCGGACACTTCAGGCCGCTTGGTTAGGAGGTCTGCACTCCAGAGGCGCCATCATGCCCATCGTCATTTCCAACGGCTTTTTGAGCGTCACGGAACCCTGGCGCCGACCGGCGAGGCGCAAGTCTTCGGGCTTTCCGGGGCCTGACGAGGGGGCTGACGAGGGGCTCGCGAAGACGCAGGGCAGGCTACCCCATCGGCTACCCCATCGTGTCCTGATCGCCCGACCTACCCGATCCCTCTGCAAACTCGCCCGTGCTGCAAATGCATGACGAAATGTCTGGAATGTCGTGATTCGCAGCCGGGCTACTCGCACCGCTTGCGCAGCTCGCGCAGGCTGTCGTCGCTCGGGACCAGCTTCTCCAGCTCGGCGATGCGGGCGTGGGCGCGCTCGGACAGGCCCAGCTCGCACGACCAGCGCGCGTCGACGAAGTTGCGCCAGGCGAGGAAGCCGCGGACTTGGCGATCTTGCGCGGCCTCGGTGAGAGCCCACGTGGGCGAGGTCGGGCTCGGCTCCTGCGAGGTGTTCTCGGCCAGCGACCAGAGATCCCCGACCGGGCCCAAACCGCGGCGCACGGCGGGCGCCAACACCACGTCCGGCTCGATGCGGATCGGTCGCTCGCGATCGAGGGCGCCGAGCGCGGCGAGGAAGTCGCCTTGCCGGCGGTAGGCATCGATCGCCTGCACGAGCTCGGGCTGATGTGCGCGGATGCGCTCGTGGTAGCCCGGGCCCTTGGCGGACGCCAGGTGGGCCCATGCGACGTCGGGCCTCACCCCCTCCACCAAGCGCAGGTACCCGACCAGAAAGCCGGTCTCGAAGTGGTTGGTGAAAAGGGCGGTCCGCGGCGGCAGGTCGCCGAGCAGCTCGCGCACGTTCGACTCGGCCGCGCGGGCCTGGCCAAGGCCTGGGTATCGGGTCGGCTTCGGGAAGCGCGTGACCGCGACCACGAGCAGGACGGCGGCGAGGGGCAAACGCAGGTGGCTCCAGCGGAACACCGCGAGCCCGACCAGCACGGCGACCCCGGACAGGATCGCCGTGCAGGCGATGGCGGCCCCGAGGTAGCCACGGATGTCTGGGTTGCCAGGATCCATGCCGCCCACCACCGCCGCCGCCATGGATCCGGCCATGGTCAGAAGCACGGCCACCCCAGGGATCCGCGAAGTCGATCGCCGCAGCAGGAAGTACGCCCCGGCAGGCGCCAGCAGGGCAAACGCTAGGCCAAGCTCCTCGATGAGCAGGAACGGCAGATCGCCCGGCGAGGCGTTGCTGTGGACCACGCCCGCCTTGTCGACGAAGGTCCTGGCGGACACCACCCACCAGAAACCTCGCCACGAGCGGGCGTCGCCCCAGGACACGTCGTCCATGCCGCCAGCGGCACCCAGCAAAGCGGCGCTCCGCAGCGGCAGATATGCGTGGACCAGCATGCCCGCCGCGAACCCGGCCACGGAGAAGGCCAGGAAGCGTCGGTACGAATGCCCTCCCGTCTTCGGACGCAGCAAAGGCAATGCCGCCGCCACCGCGCCCAGGCCGGTCAGCCCTGCCACGAGCGAATGGTTGCCAATGCCAAACCCGACGAGGAGCGCGGCGAGGAAGGCGCGCCTGGGATCCTCGGCGGCCCGAATGGCAAGCCAGAGCGCCGCCAGCGACAGCGCGGTCTGGGTCGCGTACACCTCGGGCCGGTCGCTCACGATGACCACGCCCGGCGCAAAGGCGAAGGCCAACGCCGCCGCGGCGGCAAGCAGAAGTCGCATCGGCTCGCGGGTGTTTTGCGCGACCACCGGCAGTCTCTCCGCCAGGTCGAGCACCAACAGGAACACCAGCACCGCGGCCAGGGCGCCCGCCGCGGCCTGCGACAGCGCCACCTTGAAAGCCGCCCCGCCCATGGGCAGCAAGGTGAACAGCTTGCCCAGCAGCAGGGACGTCTCCTCTCCCGGTGGATGGGCCACCCCGAGCCCGAATGATGCCGCCGCCAGCTCGGCCGAATCCAGCGGATACGCGGCCGGGGTCGCCGCCAGCGCGTACGCCGCGAACGCCGCCAGCCCCACGGTCAGCCCGGCCCACAGGCGGGCTCGCCGGGTACCGTCGCTCTTGGGCGGGACTGACACGGGCCTCCTATGTTACCGTCACGCGCATGCCCGTGGGTGAAATCACTCTGTCAAAGTTCCCCGTGCTGGTCGTCGACGACGAAAGCGACAACCTGGACGCGTTCCGCTTCACGTTCGGCAAGACCTTCACGCTGCACTTCGCCAGCAGCGGCGAGGATGCGCTTGCGCTGGCGCGCGAGCACGACGTCGCCGTGGTGGTCACCGACCAACGCATGCCGCGCATGACCGGCCTCGAGCTTCTGCGCGCCGTCAGGGACGTTCGCCCCGACGCCATCGGCATCATCGTGACCGCGTTCACCGACGTGGACGTGCTCATCGAATCCATCAACTTGGGCCGCATCTACCGGTACGTGACCAAGCCGTGGGACAGCAAGGAGCTGCGCGGGATCCTCATCCAGGCGGTCGAGCGCTTCCACTTGGTGCGCGAGAACAGGCGCCTGGTCGAGCAGCTATCGCAGTACGCCGGCATCTTGTCGCGCGACGCCCACGGCGAGTTCAACTTCGGCGCCATCGTGGGGGAATCGCCCGCCCTGAACCAGGTGCTGACCAAGGTCGAGCAGGTGGCGCAGACCCAGGCCACGGTGCTCCTGCGCGGCGAAACCGGCACCGGCAAGGAGATGGTCGCGCGGGCCATCCACATCAACAGCGCCCGCGAGTCACGGCCGTTCGTGCGCGTGAACTGCGCCGCGCTGGCCCCGGGGGTCCTGGAATCCGAGCTGTTCGGTCACGAAAAAGGCGCGTTCACGGGGGCCGTGGCACGGCGACCGGGGCGCTTCGAGCTGGCCGATGGCGGTACCCTGTTCCTCGACGAGGTCGGGGACCTTCCGCTCGACGTGCAGGTCAAGCTACTGCGCGTCCTACAAGAGCGCGAGTTCGAGCGGGTGGGCGGCGTCGAGACCGTCAAGGTGGATGTGCGGCTCATCTCGGCCACCCACCGCGATCTGGAGAAGCTGATCAGCGAGGGGAAGTTCCGCGAGGATCTCTACTATCGCTTGAACGTCTTCCCCATCACCATGCCGCCGCTGCGGGATCGGCCGGGGGACATCGCGCTTTTGGTCGAGCACTTCGTCAGCAAGTACGCGCAGAGCACGGGCAAGCGCATGCGGGGTGCGGACGCGGCCGCGATTGCGATGCTGTCTGCGTACCCGTGGCCGGGCAACGTGCGCGAGCTGGAGAACGTGATCGAGCGTGCGATGATCCTGGCCGGCTCCGACGTGCTCACCACCGCGGACTTGGACTTCGGACGCAGGGCCGCGGCCCCGAACGGCGTGGTGGCCGCGCCCACGGCCGCGAACGGCAGCGGGGTGGTGAACTCCGAAGGCGGACGCTCCTTGCACAAGCGCTTGCAGGAGCAAGAGCGCAGCGAGATCGTGGCAGCGGTCGAGCAGGCCCAGGGCAACATCGCCCATGCGGCGAGAGCGCTGGGGATCAACCGGTCGACGCTCTACTACCGGATGCGCAAGCACGGGCTCGAGCACCTCTTGCCCACGAAGGAAGAGCCGCCCGAGACGACGGCCGGCGGCTAGCCGCAGCGGCCAGATGATCAGAACGCGGGCTGGAAGAAGGCGGAGGCGGGACGGGCGAAGAGGTAGCCCTGGAAGAGATCGCAGCCGAGATCGGACAGCACGTCGCGCTCGGCGACGGTCTCCACGCCTTCGGCGACGAGCAGCATCTCCATCTCGCGACAAAGCGAGACGACGGACGACACCAGCCGGCGTTTGACCGCGCTGGATTCGATACCGCGAACCAGGTTCATGTCGACCTTGACGATGTCCGGGTCGAGCACGGCGAAGCTGGTCAGCCCCGCGTAGCCCGCGCCCAGGTCGTCGACGGCGATGCGGAATCCCAGCCGGCGCAGCTCGAAGCACCGTTCCCGCACGCGCTCCAGGCTCGACAGCGGAGCACGCTCGGTGATCTCCAGCACCACGCACGAGGCGATGGGGGTGAGCGGCGAGTTGCCCTCGGTCAGGTCGGGATCGAGCAAGTCGGACGGATGAAGATTCACGAACAGCAGCCAGTCGCGGTGCATCTCCGACCGGCGCTCGGCAACGAACGCGCGCACGGCGCGGCCGAGCTTCTGCGTGGCGTTCAGGCGCTCGGCCGCTTCCAGCACGTCCTCCGGGCTGGGCAGCGACGGCTCGTTGCTTCGAAGCAGGGCTTCGTAGCCGAGGATCGACTTCTTCGACAACGAGACGATGGGCTGGAAGGCCATGCCGAACGAGGACAACACCCGCTCGAAGCTGGCCTCGAGGCCCGCGCGATCCGATGGGCCCGCGATGCCGCCCAGGCTGATCGCCTCTCGCTTGAGGCGAGCGAGCCTATAGAGCTGGGTCGCTTGCTTCACGCGCTCGCGCAGGTCATCCAGGCTGAATGGCTTGGGCAAGTAGCGAAACACCCCGTACTCGATCGCTTGCGCGGCCCCTTCCCAGGTGGGCTGGCCGGTGACCAAGAGGACCGGCAGATCCGGATCGAAGTCGCGTACGGCGCGAAGGAGCTCGATCCCGGTCATGCAAGGCATGTTGATGTCGCACACGATCGCGGCGAAGCTGCCCTTCTCGATTTGCGCGAGCGCCGCGGCCCCACTGTCGCAGGTGGTGACGTCGAAGGAGTCTTCGAGTGTGCGTGCAATGACATCGAGGACCAGCGCCTCGTCGTCCACAACCAGCACGGCCGGGGGTCTCCCAGCATGCCCTAGACCAGCATCATCTTGGCTCTCAATGGTCGAGTGCATCTCCGCCTCCTTCCAGGGCTACGCGAGTCGCACTGGTGCAGCATCGGCATTGTCCCCCAAGATCCTTTAGTTGGATAGGTCCACGAATGTGGCGTCGCGCAATCACGATGGGTTCACAACGGAAGCCAGCTCACGCTTCTTTTGCGCCGGTTGCCCTCGCACTCCGCGTTTGCTGCATTTTCCCGGCGTGGCCGAAAGAAGTAGGAGCATGACCTCGCCACGGTCCATGCTTCCCCGGCCATGCGGTTGTGGTCTCTCCATCCATCTCACCTCGACGGACGCGGCCTGGTCACGCTCTGGCGCGAGGGGCTGCTCGCGCGCGCGGTCCTGCTGGGCAAGACGCACGGGTATCGCAACCATCCCCAGCTCGATCGCTTCAAGGCGCTCCCCGACCCGTGCTTGGCCATCGACCGGTACCTGTCGCGGGTGCTCGAGGAGGCCAGGGCGCGTGGGTACCGCTTCGACGCCACGAAGATCGGGTACCTGCCGGTGGGCGGCCGGCGCATCCCGGTCACGACCGCGCAGATGTCGTTCGAGTGGCAACACTTGCTCGGCAAGCTGGCCAAGCGCAGCCGGGACGTCTGGCACGTGCAGCGCGAGCAGCGTCCCCGGCCCCACGCGAGCTTCCGCGTACACCCAGGGCCGATCGCGTCCTGGGAGCGCGGCCAGCACACGAAGGCGCGCCCGTTCCGGGGCGGACGTAAACCGATAGGGTCTTTGCCGAGGACAATGGCATCATGCCGCCCATGAAGACGAACAGGTCGTGCCTGCTGTTCCTGCCGGTGCTCGCGCTCTGCGCAGGAGCCCGGGCCGAGGCCGGGCCGGTGTTGCTGACGGCGAACGATGTGGCGCTCGCCCTCTACGCGTCCCCGGATGGAGCTTCCTACACCCCGCTTCACGCAGCCAATCTGGTAGGCGTCTTCGGACCGCACCGTTGCCAATGCCCGAACACCTTGGCCGTGCAGCTGCAAACCACGGCGACCGGGCAAGCCAGCATCGGCAACTCGACCATCGGCGTGACCTTTCTCATGGGCGGAAACTGCCTGGCCGAGCCCAGCAGTTGCGTCACTCTCGGTCAAGCCAGCTTCACCGCGGCGCAGTCCGCCGAATCCCCCACCTTCAGCAGCAGCGCCGTGTTCAAGGCCGCGGCCGGCGCCGCCGCCGTGACTTGCGGCGCTCTGGTCGCCGGCTCGACGACGATCTGGGCGGTGCTCACCCAAGACGGGGTCGGGCTCGCCTTCGCGCCCAGCATCGCCGTGCCCGTCACCACGGCCAGCGTCCCCGCCCCCACGGCCGTCACCGCGACTCCGTCCGATCAGGGGTTGCTGGTCGGCTGGGTTCCGCCGAAGGACGCGAGCTTGGTCGCCGGCTACCAGGTCCTGTGTCTGCCAGGCCCCACGGTTCCAGAAACCGCGGGCTACGAAGCCTGTGGGCTCGCCAGCAGCGCCGGCACGCTCCCCAACCCGGCCAACCCGAGCCAGGTCTGCTCGCCGGTCGTCTCGCCATCGACCACGTCGGTCCGGATCTCCGGGCTGGCCAATGGCGGAAGCTACACGGTCGCGGTCATCGCCATCGATCCCAGCGGCGGGGTCAGCCCGCTGTCGACCGTCGCCACCGCCATGCCGCAAGAGACCCTGGGGTTCTGGGAGGAGTACAAGCAAGACGGCGGGGCCGCCGTGGCGTGCACCATCTCACACAAGCGGGGCGGCTCGGGCGGGCTCGTGCTCGTCCTCGGCTTGGCGGCGTGCCTGGGTCTGCTTCGCGGCCGGCGACGGCGCTGGACGCGCCTCGGGCTACCTATCGTGTTCTTCTCCGTGGCCACGGCGGGCAGCGCCGCCGCCCAAGAAGCCATCTACAAGGACACGGACGACTGGGCGCGCGTCGACAACTCGACGTCGCGGCTGGCGTCGCCCCCGAATTGGGGCTTCGAGGTCGGCGTCTCGTGGTATCGGCCGGCCATCGACGACGAATTCTCCGGGGCGAGCCGCCCGTTCGCGGACACCTTCTCGGGCTCGCGCCGTCCCATGTGGGTCGCCGAGCTGGACCGCTACCTCGGCCACGGCATCGGCACCTGGGGCGTGAGCTTTCGCGCCGGATTCTATCGCGTGAGCGCGAAGGCCTTTCTCGCCGACGGCACTGGCCAACGTAGCGGCGACGAGACCAGCCTGCGCTTGATCCCACTGGCGCTGTCCGCGTTCTATCGCGCCACGCACTTGCCCGGGCTGGGACCGCTGCCGCTCGTCCCTTATGCGAAGCTCGGTCTCGATGCCGTGGACTGGACCGTGACCAAGACCGGCGATTCGAGCACGCAGTCGAACGTGTCCATCGGCTGGCACGCCACGGCCGGCGTCATGTTCAGCTTGGCCTGGCTGGGCATCCCAGGAAGCCCGGAAGGCGTCGCCGATCCTCTCGCGTTGTTCTTCGAGTGGAACTATTCCCGGATAGGCGGCCTCGGCCTGACCGACAGCCTGCAAGTGGGCGACAACACCTGGTTCGCGGGCGTGATGTTCGATTTGTAGGGGAAACGAGCCTCCCAACCGAACCACGAATCGTGGTATCGATGGGGCCAGAGGCGAAACGCGATGCCAGTCCATTCTCCGTCCGCGAAGTTCCCGGAGATCGTGCTGCCCGTCGGGGCGGCCAGGCTGGATTCGCCGCCGCTCAAGGTGTTCCTGCGAAGTGCCCGTGGAGACGACCAGGTGCCTCGTCCCAACCGCGCGACCGGGACCCCGGCCTTGATGGCCGTGCACCGCCTCTGCTTCGGCGAGGTCTACCGCCACCCTTGCTCGGCGGACAGCGACTTGCTCTCTTGCCACCGCTGCCATCTGACCGTGGTGATTCCGCGGACCATCGACACCTACGACAGCCTGGAGGCGCACTTCCGCCTGACGCGACAGCGGGTCGACGACTTCCGCGCGCAGATCGGCGCCATCGCCGCGGGCAAGACCACGCACGAAGCCTGAACCCGGCCGGCCAGCCTGTGACGACGCCGGCTACGCTCTGCGAGGCTCGAGCAGGCTCACCCGGTTTCCTTCGGTGTCGGTGAAGGACACGTACTGGCCGATGCCCGGTATCTCCATGGGCGCCCCCAAGACCTCTCCACCGGCGTCTCGCACCTGCTTCATGGCCTGCTCGAGGCTCTCCACGGCGATGACCACCGAGGGGTGCGTCGGCGCTTCGGGGGTCTTCGGGAAGAACCCTCCGTTGATGGTGCCCGGCACCTTCACCATGTGATTCTCGTCGGTGTCCGTCGTCTCGGCCGTGATGTATCCACCCATCTCGGGGCCGAGCACTTGCATTCCCCAGCCGAACGCCTTGGCGTAGAAGTCGGCCACGCGCTTGGCGTTCTCGTACGGCATCTCGAAGTGAACGACGGGGTACTTGTTCTCCATGTTCAGGGCTCCTTTGCTCGAGGACTGTGTCGGGCCCTTGGATGCCGGATCCCCCACCGAGTTGCGTGCCAGACAGGCGACCTCGGCGCTCCACACAGGTAACGAAAACGAGACGCGCTTCCCCCTGCGCTCGCTCAGTGATCGAGCCCACGCAGGAGAGCGCGCTTGGTGCTCTCGACTTGCTGACGTTGGCGCAGATGCGATGCCGTCCGCGTGTCGGCAGCCACGGCATCGTCTGCCATCATCGAGAATTCCTCGTCGAGCATCAGCGGGGACGCATCGGCCGCTTCGAAGTGAGGGACGATCAGTTGGTTGGGGCAAGGGGCATCGTAGGTGATGCTTGCTGTTGCCGTTCGACTCTCCCGGGGGGCCCATAGCCCGGTGTCGGAGAATCTTCCGAAGGTCCAGAACTGGAACTCGCCTGATGTGTCGAGCACGTAGAGAACCAGCGAGGCGTTCTTGGCGCTGCCGGTGCCGACGTTGTCCACGACGATGGATATCGACCTCTCGCTACCGCTGTAGTCCGTCACCCGAAGGTCGGCCGGCGCCGGGTCGCCAGCGTCGTGGTAGTCGACTGCTCCCACGTGCAAAGACGCCACGTCGAAGTACGACAGCTTCTCGATGAGATTGAAATAGGCGCTATCGCCAGGGTCCAGACAGGTCCACGTGGAGCCGACCGACAGGACCTTCACGCGACCGTAGACGAACGCGGCCGTGTCGGCCTTCATCTCCTCGCCGGCCTGGTTTCGGAAGGAGATGGAGGTCGTGCCGACGAAGCAGTGGCCGACGGTGCCCTTGTTGGTGACCTTGATCGCACCGTAGAGATAGGAGACGTAGCCCTCGCTGCTGTGGGCGATCCAGGCCGGCCCCACTTCGAGATCCGAGGGCGCCGCCGCCACGGTGAGCGGCACCCGCTTGGTGAGCGCCACCTGGCCGGTTCCGCAAAGGTTGCTGCCCGGTAAGACACCCCCGACGCCAGCTTCTTTCCCGCTTCCACTGCTCGTTCCGCCGCAAGCGAAGCCGAACACCGACACCAAACAGACGACAAATGTACGCTGCATCGACATCGATCGCATCATAGCGCTTGGTGTATATGGGCGTCATGTGCTGTGCCGAACTCCGCTGGGTGCTCCCGTTCTTCCTGTTGGCCTCCCTGCCCGAGGCGCGTGCCCAAGCCGCGGCCGAGATCTCGAAAGCAGAAGCAGGGAGCTTCATCGCCGACTGGGCCAAGGCCCAGCAGGACGGTGACTTCGTCCGTTACGCGGCCATGTACGCCCCCGAGTTTCGTGGCGTGCGACGTACTGGCACGGCCAAGGCGAGTCTGGATCGCGACCGATGGTTGCAGGACCGCGAGCGCATGTTCAAGGCGCCCGTGACCATCGTGGTCGACCGCACCGAGATCGAGACCTCGCCCGACCAGGTGACCGCGACCTTCGTCCAGCGTTGGTCGTCGGGCAAGTTCGCCGACGCCGGCCGCAAGCGCATGCGGCTGCGGCGTGGCGAGAGCAGCCTCTTGATCACTGAGGAAGACATGCTGTGCTCGTGGTTCGTCCGCCAGAACGGCCGCGAGGTCCTCTACGTCAAAGAGAATGACCGCGCGGCGGCGCTCGCGGCGTATCCCCGGGCCACGCCCAAACTGCAGCCAGAGAAGGTGGATGCGTGCTCGCCCAGCAGCCTCGATCTGTGGACGTTCGTAGAGCGCGCGCGCAGCTCGTTTCCAGGGGAGGCCGGCACCTACGAAGTGGTGATCTGGAGCGAGGAGAACAACCCTAAAGCCACCACCAACCTCGAGATCACCGCGGGCGGCGGTGTGATGCTGTTGCGCGATGGCAAGCGGATCTGGAAGACGGACCAGGCTGGCTGCAAAGCCGCCGCCATGTTCGCGATCCCAGGCGGTGTCGTGCTGCCCCTGACGTGCAGCGTGGCCTACCACGGAGAGGCGTCCTCGGACCTCGAGGTCTACCGCATCGCTGGCGACCGGGTCTCTCACGTCGGCCACGTGCCCGTGGCGGCCGACGACAGCGCCGACGCCGACAGCTACGCCTACCAGGCGAACGTCGAGTATCGCGACACCGACGGAAACGGTGTCCTCGACATCGTGGTGACGCCCACCTTGCGGCGCAACGTGGGCCGCGAGTACCCGAAGACCGCGAAGGTGATCAAGTTCTGAGCTGCGACGAGCCCATCGCGGTTGCACATCAGGGCGAGCAGTTGTCGACGAACAGGGTCGCGGTGAAGGTCGTCCCGGCCCTGGGGCGAACACGGAAGGTCTCGGCGCCGTTGCAGGTTCGGCCACCACATTCATAGGTGTCGGTGTAGTCGATCGGGAAAGGCGTGTCGGCGATGACGCTGTCGCCGGGCAGGTCGAGAAGCCAAAGACAGGCGTGCCATGACTCGACCTTGATGCAGAGCTGGCGACGAAGATCATCGAGCGCACAAGCATCAGCGGGGGACTCGTGGCGCATGGCCCAGACGGCGACGGTTCCCGGGAAAGTCATGCTGCACGTGCGGAGATCGCTGGCGGGGGTGCAATACGAGGGCGGCGCGCAGTGCCCATCCGAGCAGCCGGTGAACAGGGCCCGGCGCAACGGCCGAGAGCTGTCAACCAGCGGCGGAGGCAGTACGCAACACCCGCAGCCGACGCTGCTATCGCAGACACGTCCGGATGGACAATGCTCGTCGCTGCCGCAGGCGACGATCTGTCCCGCATCGTCGCGAGCGCAGTTGTATCGCTGCACCTGGGACCAATCGGTGACGGCGACCGTCGGATCGGCGATGCCCGAGGCAGAAGCAGCATCGCTCCCGCAACGAACCGGCGCCGTGGGGCCGGCGTCGAATGCCGCCGCCCCGTCGATGATGCCCGAGGAATCCTGCCCCATCACTGCGTCGATCGACGTTCCCGCGTCGAGCCCCGGTTCCTCCGAGGAGCAGCCCAAGACAGTACCGAGAAGGACCAAGACAGAAGCGAAGCGCATCGTGCCTGCGACATCGTCGCTTCACGCTCCTGTGTTGAGCTTCGGCTCGCATTGCGCAAATCTTGGAACGGCGAGAACATGGCCGGCCATGTGTGACCTGCCTCGCGTGCTTGCTGTGCTGGTTTCGGCGGCGGTCCTCGGCGCCTGTAGTGGAAGTGATGGGCCCCCGAAGTGCATCCCCGGGGTCAGCGCGGAGTGCGCCTGCCCCTTCGGGCCGCGCGGCGCCCAGACGTGCAACGCGGCCGGAACCTTCGATGCGTGCTTGTGCGCGGGTGCCCAGCCCGACGGCGGGTGGCTGGGCACGGGCGGCGCCACGGTTCTCGCGACCTCGTCGGGCACGGGCGGCGGTGGCGGCGGCGGCGGCACGGGTGGCGTGATGAGCACCGGCGGTGTGTCTGGAGGAAGCTGCGCCGGCCTGCCGGCGGCGTGCGCGACCTACGCGAACCACACGGACTGCGCCGTGGTGGGATGCAAGTGGAGCGTCGACGCGTGCGCGGGCACTCCGCTACCTTGCCCGAGTCCCGGCACGCGCGAGACCTGCACGGCCATCGTGGGCTGCTACTTCAGCGCCCTCGACTCGAAGTGCTCCGGATCCCCGGCGGCCTGCTTCACCCAGGCGGAGCACACGGCGTGCGTGACCCAGGGATGCACTTGGTCGCCCGCCTCCTGTTCCGGCACGGCCTCGTCATGCAGTGAATTCCCGAACGAGTTCTCGTGCACCTATGCCGGCTGTACGTGGGGGCCAGGCAACCAGACCTCCGGCGGCGGGGGCGGCGCTGGGATCACCGGGACAACGACGGGCACGGGCGGCATCATCGGCGCGGGTGGAGTCACCAGCGCGGGTGGGGTCATCGGCGCGGGTGGCATCGCAGCTGCCGGTGGCTGGACCAGCGCGGGCGGCAGCACCGGCAGGGCCGGCAGCCCCGGCATAGGCGGCATCGGCGGCCGCGGCGGTGTGCCGGGGACCGGTGGCATCGCCTCTGGCGGTGCAGGCGGAGCCGGCGGAACGGTGGCCATCGGGCCGTGTGGTAACGGCACGCTGGATCCGGACGAGCAATGCGATTGCGGGAGCGATCCCAAGAAGCTACCGGGCGACTGCCGGGCCCCGAACGGCATGTTCTTCGGAGACGGCACCGGCTGCGCGAAGACATGCACGCGCGAGCCACGCTGCTTGGACGCCGCTGGCCGAACGCAAGCGTGCAGCACCGCGTGCGGCGACGGGAACATCGACCCCGGCGAGGCGTGCGACGACGGCAATCTGGTCCCGGCCGATGGCTGTTCGAGCACGTGCACCGTGGAGAGCGGCTTCACCTGCACGCCCAGGGTGGTCCAGGACGTCGAGCCCTGCGCCGTCGGCGGGGGCCAATGCCTCCGGCTCTCGATGGTCTACCGCGACTTCAAACCGGAAAACGTCGTCCCGGGTGGCCACCCCGACTTCGCGTTCCTCGGCACGAGGTACGACGGGGCCAAGCCGACCACCATCTGCGTGCCGATCTCGGGCGGTCCGGCCCGTGGAAACGACTCGACCGCGCGCTGCTGGGGCATCGCCGCCGAGACTCTGCTGAACGGGAAACCGCAGCCCGGCGCGACCAAGACCTGCGAGTGTCAGTTCAGCGACTGGAGCATCGGCAACTCGAGCCGCATTCCGGGCGCGTACACCGCAGCCGGCAACGACTCGCCGCTCTCCGATGGCAACGGAAGATTCCAGGGCGGATCCGCCGGCACCGCGGTGAACACCGTGAGCACGGCCGGCGAGTACCGCGGCACGCTCTCGGGCTACACAGCGTCCTCGCCGGGTGGCCCCATCTGGAAGGGCACGGTGCCGGCCTACAAGGACGACGCCAGCTTCAGACAATGGTTCAACGACGATCCCACGGTCAACCAGACCTTTACCGGCACACTCGAGCTGGCCCCCCTGGGTTCGAACATCTACCAATACGCCAGCAAGGTCTCCGTGGCCGCGGGTGGCTTCTTCCCGCTCGACGCTCTCAACCCGTCCCAGGCGACCTTGTGCAGCCTGTGGCCGTACTGGAACCACGGCAATGGCCAGCCCCTCTTCGGCTCGTGCGCGGGCGACCAGTACCTGTTTCCGCCCAGGGTGAGGTCATCGGACTGCACGAGCGGAGATACGCCGGACGACGGCTGCTGGGTGGTGGGGACCAGCGGCGAGAAGCACGACTACTACTTCACCGGCGAGGCGCGCACCTACTTCGTCTACGACGGCAGAAACGGGCTCACGATGAGCTTCTATGGGGACGACGATCTCTTCGTCTTCATCAACGGCAACCTCGTGCTCGATCTGGGCGGCATCCACCAACAGCTTCCGGGCAAGGTCACCGTGACCGGCGATCCCGGCGACGCCGAGATCACCGAGGGTGGCTGCCTCGATGCCGCGGGCAACATCATCGGCGTATCCACCGGTTCGACCGAGTGCGCGCCGAGCAGCATGTCCCCGACTCCCGCCGGAAATCCCAAGGACTTTCGCGCGCGGAAGGTCAAGCTGGGCCTGGAGGCCGGCAAGGTCTACGAGCTGGCCATCTTCGTCGCCGATCGGCATCCCCCGGAGTCGAACTTCCAGCTCACCCTGCAGGGCCTAAGCCGCCAGCGCTCCGTGTGCGACCCCAACTGAGCTGGCTGCCGCAGGCGTCCTGACCTTCACACCGCCGCGTAGCACGGCGGAAACGCTTCATCGGAACCCACCCGCACACCGGTACCTTCCGGAGAGCTTGCTTCGTGCGCGGCCAGATGTGTATCTTCCTGTCGGCAGCGTTTCGTCCACGCCACGGAACCGTCCCCGAGCACCTTCAGCAGACACGGGGGTTCCGTCGCCAGCCGCCAGCCAGACCACCGCGGACCCCACGGCGACGAGCGGGGTGTTTCTCCGCAGTTACTTTGCTGCGCGCGGTCTTCACACCAGCAACCGTCGCGAAACGAATCGCGACTTTCCAACCAAGGAGGTACCGATGATGACGAAGAGACTGTTCGCGCTCATACTAGGTGTCGCAGCTTCGGCAGCGACGCTCATGCTCGATCACCAAGCCCAAGCATGCTCCCGAACCCAGCCGGTGGTTTCGACCGGGTGGCTCGCCGAGCACGCCGACCGTCCCGATCTGGTGCTGGTAGACATCAGGGACAAGGCCGAGTACCTGGCGGGGCACATCCCCGGCTCGATCAACATCCCGTTCGCGATGCCGGAGTCCGCGTGGATCGTGATGAAGGGCGACTTGTTGCTCGAGGTGCCGAGCGAAGCACAACTGTCGGCCACGCTCGGCGCCGCCGGCATCGACAAGCACTCGTTCGTCGTCGTCATCAACAACACCGAAGCCGAGGGCGTCCCGCCGGCGTTTCCGCGCGCCCAGAGCGCGCGAGTCGCCATCACCCTGCTCTACGCCGGGGTCCGCGACGTCGCCATCTTGGACGGCGGCATCAAGAAGTGGGCGCAGGAAGGCAAGGCCTTGTCCACGAGCCCGGTCACCCCGACGCCGGGGTCGTACGATGCCAAGTTGAACAAGCGCATGTTCGTGACCAAGGACTACGTGGCGAGCAACATCGGCAAGCCCCGGACCTTGCTCCTCGACGTGCGCGACGCCGAGGTCTACAGCGGCGCGGTCATCGAGCCCTACGCGCCACGCCCCGGCCACATCCCGGGGGCCAAGAACCTGCCCGCCCCCGCGATCTGGAATGACGACGGCACCTTCAAGAGCAAGGACGAGCTGCGCGCCCTTGCCCTGCCGGTGCTCGGTCACGACCGAGGCAAGGAGATCATCGTCTACTGTGGCGTCGGCGGTTACGCCGCGGGATGGTGGTTCATCCTCACCGAGGTGCTCGGCTACAAGAACGTGAAGTTCTACGACGGCTCCGCCCAAGAGTGGGCGGCCGATCCGAACGCCCCGCTCGAAACCAACTGATACCGGGGGAGCCTCCGACGGAGTCGTGCGGAGGCTCTTTGCACCCGGGCCGAAACCGCTCCGAACGTCTCGGTCCGCCTTTGTCCACGGGCTTGGGGCCTTAGCCCCTGCTCGACTGAGACGCTCATGGGGCTTGGGCGTAGAAAGTGTGTCTCACCCCGCCCGAAGACATCCCCGGCGGGGAGCTGAGATACGCGCCCTCATTGAGGAACGCGTAGGGTCCATCCGAGCGCGTCTCGAAGACAGGTATCGGAGCAGCCAGCGATCCGCAGTTGCGCACGATGATCAGCTCGTCGTCGGCCGAGGCCACGGTGAACCTTTGGTCGAGGATCGTCGAACCCTCGGTTTGCTGATAGTCCGCCCCCCCGGCGATAATCGAACCCGTCACCTGTCCGGTCGTCGTGCCGCCGGTGATGAGAATGACGTTGCGGCTGCCGATGCTCATGGATGAACCGAGTGTGAGGTTTGCGGTGAACACGGCCGAGCCCGTGGTGCCTCCTCCGGACACGCAATCCCAGGATGTGTTTGGAACCCCCACGGGATCCGTGAGCTGGAGGCTGGGACCGCCCACGGCAACCGCGCTGACGTCGTAGATGTCGAGCGTGATTCTGCCGTTGGCCACCACACGCGTGCCCACGAGCTTGGCGGTGTTGAGCCAAGCGTGCGCGGAACTCGAGGGGGACACAACGATGTCCGGGACGACACGAACGATCGTGTCGCCCGGAGGTGCAACGCCGCAGTTGCGCATGAGAATGCGGGTGTTGTCGCTCGCCACCAGGACACTGATCTCTTCGACCTCAATGGCACCGTTCGACAACCTCAGCTCGTATTCGATGCCGCCGGCCATCACCGAGCCCTGAAGACGGGAACCAGCGATTGTACCGCCGGTGACATCGAGCTGGCGGCGTTCTCCGAACGGGGTCTGGCCGACGTTGCGGATCGGGCCGAGGGTGAGCGACACGCTGAAGACCAGCGTGCCATCCGTGGGTGGCGGAATACCGTCGGGCATCCCACAGGTCCATGACGGATCCGGTTTCAGGGTTAGGCGGGGCCCGCCGCCGGCGCCCCCTCCCGTCCCCGGCGCTCCTCCGCTGCCCATCACGCCTCCCGTGCCCACGCTGCCGCCGGTATCGACGTGTTCCCCCGTCCCGACACGGCCGCCCGTAGCGGCGATTCCCCCCGTACCGGAGACGCCACCGGTCCCCGGACCACCACCGGTCCCGGGGTTGCCACCGGAACCACCGGAACCGGTCACCGGCGCGTCAACGGCGCCTCCGCCAAAGCCGGTCACTCCGCCGCTTGAACTGATACCACCCGCGCCGCCGGTACTGCCAACCGTCCCACCGCCACTGCCACCCTCGCCATGGCCACCAGCACCCAGTCCACCGGTGCCCCAGCCACCGGCACCGCCGGCGGCCAAGGGGGCATCGACGCCGCCGCTGCCGCCCACGGAGGCCGGTCCATCGGTGGCTCCATCGCGACCACCAGTCTCACCTCCCGCGCCTGGCCCGACGCCCCCGCCAGCTCCACCGCCACCCGCTGCGGGCACATCCGAGTCGCCGTCGATGGACGCGAACCGATCGCTGGCCCCCCCACTGTCGTAGCCGGTCGACCGCAGACCGTCGTCCACGCCGACGACATCGATGCCGCTGCGAGAATCGCTGGGGTCGGCCGCCCGATCCACAGCCGCCATGTCGATGGCCGTGATGGGGCCGTCGCGATCGCCACCACTATCACGGCGGCGATCGAGATTCGGGTTGAAGCCGCAAGCGTGGGCCATGAACAACACCGCGACGAAGACGATCGCTCGCCCAGCCATCAGAAAGCCCTTCTTGCGGAGATTCCCGCCACACCCCGGCCGATCATGGGAGCGAAGACCGTCCGCTCGCTGCTCGCGCGCCAGCCCAGCGTGTACAGCACGGCGCCAGTGGCCAGCGCGGCGCCGCCCACGCCGTAGAACACCCACTGCATGGTCTCGGCGTTCTCGCCGGCCGACAAGTCCGACGGATTCACGGGGTCCTGGTTCGATACCTTGTCCGAAAGCGAGCGGGCTCGAGCGTAGAAGTAGATGGCCGTCGCGATGGAAGCCACGCCCACCACACCACACGCAATGCCGGCGGTGCGCAAGTTGCTCCCCGAGTCGGGGGCTCCGTCGGCCGGAGTCACCAACGGACGGGTGACCGACTCACGAGATCCCGGCGCGACCTCTTGCGCGGACTCCTTGGTCGTCTCGCGCGTGGGCTCGGGCTTGGTCTCGGCAGTCTCGGACTTGGTCTCAGGCGGCGTCTTTGGGTCCGACAGCGCCAGGCAATCGGCGATGTGCTTCTCGGTATCGGCCTTGGTCTCGGAGCTGAGGTTCGGGGACTTGCGCAGGTATTCGCGAAAACGATTGATGGCCTCGTCGCAGCGACCGTTCTGTTCGAAGCAGCGCCCCTGGTTGAAGATGTGCGTGGTGTCCTTGGTGTCGATGAACAGGTCCGTCAGGATGCCGACCCCAGTCGCGGTGTCGCCGGTCAGACATGCCCGTCGCGCCGCCCGCTCCTTTGCCTCCTTGGTGTCATGCGGCTCGGTGGGCGGCTCTTGGTGAGTCCGGACTTGCTGGGCCAGAAGGCCCCGGCAATCGGCGATGTGCTTCTGCGCCTCGGCCTTCGCCCCTTTTCTAAGCTTGGTCCCGACCCGCAGGTATTCTTGAAAGCGTGCGATCGCGTCCTCGTAGCGGTGGTTCTGCTCGAAACAGCGGCCCTGGTTGTAGATCAACGAGGCGTCTTTGCTCTCCACGAACAACTCCGACAAGATGGCGATGCCCTTGGCGTAGTCACCCGCCAGACAGGCCGCACGCGCTGCTTTCTCCCGCGCTTCCGGGGGATTCGCCCCTGCCGACTCCGAGACCAACAACGAGGCCACGAGGACAAGACGGCAGCTCAAAAAACTCATGCACTGGCTCCAAGAAAGGACGACGTCAGACGAGCGACACGGGGCATCTTCGTGTGTGGTAGGCGATTTTGCAAGCTGTCGCGGCTCGCCGACTCGCACTTGCGAAGGCTGGCGACTCGTCGACCGACGCCTTCGAGACTGCACCCAACCAGCGCCGGATCCGAGGCAACCGGAGGCCCCCTCTGGGAGACCGTGGTGCAGAACTGCATCGCGCAGTAGCCACACC
>CAZYFU010000083.1:0-27959 GCA_964647025.1 uncultured Myxococcales bacterium | reverse complement strand
CCGGCACGTCATCCAAGAATTCATGGCCCACTACCATCGAGAACGCTTTCATCAGTTGGTCGTGAGGCCGTTGGGCTCAACGAGCGAGGAAGACGCGCGCGGCAAGGTTGCGCGGCGGTCGCGGCTGGGCGGGATCTTGAACTTCTACTACCGCGAGGCTGCCTGAGCGACGGCGATGGATTCTTGGACAGGAGCGGTTTCAGAACGTCACGGCGAGCGCGATCGCGTTGTGGGTGTCTTCCATGGTTGGCGTCGAGCCAAGCTTTTCCAGCAACGGCTTCGCGACATCGAGGATGACCTCGGCGAGGCCCCGCTCCGGCAAGCGAACGAAAGTCCGGGAGTATGGATTTCTCCTTGTCATCCGACCCCGCAACCGCGTCGGGCGAACTGGGCGGCGCTCTGGCAGGGACTCCACATGACTATCGCCCCTGGCGCCGATGGGACATGCTGCTGACCTCGAGTGTCCGGCGCGTTCGTTCGATCTGATCGACCAGGACGCGCTCCTCAGGCAGCGCGGTCCTGTACTCCGCCGCCAGGACCTTGTTCGGGAGTCCATCGAGAGCGTACTTCGCTACGGCGCTGTCCTTCTCTGCGCAGAGGATGAGGCCGACCGGCGGGTTTTCGCCTGGTAGCGTCCAGTGCTCGCGGGCGTAGTTGAGGTAGAGGTGCATCTGCCCGGCGTCGGCGTGGGTGAACTTGCCCAGCTTCAGGTCGATGATGACCAGGCACCGGAGCCGACGGTGGAAGAACAGGAGGTCGATCCGATACCACTCGTCGCCGACGCGCAGTCGCCGCTGCCGTCCGACGAACGTGAAGTCCCCTCCGAGCTCGAGCAGGAAGGTCTCGAGCTTCGCGATGAGAGCGGCCTCAAGCTCGGTCTCGCTGTACTCGTCCCTCAAGTTCAGGAACTCGAGGACGTAGGGGTCCTTGAGCTCCTCCTCGGGCGAGACGACATCGGCTGGCGTCATCGTCTGGCCCTTGCGGAGCATGGCGGTCTTGTTGCGCGACAGCGCCGTGCGCTCGTAGAACTGGCTACCGATTTGCCGGTCCAGCTGCTTGATGGTCCACCCGCCGCTGAGCGCCTCTTGCTCGTAGAAGCGGCGTGCCTCCGGGTTGCGTACCGAGAGCAGGCGTACGTACTGCGACCAGGGCAGCTTGAACCTCGCAGCGATCGCCGCCAGCCCGTTCGTCGTTCCAGATAGTCCAGATGCCGTCTGGACTATCACAGCGGGAGTATCGAGGCCGAAAAGTCCAGATGCCGTCTGGACTGTCTCGCGGTAGGCGAGGAAGAAGGCCTTCATCTGAAAAAGGTTGGCGCGGCCAAATCCACGGCCGAAGCGAGCCCGGAGATCGTGCGAGAGGTTCACGACGAGTTGTTCGCCGTACCCTGCGCGTGCGGCGCCTCGCTGCTCTTCCTCGACGATGCTTCGGCCAATTGACCAGTAGGTAGCGGTCATGACGGCGTTCACCGACCGTGCGGAAGCGCTCCGTGCCGCCTCGATCAGGCTGACCACGTCAGCGAGCACGGCGTTGTAGCCGGTCCCTGCTGGCCGAACGATTGTGCTGTTCTTCCGTCTCATCGGCTACCAGAGTGCCCCGCGCTTCCGCAGGGGACAAGCATCATCCGCGGGCCGATCCCCCGAGGGCTACGCGAATCTCCGGCTGTCAACCACCGGGGCGAGATGCCGATCTCCTGGCATACCAGGACCGGGCCGGGAGAGGACTCTCTGGCGAAAAACGCTACCTTCCGAGGCGTTGAGCCAAAGAGAACATCTCGTGGACCGAGAGAGAGTTGTTCCTGCAGCGGGGCTCCCGGGGAGCCACCCCATCATTCATGACAGCCCCACGAACTATCCCGTCGTGCAAGTGCGCGAAATCGCGACGATCGTGAATTGGTTCGCCAGCTGTCATGAATGGGTGACCAGAGCGGCGTACGAACTTCAGCGTGTCGTCGTCTTCCGCTCGGGCCGGTGGCGCCTTGCCGCCCAGGCGTGCTACGAGTGTTGAGCTGATTCCATGATCCTCGACGAGAAAGCCCTGCTCGATAAGCTCCGCCGGATCGAGGCACTACACGCCGGTGCGACCACGCCGGGCGAGCGCGACGCGGCCGCCAACGCGATGCGGGTCATCCAGCAACGCCTCAAGCTGGTCGAGCAGGAGCAGCCTCCGGTGGAGTACAAGTTCACCTTGGGCGACAACTGGTCGCGCAAGCTGTTCATGGCCCTGGCGCGCCGGTATGGCCTCAAGCCCTACCGCTACCGGCGGCAGCGCTACACCACGGTGATGCTGCGTGTGCCTGAGCGCTTCGTGCGCGATACCTTGTGGCCTGAATTCGTTGAGCTGGACCAGGTTCTCCGGGAGACCTTGGAGCGCGCGACGGACCAGGTCGTGGGCCAGGTTTTCGAGCAGGAGACCTCCGAGGCAGAGGTGCGCGACGACCAGAAGTTGGTGGGGCCCATGGGGGGCGATTCGGAAGGGGCAGATCCATGACCGCGGAGACGCCCGTCAGCGAGGCTGTCACCCTGAAGCTCGATTCGAGTGTCCGGCGGCAACTCGACGAGGACGGAATGATCGTCTTGTGGCGCGACGGAGACAAGCCGGGGCAACGGGAGGGTCTCGTCTGCATGCTGGCCGTGTGCCCGGATCCTGACTGCGAGTGTGAGGACGTCTTCGCGGAGGGGGGCACGGTCGATGCGCAGGCGACCGCGATTCACTGGGATGACGATGGCCTTCGGGTGGAGGGCTCCGCGGCGTTGTCACCATCGGGCGCCGTGCTCCAGCCCAAGCTGTTCGCAATCGTCGATGTGGCAACCGGCGAAATGCGGGATGACCCGGATTCGCCGACTGCCAGCGATCCGGCACTGTTCGACTGGTTGGCCGCGGAGTTGGACGGCGAGTTGCTCGACGCCTTCTACCGCTACTGGACGGGAGGCAAGGGCTTCTTCTTCGAGGAGCCCAGGGGGAAGATCGACATCCACGCGGTGGAGGAGTACCACCTTGCCTACGTTGAGGATCTGATCGACGGCGTTCGCCCGGACGAGTACATCCTGGGTGGGCGGCGCTACTGGTACTCGCTCTATCTCTGTCCGCGCGCCGACTGCGATTGCCACCGGTCCGAGATCGCCTTCTTCGAGGAAGACTTGCCACCAGGTGCTTCGAATCCCGAGGGCGCGGTGGGCACGGTGCGACTGGATCTGCGTGGCGCCGAGGGCTTCAAGCTCGAGACGATGGCGGCCGAGCCGGGCGTGCCGGCGCACCTGGTCCGGGAGCTCTGGGCGAGGTTTCGGCGGCGCCACGATGTGGGTGTGTTCCTGCGGCGGCGGCAAGCGCAGTGCAAGGCCGTCGGCCGGACGCTGGGGAAAGTGGCCGACGAGCCGGTGCGCGCCTCGCCGCAGCCAGGAAGAAACGCCCCGTGTCCCTGCGGTTCAGGGCGGAAGTACAAGAAGTGCTGCCTGACAGCGAGCGAACCAACCAGGAACGATCCATGAACGAGATTCCTTCCTCGTACCGAGGCTGGTGGCGGATCACGGAGACGTCGCAATGGGGCGACGACGACCTCGACATCCTCGGACCCGCGCTGCTGTCGCTGACCGGGCACGGCGACCGCCTGCGGATGCACTGCCTGCTCGCCTCTGTGAACTGCAAGCCGACCAAGACGGGGGTGTCGTTCACCTGGGAGGGCGCGTGGGAGTACGCCCAGATGTCGGGCTCGGGTCGCGTGACGTTGAGCAAGGACGGCCGGCTCAAGGGGACCTTCCGGATCAAGGATGGTGACTCCAGCACATTCACTGCCGTACGCACCGAGGAGCCGGACGAGCCAATCCCGGACCCTCCAAGCTATCGCGACAAGTGGCGCAGGCGCTGGTGAGGAGGAGCGCGGTGACCGTCAGTCTCGTTTGACTTGCGGTCTGGCATGCGGCTTGGTCGGCTTCGTCGGTGATATTTGGGTCTTTGTGATCTGTCGCGCACTATCAGCGGGCGCCGGCAGTTCCTCCTGCCGCAGCTCGCTCAGGTGCTCCTCGAGGATGTCCTGCCGCCATTCTGCTACGTCGATGAGCACGCCATCCTCTTGCTAGCGCAACCAGGGCTTCCACGAACGTTTGACGACTAGGTCGCCCGTGGGCAAAGCCAAGGTTCCCCCCACGAACTGAGCATCCCCTTGGTGGTGCCCCATGCTGTGATACTCGATGCGAGAGGTGTAGTTTCCGGCCGACACATCGAGCTTGGGACGCAGCTCGAAGCGGACAGTCTGCCCGGGAGCCAAGCGCAAGGTCGGGGATCGATCGGTGCCGACGATCACGACGTCGCTGCTGGACAAGTCCACCTGTCGTGCATCTTCCCCCGCTCCAGGCTGCAGCACCACGCGCAGGCCATTCCATCCCTCAGTCTGCGCCAGTGGGTTAGCCAGGCTCAGCTCGGCCTTTCCCATGTTCGTGAGCTTCAGTTCCATGGGCAGACGATCGCCGCGCGTGACCTTCCCCTGTGACCACTTCGCCTCTCCTCGCAGGACTCGCAACGGATGCTCCCGCAGCGACGACCTCGCGGAATCGATCAGGACGACCACGGGAGCCAACGCAGCCGGCACCCCAACGAATGAATGCAACCTCGGCAGGGGCTGCCCCGCCTTGCGTTCCCCGAAGACCACCGAGTGGGTCCCCGGAGGGACAACCTTGGGGCTGGAGATCTGCTCGTAGCCCGAGCGCTTCAGCGCCGCCAGCAACTGCTCGAACGCCGATTCCGTCACTGGGTGCCGCCACACACCGATCTCCGGCTTGCCGTCGTAGTTGTAGCTCGTCAGGTACGTGCTTTCCCCGGTCCGCTGAATCTCCATGATCTCGCTACCCGACCAACCCACGTCGCGGCTGTAGTTGATGGCCACGGTGTCGCCCTCGACCGGCGCAGGCGGGGGCCCCGCCGAGCCACCGCCCGCGACCAAGGCGGCCATTGCCCACTCGAGCTTCATCTCGTCCTCGATTCTTCCTGGATCGGTAAAGGTGCAAGTGCCATCGAGATCTCCCCTCCTACGAACTGTGGATCGTCGGGCGGCGCGATCATGTTGCGGTATGAGAAGGCGGCCGCGTAGTGGCCTGGAGAGAGATACACCCGTTTCTTCACCAGGAAGGACAGGGGCGCTGCTGGAGGCAACACGACAGACGGCTCCGTGGGGGCGCCAGCCAGCGGACGGAGGTGGGCGGGCCGCAGCTCCACGGACTGCTCTTCGCCCTGGCTGTCACGCAGGAACAACCGCAGCCCACACCATTCGTCAGGCGGAGCGCCCAGCGGGCTGCCGAGCGTTAGCGGCACGGTGCCTGTGTTGCGAAGGGTGACTCGAATCGTCAGGGGCTCGTTGGGGTCGAAGGAAGGCTTGGTCCACGCTGCGCTGGCCTCGATCACCCTCGTGCGCGTCGCACGCAGCTTGGCGATGATCCCCTCGATCTCTTGCGCGAGAGCTCCGATCGCGGGCGGTAGGCCTCGCAGCTCGAAGGTGCGAAGGGTGGGTAGTGGTTCGCCGTCACGGCGTTCGCCGAGCACGATGGCCTTGCTGTCTGGAGCGATGGCCGTCGGCATGGAAAGCTGCTGATACCCCGAGCGTCGCAGCGCCGCGAGCGCCTGCGCGAAGACCTCGTTGGAGAGCGTCGCGTGGTAGGTCCCTATTTCCGGCAGGTGGTCGTAGTTGAAGGTCACGATCGCGGTGCTGGTTTGGCCACGGCAGAGCTCGGCGATGACCCCACCGGACCACCCGACCTCGCGCGAATAGTTGATGGCCACCGGACCAGTCATCGCGATCACTTGCGCAACAGCTTGGTGTCGCCGAGCTCGCCGCCAGCCTTGGTCTTGAACCAGTCGTGGAATTCCTTGAAGTGCCGTTCGTACACCGTGCTGCCGGCATTCATGATCGACGACGTTTCGTTGGTGTACAAGCGAAGCGGGTCGCACGCGCCTGCGGGATACTCGTCCCACATACCGATCTGATGGCCGAACTCGTGCGCGCGCACCGTCGATGGAACGTTCTTCGTCTTCTCCCACCAGTCGTAGGCGTACCACCACTTCTCGCCCGCTGGGTCACCCCAACCGTTGGGATCGTTTGCCCCGGCGCGCAGCTCTACCTTCTCTCCCTGCCCTGCGCCCCACTGGCAATAGATGTGAATCGTGTAGGCACAGCAGCCTTGATCGGGATAGCAGCGACAGGCATCTCCGCGGTAGCAGTTCTTTCGGTGGATCTTGAACTTGTTGTTCCAGATCCCTTCGATCTGCTTCTTCCACTTGTTCTTGTCTTTGTTGCTGGCGGACGCCCCGTTGAGGAACGTGAAATCAACGTAGCGCGTGATGGAGAACTGGCCGTTCTTGATCTCGGCGTCGAATGTGACACTCCAGCCATAGTTGGTTCCGGACGGAAGCCACATGGTGACGCCGCCAACGACCTGCTCGGTGTACTTAGGCGTGCTTGCGTTGCGACTGACGCGTTCCTTGGCGTCGGGCGCTGTCTTGATCTCCAGCGACGGCGAATACTTCGCCCCCTTGAACATGGGCTGTTCCGCCTTGGGCTTCACTTCCTTCTCGTAGCGCCCGCGCTCGGTGGCCCATGCGAAGCTGCCCTTGTTGCCCGAAATCGGCACGTTGAAGAAGGCGCTGATCTCGCGGTCTTTGAACTCGGGGGTGTACTTCCGCAGTACGTTGACGGGCAGATCCTTGGCGGTGAAGTTCTTCGTCTCCACCTCCAGCTTCACCACGTCTCCGCAGGCGACCTTGTCCTTCTCCCACTTCATCTTGACCACCTCCGGGATCTCCGGATCCTTGGTCGGCTGAGGAACCGCGGGCGGTTGAGGTGGTTGCACGTTGGTGCCGGGGGGCGTGTTGGTAGGCGAACCACCGTTCTGCAACATGATGTCGCTCAGGCGGAAGACGCTCTCACCGTCGGCCTTGACGTCGAAGGAATAGAGCTTCGGATACGCCTTACCCTTGATCTTGTTCGACATCACACCAAGGGCCACACCAGCCTCGTCACCGGTGCTCATGGCGTAATAGGACGACTTGATCATGATGGGATTGCCATCCATCGTGACCGTGCTGCTGCCGGCGGCGGTGTCCTTGGACATGGCAACGTTCGGGTACGGTATTGGGATGGGCGGCCCGGGGGGCGCCGGGGTCTTGCACACGTCTGGGAAGATCGTCGAGACGCCGTTGCTGGTCTTGTGAACGACGGTCAGTGCGTTTGCGCTAACTGTGGCTGGCATGGGGCTCCTCCTCTGGAGCGTAAATCGTCATCGCCGCGCGCTCCCCGCCGTGCGATGCAGCGCTGAGCAGCACCGCTCGTCCACCGTACCCTCGTGCAAAACCGCGGACAGCCAACGCCAGGTGCACGAGCGAGGTGGCGGCGCCGATGTCGCCAAGACAGTCGGCCGGATGCCACAGTTGCCATCCCTTGGCCAGCTTCGCCGAGCAGCGGGTCTCTACCAAAGCCCATTCCAGCGCCCGCCAGCGCTCGCCGGACATATCCATGTACACCTGGTCCACGCTGGGCCCCGCGCCCGCGCCAGCGAGAGCGGCTTTCACGGCTCGACTTGCCGCCTCAGAGCGGATCGGGTGGTCGCAACCTATGGGAATGGTTTCGCGGTCGAGGGTGGCCAGCCCCAGTCGGGCGAGCGCCGGGACCTTGCGGCGCTGGGCATCGATGGCACGTTCGACGATCACCATCGCCGCAGCCTCGCCGGGGATGAGGCCGTCGGCGCGCGTTGGCAGCTTCAGGCGGCCTGCCTGCCACAACCATCGCAGGTACTCGGCGTGCAGAAGCGAGTCGAAGCCACCGACTACAGCCACGTCGACCTTGTGCTCGGCCAACTCTCGCGCGGCTTGTGCGAGCGCGGTGATGCCGGCGGCGTGGTCGCAGGAGAAGAGTTGGACTGCATCCGCATGCGCGGGTGCGATGCAATGCTGGCGAGCTTCCACGGTGAAGAGGCGAAACACGTCGTCGCTCACGCCAGGACGATCTCGATAGGGCGTGGCGATGTAGGCGCCGACTCGCAGGCGTGGATTCCTGCTCCGCACGGCCGAGAGGTCGTAGAGTCGCGCGTTCCACAGCGCCTCGTGGATCGGCGCCGGCACGAGATCGATCGCCTTGGCTGCCCACGGCGAATCACCGAAATCCTCGGGCATGGCGGCCGCCAGGATGCCGATCTCCTCCTCGAACGACACCCCCATCGCCTCCCACAGAGCGAACCGGCTCAGCCCCGCCCTCACGGCGGATGCGCTCTGCACGGCGTCGTTGCCGACGGAGGTGCACATGCCGATGCCGGTGACCACGAGCCCCTCAGGCACGGCCACGCTCCTCGACCTTGATCCAGTCGATGTCCGCGACTCGCCCTTGCACCTTCAGCGTGGCCCGGCAGACGAGGCACAAGCGGGCAACCTGGGTGTCCACGAAAGCGGTGTCACAGTGAACCGGCGGCGTGAGCCGTTGGCCGGCGACGCGCACCACGACCTGGGGCTCGAACGCTGGCATGGCGAAGCGATAGCCGCCGCCGTCGGGACGGACACCGGACAAGGTCAGCTCCTCCCCGCCCCGCAGGTAGCCGGGCAGAACTTGATCGGGAGGGACGGTATGCTCGAAGCGAGGATCGAAATCGGCGGGGGGAAGGGGCATTCGCGAATGTAGCCAATCAGCGTCGAAGGTCCCGGCGAATTGCGGCCGAGGCGGCCAACCTGCGCCGATGGGGCCGAGACACCGCGAAGGCGGGCGGTCGTTCGGATGCTTCATGGGCTGGTAGGCGTCTTCCAGACTAGGCAGCGGCGTGCCCCCGATCGGGGCCTTGGAGTCCTTGGCCCGGAAGCCGACACCGACAGGGTTCCCAGGCCAAGCCTCTTCCACCTTCCCCGTCTTGTCCGTTCCGCCGAACGCGAGCTCATACACGAGCGGTACGGATTCGAAGGCCTGTGGCGGCGACGGTTTGGCGCCGAAATGACCTACCCATACCCGATTGCCGCGTACCATGACCGCCTTGCGGATCGGCCCAATGTTCAGAGCGACCAGTGCCTCGGTTCGCCGATCACGCCGGCTGAAGGCGAGCCCTGTCACCGCCACGTCCGCCGACGGCTTGGCGAGGCTGGTCTCTGCCGCCCGACGCAGGCTGCTCGCGCCGGGCTTGCCCCAGTATTCGTCTGCCAGCACGATCCCTTCTTGCGCCTCGGCCAGCACCGGAATCCCGCCGTCCAGGGCGAAGGTCGCCTTGACCACGACCAGAAGCACCTCGAACCCTTCGCCATTCATGGCGATCAGCCGCTGCGCGACGAACGGGGTTAGGTTAAGCAACTCCATGTCGGGTTCGGACCAGCCCAGGTTAGTCCTGCTTGCCCTGGCTGCCCCGACTGCGTATCGAATCAAAGCCTTAAGCGCACGTCAATGCCATTGGCGCATGTTGTCGTTCCTTTTGCCGCAGACCCGGCGTCACGCGGATCTGGCCATCGTGAGCAGCCTTCGATACGACATCGTCCGCAGGACTGGAGAGAATCGCTCAAAAGCGCGAGGTTGCGATCGCGCTAGACGCGGTCGACGAGGCTGGTCAACACCAACGAAACCAACTTCGTAGATGGAGATGGCGCCGCGGTCGCCAAGGTCGCCGCCTCGCGCTTATTGAAGGTTGACCCGCGTAGCCCGGAGTCAGGGAGGTGGGCTGCGTACGCACAGTGTGACAACCGTCGAGGGACCGAGCCGCTTTGTCTACCGGAGGGAGGAGTCCTTCCAGCTGGCACCCCAGGCGATGGTGTACTATCCGCGTCGCACAAGCACGAGTCTCAATGGCCGACAATCAAGGACAAGAATCCAATCGTGCCGATCAACCCGATCGGACAGCTGCCTTGGCGGCAGAGTTGAACGCGTTGCGGACGGCACTCTATGGGCTGATCGAGGCGTTTGTGTGGCTTGCTCTCGCCGCTCCACTCGGGGGGCTCCTTCTCAAGGTCCACCTTCCCGAAGGCTTCGTTTGGCCGAGGATCTTCGACCTGTCCCACGCCCTGCTATCAGGAGGCGTCGCGCTGGTGGCTCTGCGACTCTCGCGCCGCATCTTTCAGCCTCTGTTCCGCCATTCGCTCATGCACTACGGGATTGCACTCGCGTTGGCGATTGTCTGCGGGGCCGGCGTCGAGGTGGTACAGAGGTTCACGCACGGCGATCCATCGCTCAAGGACCTGGCCCGAGACACGGTTGGGGCCCTGGCAGCGCTCGCCTGTGTGATGAGCATCGACAAGACCCTGGTGTGGGCGGGAGCCCCGCTCGCGAAGTGGTCCCTGCGCCTGGCCGCCGCCATGGCCATCGTCTGCGTTGCCTACCCAATCGTCCGCATCACCTGGCAGTTGCGCGAACGCGTGACCAGTTTCCCGCGTCTGGCAGATTTCGAATCGGACGCCGATCGTGATTTCGTCTATCCCGGTTCAGGGGCCAAGCTCGTCAGGATCGAACCACCGGACGGTTTCACCCTCGCCAAGGGATTCGCAGGACAGGTAACGTTTGCTGGGGGAAGCGAGAGCCCCAAGCTCGAGATCGCATCAGTCGGCAATTGGTCCAACTCGCGTGCTCTATCTTTTGACGTGTACTCAGAGGCCCCTGCGGCGGTCAGACTCCTCGTGCGGATCGACGATCACCGAGACAGACGTTTCAACATGTCCCTGATAGTCCCTCCGGGTCAGTCTACGCAACGCATACCTGTCGAGGACGTTCGGACGGGAGAAGCCGGGAAGGATCTGGATTTGGCCCGCATGAAGGCCATTCTGCTATTCATGTGGGAGCCGGTGGAGACCACAACCCTCGCCTTCGACAACATCCACCTCGAGAACTGAGCGAAGATGGAGAGAATCGCCGAAATGCGCGAGGTTTCGATCGCGCTGGACGCGGTCGACGAGGCTGGCCAACCCTAACGAAATCAACTTCGTAGATGGAGATGGCACCGCGGTCGCCGCCTCGGGCTTTCTCAAGGTTGTCTGCCGCCGGATGGGGGAAGTAGCCAGCACGGGAGCGTATTGGGGCCGGTGTGCCGACCGCGTTGACACTCCCGATCGGTTCCCGTATGGTCCGTCGCCCATTCGACGGCACGCCCTCAGGAACTTGCTCGAGGCCGCGCGCGCGCTTCCCGTCGCGGCGGTCTCCGAGGAGACGGCTCCCTCCAGTCCCGGTGTCGCCACCTGGGCCGAGGAGCTGGTACGCGCCGCGGCGGGTCCGGCCGGCGCGGGCGGGGCGGCGCGGCTTTGCGCGGTGAGTACGGTCGAGCTGCGCCGGGAGATCTCGGCCGTGCTCGCGCGGCTCGCGCGCCGGGCCGACGAGACCCTGGCCGCGGCGTTCGCGCGTGTCGCCCAGGCTTGGGAGCAGGTCGACGCGCTCGCCATGATCGACGGCGAGCTGGAGGGCCAGGTCGCCCGAGCCCGGCGCCAGCTCGCGGCCGCGGCGCACCCAGGAGCCGCTGTGGCCCAGCGCGCGGTCGCGCTCGAAGGACTGCTCGCCATCGACGCGTCCGTCGCGCTCGCGCGTCTCTGCGAGCGGCGGATGGCGTCGCTGCTGCGCCTGCGGTTGCGCTCGCCTGCGCGCGAGCTCCTGACCGACGGGCGCCCCTTCCTCGATCTCGGGGCTGCGCTCCACGAGGCGGCGGAGGCGTGGCGATGACGCGCGCCCGCTGGATCATCGGCGGCCTGGTCAGCGCGGCGGCGCTCATCGTCGCGGGGAAGGCGTTCTTCTCCTACGTCGCGGTCGGCTCGATCGTTGGCGTCACGGCGGTGCTCGTGCTGCTCGGCGTGCTGGGCGTCGGGCTCTGGAGCCTGGCCCGCGCACGCCGAGACGTGGGGCGCGAGCTGGCGGCGCTCGCGACGACGCCGCCCGGCGGCGCGCTCTGGGCCTCGCGCCGCGCGCAGGCTCTCGAGCTGCAAAGCCGCGGCGTCGCGCCCGACCTGGACGTGATCGCCGAGGCGACCGCCGCCGAGGAGGCCGAGCGCGGCTTCGCGGGCAAGTACCTGGTTGCGACCACGATCCTCGTGGGCCTCGTCGGCACCTTCGGCGGGCTCATGGAGACGCTCGCGCGCGTGGCGCCGCTGTTCAAAGACCCGCTCGCCGCCGAGGGGCCGGCGGGCGTGCTCGCGCTGCTCGCGGGGCCGCTCGCCGGCCTGCACGTGACCTTCGGAACGAGCGTCGTCGCCATCCTCGTCACGCTCGCGCTCGCGCTCGTCCAGGGCGACGTCACGCTTCACCACGAACGACTGCTCGCGCGCCTGCAGGAACGCACGCGCCACGTGCTCGTCCCCGAGCTCTGGCCTGCGCACGAGGGAGCGGCCGAGCGCGCGGCGCGGGCACTCGACGAGCTCAAGGCACTCGTCGCCGCCTCCGCCGCGAGCAGCGCCGAGGCGGTGGCGTCGAGCGTGGCCGAGATCGCGCGGGTCGAGCTCGCGCGTCTCGCGGACGCGGTCGGCGAGAAGATGACGACCGCAGTGATGGAGACGCGGAACGCGATGACGGGCGCGGCGGCGGTGATGCGAGAAGCGACGACGGGTGCGGCGACGACGACGAAAGAAGCGATGACGGGAGTCGCGGCGGCGATGCGAGAAGCGATGACGGGTGCGGCGACGGCGACGCAGGAAGCGATGACGGGGGTGGCGGCGACGACGAAAGAAGCGATGACGGGCGCGGCGGCGGCGATGCGAGAAGCGACGACGGGCGCCGCGATGGCAACGAAAGAAGCGATGACGGGCGCGGCGACGGCGACGCAGGAAGCGATGACGGGCGCGGCGACGGCGACGCAGGAAGCGATGACGGGGGTGGCGGCGACGACGAAAGAAGCGATGACGGGCGCCGCGATGGCGATGCGAGAAGCGACGACGGGCGCCGCGATGGCAACGAAAGAAGCGATGGCGGGCGCCGCGACGGCGATGCGGGACGTGATGACGGGCGCGGCGACGGCGACGAGAGACGCGATGGCGGGTGCTGCGGCGGCCCTCGGCACGTCGACCGCGGCGAGCGCGGCGGCGCTACGCGAGGAGGCCGAGCGGTCCCTGGCCGGAGCCGCGGCGTCGGTCGCTGCGCTGCTGGCCGAGGCGCGGCGCCAGCAGGGTGAAGCGGCTGACGGCCTGGCGCGCGCGGCGGCGACACTGGGCGAGGCCAGCGCTTCGATGGTCGCGGGCGCCGAAGGCGCGGCCACGGCCATGACGGCCACCGCGGAGCGCTCGGCCCGCGCACTCTCGGAGGCCGCTGGCGCGGCGCTGGGCGGGCTGACTGAGCTGCGCGTGGGTGTTGGCGGCGAGCTCGTCGCGGCGGCCCAGGCGCTCGCCGCCTCGACGGGGGAGCTCCGCGCCACCGCCGCCGACATCTCTCCCGCGCTCGCCACGCTGGCGCCGCAGATGGGCGCGCTCGCGCGTGAGGTGGCACTGCTCGCGGCCCGGGCCGAGGACCCTGAGTCCGGCAACGCCGTGCTCGACGCGCTGGTGCACCTCGGCGAGGAGGTCGAGCGGCTGGTGGCTCTCGCGCAGCCGACCGCGGGCGAGGGCGCCGGCCCATGAAGAGCACGCGCGCCCGCCCCGCGCTGTTCCCGGTCAACGTCTGGCCGCCGTTCGTCGACGCGCTCGTGCTCGTGCTGGCGGTGTTCGTGCTGCTGTCGTTGATCGCGTTCGTCGCCCAGCGGGCGCTGGTCCAGCGCGTTCGCGAGGGGGCGCGCGAGATCGAGACCCTGCGTGCCGAGAAGGCGCGCATCGAACGCCGGCTGCGCGCGCTGGCCCCGGGCGGCGCCATCGAGGTCGAGGAGGGCAAGGTCATCCTTCAGGGTGAGGTCCTCTTCGACTCGGGCTCGGACGAGCTGCATCCGGAAGGCGAGGCGTTCATCGGACGGCTGGCGCCGACCCTCGTGGCCCTGCTCGAGGCCGAGCGCGATCAGATGGTGCTCGTCGGGGGCCACACCGACGATCGCCCAGTGCGCGGCGATGGGCGCTTCGCCTCGAACTGGGAGCTCTCCACGGCCCGTGCCCTCGCCGTGACCCGCGTGCTCACCGCCGCCGGCCTGCCCGCGACTCGGGTGGTGGCGGCGGGCTTTGGCGCCGAGCACCCGCGCGTCCCCAACGCCGACGAGGCGTCACGCCGGAAGAACCGCCGCATCGAGGTGCTGCTGGTGCCGATCCAATCGGTGGCGTCGCGATGACGGGGGCCGCCCAGCCCGCGGCGGAGGAAGGGGCGGCGCTGGGGCCGCCGCTGCTCCGGCTCGCCGAGCGGGTGCTCGCGACCCTGCCGCGCACCGAGTTGCCTCGGGCGATCGCGGCGCTGCGGGCGTTTACGGACGATCCCTCGCCGGCGCACTTCCTGGCGGCGACACGCGCTCTGCGCGCGGGTGAGCGGCGGCACAAGCTGGCTCTCCTCGGGCACGCCGTCGCCCGGCGCGCCGAGCTGAGCCTGGCCGGCCTGGCGCGCGCCGGGCTGTCCGCGGAGCTTCTCGAGGCGCTGCGCGCTCTCCCCCCCGACGCGCGCAACGGCCGGCGTCTCTCGATCGTGGCCGGCCTGCTCGAGACCTACCGTCTCGTCGAGGCGCGCACCGCCAGTGCACAACGCGAGCTGCGCCTCGCCCTCGGCCCCCTACCGTCGCGCCGCCGCAGCGAGAGACGCCGCCGCGCGCGCTGACGTGACGGGAGATCAGGGGCGCAACGGCGCCATCTGCGCGGACGCGCCCGCGTACCGCCTGCTGCGTACGGCGTCCGAAAAGTGCGCTTCGTCACTCCGAACTCGCGGGCGACCTCCCGGTAGCTGCGCCTCCCACCGTCCGTGGCGGCCGGGGGAGCAACCGTCTGGCTCGTCGTTCTATGCGACGAGCCTTTCGTATTCTCCCAGCCACTTTCCGGGTATGGGGACTTCCAGTCGCCAGGTGATGCTCATGGGGCGGCTGCCGGTGTGGCTCTCATAGCGAACCAACCCGAGATTCGTGTAGACGTCGCGCACGGTTGGCCGCACGAAGAGAAGGAAGCGCCAGCCATTGTTCGCCTGTTCGATGTAGCAACGGCCGGTTGGGCTCTCCGGACTCACGCCGCTCTGGCTCTGCCAGTGGAAGAGATCGGCGCTGATGGCGTAGTCCTCGTAGCTCGTGGTCGGCGAAAATCGCTTCTCGGACTTGTCGAGGGTCACGAACAGCAACTGGGCCTTGGCGTCATCCAGTCGGACAATGCCCTCCCGCGAATCAGGCTTCGCCGTGTCGGTCCAATGGCCGACAGCCGTCAAGATTTCCCTTCGTCCGTACCGCCGATGCAGGCCCAGAGGCCAACTCTGATCGGGAAGCGGCCTGGACGTAGACAGGGTGACCTGCTCTTGGAGGACCTCGCACAGTTCGATGACCTCCGAGGTCACCGCCGGATGTGCGATGAACAAGTCGAGCAGTTGCTCGGGCGTCATGTGTTCGCCGCGCTCATGGAAGAGAAGGTACGCCAGCATCAAGAGCCGACGGCGCGCAAGCGCGTCGGCCGGTGCAGGTCGGGAAGGATCGGTGAGCACGGACTGGACGAGGCTCAGACGTTCGGGCTCATCGATGTGCAACATGAGCTCGAGCTTGCGCGTGAGAACATCTTCGCGCGGCCCAGGCGCCGGCACCGACAGACCTGCTTCTCGGCGCAATCGTGACCAGCTGACGTCGCGAGAGAAGATCTCTTCGAGCTCCCGACCGGACTCGTCGAGGAAGTCTTGCAACCGAACGCCCGATCCCAAGCGGGCGACCACATCTCGGAGCTCCTCCGTCAGCCGACCAATGCCCCCGCGAAGGGTTCGACGGAGACCACGAAGAACTTGCGCCTGGGCAACGCGGTCAAGCTCCAGGTGGCATCCACTGGGCAACGTGGGGAAGCCCTCCTCGACGGCTTTGCGAAGCGCGCCTCGCGGAACTCCTGTCATCGCGGACAATGGTCGGTCGAATCGAAAGTCCTCTCGATGCTGACCGATGAAATCGAGCACCAGGCACGATTCCTTGTGGCCGTCCAGGCGCAGACCGCGTCCGAGTTGTTGAAGAAACAGCGTGGCGCTTGAGGTCGGGCGTAGGAGCAGGAGCGTGTCGACGAATGGGAGGTCGATGCCTTCATTGTAAAGATCGCACGTGAACAGGACGTTCACCTCGCGCCGCTCGAGCTGTCGCGGCGCGGTCTCCCGGGCGGTTCCCGCGCTGCCACCGTGAACGGCAATGGCCGGAATTCCGGCTTCGGTGAACCGTCTGGCCATGAACTCCGCGTGACCTACGCTGACGCAGAAGCCGAGGGCACGCATTTGACGGACGTTGCCCACGCGGCGGGCAGTCTGCTCGATGACCAGCGATGCCCGGTGGTCGTTTCCCGTGTAGAGCTTATCGAGGTCTTCGGCGAGGTAGGAGCCGCGGTTCCAGCGGGCGTCTCGGAGATCGGTGTTGTCGCTGATCCCGTAGTACTCGAAGGGAACCAGCAGCTGGCGCTCGAGCGCGTGCCAAAGACGGAGCTCGGCTGCGATGTGCCCGTCGAAGTCGGGAAGAAGTGACTGACCGTCGGTCCGCTCTGGCGTGGCGGTCAATCCGACGAGGACGGCGGGGCGCATACTGGCAATGAGCGCTCGATACGACTGAGCCGGCGCGTGGTGGCATTCATCGACGATGACGTGGTCCCAGTAGTCGGCGCCGAAGTGGGCCAGTAGGTCACGTGAGTTCGCGCTCTGGATAGAGGCGAACAGATGATCGTGACTAGCAGGCTGTTCCCCTCCGACCAGCAGTTCGCCGAAGGCACCGTCGCGAAGGACATTTCGAAACGTAGCGAGCGCCTGACCAAGAATCTCCTCGCGGTGGGCAAGGAACAGCAATCGCGGACGTAGTCCATTGGCCCCGATACGTCTCTGATAGTCGAACGCAGCAACAACCGTCTTGCCAGTGCCGGTCGCGGCGATGACCAGATTGCGGCGACGTCCGTGCAGCTCGCGCTCCGCCTGCAGGCGCTCGAGGATCTCAGTCTGGAAGGGGTATGGCGCAAGGTTGAAGAACATAAGGCTCGCCAGTTCGTGCCGTCTCCCGCCGCCACGCTCGGCAGACAGCGCCTGGCGGAGCCTTGTTCGATGGCTTTCGAGCGTGACATCGAAGGGCTCGAACTCCGGATCGTTCCAGAGAGTCTCGAACGTGCCTCGGAACTTCGCGATGACCGCTGGCAGATCGGCCGCGGAGAGCTTGACCATCCACTCGTGGCCGTGAAAGAGCGCGGCCGATGAGAGGTTCGCCGAGCCGACGTAAGCAGTATCGAGCCCGCTCGCACGCGAGAAGAGCCAGGCTTTGGCGTGCAGACGAGTCCGTCGCGCGTCGTAAGAGACGCGAACTTCGACGCAAGGAAGGGACGCCAGCGATTCGATGGCATCAGCGTCGGTTGCTCCCGTATAGGTGGTCGTCAGCAGCCGTAGCCTGTACCCTGCGGCTGCATGCCTCTCGAGCGGCTCTCGAAGCGCCCGCACACCGCTTGCGGTGACGAAGCTGACCAGCGCGTCGATATCTTCGGCCGTCGCGATCTCGCGAGCCAGCTCGTGCCCGATTGCAGGCTCGCCATGCGCCCTGGTGAGGACCGTGGTCACGGCGAACGGGAGCACGGTTCGGACCGGCGGTGTCCCGTCGTGAACCGATAGCAGAAGCCGCGGCGGCGGCTGGACATCCTCTCCGCTGGGCGGGCCGGGTGGCACCAGCTCGCGGAGGCGCGCGAGGAGATCGTTGGCGATTGCTACCTGTCTGCTGAGGCGGTCGTCCGTGTCGCCTCGGACTGCAGCAAGGGCTCGCTCGACCTCGTGGGCGACGTGTCGTGCGAGCCGTGCGTGGCTATCAGCGATCTGCAGTCCTTCCGTCTGGATTCGCTCGACATGCTGGACACCCAGCTCGCGGGCTCGGGCCTCGGTCAGCAGGTGTTCGTAGATTCGACCGGCCACGACGCTAACGATACCGGAAGTGGCTGGCCGTGACGAGAGCTCTTCGGGAGGGGAAGCCAGCCTCACGATGGCCGGGGCGGCTACTCCAACTCGGTCCCGACGCGGAGATGTTCGAGGTATTCTCCGTAGCTGAAGGTTCGGTCGCGCTTGCGGCCCGTCGTCTCGGACAGGATCCCGACTTCTTCCAGCAAGGCGATGGCCTTGGCTGCGGTTGGCTTGGTGGTTTCGAGCAGCTTCACCACGCCCGTGGTCGTCACCACGGGGTGTCGCGGCAGCTCCTCGAACAGCCGTGATGCGACCACGGAGGCCCTGCCAGCAGCGAGCACGCGAATGCGATCACGGCTCACCAGTGCAAATAGCTCGCGTGCGCTTTGGACTGCTTCCTCGGCGATTGTCGCCACACCCTCGAGGAAGAATGCGGTCCATGCCTCCCAGTCGCCCTCCGTGCGAACGCGGTTCAGAAGCCGGTAGTATTCGTCGCGGCGCCGCTTGAAATAGAGGCTTAGGTAGAGGAGCGGCTGCGAAAGCAGTTCCCATTCTTCGAGGGCGAGGGTGACCAGCAGTCGACCGAGGCGTCCGTTGCCGTCGAGGTAGGGATGGATTGTCTCGAATTGAACATGGATGAGGCCGGCGCGGATCAGGGCAGGCAAGGCGTCTTTGGCGTGGATGTACTTCTCGAGATCACTGAGAAGGCGCGGAACCTCGGTGGGCGGCGGCGGCACGTATGCGGCGTTGCCCGGACGGGTGCCGCCGATCCAGTTCTGGCTTCGTCGGATCTCGCCCGGCTGCTTCTCGGCACCGCGCATTCCTTTCATCAGGCGTCGATGTGTCTCGTTCAATAGCCGAATCGACAGGGGCAGTCCATCGTTGCGATGGAGTTGCTTGCGGGCATAGGTCAGCCCGTCGAGGTAGTTGCACACCTCCTGCACCTCGGGCTCGCTCTGCGGCTCTGGCCCGACACCTGCCTCGAAGTTGAGCAAGTCGACGAGCGTTGCCTGCGTTCCCTCGATCTGGGAGGAGAGCACCGCCTCCTTGCGAACGAAGGCGTAGATGAACCATTCGACCGATGGAACCATCTCGCCGGCCAGCTCGAGCCTCGACAAGGCGTGCTCCGCCGACTGCAGCAGTTCTTTCGCGTGGCCATCAATGGCGAGTGCTGGCTCTGCAGGTGGCAAAGGATGCGGGACGTAGGCTGCGACCAGTTCGTCGCCCACGTTCTTCCGTTCGTATGTCCCCGTGATCCGTGCCATCGGCTTGGTAAAGGGATCTTTCTTAGTCCAGGCGCAAAGTAAAGAACTCTTTCCTAGCCATGGACTCGCGGGAAAGCCTTATCGGTCGGCGTCGACAGGCCGTCGACGTTGTCGACACACGGGATCCACATCGAATTCGGCAGAAGCTCGTCCGGTGTCTGGCCCGAGAAGGCCGCGTGTGGCATCTGAGTGTTGTGCTGCTCGACGTAGAACGCAACGAGAGTTCGGCCGTGCTCGACCAGGTCCAACGGGTTGAGGTACAGCCACTGGTGCTTGAGCGAACGCCAGAACGCCTCAATCATCGAGTTCGGATTCCTGGGTCAGCCGAACTGCACCGACCTCTTCGTGAACGCTCCATCCATCCACCAACCTGTGATGGGGAACGTCGTTTTCGGCGAAGCGTCGGCCACGGCGCCAGCGGCTACCAGGACCGGAGCGTAGTGCTCCCAGGTGGGGAGCGCCATCTGGGCAGCCGGGGCGCGCGCTTGGAAGTTCTCGAGAGCATCGAGGTCGAAGCGCGACAACGCGTCTTCGGCCCAAGCGTCGAATTCGCGCGCCCAAGCCGGGGTTCCTGGCTTGAAGGCGTACCGCATATTGTGCGTCAGGAAGCCACTCCCGAAGATGAGCACGCCCTCGTCGCGCAACGGAGCAAGCGATTGGCCAAGGCCAACCAGCTCATCGGGCACAAGGCCAGGTATCGATATCTGGAGCACGGGCACATCGGCGCCGGGGTACATGGCCACAAGCGGAACGTAGGCCCCATGATCGAGGCCGCGATCTGGATCGTCCGCGACGGAGAGACCCTTGTCGCGCAGGAGCACACGAACCTTCGCCGCGAGGCCAGGCGCACCGGGAGCGGGGTACTTGGTCTGGTAGTAGCGCTCCGGGAAGCCGTGGAAATCGTAGACCAGCGGCGCCGGCCCCGTTGCCCCAAGGGTCGTCGGCCGCTCCTCCCAGTGAGCCGAGACCATGAGAATGCTGGTCGGTCTCGGCATGGACTGCGCCCACGCGGCGAGCTCGGCCATCCATGCGGCGTCGTCGAGCAACACGGGCGCACCGTGCGCGGCGAAGACCACTGGCATCTGCGGTCGATCGGTTGTGGACTATCTGCGCGTGTGGGCTCATGGCTTGTCGTCCTCGCTGCGGATGGATGCTTCCCGCGCTCGCTCAAGCCAGGAACTCGCTGTGGCCAGGGTCCTCTGCCTTGCGAAACGTGATCATGACTCTCCTCCCTTCCTCGCTATGCGAGCAACTCCTCCAGCGTCTCGCGGTCGAGCTCGCGGATAAGACTGTTGTCGCCGGTGATGATGGACTCCGCCAGGCCCCGTTTCGACTCTTGAAGCTTGGCGACTTTCTCCTCGACGGTCTCCTGAGCCAGCAGTCGATAGACGAAGACGTGCTTCGACTGACCGATGCGGTGGGCGCGGTCGACGGCCTGGGCTTCGACGGCGGGATTCCACCAGGGGTCGAGGATGAAGACGTAGTCGGCGGCGGTGAGGTTCAGGCCCAGGCCTCCGGCTTTCAAGCTGATGAGAAACAGTCGGCATTCGGGATCGGTTTGGAAGCGCTCGACCCGTGCTTGGCGATCCTGAGTCCTTCCGTCGAGGTACTCGTAGGTCACCTGGGCTGCGTCGAGCTGAGCACGGAGGAGGGCGAGGAAGCTCGTGAATTGCGAGAAGACCAATGCCTTGTGGCCTTCCTCGCGCAACTCCAAGAGCCTCGGCACCAGCACATCGAGCTTGGCACAGGGCTCACCCGCGTGCTTGCGGTCGATGAGACCGGGGTGGCACGCGGCTTGGCGCAGGCGCAGTAGCGCCTCCAAGACCTGAAGCTTCACTTTCCCTATCCCTTGCTGCTCGATCCGGCCAAGGAGGCTGGCGCGGAAGTGATCGCGCAGCTCCTGGTAGAGCTTCTTCTGCTTGGGCTCGAGCTCGCACAGAATCGTCTCTTCGTGCTTGGGCGGGAGCTCGGGGGCGACGGCTTCCTTGGTCCGCCGCAAGATGAAAGGTCGCAGAGCCCGGGCGAGCGTGGTGATGACCTCGGGGGCCGGCCGCGTGCTGCTGGTGGCGCCTTGGAAGACGCGGCTCGTGCCGAGCATGCCGGGGTTGAGGAACTCGAACAACGACCACAGCTCGCCCACGTGGTTCTCGACGGGCGTGCCAGACAGCGCGAGGCGATGCTCGCCGCGGAGGAGCCGGGCGGCCTTGGCCGACTCGGAATCCACGTTCTTGATCGCCTGGGCCTCGTCGAGGATGAGATAGTCGAAGTCGATCGTGCGCAGGAGCATGACATCGTTGCGAAGCGTTCCGTAGGTGGTGATGACCAAGTCTGCGTCGAGTAGGGCCTCGGTCGTGGATGCGCGCTCTGCCCCGACGTGGATGAGAACGCGCAGCTTGGGGACGAAGCGCTCGGATTCGTGCTTCCAGTTCCACACGAGCGATTTGGGCACCACCACCAGCGAGGGGCGATTTTTCTCGCGAGGACGCCCCTCGAGCATGGCCAGCACCTGGACGGTCTTGCCAAGGCCCATGTCGTCGGCAAGACACCCGCCGAAGCCGAAGCGGCGCAGGAACGACATCCATCCGAGGCCGACTTTCTGGTAGGGGCGCAGCTCGCCGCGAAAGCCTCGGGGCTTCGCTTCGGGCCGGATGCCCTCGAATCGCGCAAGCTCGGCGCGCGCTTTGGTGAACACATCGTCCACTCGCTTGTCCGCGTCGTTCTCGATGGCGACGAGCGCGGCGTCCAGAAGGCCGGCCTGGTTGCGGCGAAAGCGCAGGCGCTCGCCCTGTACGGTGCCGAGGTCGTTCAGGAATCCGTACTTGGCGAGCCACTCCTCGGGCAATATGCCAAAGCTTCCGTCGCCGAGCACGATGGTATTGTCGCCGCGGCGGAGCGCGCGCAATAGCTCGGGTAGCGCTGCGTGCACTCCGTCGAAATCGACGGTCGCCGTGAGGTCGAACCAGTCGACTCCGCTCGTAACATCGAGGGCAAATCGTCCCGGGCGGCGGTAGAGCTTGCCATCGGCTTCGACCCGCCAGCCATCGGCGAGCAGGGCGCGCACGGCGCCGGGGAGCTTCTTCGCGGGGATCTCGAAGCCCGCGGTCTGATCGTGCGCGAGCCAGGGCTGTGGGCGCATTTGCCTGAAGCCAAGCTCGGCGAGTCTCAGATGTGCGGCCTGCTCGCAGGCACGGTCTCGGCGAATGAGGGTTCGTTCCGCGATCCTTGGCACGATCGCGCGCACATCGTGGCTTGGCACGAGTTGGCCCTCGTATTCGAACAGCAGGTCGGCAACAGGGCGACCGCTGCCTCCGGAATAGCGACGACGATGCTCAGGCAGCCCAATCTTGAGGATAGGTTGCGGCGTTTCCGCGATCTCGCGCAGGGCCAGCGCTCGAGGCAGTACGAGGCGAGGCAGGTTGGGCATGTCGAGGAGCCTTGCCAGCAGATGCTCCTCCTGGTCGCGCGGCGCACGGATGCGGTGATGTTCGCGCAAGATGACGACCAGACCGAAGGCTCCGTGGGCATCAAGCCGCGAGACGCGATCGGAGAAGACGACCCAACCGGAGCGCGTAAGAACCAGGGGCTCACCCAGATCCAAGGACTCGCTGCCGCGGCAAAGTCGTCCCACGACATCGGTCGTGGCATCGGCCGCATCCCGCTCTATGACGAGCGTAAGCTCCCACGGGCGATCGCCATCGTAGCCTGCCGCACCGAGGTCGTCTGGGCCGGTGCGCACGTACAGGCGCCCGGTCGCTGCGATTCGCGGCATCAGGGGGGCGGCCATGCTCGCCGGCACCCGGACTTCGTGGGGAAAGGCGTTCTCCGAGTATCCGTAGTAGCCGTAGGCACCGCTGGCCTGATGGGCAATCTGGAGCAGCGGCAGGATTTCCCGATCCCGCTCGTCGGCCAGCAGCGGCAATTCCCCGACCGACACGCGCGCCGCCTTCTCCTTGCCCCATGAGCCGTCCTTTCGCCGCGGTCGCTCCATCACGAGCATCGTGAGCTCGCCACGCTTGGTCGCGTCGACATCGACGACGTATAGAAGCTCTCGCACAATCGGGCGGGCCGCCACGGTCGGGGAGCCAGCCTGCATCTGCGCCTGGGCGAACAGTCGTTCCCAAAGCTCCGGAGGCCGGCTCGCGACTGGCGGCGCTTGTCGAGATGGGGCAGGTGCCCGCATGCGCACATCGTCGCGTTGGACGTCGATGTTTCCCCTTTTGTCGTCGACAGCGGCTTCGAGCTCGATACGCGCGGGCATCGGCATCTTCGCCAGGATGCCTCTGTCCGCCGCGGTCAGGGCGGTAGCCCAAAGGTGTTTGCAGGGACCCCGGTCGACAAAGAAGGGGCAGGTGCAGGAAAGGAGGAGCGAACCCTTCTTGGTGTGCTGCAGCTTCACTCCGTAGGTTCGCGTGCCCTTGACTGTTGCGCGGATCACGTCGGCGGAGTGCGCCAGGATGCTGACGGTCCCGCTGCGGTGGTACTCGCTTCCGCGCGCACGCACGGTCGGGGGGAACTCGTCCATCAGTACATCGAGGGCCATGCCCGTCCATAGCATGCCGGCGGCCCGCTCGAACACGGTCTGTGCCGCGGCTCCGGGGGGGGCTCTGTCGGCCCCTCTACGGGATCATTGGCTGCGTCTCGTCAGTCCAGCAGTCGCAGGCCGGCCTTCATGGCCTCTCGGTCGGCGTCGTCCACGTTGCCGGTAACGGGTTCCACCATCAGTCCGTAGAACGTGGCGTCCCGCCGAACGACGACGACATCGCGCTTCGACGAGGCAAGGCCGGACGTGCGGATGCGTTTGCCGGTGAGTCCGGCCAGGTCGTCGGTGGTGATGGTCGCCGAGGACAGCAAGGGCACGTCCTTTCCCTGGCGTCCGAAGCGAGCGACGACTTCTTCCTCGCTCAGGCGGGTGTCCATGCCGAACAGGCTCAGCACCCCGACCTTGTAGCGGGCATTCTTCCACTCGATCGTGGTCCCGATGGGCGAGATCTCCTTGGGCGTGACATCCGCCCGAGTCCACGGGCCACCCGGCACGGCGGGAGGCGCGAACGCGAATCCCAGGCGATGATCCTGGTACGTCTGGCCGGTCACGGTGGATGGCTTGAGCTGTCCCGAGGCCAACCCGGCAAGCAGCTCGGAGAAGCGTGACAGCCCCCGCGCATCGGTGATTGGCATCCAAAGCAAGACCTGGACGGCCCGATTGTTCTCCACCCACGACACGGTCTGCTTCAGCATCGGCACGCCGGCGATGGTCGCAGGTCCTGCGGTGGACAGGGCCGACGCGACACCCGGAATCTGAACGGCGCGTGGGCGGGGCTCGCGGCCCTTGACCGTGGTGTAGCTCTCCGCGGTGGCCGCGGCGTGATAGGCCTTTCCGTCCATCCCATTGCCGTCTTCGCTCAGCAACAGGCCGCCCAGGCCCGTTCCGACCTCCTCGAAGAGGAAGCGGGCATGCTCGCTGCTGGCGCGTGCGGCGGTGCCGACCTGAATGCGGAACTGTCCCGCGGGCAGCTTCCAAGTCAGACCTTGCTCGAAGTCGCGGTAGATGCCGCGGCGAAGGGCGTAGTCCACGCCAACCGCGTTCTGCACGTCCGGCATGCCGGCCAACTCGGTCGCCAGGGTCTGGCGTTGCTCCGGCGCCAGCGCCTTGATGCTGGTCAGCGAGGCGACCAGGGCATTGCGGGAAGGCTCTTGCTTGCCGCGGGCGTGCCAGCCGAGCAGCATCACCATGGCGCCATCGTGGACGACCGTGCCCTGGTAGTAGACGAAGGGCTGGGCCTTGGGACGATAGCGTTGCAGCGTGACCGCCTGACCGAGCACCGTCGCCGCGAGCGTGCCCTCCTCGGGCTCGAGCTGGATACTCTCTACGTTCTCGGCCATGCGCTGCTTGGCCAAGGCTTGCGGATCCACACCCGAGGCGCGCTCGACCAGCACGACCAGGTAGGTCTCGGGCTGACTGCTGATGAGCCCCACGTCTGCCGAGCTGTTCATGGTGGCCAGCTCGGCGCCCACCACGACGCGGGTGTTGCCCGGGGGCGCGACCTCGATCCCCCACGCGGCGCTGCGGAAGATGCCTTCGTGCAGGCGCCAGCCGGGGCCGCGCGCCTCGGTGACTACGTTGCGGGCCGCGCGTCCCCGCACCGGCCCGTCGAGGAGGTGGAAGTGCTTCTCCACCATGCCCAGGGTTGCGACGTCGACCTGGTTCTCGAGGCCCCACGACACCAGTTGATAGCCGAAGCCGCGGTTCAAGAAGATGAGGTGCCTGAACACGGCCCTGAGGCCGTTCACCGAACCACGGGTCAGGGTGATCACCGCGGGGCGCTTCTGGAACTCGATCTGTTCGCGCGACTCGATCTTCTGGTCCTCGATGGCGCTGCCCTGCAACAGCAGGTCGACGTACTCGTCCAGAGTGCCTGCGTAGCGCTCGACGATGACGACGGTATGTTGTCTCTTCGTACCCGAGCCAACCGTGGTGGCGCCCGCGATGGCGTCGGGGACGATGTGACTGGCCTCCTCTTCGCCCAGCAGCCGCCAAGAACGGCCGGGCGACTCCAGGCGGAACTGGAAGTCGTTGTCGACCAGCGGCTCGGGTCTGCTCATCGCCGACGTCAAACGCTTACAGCCGGGCGAGGCCAAGGCAACCAACGCGATCGCCACCAACAGACGGCGCATCGAGGATTTCATTTCTGTCCGGTGGTCCATCCCGCGACTATAGGCGAATCGGAGCGACTGCGGGCCGCGAGCAGCGCGCGCAGGCGTTCGAACAGTCGGTTTTCCTTGGTGCCCGGTTGCAGTCGGCGGGCCTTCCGCTCTCGGGCGAGCGGCACCCTCTTGGTGAAGCGGGTGTCGTGTCGGGTGCTCGCATCGAGGGGGAGGTTCTCGACGCCCAGCTCCTCGCCCATGTAGAAGAGCGGTGTGCCTTTGCACTTCGGGTGGGTCGCGAGGCGCAGCTTCAGCCTCCACAGTCGAATGATCTTGTCGAGGTCGCCGTGCAGGAGCGAGTACGTCGTGCCCGACACCGCGCGAGGCAGCCGCCCGTCAGGCTCGACCTTGAAGGGCAATCCGCCGCCCTCGGCACGGAAGTAGGCCCACAGTCGCTCGAGGGTCTCTCGATCCACGGTGGATAGCCCCACCTCGTCGTGGCACTCGGAGAAGATCCACCACCACGCATGGTCCTGCGGGTCCGTGGCCGGCATGCGCGCAAGCTCGCGCTCGATGGCGTCGTCGTTGCCATCGATGGCGGCCTGCCACAGGGTGGGCATCAGGCTGAAGTGGTAGGCGATGTGCACGCCGCAGCCGCGGTCGAAGTGCGCGATGACCTGCTCGTAGCGCTGGTTTGCCTCGGCGAGCAGGACCGCGCGTGGAGCCACCGCTTCGAGTGCGGCACGGAACAGTCGCACGAGCAGATGCGCTTCGGGGCGGCTTTTGCAGTCGGTGCCCCGTTGCTTCCAGATGTGGGGGACGGCGTCCAGACGAAAGACGTCGACGCCCCAGTTGGCGAGGAACAGCAGGTTGTCGACCATGGAGAAGAGCACTTCGGGATTGGCGTAATTGAGATCCCACTGTGCAAACGCGTGCCTGGGCCCGTGCGCATCCTGCCGTCCGTCGCGGTCCGCCGGCCGGCGCTTGTAGAAGGTCGCCCACACGTACTGGCCCTGCTCGGGAACGTAGTCCCAGTGGCCGGGCGCGAACTCCGTGAACACGTCGCGGACGCCGTCCCACGGCCGCCCGGTCCCGGATGCGTCCCAGATGAAGTAGTCGTGGTGCGCGGGATCGCCAGCCTTGGCGCGCTTGGCCCACGCGTGCTCGTCCGCCACGTAGTTGAGCACGAAGTCGAGGGCGATCCACATCCCTCGCTCGTGGACGGAGTGGATGAGAGCGAGGCAGTCGTCGTTGCTGCCGAAGGCCTCGTCGATGCGCCGGTAGTCGCGGACGGCGAAGCCATCGTCGCCGGTGCTGGCCAGAATGGGCAAGACATGCAGGATGTTCACGCCCAGCTCTTCGAAGTAGGGCAACGAATCCCGCAGCGCCGCGAGCTTGTGGCCGCGAGGCGCTTCGGGGCTGAACCTGTCGGCGTAGAGCACGTACACCGCGTTCTTCGGGTCGCGGTACCAATCGCGGGGCAGGGTGGCGTCGCGCCGCAAAAGGTGTTCGGGGCGCGCGCGCCGGTTGCGGGCCAGGAGATCCTCGAATCGGCCCTGCAGGACAGGTGCGCGCTGCTCGCCGTAGAGCGCGGTCAGCGCTTCCGAGACGCGATTCCTCCATGCCTGGGAGGGCGACGATTCGTCTATTCGATTGCTCGCGTCGTTCATGGCAAGAGACCCTGCTGGGAAACCTCTGAGGAGAGCCTAGCCTTCGCCGCAATCGGGGGCGGTCTTCTTCGCCTTTTTCTGGACGCCAAGCTGCATGGTCAGCGTGTAGGGCATGCAGCCGTTCAGATCCTCGGGGATGGGCACGTCCAGCTCGGCGGTGCCCGATTGCAGTTGCACCTCCATCTTGGACTGCTCGTGGATGGGCTTCGAGCTGCCGGATTCCGCCGGTTGATCCAGGGTCAAGGTCAAGGGCAGGCGCAGAGGATCGTTGCCGGTGAACGTCACCTCCACCGAACAGCGGAGGCGCCCCGGGCCGTCCACGCGCCCGGCAAGGGGACGCACCCAGCCCTCGCCGACCACCACGCAGGAAATCTTTCCCAGCCGGACGGGCCCTTTCGCATGGGACGGGCCGGAGAACAGCAGGGCCGCCGACGCAGCGGCGAGGACGATAGCGGAATGGCGCTTCATGGTGACGCAATCTAGGCATCC
>CAZYFU010000082.1:0-28168 GCA_964647025.1 uncultured Myxococcales bacterium | reverse complement strand
GATAGGCGAACTCCCACAGCTCGCCCTGCGCGCCCTCGTCGTGCTCGACCTCGAGGTCCGACAGCGCCGTCCGGCACGACACGCACCAGTTGATGAGGCGGCGATCCCGGTAGATCAGGCCTTCCTCGTAGAGCCGCACGAAGGCCTCGATGACCGCCTTCGAGTACTCGGGCTCCATGGTGAACTTCAGGCGATCCCAGTCGACGGAGCACCCCATGGCTTTGAGCTGCCCGAGGATCCGGTCGCCGTAGCGCTCGCGCCAGTTCCAGATGCGCTTGACGAACTCCTCACGACCGAGGTCGTGGCGGGACTTCTTCTCGGTCGCCATCAGCTCGCGTTCCACGACCATCTGGGTGGCAATGCCTGCGTGGTCCGTGCCCGGCAACCACATGGCGTTGTACGCGGCCATGCGACGCCATCGCGTCATGATGTCTTGGATGGTGCACGTGAGCGCGTGGCCCATGTGCAGCGCGCCCGTCACGTTGGGCGGTGGAATGACGATGCAGAACGGCGCCTTGGGGGTGGCGGCGTCGGCGTGGAAATAGCGACACGAAAGCCACTCTTGGTACCAACGCGCTTCGATGTCGGCGGGATCGTAGTTCTTGGCGAGATCGGTCATGGCAATACCTGGGAGCAGAGGTTGGGCCCTAGAAAAGCAGAACGGAGGCGAAGGTGGAACGGAAAAACTACTTCTTCGCGGCTGCCAGGCGATCGACTTCCTGCCGGATGATCGCCTCGGCCAGCTCCGGTACTACTTCCCACACGACCTGCTCGATGATCTCGCGAGAGAGCTTGGCGATGGCTTCGTATTCTGGGCCACGCGCCGCCAGAGCCGCCACCTTCTGATCGACGATGGTGGACACCGACGCGGCCATGGTCGGCAACGGCGACGTCGAGACCGACGGCACGGGCGGAATCGGCGTTGGAATCCTGCGCGCGCCGGCTGGTGGCACGATGATGGGCGCCGTGCCCGGCGGAGGCGAGTAGCGCGGCATGATGGGCCGCGCCCCCGTGATCGCCGGAATGGGCGCTGCTGGGCCGGCCGCGGTGGGCACCCGGCTGGCCACCGGCGCCGAAGGTACGGAAGGCGTCGGAACCATGGGCGCGCGGACCGGCCCGGAAGCGGGCGCCGACAAGGGGGCCGTCGGGGCGGCCGTGACCGGCCGAGGCGGAACCGGAGGAGCAGGCATCTGCGGTTTGGGCGCAGCCACGACGGGCGGCCTGACCGAGGGGAACCCCATCATGGTCCGGCCCGCGGCCGGGCGAGCGGCGACCGGAGGCGCCGCGGGTGGCGCTGCGGTCGGCGCGGAAGGCTGTGGCGTCCGTACAGCGGGCATGGACGCCGACGGGCGCGCACCCGGAATCAGCGACGGACGCGGTGAGGATTGCGCGGGCGTCGGGGTCGGCGCCACCACGGGCCTCGGCCCCGATGGGCGAGTCGGCGGCTTGGTGCCCCATGCGGGCGCGGCTGGCGTCGGGGCCGCGCCGCGCTCGATGACGATCTCGCCGTAGCTGTCGTCGTCGTCCGTCGGCAAGTCACCGGCGGTGATGCGCGCGGTGTTGTCGTCGTGATCGGAGAACTCGGGCATGGCGCTCGAGGATCGCTTCACAGGGCTGACGATGGCCATGGCCACGGCGTCGAGCAGGGCCTGGCTCTCGAAAGGCTTCGCCATGTAGCCATCTGCCCCGACCTTGCGTCCACGCGCCTCATCGTAGGGCGACTGCGACGACGCAAGAATGAACACGGGAACGTCTTGCATGCTGCTGTCTGCCTTCAGCTCGGCACACAGGTCGTAGCCGCTGCCATTGCCGATGGCCACGTCGGCCAGCACGAGGTCCGGGCGGCCATCCTTTTTGGCCACCACGAGCGCCTCATCGACGGACTTGGCGAAGCTCAGGTCATACCCCGAGCCCTCCATGACCATGGCAACTGCCTGTTGAATCGTGAGACTGTCGTCGGCGACCAGGATACGCTTGCCCATTGGTAACCCAGCGTCTTCGATAACATGAGGTGCAAAACCGGTCAATTCCGCAAGGTGGCAAAGATGGCGTCAATCGACCTTGCCGAGGCCGCCCCGGGTCGGGCCCGGCGCAGGGACGTCGTCGGTTTCCCGCGTGTGAATTGGCGGACACGCCGCATTCGACGGTATCATTCGGGCAGTGGCCGTCTCCCGCCGAACCTGCCGTGCCTTTTTCCTGCTTGCCGCCCCGTGGCCGCTGCTTCTGTTCGGCGCCTGCCCCGCCTCGGCCGAGCCCGATCGCTGGTGGGGCCAGGACAAGGCCCTGCACTTCTCCGCCTCTTTCATGTTCGCCGGCGACGCATACGCGACCGCGGCGGTGCTGAGCCAGCGGGAGAGCTACCGCGCGCTGGCGGGATTCGGCTTCGCCATGGCCGCGGGCGCCGGCAAGGAGGTATACGACAAGGCAGGCGGTGGTGACGCATCCATGCGCGACTTCGCTTGGGACGCGGTGGGAGGAGCAACCGGGGCTGCAATATCCTGGCTTATCGACCGATACCTATTCTGAACCCCACGATTCACGACCCGATGGAGCTCCGATGAACGACAAGAAGAAACCTGAGCAGATGGCCCACCATCCTTTGGCATACAAAAACGAGCAGTTCCTCGATAGCGACGCCGCGCGCGCCCTGCGCATCCTGGCCGAGTACTTGGAGCCGTTGCGTCGCTTCGAACAACAGAAGGTCGCGGGCACGGTGGTCTTCTTCGGCTCCGCCAGGCTGACGGCAGACGGACCGCTTGGGCGCTACTACGCGGAGGCCCGCGAGTTGGCCAGGCTCTACACCGAGTGGTCGAACGGGCTGCCCGCGGGCACGCCGCGCTACCTGATCTGCTCGGGCGGAGGAAACGGCATCATGGAGGCCGCCAACCGCGGCGCCGCTGACGCGGATGGGCGCACCATCGGGCTCAACATCAGCTTGCCCGAGGAGCAATCCGCCAACCCCTACATCACGCCCGACCTGTCGTTCGAGTTCCACTACTTCTTCATGCGCAAGCTGTGGTTCGCCCACCTGGCGCGCGCCGTAATCGTGTTCCCCGGCGGCTTCGGCACGTTGGACGAGATGTCGGAAATCCTGACCCTGTCCCAGACGCGCAAGCTGGAAGGCAAGATGACGGTGATCCTCTACGGAGAGTCGTTCTGGCGCGAGATCCTCAACTTCGATGCGCTGGTGAAGCACGGCATGATCGGCGCGGCTGACCTGAAGCTCTTCAGCTTCGCCAGCAACCCACGGGAGGCGCTCGATCTCTTGCGCCAGGGCATCGCCCCCGAGATGCAGGCGCAAGTGGCCGCGTCCCCGTCCCCGTACGCGAAAACCCGGCCTTCGGTGGCTGCAGCCGGTGGCTCGTATCTCTACCAAAGGAGTGGCGATTGATAGAGCTCGAATTCATCGGAGGGGCACGCGGGGTCACCGGCTCGAAGCACATCTTGCGCACGTCGAAGGCAGCAGTGCTGCTCGACTGCGGGATGTTCCAGGGCCACCGCCGCGAGTCCAATGAACGCAACCGTTCGCTCGGCGTCCCGGTGGACGAGATCGACGCGGCCGTGCTCTCGCACGCGCACATCGACCACGCGGGCCTTTTGCCCCTGCTCTACAAGAAGGGCTACCGGGGTCCTGTCTATGCGACGCCGGCGACGCGCGACCTGTGCTCGCCGATGCTGCTCGACGCGGCCATGATCCAAGAGGCCGACGCCAAGCACATCCGCAAGCTCATCGAGCGCGACGGCCTGGACATGGAGCCGGCCGAGCCCCTCTACACCCACGACGACGTCACCGGGCTACTCGAATTGATGGTCGGGCTGCCCTACCGACGGCCGCACATCATCGCGCCGGGGGTGAGCCTGCGCCTCCTCGATGCTGGTCACGTGCTCGGCAGCTCGATCGTGACCCTCGACGTGGAGGACGAGGGCAACCGGGTGAAGGTCGCGTTCGCGGTGGATCTGGGACGCAAGGGACTGCCCATCTTGCGCGAGCCGGAGACGCCGACGGGCATCAACTGCCTCATCATGGAGAGCACCTACGGCGACCGGCGGCATGCCCCGATCGAGGAGGTGGACACGGCGCTCACCGAGGCGGTGAACCGCACCATCAAACGCGGCGGGAAGATCTTCATCCCCGCCTTCGCGCTCGAACGCGCGCAGGAAGTGGTCTACGCGCTCAAGCGGTTGCGAGCCGCGCACAAGATGCCCACGGTGCCGGTGTACGTGGACTCGCCCCTCACGGTGAAGCTGACCGATGTCTTCAAGATGCACCCCGAGTGCTACGACAAGAAGACCTACGCGCAGCTCGTGGGCGGTGACCCGCCCTTCGAGTTCGAAGGCCTGCACTACGTCTCCGACAAGGAAGAATCGAAGGCCATCGCCGCCCAGCCGGGGCCCTGCATCGTCATCGCGGCGAGCGGAATGTGCGAAGCCGGGAGAATCCTGCACCACCTTCGCGAAGGCATCGAGGATCACCGCAACACCATCCTGATCGTCGGCTTCCAGGCGCAACACACCCTCGGACGGCGCATCGTGGAACGGCAACGCGAGGTCAGGGTCTTCGGCGTGATGCGAAGGCTGCTGGCCGAGGTCGTGGTGCTCAATGGTTTCTCGGCGCATGCGGATCAGAAGGATCTGCTGGAATTCGCCGAGGACGTCCGCGAGCAGGGCAAGCTACGCCGGATCGCCCTGGTCCACGGAGAACCCCCGGCCCAGGACGCGCTGATGGCGAAGCTGGCCGAGCAAGGCCACCCCACGGTGACCGCGCCCAACCCGGGCGAGAGAATCCGCCTCTAGGGCTGCCAGGCGGGTGAAAGCCCGCCTGCGGACAGAGAAAACGCCCGGGCAGGAGGAGGAAACCCGGGCGTTTCAGTTAAGGTCCGCCAAGACCACAGAGAAGAACGGGGGGGGACGGATCGGGGAGGTATAGCCGTTTTGTGTTCTTCTCTGTGTTCTTTGCGGACCCTGTTTCTGCTTTAGACCAACCGATCGAGCAGGTACGTCGCCACGCCGTGAGCGTCGCCGCGCACGCCTTCCAGGGCATTGCACCTACGCGTGACCGTGTCGAGGGCGCGAAGCACCTGTTCCGGACTGCGCTGCGCGGCCACCGCATGCTTGAAGAGCTCTAGCAGGGACTTGCCGCGCGAGATGAGCTTCGGCTTGAACACGGCCCCTGGCTGGTATGGCGCGAACAAGACGATGCCCACGGGCAGCGGATTGACCGGCTGTACGCCGCGGACCTCGTCCAGCAGACAAGAGAGCGCCCCACCCTCGCCAACCCATTCCGGCACGTTGGAGCGGTACGGATGCACGGTGTTGCCGTCGAGGACTGCGTATTCGTCCGAGTAGTAGGTCGCGCCACAGGCGACCAGGGCGCGGACGAGCGTGCTCTTCCCGCTGCGCGATCCGCCTGGGATGATGATGGCGCGGTCTCGCCAGCCGACCACACCGGCGCGCAGAAAGACCCGCCGGGGCGAGTGCTCGGCCACCAGCCACTTCAGGTTCTCCTCGAACGCTTCGGCGATATCGTAGGGCTCGGACGAGCGGATCAGCGGGCGTCCATCGGCCAGCAGAAGGAAGCTGACATCATCCCCGGGGTGCGCGGGGGGAAGGGTTCGGAAGGCGTAGCTGCGAAGGGTGTTCTTGCTGCTGCTGGGAGAGGCGCCGGGCGGCAGGCGATCGAGCAAGAGGTGGTAGGCAGAGATGTCGTCGGCCTGAATGGTCCAGGTCACGCCGAACGCGGTGTAGCGACCACGAGCCACCCATGCTTCCTCCTTGCCGGGAAGATGAGCCGCCCGAGACTCGCTCCGCCTCAACTCCAATTCGCCTGTCTCCATTCTTGAGTCTTCCATCGTCGCCCTCGCTGAAAGCTGCTGGTCAAGATGCCCTGTGCTTGAGATGAAAGTACGGCGGATCTCGTCGCTTTTGCAGTCGACGACGTGCCGATAATCTTGTCGGCCCCGCCCCCTACATGCCGTAGTCCCCTGTCCTACAACACCCGGCCGACGGGATTCGGGAAACAAACAGGACAGCAGGACTCGTGATTCCACGCCCCGCCAAACCACCCGCGCGAAGAAAAGCGCCGTCGACGGAACCTCGACAAGATCAGGTTGCGGCCAACCGCCATTCGAGCGCTATGCTTGGCGGCATGCCAGGTGCAAACACGCGATGTCTACTCGTCATTTTCGGCGCGTCCGGGGACCTCACCCAACGCAAGCTCGTCCCCGCGCTTTTCGAGCTCTACCTTGCGGGAATCCTCCCCGAAGGGCTTGCGGTCCTCGGCATCAGCCGCAGCCAGCTTGGCAATGACGGGTTCCGCCAGCGCTGCAAGAAGACCTGTTCTGCACGCCGGGGCTATTCGGAGAGCGCCTGGGACGGGTTCGCGCCCCGTCTGGAATACTTCGCCGCCGATGCCGCCAATGCGTCGGACTGGCCGGAGATCGCGCGTGAGCTACAGGCGCAATGCATCCGACGGGAGACCCAGGGCAACGTGCTCTTCTACCTCTCGGTCGGGCCCGAGCTCTACGAGCCCATCATCGCCAACATCGGCAACGCCGGTCTGGTCAAGGGCGGCAAAGCGTGGTGTGAAGCACACGGGCCGACCGCCCCACGCCAGAGGATCATCGTCGAGAAACCCTTCGGGTCCGACCTGGCCACCGCCCAGGCGCTGAACCGTAGCCTCGGCCGAGTATTCGACGACGAGGACGTGTTCCGCATCGACCACTACCTCGGCAAGGAGACCGTGCAGAATCTGCTGGTCTTTCGGTTCGCGAACCTGCTCTTCGAGCCGCTGTGGAACCGACGCTACGTCGACAACGTGCAGATCACGGCGGCCGAGACCGTGGGCCTGGAGAACCGCGCGGGCTACTACGACAACGTCGGCGCCACCCGCGACATGATCCAAAGCCACCTGCTTCAACTGATGGCCGTGGTGGCCATGGAGCCTCCAAACGCCTTCCGCGCGTCGGACTTGCGCAACGAGCAGCGCCAGGTCCTGGAAGCCGTCCGCCCCATCGCCTACGAGGACGTGCCACGCATGACGGTGCGTGGACAGTACGGGCCCGGGACCGTCGGTGACAAGAGCGTCGAGGGCTACCTGGAGGAACCGGGCGTGCGGCCCGGGTCGGCCTGCGAGACCTTCAGCGCCATGAAGCTGTGGATCGACAATTGGCGCTGGGATGGCGTGCCCTTCTTCCTGCGCACCGGCAAGCGCATGCGGCGCAAGCTCACCCAGTTCGTGATCAACTTCAAGCCCGCGCCCCATCTCTTTCGTGACAGCGACAATCGCCCCATGCGACCACGCCACAACCAGCTCGTCGTCAACGTGCAACCGGACGAGGGCATCAGCCTCCGGTTCGAAGGCAAGGTCCCCGGGCACGGCATGCGCATCCAGTCCGCGCTGCTCGACTTCGACTACCAGGCGCAGTTCAAGGCAGAGCCGCTCGAGGCGTACGCGATGCTGCTGCTCGAAGCGGTCAAGGGAGACCAGTCGCACTTCAAGGACCGTCACGAAGTCGAAGCCGCCTGGCGCATCGTCATGCCCGTGCTCGACTACTGGCGCGACCATGGCAAGGGCGGGCTCGAGACCTACGCCTCGGGTAGCTGGGGGCCGGCTGGGGCGGACGCCCTGATCAAGCCGCACGGACGCTGGCGGAACCCAGAGGGCGACGGCTCGCGCTCGACCTCGCCCGCCCAGCGAAAGCCCGGCATCTTCGGGGAAGGGATATAGGCGTGACCGACCCGGCGCCAACGAAAACGACCAGCCTGCCCGGCACGGAAGTGGTCAGCCCGACGGCGGAACGCGCGGCCCACGCGCTGGCGGATCGGCTCGTCCGACATCTCACCCAGCGCTTGCACACAGCGCCCGCGGTTCACCTGGCGCTCTCGGGTGGTTCGTCCGGTGCGCTTTTCTGCGATGTCCTGGCCGACCGTCGAGAGCTCTCGCTCTCCGAGTGGCTGCGCATCCACCTGTGGATGGTCGACGAGCGTTCGGTGCCGGACGACGATCCCCGTCTGAACTTCGCGCTCATCCGCGATCGGCTCGCGCCGCGGGTCCCGGTGCCGAGCGCGAACCTGCACCCCATGCCGGTGCTCGACGCGGATGGCGCGGCGAAGTACGAGAGTAAGCTCGCGTCTGCGTTGGCACCACCAGCGTGTGGGGGATGCCTGGATGCCGTGGTCTTGGGCGTGGGCGCAGACGGACACACGGCCAGCCTGTTCCCGCACTCGCCGGCCTTGGACGAGAGGACGCGCAGGGTCGCCGTCAACGACGGCCCTTCGGTCACCCCGCCCCGCCCCCGCATGACGTTGACGTACCCGGCCCTCGGCAGCGCGCGACTCATCGCTTTCCTCGTCACTGGTGCGAACAAGCGCGCCCCCCTGGCCAAGCTGACGGGCGGCTCGACCAACGTCGATTCGCTGCCCATCGCGGGCATCGTTCCCAGCGAGCACTCCGAGATGGCCTGGTTCATCGACCAGGACGCCGCGCCCACCGATTAGACCGCTGCCTCGGACGACCAGCCCGCGACATTTCTGTCAGGCGCAGGCGGGCTTTCCGTCCCATGTGTGCCCAAATCACGGCCCTGCCCCTGGCGCGTCGTCGGGCGCGCATCTTGCTTGGCAAAGCCCGCCAAAGACGTAAGGAATCCACCCCTCGCGACACTGATTCCAGCGCCCGCAGTTTCTTGTGATGACCCTGCCCCCACGATATAGCTAGAGGTGTCATCAGCCCTCACGCATACGTTCATCTTAGGAGGCCCGCGATGAAGACCAGAAACGGAGCGATCGTCGCCCTGCTCGCACTGGCCACGTGCAGCGAACAGAGCCCCGACCTTGGCTCGTCGAGCGTCGAGTCTGCCGCTCGGCGGTTGGGAAAGGTCCCCGGCACGGAGGTCGCCGTCTGGCAAAAGGTCGGGTCGACCACCACGCCGGACCCACGGTATCTGCAGGCCGCGACCTTCGACAGCGACCGCAAGGTGGTGGTGATGTTCGGCGGGACCAACCTCAGCCCGAACACCGGCATGGCGGTGCCCAATCAGGAAACCTGGGAGTGGAGCACCGCCACCGGCAAGTGGGCCAACCGGACCAGCGCTGGCAGCAAGCCAGATGCTCGCTCAGGTGCGGCCATGGTCTACGACTCCGCGCGGGCCAAGGTGATCCTGTTCGGCGGCCGCGCGGGCAGCGGCTACAACTACGAAGACACCTGGGAGTGGGATCCCTCCACTGGCGTCTGGACCGACGTCACCAACGCCGGCAGCCACCCCTCGGGACGCAGCCAGGCCGGTATGGTGTACGAGACGTCGACTGGCAAGGTCTTCCTGTTCGGCGGCGGTCGCAGCGATGCCAACAGCTACGATGGCACCGGCGCCGTGGTCTCCCTGGCCGATAGCTGGGAGTTCGATCCCACGACGCACCTGTGGACGCTGCTGAGCACGACCACTGCCCCGAGCGCGCGACACGACCTCGGCTTGGTCTGGGACAGCGCTCGCAACAAGGCCGTGCTCTTCGGTGGCATGCAGATCGACATGTCGGGCGTGACCGGCATCCCCAAGCAAGACAGCTGGGAATGGGATCCCGCGACTGCGACCTGGAGCGAGCGCACGAGCCAAGGTGGAAAGCCGGCCGCACGTTACGCCCATGCCATGGCCTACGACGGCAAGCGCGCCAAGGTCGTCGTGTACGGTGGCTTCGACATCTCGACCGGCGGCAGCTTGAGCGATGTGTGGGACTGGGATCCGGCCACGGGCTCGTGGAGCCAACGCATGACCGGCGCCGAGGCGGGCGTTCCCTCCGCCCGAAGGTACGCCTCCCTGCTCTCGGACGACGCACGCGGCCGGCTGGAGCTCGTGGCGGGGATGAGCAACTACGATCCCTACAAAGGCGGAACCGGGGGCATCATCTATCCGCCGATCTACTACGGAAACACGGGCAGCAACGAGGTCTGGGAGCTCGACCCTGCGAAGCCGGCCTTCGCAGACCGGACGGCGCCGCTCGACATACCGACCGCACGCTGGGGACACTGCATGGCGTACTACCCGGACACCGGAAAGACCTATCTCTTTGGTGGCGTCGATCAGATGACGGGCAGGCTCTATGACGACCTTTGGGCCTGGGACGGCAAGGTCTGGTCGCAGGTGACGACTGACGTTCGTCCGCAAGGCCGCAGCGATTCCGCGTTGGCATACGATCCGGCCCGCAAGTCGCTGCTCCTTTTCGGAGGCAACACCAACAGCGGCGACAGCGAAGACACCTGGGAGTGGACGCAGGGCAAGGGATGGACGCAGCTCAAGGCCCTCACCTCGCCCGGTGCGCTCTATGGACACGCGATGGTCACGGACACCACCCGAGGCAGGATCCTTCTTTGGGGCGGGGTGTCCATGAAGCGGTACGCCTATGCCGAGAGCGATGGCGCGCAAGCGATGATTCGAAATCCCTACCGCACCGAGGTTTGGGAGTGGGACGGGAACGCGATGGCGTGGAGCAACCGCACGCCCAACCCGTCGAGCACGAGCCCCTACGGCCGGCAGTCGCCGCTCCTGGCGTACGACGAGGGACAGAAGAAGATGTTCCTCTACGATGGCACGAACTACAGCGGCGACATGAGCACCTACTGGGAGTGGGATCCGGTGAGCGCGGGATGGGCCACGCATTCGACTGGCGAGTACTCCCTCAACGGATACGCCACCCTGCTCACCTACGATTCCATCCGCCGACGCGAGGTCGCGTTGGTGCAGTCCTACAACACCAGCACCGGCATGAACACCGACGACACCTGGGAGCTCGATGCCCGCAACGAGACCTGGTATGCGCGGAACATCAGCTCTCCCCCCACGCGCTACTCTTCGGCCATCGCTTTCGACAGCGCACGCGGGGTGGTCGTGGTGTTTGGCGGCCAGCTGAACTCCGGAGGGGTCGCGAACGACACCTGGGAGTACAGGGTGTCGGGACTCGGAAACGGCGAAGGCTGCACCTCCGCCTCGGCGGCGACGTGTGCCAGCGGCTTCTGCGTCGAGGGTGTCTGTTGCGATGTGGCGGCGTGCGGGAGCGTCTGCACGTCCTGCAACGTGCTGGGGCGCGAAGGCACGTGCACCCCGGCGAAGGCCGGCACCGAGGTTCCAGGCAGCTGCAGCGGCGGCGAAGCCTGCGACGGCAGGGGCAACTGCATGGCCCAGAACGGCAAGTCGTGCACCAGCTCGACGATGTGCGCGTCGGGCTTCTGTGTCGATGGTGTCTGCTGCGACAACGGTTGTGACGGAACCTGCATGGCCTGCAACCAGCCTGGTCGCGAGGGCAAATGCAGCCCCTACACCGCCGGCACCGACCCGAACAGCGAGTGCGGCAAAGGCACCGGCGTCTGCAAGTCGACCTGCGACGGCGTGAAGGGCTGCGCCTTCCCGTCGACCGCGGTCAGCTGCGACAAATGCATGACCTGCGACGGCTACGGGAGCTGCTCGAACTACGACTACTACTGCGGGCGCGGTGGAACGGGTGGCTACATCTATCCCACGGGCGGCACCGGCGGCTACGTCTATCCCACGGGCGGCACCGGCGGCTATGTATATCCCACGGGAGGTACCGGCGGGTACAGCTCGCGCGGCGGCTCCGGCGGTACGAGCCCGCGTGGCGGCGCGGGTGGCACCGCGCGCGGCGGCTCCGGTGGCACGATTCCCTTCGGTGGCTCGGGTGGCGCGATCGCGCGCGGCGGCTCCGGCGGCACGATTCCAGGAGCCGGAGGGATGACGGCGCGAGGCGGTTCGGGCGGGTCCGCGAACGGAGGCAGCGTCTCCGCGGGAGGCGCGGTCAGCAACGGCGGGGCCATCGGTTTCGGCGGGGCCGTTCCAGTCGGGGGCAGCGGCGTCGGTGGCAGTGGACCCTTCGGCGGCGCTGGTGGCAAGATCGACGGTGGTCTCCCCGGCAGCGGGGGACGTATCGACGGTGGAGCATCCGACGGCACCGACCCGATTACGGCGGCCCGGCTGCACCGCTCGGGTTGTTCGTGCGAGGTCGGCGGCACGGGGGACACCGGCAGTGGTCTGACCATGCCGCTGGTGCTCTCCGCGCTGGGACTCTTCCTGGCACGCCGGCGACGACGAAACGGCTGATGCGTTTCGGCCGGGGACCGGATTGGCGACCGATCCGGTTCCCCGGGCGCATCCATGGTCAGCCGTGTTCGCCTGCGGCACTCGGCTATCCCTCTCGAGACGTTCCGTCTATGATTCCTCGGCATTGAGACACGACGTCGTCCACACGGTTCTGGCGATCGCCACCTTCGTCACGTCCGCCGCTCAGACTGCCTGTGACACCAGGACTCTGACGGCCTTTCCGACGACCGACGCCGCCACGGCGGCCGACTCCCCGAGCGGCCCCGACCTGCCGGCATCGCCCGACCTGCCGGCATCACCCGACCTGCCGGCATCGCCCGACCTGCCGGCATCACCCGACCTGCCGGCTTCGCCCGACCTGCCGGCTTCGCCCGACCTGCCCGCGCAGGTCGACCTTGCCAGCGATCCCCTGGTCGACCTCGCCAGCGATCCCTTGGCCGACCTGCCCGTCGATTTGGGTACGCCGGACCGACGCCCTGACCTTCGTCCAGACACGCCCGACGGAGGGACCCCACTCGGGCCCCTCTTCTACGATGGCTTCAACGACGGCCATGCGCACAACTGGTCGACGTCGGGGGTGTCGGACGGCCCTATCGTCGACGGCACCGACGGCTCGAACAAGATCGCAACCTTCGATGCATCACAGGCCGACTACGCCCGCCTTCGCTGCAACCTCGACGGGTCTTTGTTCACGAACATCGACATCTCGGCATCGATGCGAGTACGAATCGACCGGGCCCCGACCTCCACCAGGATGGTTCGGCTGAACGTGCGGCAGGCGTCGGCCACGGCCAACATCTTCTATGCCGTCGGCGCCACGGTGAACACGGCCGGCGCCATCACCAAGGTCAGCGTCTTCAAGAAGGTGGCCGACGTCTCGGGTGACTACACCGAATGCGAGCTCGCCGCCGGCCCGACCTACGCACCCGCCCTACCGATGGGCAACTGGCGCGACCTCAAGCTCAGCATCAGCGGCTCCACCTCGGCGAAGCTGACCGCGTTCGTGGACGGAACCGCCGTGGCCACGTTCACCGACGACTGCACGTCGCCGCTGATCGCCACCAACGGCCAGCCGGTCCTCAACGGAGGCTGCTTGGTCGGGCAGACCGGCCTCGGCATCCAGGTCGAAAAGGGAATCACGGCCTCCGTGGACGACGTACTCGTCACGGCGCCGTAGCTCGCGGCGGCGGCTGCGACGACGTCCTTCGCCAGCTACGCCTCCACCTGCACTGGACGACGTACCTGGCACGGGGACACCACCATGATGCTGGGCCTCAAGATCCTGCGTCAGGCTGTCGAAGGCGTCACGGAGAGCTTGAAAGGAGAGGACAGCGAATGAAAAACGGACGAATCGTCACGTGCTCGGCCATACTGCTCGCCGGGCTTCTTTGGGCGTGCGCCATCCCCGATGAGGATCGCTGCGCCAGCGGCTACGTATACGTGCCCGAGCTGAAGGCATGTCAGATGCCCCCGGATGCGTCCCTGCCCGCACCAGACGCAGCATCCACACCAGCGTCGACCGATCCCACAGCCTCCGAGGCTGGCTCCGGACCGTCGTTCGGAAGCGTCTGCGCCAATGCCTCCGACTGCAAGTCCAGCACGACCGACTACTGCGTAATGTCGCCCGGAGCAGCGACCGGCTACTGCAGCAAGGCCAACTGTGCGGCGGATTGTCCCTCGGGCTACAAGTGCTGCAACTGTCCTGCCTTCGGCATGGTGGCTTGTATCACGAGCACGGAGACGGCCGGTCTGACCGCGCTCGGATGCACTTGTTCGTAGGGACGTCACTTCGAGAGGACAACATGACCACCAAGATTGCCCTAGCATCGACTCTCCTCATCACGACCCTCGTCACCCCTGCCCTCGCCGAAGGCGAAGCCGTCGAAGCGCCCACACCCGAGTCCGCCGCCAGCCCAGCCACCGATGGTCCCGCAGCACGACCGTCCGTGGAAAGCCAGCTCGAGTCTCTCGGCAAACAGCTCTCGGAATTGAAAGAAGAGAACAAGACCCTGGCGAGCCAAGTGACCGAGCTTCAGGAAAGTCAGAACCAAGCCAGCGAGCCACCGAGCGAGCTCGGCAAGACCAAGATCTTCGGTTTCACGGACATCAGCTTCCTCAAGACCTACTACTCCAGGGGAGACTCGGTCTACCGAGCCGTCCTTCCCATGCCGACGCAGAGCACCTTCATCGCCACCGGCATGAACGTCTTTCTCGCAAATCAGCTCACCGATCGGCTGAAGTTCCTCTCGGAGGTACGCTTCACCTACCTGCCGCTCGGGGCGGAGTCGTCGACCCAGGCGTACGCCGTCCTACCCAATGGGAACACCATGGACCTGGGCTCGAAGTATGCCCGAACCGACACGACGGTCAGCGATCCGATGGCGCAGGTCTACAGGCTGGGCGGAATCAGCATGGAGCGACTGCAAGCCACCTACGTCCTCAACGACTATCTCGGGGTCACCGTTGGGCACTTCCTCACACCGTACGGCATCTGGAACGTCGACCACGGCTCGCCTGTCATCCTCATGGTCCACGCGCCCGTCTTCCAAAGCGTGGCACTCATGCCCACCAAGCAGTTGGGCGTCCAGCTGTTCGGCAAGGTCTATCTCGCGAAGAACCTGAACCTGGACTACGCCGGAACCGTATCGAATGGCCGGGGTCCCGCGGACTCCGTGACCGATCTCGACGAGGACAAGGGCCTCGGCTTGCGCTGGCACTTGAACTACGAGATCGACGACCTGTCCATTTCCCTCGGCCAATACGGGTACACCGGCAAGTTCACCGACATCTCGAAGGCCATCTACACCGGCCCGGGCACGGGGGACATCAGCTCCGTGACCACCATCAAGCAGCAATACCGTGAGCGCATCCTGGCCAGCGACATTCTCATCAAGTTCTTCGGAGTCCGCCTGCAGGGCGAGCTCGTCTACAGCGAGGTCAAGTACGCCGTCCCGACCGCGATCAACCCATCGAACTTCAACGGCAATCCCGCGGTGGCATCTCAGTACGCCACGGCCAACTACAACTCCTGGGGCTACTACGGACTTCTCGCCTACGAGCTGCCGGAGAAGCTCACGACCCCGAAGGTCCGCGTGACCCCGTACGTCTACTACGAGCGCTTCGTCCTCAACGATACGATCGTCAACTCGGGCAGCAATCGCACCTACTGCGCGGGGATCAACATCAAACCCTACCGCAGCCTGGTCATGAAGCTCGAGTACGACCGATTCAAAGGTGACGACATGGTCAACACCCTGCCGGATGGAAGTACCAAGACAAGCAACAGCGGCGTCGGACAGATCCTCGCCGCCCAGGTCGCGCTCACGTTCTGAACAAAGAAAAGACGAGGAGCAATACCGTGAAGACTCTCAACAAGCTGATTCTGGCGGGACTTGCCCTACTATGGGCCTCGCCCGTTGCATTCGCAGATTCGCCAAATGATCTGCTCGTGGTGGCCAACAATGGCGTGACCATGGAAAGCGCCGACGCATCGGAGATCCGCGCCGTCTTCCTCAAGAGCAGGACGGCGCTGGGGGGCACCACGGTGTTTCCTCTGAATGCGAAGAGCGACAGCGATCTCCGCGCTGCCTTTCGCACGCGTGTGCTCAAGATGACGGAAGAGAAGGAGCGCGGGTACTGGGATGACGAGAAGGTCAGGAAAGGCACCGAACCTCCCTCCGAGGTCCCAGCCACGCTCAAGGCGGTCTTCTCCAAGGCGGCCGCAATCAGCTACGTCTTCCGTAAAGACTACAAAGACGGAACCGCGAAAATTCTAGCCAGTTTCCCGGAGTAATCATGCAATTTGGGCTGCGACGAAAGCTCGGCATCGGCATCGCTACGGTGTTGGTGACGATAGCTGTCCTCTATTTCGTACTGATGGCGGTGCTGTTTTCTCGCAGCCACGAAATGCTGTCGGCGGCGCTCGCGGCGAAAGGAAGAGCAGAAGCGGTGTCGCTCGCGGCACGCGTACCTTTCGCGCTCACCACGAGAGACCGCAAGGAGATTCTGCAAATACTGGCGGACTTCAACGCCAAGGATTCAGCCGGACGGTCTGTCGTGATTCTCGACAAAACCCTATCCGAAGTAGCGTCGAGCGGAGCCGCGGCAGCGCGCTGGGGCGCGGTGCGCGACCGGATTCGGTCCATCTCCGATGCGACCAGTTGGCCGATGGAGGACTTCGTGGTCTCGGCAGCCCCGAGCAAGAACGAAGCACAGGTCGAGGGCTACGTCGTCACGCTCAGCTCGCTGGAGGAGTTTCTGACCGTCCAGTCCAAGCTTCGCAACTGGGCCATCGCCATCTTCCTGCTGGGCATCGTGGTGATCGCAATCGCCGCGAACATGGTCGTGCACAGGATGCTGGTGGCGCCGATCGTCACCACGGCCGGTCGACTACGCGATATCGCCCATGGCGCCGGGGACCTGACGCAACGATTGCAGGTTTCCACCCAAGACGAGATCGGCGAGCTGGCACGGCAATTCAACGGATTCACGGAGAAGCTTCAGGGGGTCATCCGCGATGTCGCCGAACGCTCACGGCCACTGACGTCGGAAGCGGAGGCCTTGACGGGGGCATCGTCGAGCCTGCGGGCCTCGGTCGACCAGACCATCGATCGGGTCGGCTCCGTCGAGCAGGCTACACAGAGCATGCGCTCCAACACCGAGACGGTGGTCTCGGCCGTCGCGGATGCCATGCACAGCCTGAACTCCGTGGCGACGGCGGTCGAGGAAATGACCGCCAGCATCGCCGACATCGCCACCAGCTCGGAGAAGGCCAGCAACATGACCCAAGACGGCGTCGTGCAGGCCAAGGAGATCGATTCGTTCATGGCCGAGCTCAGCCGTTCGGCACTTGCGATCGACAAGGTGACCGAGACCATCAACTCCATCTCGGCGCAGACCAATCTCCTTGCATTGAACGCGACCATCGAGGCGGCACGCGCTGGGGCGGCGGGCAAGGGGTTTGCCGTGGTGGCCAACGAGATCAAGGAGCTGGCCCAACAGACAGCCTCCGCCACGGAGGACGTGAAGGTGCGCATCAAGGGCATTCAGTCGTCGACCCAGAGCGCGCTGGCCGGCAATGCGCGGATAGCGAACGTCATCGGCACGATCAACGAGTTGGTGGCGACGATAGCGGCCGCCATCAACGAGCAGGCGCGCGTCGCAAGGGAGACCGCCGTCAACATCGCATCGGCAAACTCCGGCGTTACCCAGGCCAACCAGCTGGTCGCGAACGAGGCAAGCGTGGTGGAGTCCATCGCCAGGGACGTCGGGGAAGTCACGGTCGCGGCCAACAAGATCAGCGGCGTCAGCGATGGCCTGAGACAGAACGCCGATCGACTGCTCAACTCCTCCAGCGGCTTGCAGGAGCTGGTCACCAAGTTCAAGTACTAGCGAGCGGCAGGGAGCGCTAGTTCACCGTTATCGGCAGCGTGCCCGCATAGTCCCCGCCGCTGTCGCGGACGAACGACTTGACGTGGTACTGGCCGGGCGGAAGGTTCGCCGGCACCGTGAGGCGCGCGGTGAACGATGTTCCTGTCGCGGAGACCACCGCACGCCCCGCGACCTTGTCGTTGGCGATCTGGTAGTTGCTCGCGATGACGGCATCCCGGTTGGGGTCACCGTCGGGGGGCACCGTGGCAATCTGGCCAAGTATCACCTTGCGTGGCGACTCCAGGGTTACGACGACCTCGGCGGCGTTGGCCGGCGCGGAAATCGTGGTCGTGACCCAAAGGTCCGCCCCCGCCTTCACGGTCGAGGCGGCCACCGGTTGCAGGGCGGTCGCAGCGACAACCTGGGCGAGATCCGGATAGGTCACGGCCATGGCCGGATCGCCGAAGAGCGTGTACATGTGCAGGTGGCTGTGCTTGAGCGCGTCCCGCGCGCTGCCGCTCACCAGCAGAGCTGCCAGCGCGTCGATCCGCCGTCTGACCTCGTCGTCATTGCCGAGCATCTGCTGCTTGGCCCGGAGGAACGCGTCGCCAATCCTGCCAACGCGGACGTTCGTGAAGGCCTGGGACACCTCGTAGATGAAGAGAGCGTTCGCGTAGGGATCGGAGATCTCGGTCGAGGAGAGGATTGCCGCTGGCGCATCCTTCTGTACGAGAATCCGCTCGCTGACGCTCTCGCCATCCACGAAGGCACCCGTGGTGCACGCGACGAAGACCAGGATCGGGGACCTTTGGGTAGCCGCCAGCTTCTCCAAGCGCTCCGTGTCGAGGATTGGATAGGCCTCGCCGCTCCAGTCGAGCTGGGCGAATCCATCACGGGAGCCGTGTCCCACGTAGGCCGTGAGCAGCGAGCCTTCGTTGATCCGTCGGTAGACTTGATCGCTGAACTGCTCGGGGACGTAGACGTACGGCGAGATCTGTCTGGCGTAGGTCATGCTCACATCGAACTCGTAGGGGATGGCTTCGGTGATGTCGTAGACGATGGTCTCGATGATGGTGTCGACGAGGTCTCCCATCCCGGACGTACTCGCGAAGATCCCGAGACGGCGGTTCCACTCGCCGGGGACGTAGTTGGCTTCGTACGCCTCCACCTTGGCTCGGACCGCGTCGGCTTCCGCGTCGCTGTCGGCCGTGATCCGTCCCACGGCGAGGTCGGGGATGTCGTCACCGTCCACGTCGGCATAGACGTTGTCCGATACGACCAACTCCCCCGCGGCCGAATGCCAGACGCCGGCGGGAACGCCGCTACGGTCGCCCGGCCATGTCGGCTGCGAGTCGCCAAGAAGCAGCAGATACACGGGCCGAGCGTGGTCCCGGCCCATGTAGAGGGACCGAACGTAGTCTCGCATGCGCGCGCTGGCCGCGGCCGCGTCGGCAGAGCTCCCGACGATGTCACCGACCATCGCCAGCTCGACGTTGAAGCCGCTGGCGCGGCGGAAGTCGCGGTAGCGCCTGGCCGATGCGGCCAAACCGTCGGCCGCGATGATGATGTAGTCGGGAGAGCTGCCGGGTGCGTCCACCCCCGCCGAGCCACCATCCGTGCCCATCGGCACGTCGACGCTGGCATCAGGCGCCTCCGCGGCGACATCCACGACCGCCTCGGTGGCAACGTCGAAGCCGATCACGTCACCGTCCGGCCCGAACGCCCCGCCACTTCCACCCGAGCCCGTGCTTGAGCCCCCCGTACCGGCGCTGCCATCGTCGGGGAACGGCTCTCCACCGTCCAGCGAGGGTTCGATGGCGGCCCCGCCATCCCCGCTGCCAGCGCTGCCCCCGTCCCTGCCAACAGCGCCCCCGCTACCGATAGCACCACCCCCGCCAAGCGCCCCTCCGCCGCCCGACGCCCCTCCGCCGTCGGCAGGCCGCCCATCGGTCCTGTCCGGCGCCCTGGCCCCGGCGTCGTCGCCACATCCGAGCTGAGACGAAAGCAGAAGCAGGACCGAGAAGCACGCTGACAGGTTCCGCATGTTGGTTCTCTCCAATCCATGGACCCGAGGTCCGCCTACGTCCATCGGAAGAAACTGCGCGCCAGAGTAACGCCAACCGGTCCGGCGGTCGACCCACACAGACAGCGCATCGCATTGCCGCAACGCTCAAGTTCTTCACGTTCCAGCCGAGCCTAGGCTGCAGAACCGACGGGAAGGGTGGCTTCATGAATAGATGCAATGGCGTAGCGATGTGGGGACTGGCGGCGTTGCTCCTCGGCTGCTCCATGGGTGACGGAGAACGTTGCACGGAGGGATTCGTCTACGATCCCGCCCTGAGAGCGTGCGCGGCGATCCCAGACGCAGACTTGCCCGAGCCAGATGCAGCCACGCCTGCTGGAGGACCCAGCGATGCGGCCGTGGTCCCGGACGACGCGATCGCTGCGAGCGAGGCCGGTGGTGCCGGCCTCGAGGCGGCGGCCGCCGCGCCCGAAGCGTCCGTGCCGAGCGGCGCCGCCTTTGGCACCACGTGTTCCGCGGCCGCCGAGTGTGTTTCCGCGGCCGCGAGCTACTGCTTCAAGATGCCCGGGTCGACCGTCGGGTACTGCAGCAAACTGAATTGCACCGCCGACTGCCCGAGCGACTACCGGTGCTGCAACTGCCCGGCGTTCAGCGTCGTGGTGTGCATGAAGAGCGCAGACGCGGTCAAGGCATCGGCCGTCGGTTGCACGTGCTCGTAACCGGATCTTCCACGGAGACGACATCATGAGAAGCTTCCCTGTTGCATTCACACTCTTCGTCATCGCCACGCTGACGCCAGAGGTTTCGATGGCGGAAGACGAGAAGCCTCCGAGCCCTACCGGTGACACGCCCGCCTCCGAGCCCACGCAGGCTTCTTCATCGGACGCCCGAATCGAAGCACTCGAGAAGAGGGTCACGAGCCTCGAGAAACAGAACAAGGATCTCGGTGCACAACTCGCCGAGCAGCAAGACAACCAAGCCCTGGCCTCGGCCGAGCCTCCCAGCGACATCGGCAAGACGAAGGTGTTCGGCTTCTTCGCCACATCGTTCGCCAAGATCGACTATTCGAAGAAGGACTCGGCGCTCAAGCTCCTGATCCCGCTTGGTGACAGCAGCTCCTTCCTGCTCACTTCGTTGAACGTCTACCTCGCGAATCAGATCACGCAGAACATCCGGTTCCTGTCGGAGCTGCGATTCACCTATCTGCCCCTCGGCACCGAGACCAGCAGGGAGGCGTACTACGTGCTGCCGGACGGAGGCAAGATGAGCCTTGGCACGAAGTACGAACGCACCGACACCACCGTCCGCGATCAGTCGTCGTTGCAGCTTTACAGACTTGGCGGCGTGAGCATGGAGCGGGTCCAAGCCACCTATACGATCAACGACTACCTCAATGTGACCGTCGGTCGATTCCTGACCCCGCTCGGCATCTGGAACGTCGAGCACGGCGCGCCGGTCATTCTGACGACGCGGGCGCCGGCGATGCAAACCCAGGAGATCGCACCGCTGCAACAGCTTGGCATCCAGGTATTCGGCAGGGCCTACCTCACGGGCGCTCTCAGCCTCGACTACGCGGGCACGGTGTCCAATGGCCGAGGCCCGATGGACACCGTCATGGATCTCGACGACAACAAGGGGCTGGGTCTGCGCTGGCGCCTCAACTACGAAAGGGACGACTTCTCGGCTTCGCTCGGACAATACGGATACACGGGGAAGTACACCGACACCTCGAAGGCGGTGTACGTTGGCCCCGGTAGCGCCGACTACAGCGTCATCACCAACACCACCAACCAGTACACTGAGTACGTCCTGGCCAACGATCTGCTGATCAAGTTCTACGGCATCAGACTGCAAAGCGAGGCAGTCGTCCGTCGAGTCAAGTATCAGACCGCGCCGGTCATCAACCCGCAGGACTTCAACGGCAACCCGGTACTCGCTAGCAACTACCGGGCGCCGAGCTTCGATGCGCGAGCCATCTACGGCCTCCTGGCATACGAGCTACCGGAGAGCCTGACCAAGCGGGTTCGGGTCACCCCCTTTGTCTACGCCGAGAGGTTCATCCTGAACGATGCGGCGCCGAACAACAACAAAGGCAAGGTGTTCTCGGGCGGACTGAACATCAAGCCCTGCCCGGGCACGGTGGTCAAGTTCGAGGTCGACCGCGCGATCTTCGACGATCTCACAAGTCTCATGCCCGACGGGACCGCGAAGACCGAAAGCAACGGCAGCATGACGGTGTACACCGCCCAGCTGGCCCTGACCTTCTGAGACAGCACATCGCCCCATCGAATGGGAATGCGTGGGGATCGTGCCGTAGCGCTATTTCCGCTCGGGTAGCAATTCGTACAGCGCCGCCGTGCTGGCGAGCATCATGAGCCCCACGATGAAAAGCACGGGACTGCCGTAGAGGACCGGATCCATGGCGGACTCGGTTCCGACGCGGGCCGAGGTGGACAGGCCCACGCCGGTCACCGCCAAGCCGAACAGGAACCACGTCGTGGCTAGCACGGTTCGGCCGACGTCGCGCCGGGGCCTCTGTATCCGTCGATCGAAAACGACCGGCGCGATGGAGATCAGGCGGACGGCCGACAGCAAGATGATGCCGCACACGGCGAGGATCCCCAGCGTGACGGCGAGCTCGATCCAGGTGGGAAGGTACGTCCCCGCCACGTAGGGCAGCGCCAGTCCGTGAGTCTGCCAGGCGACGAGCAGCCAGTAGTGGTGAATGAAGACCGCCACCAGCGTGCCGAGACTTGCGACCACCACCGCGCCGATGCGACCGCGCCACCTGCGCATCGTTCGCCACAGCGCCACCGCCGCGAAGAAGAGGCAGGCGATTCCGCCCCAGAACAGCCCCGCATACTCGCGCAGCAGCGCGTGCCCATACGACGCAACCTCGGCGTCCCGCGAAGTAACCGATTGGACCTCGGCCGCGACGATGGCGAGCAGGGAGACCGACACGGCCACGGTCAGCCACCGCGCCAAGCGCACGTAGCAGCGCCTCCCCACGCCCGACGCTCGCCCGACGAGCTTCTCCGCCACGGCGACCGCGACCACCAACGCGCCGATCCCGGCGGCGACAGAGGTCAGCAAGAACGCCGCCACCTCCAGCAACACGAGGTCTACGCTGCGACTCGGCCGAACCACGAACAGAATCGCGATGGCGGTCGCGGGCGCGAACAGAGCCGGCAACATGAGCAGCGACATCCAGAAACCGACCTTTCGGCGGCGGTAACGCTGCCCGGGCGTCCCGCGGTAGCCCGCGGCGAGCAGGCGTTGCAAACCTTGCCAGGGCGACGGACGCTTCGCGTACTCAGCCAGGTCCGGACGCCGCGCGAGAACGTAGTGCAGCAGGCTGGCGTAAAGACAGATCGCACCCACCGCCGTGAAGGTCACGAACATGGGCGACTGCGGCCGCGCGTACAGGGACAGGTCGGTCAGCGCCGCGAGCGGACGCCCCTGGTCGGCCAGCACCGACATCCCCGCCCCCAAGAAGCAGGCGATGGCCGACGGCATGGCGATGCGGGCGACGACCTCCATGGCGGGATCCCGGGAGAAGCGGGCCACGCACGCGATCCCCATCAGCGCGACGCCGATGCCCAGCAGGACCCCATCCATCACCACGTAGAGGCCCCACGCCACACCACCCGCCCCCACGCTACGCATGCCGGTCAGCACGTCACCGTGCCGGAGCTGCAACGCATACGCGTAGGTCCCCAGCCCGACCAGTGCCAGCAGAACGACCCAAGCCAGCGCTCTGCCCGCCCTCACCGCTTTCCTCGCAGATAGAAGACCCGCGGCCGGGTACCCAGGTGGGCGAGCAAGGTGACGGCACGTGTGCTCTTCGACAGCTTCGACACTGCCGACTCGGGATCCGACCGGTCACCAAACGTGATGGCCCGAGACGGGCACGCCTCGGCGCAAGCGGGCAAGCGCAATAGCCCATCGTCCTGCACCGGCTCCTCATCCAAGCGAGCGCGTTCCATGACCCTGCGGATGCGGTGCTGGCAAAGCGAGCACTTCTCGACCACGCCCACGGGGCGAACCGCGACGTCCGGGTTGGCCGCGCTGGCATCGCCCCCGGGCCATGCAGGCGCCATCCAGTTGTACGAGCGCCGACCGTAGGGACACGCCACCATGCACGCGCGGCACCCGATGCAGCGATCCCAGATCTGCACCACGATGCCATCGTCCGAATGGTGGCACGCGCCCACGGGACAGACCTTCACGCACTCGGAGCGCTCGCAGTGCATGCAAGGGATGGGCGCCGGCCACGGACCAAGCTCCCAAGCACGACCGGCGGCAAGCGGATCCAGGACATCCATCCAGCGGATGGGGCGTGTGGTTCGCGAGTGCGCAGGCCCCACGGGCGCGATGTTGTTCTCCGCCGCGCACGCCACCACGCAGGCCCCGCAGCGCGTGCACCGGTCGAGATCGATGGCCATCGCCCACTGCGGGACCTTGGGCTCTTCTTCGACGGATTTTCCCTTTGGCTCCGCTGCGAGCGCCGAGCCCTTCGCGATCGCCACGGTGGCACTGGCGCCCAGGAACAGGACCTCACGTCGGGTGCTTCGGCGACCGCTCCGCTTGCTCATGCGAGCTTCTCCACTTTCGCCCGCGTCGCCCAGGCGAGCCAGTTGCCGGCGGAATCGGTGGCGTCGGCGAGCACCCGGGCCGGCACACCATCGATGTCGCCCACCGCCCTGCCCCAACCACCGAGTCGGACGCCAAGCACCCCCGATCGAATGTGCGGTTGGATGCGTGCACGCAGCTCCACGCGCCCGACCGTCGAGGTAACCGCCACCCAATCACCGTCCTCGACCGAGAGCGCGGACGCGTCTGCCGGGGCCAGCTCCACGAAGCCGGGCCAGGGATCGCCCGGGGCGCCAGGAAGCTCCGCCAACCATGGAAGATGGCGAAGACCGCCTTCGGCGGAACCGCGGTCGCGGAACGGACAGAGGACGAAAGGATACTGGGCCGGATCACCCACGGAAACCGCCTCGGTCGGAATGGCCGGGGAGACGTCGATGACCACGGCGCCCGCGCCTTCTGCGGCCGGATGGACGAGCTTGCACACGCCCTTCTCGTTGAGCTCGTCGAGCACGCCTTCGGGTTCGTCGGTCAAGGATGGCAGACCGGCCACCGCGGCGTCGCGAAAGGTCTTCCAGGGCAGTGCTTCGGCGACCTTCCCGCCGAGCAGCGCAGCCAGGCGCAGGATCACCTCGCCCGCCTGCATGGCGTTCGCCAGCGACGATGCGACCGGCTGCCGAAGCGACACCACCCCCGATCCTCGGGCGGGCACCACCAAGTCCCAGCTTTCGAGGTAGGTCAGGTCCGGCAAGAGCAGGTCGGCCCATCGGGTCGACTCGTCGAAGATGGGCGAGAACGACACGACGAACGGGATCCGCTCGATCGCCCGCGCCCACTTGGCGCCCGCGGGCTTGGAGAAGACGGGGTTCGAGCAGTGCTGCAGCAGCACTTCCACCGGGCACGGCTTGGCGTTCAGGATGGCATCGGGCACGGCCAGCATCCGCGATATGCGTGGATTGGATCTGCCGTCGATGGCGGATGTGGTGATGGCGGGACGGTTGGCCCCATCGGCGCCCAAGTCGGGCACGTCACCCCACGCCTCATCGGCGTCGAGCAGCATCCCGCCTTCGACACCGACGCTGGACAGGACCGTGTTGAGGATCAACGCCGCCGCGGTCGCCACGCTGTCCCTGGTGTCCTCGTCCACCACCGCCACCGATGGCCGGCTGGCGGCCAACTCGCGCGCCAGGGCTTCGACGCGGCCAGCCGGCACGCCCGCCAGCGCGCCCGCCTGCGCGGGCGAGTACGAGACCTTCACCACCGTGCGAAGCTCGGCTATGCCGCGCGCCTTCTCGATCGCCGCTTCGTCCACCAACTGGTCTCGGAAAAGCACGTGCAGGACACCGAGCAGCAAGGCCGACGCGTGGCCTGGCTTCACCGGGAGCCATTCGTCCACGAACGCGGCACTCCTGGGTAGCCGGGGTGACACGCACAGCAGGCGCGGTCGCGCGGCGCCGGCCATGGCACGCGCGAGGTGGATCGACTGCGGCGACGACTCCAGCGCCCCGGTCCCGAGCAGAAGCACGCAGCCCGCCCCCTCGAAACCGTAGCCCGGGATGCCCGCCTTGCCAGTCATGGTTCGCAGGGTCTCCGCCACGCCGGCGCGGCTGGTGGCGCCGTGGCCCACGTGATTGGGCGAGCCCAAGGCGGCCATGAAGCGGCCCCAAAGCGCGTGGGTCGCGCCCCGCGGTTGTCCGTCGAGCAGCAGCACGCCCGTCGCTCTGCCGGCCTCGCGTAGCTTGCCCAGGCGGTCGCCGAGCTCACCGATGGCCGCCTCCCACGAGACCGTCTCCCACTGCTTGGCCCCGCGCTCGCCCCGTCGGCGCATGGGGGCGCGCACACGATCCGGGTGGTAGAGCAGCTGCAAGCCCGCCAAGCCCCGTGCACAGAGCCCGCCACGATTCACCGGCGATTCGGGGTTGCCCTCGATCTTGACGGCGCGGCCTTCGACCACGCGAACTCGAATCCCGCACCCGGCGTCGCACAGGCCGCACGTGGACAGGACGTGGCTCTCGGATCCGGGGCGCACCGCCAGCGTCGGCGGCAACGGTGCCTTGGGGGCCGTGTACGGATCCCGCGCCGAACGGCAGCCACCGACCACCCCCGCCGCGAGGCCCGCGCCAGCAAGGAATCGACGTCTGCCAAGGTCAGCCATGGTTCACTTGTGACAAGTCTTGCACTGGTTGCTCGCCCCGCGCTCGCGGTGGCACTGCATGCAGTCGTCCATCGTCTGGTTCACGTCGGGCAATGACAACGGGACCGTCGCCTGGGCGGTCCCTTGGTGGCACTCCTCGCATTTCATCTTGCCCAGGGTCACGTGCGCGGCATGCGAGAAATACACGTGCCCCGGCAGGCGATCCACGCGAATCCACGGGATCTCCTGCTTGAGGGCGGCGAACTGCCGCACCCGCGGCTCGTCCGGGTGCTCGCCGCGCGCCTTGTGGTGGCAGTCCATGCAGTCGGCCACCGTCGGGAACTGCGCCTGCGCTTCGTCCTCCGCGCCGGGGTGGCAGGTGAGGCACTTCATGTCGGCCTCCATGTGGCGCTTGTGCGAGAACGCCATGGGCTGCTTCACCGGCGCGGGTGGACGCTTGCACGCCGCCCCATCGACCAGCACGAGTGCGAGGCCGAAGATCAGAAGCCGCGGGTCGCAGACCTGCCTTACGCGCGCCAAAGGCTACTTCCTGCCGCCCTTGCCCTCGCCGCTCGGCTTCGCGGCTTTGCCTTGAACGCAGGTCTTCACGATCTCGTCTGCTTGTGCTTTCGCTTTCGCACCGACGTTGGGCATGGCATCCAACTTGGCCTGCGCGGCCTTGGCGCCCACGCAATCGCCCCGCACCACCAGGACCTTGGTCAGCTCGTAGCGAGCGAGCGCGTTGTCGGGATCCAGCGCGGCCGCCCTCTGACACTCGTCGAGAGCGGCCTTGGCCTTGAGATCCTTCTCCACCAGCGCCCGGCAGTAGTCGGCGGCGATGCCCGAGTCCTTGGGCTCGAGCTTGGCGGCCTTGGTCAGCGCGTCGACCGCGGCCGCGCCGTCCTTTCGGCGAAGCTCGACCCGGCCGAGGCCAGTCCACGCGGGCGCGAACTTGGGGTCGAGTTGGGTGGCCTTGCGCAGCGTCTCGCGGGCCTCGTCGAGCTGCCGCTTGTCGGAGAGCAGCAGCCCGAGGTTGGTCAGCGCCGTCGGGCTCTCCGGCAACAGGCGCACGGCTTGACGGCACTCCGCGAGGGCCCCGTCGAGATCGCCCTGCTTGCGCAGCACGGCGCACAGGTTGGCGCGGCTGGTGCCGTCGTTGGGCCTCAGCTGCACTGCTCTCCGGTAGGCCGCCGCCGCCTCGCGCGGCTGCTTCATCGCCTCTCGCAGAAGGCCCAGGTTGAAGGCCGCGCTGGCGTTCTTCGGATCGGCCGTGCTCGCGGCGACGAGGGCCTTCTCGGCGCCGGCGAGCTCGTTCCGGCCAAGCAGGATCGCGCCCAGGTTGTTCTGGGCCGGGGCGAACTTGCCGTCGCGGGCGATGGCCTCGCGGTAGGCCTTCTCGGCGCCGGGCACGTCGTTCTTCTTCTCCAGCACCACGCCACGCAGGTAGACCGGGCGCGCATCCTTGGCGTCGATCTTGGCGGCGGCATCGAACGCCTGCAGCGCCCCGGCCAGATCGCCCCCCTTGAACAGCTTCTCGCCCCGCTCGAGCTCGACCGCGATGTTCTTCGCTGCCGGCCCCGGACCAGCCGCCAGAAGCCCGACGAGGAGAAGTGGGAGCCCTTGGAGTGCAAGCATGGGCTGAGGTTCCGACGGATACGCGCCGGCCGTCAAGCGCAACCGCTTGTCAGGAAATTCGGAGAGCAGAGCGCGATGTCAGGCCATCCCATGAGTTCGGGGCGGGCAGCTACCCGATTTAGCCCGTAGGCGGGACCTTGGTCCCCTTGTCTCGCTCATGCCATCGCCGAAGCTTCCAGTCGCCAAGCTGCCGACCGACTGTGTCGCTTCCGCTGCGCGCGCGGGGAAGCCTGCGAGGCCGCGGCGGCCCTGGAAGACCTGCCGGTCCTCAACCTTGCACCTGAGCCAGAGGTACTGGCCCTGCTCATACTTCTCGAC
>CAZYFU010000081.1:0-28277 GCA_964647025.1 uncultured Myxococcales bacterium | reverse complement strand
CCGAACGACGAGCCGGCCTCCGTGCTCCTCGACCGCATCCGCGCCCAGCGCGAGGCCGGGGTAAGCTCGGGCAGGGCGGTCCGTCCGCCCAAGAAGAAAGCACGATGAAACGTCCGGCCCCGCATCCGACGCCGCAAGAGCTTGTCGCGTGGATCCTCTCGCTCGACGAGGGGCAGCACTTCGAGTTCAAGCGGGCGGGAAGGAACGAGCGCGCGGTCGAGTCGGCGGTGGCCTTCGCGAATTCGAGCGGTGGGGTCATCTTTCTGGGCGTCGAGGATCCCAAGAAGGGCAAGGGGCAGGACCGGCTGTACGGGATCGAGGAGAACCCAGAGGCCGTGGGAGAGCTGCAGCGTTTGATTCGTGGGCGGATCACGCCGCTCTTGGCTCCGCCGCCGGTGGATGAGGTGCGTTTCGAGGAGATCCCCTGCACCTTGCGCGATGGGAAGCCGGGGCGGATCGGGTTCGTCCAGATCCACCAGAGCGCGGCCGTGCACTCGATCGTCAACGGCGCGACCCTGGCCCGATTCGGCGCCACCAACCAGCAGCTTTGCGCGGCCGAGATCACGGACCTTTCGCTGCGCCGGGGAACCCGCAGTGTGGTGGATGATCCGGTTCCGGTGGCGTTCGATCTGCTCGATACCAGCACCTGGCGACGCTATGCCGAGACGCGCAGGATTTCACGCGCGCTGCCCGAGGCGCTTCGCCACGTGGGGCTGGCGAAAGAGGGACCAGACGGAAAGCTGGCGCCCACGCGCGCGGCCGTGCTGCTGTTCGCGGAAGAGCCGAATGGCTTGCTCGACAGCAAGTGCACGGTGCGGGTCTTCCATTACAAGGGCGAGCGCATCGAGCATTCGGCCACGACCAATCTGGTGCGTCCGCCGCGCACGGCGGGCGGCCCGCTGATTGAGCAGATTCGCACGGCCGTGGAGATGACGGTGGATGCCTTGGCCTCGGGCGTGCAGGTGGGGCCGCTGGGGTTCGAGATTGTCCAGAAGTACCCGCTGCGGGTGATTCGCGAGGCCATCACCAACGCGGTCATCCACCGGGACTACCGCCACTCGGCGGACATCCAGATTCGGATCTTCGACGACCACATCGAGATCGAAAGCCCGGGCGTCTTCCCTGGTCGCGTGAATGCGCGAAACATCGCGGTGGTGGGCTCGCAACCGCGCAACCGCAGTCTGGTGGATCACCTGCGCGAGTTCCCCAACCCGCCGAACCTCGATGCTGGCGAGGGCGTGCGGATGATGGTCAGCGTGATGGACCAGGCGGGCCTCTACTCGCCGGTCTTCCATGCGCCACCCGAGATCTCGCGCGATGCGGTGGTCACCATTCTCCTGAATGAGGAACGGCCCACGGTCTGGACTCAGGTTGAGGCGAGGGCGCGGGCAGCCGGATCGGTGGGGAACGCTGAGGTTCGGGCCGTCCTGCGCACCGATGACTCGGTTCGCGCTTCCCGGATGCTGAAGCGTTGGGTCGAGGCCGGGTTGCTGGTCCCGGTCGAGCCGGAGGTTGGAAAGAAGAGTCGTCGCTATCGCTTGCCGGGCGAGGAAAGCCAGCCGGACTTATTTCCAATTTCACAGGGCCATGAAAACAAATCCGAGTAGGCAATAATTATGAACAAGTCCGCCAACTTAGGGTTCGCTGTATTTTCCTGAATCAGATTGAACCGCATAACACCATGCAAGACGACTCCTCCAACCGACTGGTCGGCAAGCTTTGGAGCTACTGCCAGGTCCTGCGCGACGACGGGCTGTCGTACCAGGACTACCTGGAACAGCTCACCACGCTGCTGTTCCTGAAGATGGCCGAGGAGCGGGCCGAGCAGACGGGGGAGACTCAGCCGATCCCGAAGGGCTACCGCTGGGCCGACCTGTCGGCGCCGCAGATGGAAGGCGCCAAGCTGGAGGAGCACTACCGCAAGACGCTGCACGAGCTTGGGCAGAAGGGCGGGATGCTGGGCCTCATCTTCCGCAAGGCGCAGAACAAGATCCAGGATCCGGCCAAGCTGCGCCAGCTCATCGTCGAGCTGATCGGCAAGGAGAGCTGGCTGTCCATGTCGGCCGACGTGAAGGGCGACGCCTATGAAGGACTGCTGGAGCGCAATGCCCAGGACGTGAAGGGTGGGGCTGGCCAGTACTTCACGCCCAGGCCGCTGATTCAGGCCGTGGTCGAAACGGTTTGGCCCAAGCCGGGCGAGGTCATCGCCGATCCAGCCTGCGGCACGGGCGGCTTCCTGCTGGCGGCCTACGATTTCCTGTCGAAGAGCCCCAAGCTGGACAAGGCGCAGAAGAAGCACCTGCGCTACCAAGCGTTGCGCGGCGTCGAGCTGGTGGAGGGCGTCGGCCGCCTGTGCGCGATGAACCTGTTTCTGCACGGGATCGGACCGGATGATTCGGAAAGCCCGGTGCCGGTGGACAGTGGCAAGGATGCACTTCGCAGCCCACCCGCCGAGCTGGTCGACGTGGTGCTGACCAACCCGCCGTTCGGCAAGAAGTCGTCGATCACCGTGGTCACCGAGGAGGGCGAGACGGACAAGGAGTCCATCACCTACAGCCGATCCGACTTCTGGACCACCACCAGCAACAAGCAGCTCAATTTCCTCCAGCACGTGAAGTCGATGCTGAAGATGAACGGGCGCGCGGCGGTGGTCGTGCCCGACAACGTGCTCTTCGAGGGCGGCGCCGGCGAAAAGATCCGTCGCAAGCTGATGCACGAGTGCGAGCTGCACACGGTGCTGCGCCTGCCGACCGGGATCTTCTACGCGCAAGGCGTGAAGGCGAACGTGCTGTTCTTCGACCGCAAGCCCGCGCGCGAGACGCCGTGGACCACGAAGGTGTGGTTCTACGACCTGCGCACGAACCAGCACTTCACGCTCAAGCAGAACCGCCTGGCACGCGCCGACCTGGACGAGTTCGTCAAGCTGTACAACCCGGCCGACCGCCATCACCGCAAAGCGACCTGGTCCGAGAAGAATCCCGAGGGGCGCTGGCGTGCCTTCAGCTACGACGAGATCATCGCCCGCGACAAGGCCAGCCTGGACATCTTCTGGCTGCGCGACGAAAGCCTGGAGGACTCGGCCAGCCTTCCCGACCCGCACATCATCGCCGCCGAGATCGCCGATGACCTGCGGGCGAGCCTCGAGCAGATCGAGGACGTGCTGGCGGACTTGCAGGAGAGGGTTGGGGAAAAGCGACGGTAGGCCGTCCCAGGACCGGGGGCAATGTCGGGCGGCCATGTGGTAAGAGGGGAGGACCGCGCGAGTAGCCCATGAAATGTAGCTTTGCCTTCGTTCTTCTTTGCTTGCTTGCCTCCTGCGCGACCACCCAGGTGGCCGGTGAGGCCCGTCCCCGACAGAACAAGATCGATCCGGCCCCGGCGATCCGCTTGTTGCAGGAGAGCCGCTTCGAGGAAGCCGAGAGCAAGGCCAAGGAGATCCTGGCCGCCGACGCCCCCAACGCTCAAGCCAACGTGGTCGTCGCCATCGCAAGGTACAAGCGCACCCTCCACCAACTCGTCCAGGACATGGTCTCGGTGGGTATGGGGGCGATGCGAGGGGTGAACTTCCAGTACCTGGCTTACGCGCTGACCACGGCAGAGGAGGGGCTCGCGACGGTGGAGAAGCACCTGGACACCGCGAGCACCGACAGCAACTTCGCGCTCGACCTGTGCCTGGCTTGTTGGAAGTACGACTGGAACCACAACGGACGCATCGACCGGCGCGACGAGGCGCTGTTCGAGATCGAGGTGGACAGCGCGGGCGAGCAGATCCCCAAGGTCGATCCTCGGCGCAGGCCGACCTTCCACTTCGACCTTGGTGACGTGGACTGGGCGCGCGCCATGGTGCTCTTCCAACACGCCGCCTTGAGCATCGTGATGGCCTACGACTTCAGCGAGCTGGAGAGGCTGATGAAGGCCCGCCGCGAGCGCCCCACGAGCATCACCATCCGCCTCGCGGAGCCGACGCGGATCACCAAGGCCAAGTCCCTCATCCTGGCCGGGCTGGCCGCGGCCGAGTCGGCGCGCAAGCGCTATCTCGCCGAGACCGACGACGTCAACGAATGGGTCCCCAACCCGCGCCAGAAGAACCATCCCCTGCCGCTTCCGGTGGACGAAGCCCTGTACGAGACCTGGGGGCAGATCCTGGCCGACGTGGTGAGGCTGGTGCAGGGGCACGAGGGCCTGGACGTCGCCCAGCTCGCCCAGCTGGGCGAGCATCAGTGGCCCTCGCCTCCCAAAGGCTATCTGGACTTCGGTCGCCTGTTCGATCGGCCGGGCGACATCGTCGTCGACCTCGGGACCTTGGAGAACCTTGACCACGCTTCGCGCACGAGCCCGGCCGCGATGGAGCAGCTACTGCGCACCCTGTTCGGCGACGCCTACCGGCCGTCGATGACGGCCTCGCCGCTGCCCATGCGCGTCCTACGCATGAAGGGCGAGATCGAGCGCGGACAAGAGTCGTTCGAGCGCAAGCTCCGCTATCTCATCTGGCTGAACTAGCCCAGCGGACGCCGTGGCCCACTCGCGCCCGCGATACCACGGACGGCGTGGCTTTCCGATCTTCGCCCTGTCGTGGGCACCCACTCGGTTCTCACGCGCCCGCGGCACGAGTGACCGCATCACGAAGTCTGGTGGCGCTGCGGGCCACGGCGGCGTCGTAGTGACCAGGCAGCAGACGGGCCAGGCGATCGATCTTGCTGGCGTCTCGGCCGATCAGGACCCGAGGCGACCCCTTCTCGATCCCGCGCACGATGGCCCGCGCAGCCTCGTCCGGTGACGTTTGCAGAGACGCTTCGAAGACCTGCCGAGTGATGGCCTGCAGGTTGGGCGGCAGGGTCGCATCCGAGCGTGAGCTTCTGACGATGTTGGTGCGAACGCCGCCGGGGAATACCAATGTCACGGTGACACTGCTGTCGCGCAGGTCTTGGCGGATGGCTTCCGTGAAGCCCCGAACGGCGAACTTGCTGGCGCAATAGGCGGCCTGTCCAGGCACCCCGATCAGCCCGTACACGCTGGATACGTTGACCAAGGCCGACTCCTTGCGCGCGAGTAGCTGGGGGAGGAAGGCGTGGGTGCAGTGGACGGTTCCCCAGAAGTTGATGTCCATGGTCCAGCGGAGCGTCGCATAAGTCAGCTCTGCTACGGCACCGGACGACGACACCCCCGCGTTGTTCACCAGAACATCGACGCCGAGGTTGTCGCCCGCCACGCTACGGGCGACTTGGTCGACCTGATCGCGGTTCGACACATCCACCGGGAACACCCGAACGTCAGCCCCGCTGCAGAGTGACTTCGTGAGGGCAAGGCCGTCCTCATCCTTGTCGAGCAGAACCAGGTGGGCCCCACGAGAGGCCAGGAGAAGTGCCAGGGACTTGCCGATTCCGGACGCCGCTCCGGTCAGAACCACGGTTTTTCCTTGCAGTGAATGCATGTGTGCTCCTTGATGAGTGTGTACCGAACGGTATAGATGGTGGACATGGGAAATCCCAAAGGAGAGCTGGACGCTATCGGGCCAAGATGCCGTACAAGAACTCGTCGACCGACAAGCCAAGGGACTTGTCGTCGATCTTGATGTAGCCGTTCAGCGCTAGCGAGACGCAATTGTTCAGCATCCCGAGAAAGCCGGCCGCGTGGAGCCGGTGTCTGCCCTTCATTTCCGGATGGACCTTCGCAAGGGCCACGAACACCGCTTCCACCACGGCGTAGTGACGCTCGTGAAACCGCCGGGCCAGCTCATAGGCATCGCTCTTGGGCGGCGCAAACCACAGCGCCAAGAGCAGCCGATACAGATCCGGCTCCTGTCGGGAGAATGCGAGGGTCGATCGCGCCAAGGCGGCCAGGGCCGCCATCGGGTCCCGCTCACGGGCGGAGGACTCTGCCAGCGTCTGGTAGAAGGGATCGAGATACTCGGTCAGCAAAGCACGCAGAATGCCCGCCTTGTTGCCAAAGTAATGGTACAGGGTCGGCTTCTGGACCCCCGCCGCCTCGGCCAGTTGCTGGACGCCCACGCCGTCGTAGCCGTGAGCCATGAAGAGCGCGAGCGCCTTGCGCAGGATGCGGGCCCGATTCTCATCGCTCATGGTGGAAGTATACCGATCGGTACAGCTTCGTCAAGCTGCTCAGATTTCCAGCAGGGCCGCTGCTCCCTGGCCAGGGGCGGGCCACGTCGACGGCGCCACGGGTCCTGAATCGCTCTTATCCAGCCAGCGCCTTCAAATCGCCAACGCGCCTGGCTACAGCGCTGCGAGGGCCGCTGCGTAGTTCGGCTCTTGCGTGATCTCGGGGACCAATTCGGTGTGCTTCACGACACCGTCTTCGTCGACCACGACAACCGAGCGCGCGTGCAGGCCCACCAAAGCCGAGTCGGAGATCAGAATGCCGTACGCCTTGCTGAAGTCCTGATCGCGATACTCGGAGGCGGTGACGACGTTGGTGATGCCCTCGGCGCCGCAGAAGCGCGCGCTTGCGAACGGAAGGTCGCGAGAGATACACAGGACCACCACGTCCTTGCGTCCCGCGGCCTCCTGGTTGAAGCGGCGCACCGATGCAGCGCAGACGCCGGTGTCGATGCTGGGGAAGATGTTCAGAACCACCTTCTTGCCCTTCAAGGAAGAGAGCGTGATCTCGGATAGGTCGCCCTTCACCAGCTTGAAATCCGGGGCCTTGGAGCCCAGCGCGGGAAGAGTGCCGACGGTGGAGACGGGGGAGCCTTGGAATGCTGTTTTTGCCATATTGCGGTTCCGTATACCTTGAATCGTTGTCGCTGGTACGTTGGATTCCGACGCCCTGCTTTGGTTACCTATGCGCCCCTGGCAGGTACGTGCGCGATAGCGAGCTTTGCGCCGTGGGAAGATGCTATGGTGCCGACCTCATCTGGCTCCGGCGACCAGCCGGACGTAGTGGAGTCACGAAGTATGATTCGAAAAGTTGTCGTAGCACTGACATTCCTGTTTTCGGTCAGCCCGGCAGCCGCGGCCAAGAAGTCCTCGGCAATCCCGCTGAAGATCGCAGCCTTCAACGCGGGATTTCGCAATTGTTCGCGGCCGGTGCCTCAGGGGATGACGTCCTACTGGCAGGTGAGCCCGGCCGACATGGCGAAGATCGATCAGTCGCTGCTGCAGTACCTGGAGATCACGGGGCTGACCAAGCGGTTGCGCAAGCCCCCCGCGGCGTTCGGTCGGCAGTACGTCGGGTTCAGCCGGGGCGACCGCCGCTTCATCTACGTCAACGCCTACCTGAAGGCGACCGGCGACACCAAATCGACCTACGTCCGACGCTGCGAGGCCGCAAACCAGAGCTGGGGTATCGAATACGACCTGCAGCACCAGTTGTTCTTCAACTTCGAAATGGACACACCGCCGACCGACCCCCTGGACGGGATCAAGATCTGACCCGGCGGGGCCGCGCGCTCTCTCAGTAGCGGACGAACTTGTCGCCTTTGAGCCGGAAGCGCATGTAGACGCGCGAGCCCTCTTGGACGAAGACGGCCGCCGTGGTTCTGGGCAGCCGGTACGCGGCCGTGTCGGCGATGTGGTTGGCCATCCACTGCTCACCGGGGGGCAGGCGTCGCTCGACGGACCGACGCTTGTCCTCGACGCTGGGATCGGTCCATACCGTCTTGGTGACGTCCACGAGCTCGCCGCCCCGGTCGGCCAGGAAAAGGATGCTGCGCACGCAGGTGCCCTCGCAGCAACAGCCAGTCTTGGCCAGGGCCAGAAGCGGCGTCCCATCGGAAAGATGGAAGAGCTTCATCTCGGCGCTCTCCGCGAGACCGAGGTGCAAGCGCAGGTATCCGGCCCGCACATCCTGCCCGCGGATATCGGCACGACGATCCGTGCCGGGCTCGGGACGCGGGGGCAGGCGGTCCTCGATGGCCTGCGACAGGTAGTAATCCAGAATGGTCTTGCCCTTTCCCGGCCGAGCCAGGGCAGGGCCCGCGCAGAGGAGCGCGACGATGCCGAGCACCGCCTTCGTCATCGGGGCAGGCTCTCCTCGGTTGAGGTCGCGAGTCGTTCGACCGTCGCTTCAGGATGATCGTCACGGAGACGGCGGACCACCTCGTCGAGCTTGGGGTGCGGGGACGCGATCTGGACGAGCAACACGGGGAGCTCCCCGTGGCGTGCGTGCGAGGTCCCCGGCGTGACATGGAGCGACGCCAGGGCTCGCAGCGGTACCGTCTGAACCTTGGCGTTGCCGATGGCCTCCACCAACGCCTGGTCGAACCGCCGCTGGGGATCCCAATGCCGCTCCTGGAAGACCAGGTCGACGGTATGGGTCGGCGGATCCACCTGCATGGTCGCGAAGACTGGCGCGGGGACAACCTGGTGCAGGGCGCTGGCGACCTGTTCGAGGGTCGCGCCGTGGCGAGCGAGCGCCTTCGGATCGCCCTGAATCTTGAGCCTCTGGGTGGCGAAACCATCCACGCCGATCACGCGCAGGCCGGCTTTTTCCAACGCCACGACCATGGACCGTGTCGCGGTCGACAAGGCATCTGGCTGCTTGGGATTGGGGACCGCGATTCGCAAGACGGTGCGGCCCTCGGCGACCTGGACTGTCACCGGGTTCGAGGCGAGGCTGCCCGCCCAGGCACCACGGACGCCGATTCGTTTCGCTCGGCTATGCACCGTGGTGGCGTCGCTGATCCAGTGTTGCTTCAAGACGACGGTCGTGGGCACGGATGCGAGGGCGTGGATGGCGGCGCCGTGCTGGTAGTGGAATTCCAGAGCAACCCCTTGGTAGGTGCCGCCCGGGATACCGAAGCCGGACCAGTTTTTCCGGGCGAGCTCGATGGACAGCGGCAGCGTGACTGTCTGGCCGGGCTTGATCTTCCAGTAGGCCTCCTTCCCGGGCGAGTCGGTCAGGATGTCCATGAACGGCCATTGCGGGATTGCCGTGCCGTCTGGGTTCTCCACCACGGTGAAGCTGGTCAAGCTGCCGTTGTCCACCACGACGGCGCGGCTGGACCGGTTGGTGATGGCCAGGGTCAACCGCAGGGTTTGTCCGACGGCGACATTGGGCGCCACGCACGCGAGCCGCAGGTCGAGGGACGGGCCGGGCGCCGCCAGCGCAAGTATCGACATCAGGAGGTAGCTCATGCGAGCCGGAGAGCTTACCCTGGCGCTGGCGCTCGTGAACGATCGCTGAAGATCAGCGAGTAGATTCAAGAATCCCGCGCGGTCAGCCGATCCGTTCGGGGCGCGCGCCAGTCCGCATGAGGTTCCGCACCATGCACGAGATTGCGGTATGTATCGCCCGAGGTTTTGCATGAGTCGAGCCGGACGGTCGTCCGTCGAGTACCGCCAACATTTCGTCAACTTCGGAACACTGCTGCTCCTGTGTGCCGCGGTCGGGATCGTGGCCGGCCTCGGCGCCGCGGGCTTTCACTACTTGCTCGGACTCAGCAAGCACCTCTTCATGGACGGCATCGCGGGTTATCGACCCGGCGGCCCTTCGGGCGAGGCCGAGTTGTTCGCACCCACGGCGCGCCCGCTTTCGCGCTGGCTGCTCTTCGTTCTTCCCTCGCTGGGCGGTTTGGCGAGCGGCCTTTTGGTCTACTGGCTGGCGCCCGAGGCGGGCGGACATGGCACCGACGCGGCCATCGATGCGTACCACCATCGCGACGGCAAGATCCGCGCGCGCGTGCCCCTGGTCAAGGCGTTGACCGCGGCCATCACGATGGGCACGGGCGGCTCGGCGGGACGGGAGGGGCCCATCGCACAGATAGGGGCCGGCCTGGGCTCGAACCTGGCGCAGTGGCTGGGGCTATCGACGCGGCAACGCCGCATCATCATGGTGGCCGGCATGGGCGCTGGCATCGGCGCGATCTTTCGCGCCCCCCTGGCGGGTGCGTTGTTCGCCGCCGAGGTTCTCTATCGCGACATGGACATGGAGCCCGAGGTGGTCGCGCCGGGCATTCTCTCGTCCATCGTGGCCTACAGCACCTTTGGCTCGATCTTCGGCTGGCACGCCCTGTTCGACACACCCGAGTTTCGCTTCCGCTCGCCGCTGGAGCTGGGACCCTACCTGGCCCTCGCCCTGGTGGTGGCCCTGGGTGGTCGGCTCTACCCCCAGGTTTTCTACGGCGTGCGCGATCGCTTTCGGGCGTTCGCGCTGCCCAAATGGGCCAAGCCGGCCTTGGGCGGGCTCGTCGTCGGTGCCATCGGTCTGTTCGTGCCCCAGGCGCTGTCCACCGGGTTCGGCGTGTTGCAGGGTGCGTTCAGCGGCGAGGGAACGGTGCTGATGTTTCTGATCATCGCGGTGGCCAAGACGCTGACCACGTCCTTCACCGTGGCAACGGGGGGCAGCGGCGGCGTATTTGGCCCGGCGGTGGTGATCGGCGGCTCGTTGGGTGGGGCGGTCGGGCTGCTCTTTCATCGATGGACCCCCACGTTGGTCCCCGATCCCGGCGCCTTTGCCATGGTGGGCATGGCCGGGTTCTTCTCCGCGGCGGCCCATGTGCCCATCTCCACGGTGATCATGGTCAGCGAGATGACGGGCAACTACCACCTGCTCGTCCCCACCATGTTCGTGTGCATGCTCGGCTTCCTGCTGGTGAGACGCCACAGCATCTTCGAGAAGCAGATCCCCGGGCGCTCGTCCTCGCCCGCGCACCAGCGCTCGATCATTCGCACCATGCTCGAACGCACCACGGTCGGCGACATCCTGGCGCTACGCTCGCGCTCGCAGCCGGTGGCGGTCCCGGAACGCACCTCGCTCCCGGTGCTCATCGAGCGCTTCGCCTCCTGCGACAACACTTGTCTGCCCGTGGTCGACGATGCGGGCGCGCTCAGCGGCGTGCTTTCGGTCTTGGCGGTACAGCGGGCGCTCGGCCGGCGCGCCGCGACCCACGAGCACATCACCGCCCGCGAGCTGGCCTCGCCCGCCGTGACCGTCACCGCCGAGCAGAGCCTGCACGCGGCGCTGACCAAGATGTCCGCGTTCGACTGCGAGGACCTGCTGGTGGTGAACGCCGAAAGCGAGCCCCCCACCGTGATCGCGGTCCTGACCAGCGGGGACATCAACGCCATCTACGACGAACAGATCCTCAACCCGCCGCCTCCCGAGTCGGTGGCTCAGTCGCTCAGGAAGACGCTGGCTGGTTGGCTGCCCCCGCGCTGGGCCAAGATCATCGGCGGGCGCGACCAGAACCCGCCGTAGCGCGCTCGGGGCGCGCCTCGCGGTCAGTCCTTCCTGTCGGGACGCGCGTCCATGGGCGGTGGTGGAGCTTCGATCATTCCCCCCTGGTCCTTGAACACCAGCGCATCCGCGACGGTCTTGCCGTCGCCCAGGCCGCTGTCGAGGCTGCCCGCCTCGCTCACCTGCGTGTCGCGCTTGGCGTCGGCGCCAGCGTCGGGCGGCACGTCGGCGCCTTGGTCCGCACCTGCGTCGTACTTGATCATGGGCGCGTCCATGGGCGGGGGCGGCGCTTCGATCATGCCGCCCTGGTCCTTGAAGATCTTCGCGTCGGAGATGACCTTGGTGTCCGTCGACTGCGAGCTGTCGGTCGCGCCACCATCCTTGCCCGCACGGTTCATCTGGGGCTTCGAGTCGCAGTTGAGCAAGCCCACGGCCAGGAAGGCCGCGGCCGCATGACGGGGCAGACGTTCCAGGAAGCCCGCGCGCGCTGCGGGTACGCGCGTCGGTTGCGCGAGGCCCATGGCGCCCAGCGAGCGCTCCCGGATTTTTTCCCGGAACGTGCACAGCTGCCGAATCAGGAAGTCGCAACGAATGCGCTCGCGCTCGCGCAGGTCTGCGAATGCCGAGCGGAACTCCCGCGACTCGGGATCGGGGTGGGCTTCGCACAGCGAGAACATCTCGCTTATGAGAGCGACGCTTTCGAGGTTCGTGGTTCGCTCGAACCCGAGGAAGCTCGCCACCAAGGCGTCGACTTCGCGTCCTTCGTAGAAGTGGCGCAGGATCGTGGCTTGGTGGTCCAGCCGAATGATCTGTCCGAGCACGTGGTCCTGCGCGAAGCATCGCTGCGGCAGTAGCTCGGAGGCGGCCAGCCAGGCGTGCTTGGTCATGGGATCGGAGTAGTCGTAGGCGCGGGCCAGGTAGTTTCCGTACGCGCGCTGGCTTCGCAGCATGCGCTGTTCGAGCGGGGTGCCGGCGTAGATCTCGGCCCGACAGAACGAGAGCGGGTGTCCGGGGTGCGCGGTCACGAAGGCCAGATCCTCGCGCATCGAGGCCAAGGTCGCCTCGGGATGGAACATGATGAGCGTGTACTGGGTCGAGATGCCGAGGTCTTCGCACAGGTCGAGGGCCGCGTGTTCGTCGGCCACGGTCTGGCGCCGACCGATGGAGGCGAGCCCGGACCGGCTGCCCGATTCGATGCCGAGAAACACGCGCAGAAGTCCCATCTCGCGCAGCCGCAGGAAGACCTGGCGATTCACGTCGCCCGGGCGACACTTGAGGGCGAGCGCGACCCGCCGCAGGCCACCCTTCCGCATCAGGCGGTCGATGGCGTCGATGCGATCGAGGTTGCGCTCGACATCGGGCACCAAGAAGTTGTCGTCGTGGAAGATGAACTGTCGTACGCCGCGATCGTGGTACAGGGTCGCCATCTCGGCGACGATGTCCTCGGGGCTGCGCTGGCGGAAGCGCCTGCCCGACACCATCCGGTGCATGGTCGAGATGCAACAGTAGTCGCACGCCGACAGGCAGCCTCGGCTGCCCATCATGTAGGCGGTCGGTACGCCCGCCATCAGTCGCGCCGGGCCTGTGCGATCGGGCCAAGGCAGCGCAACCAGGTTCTCCAGTGCCGGGCGTGCGGCCGAGCGCTCTGGCCCTTGCCGTCCGCGGAAGACGACGCCAGGGACGCCGGCGAGCGCCTCGTCGGTCCACGACGGCAGCGACGCCAGCTCGGTGAGGGTTTGCTCGCACTCGTGGATCGCGATCAGGTCCAGCTCGGGGTGATGTCGCAGAAGCTCGTCCGCCGCGCACGAGGCGAAGTGGCCGCCGGCGATCACCTTCCTTTCCGGCGAGGCCTTCTTCAAGGCCTTCGCCAGGTCCAGGAACTCGGTCGCGCGGATCTGGTAGCACAGGGAGAGTCCCACGAGATCCGTCTGCTTGGCCGCGGCCAACACGGCAGGCCCGTCCGCCGCGGTCTCGAAGGCGACGATGGTCGGCTGGTGGCCCGCGGCTCTCAGCGACGAGGCGAGGTAGCGCAGCGACAGGTTCTCTTCCAGGTCCGGACCGACGAGCAACACCTTCATAGCAGCTCCTGTTTGAAGAATTGCCTGCGAGCTCAGCAATAGGCGTGCCGACGGAAATCACCGTGCCAAGCGCAGGGGCAGGGAACCAGGCTGGGCACGGCCGCGCCATCCGGGGCAGGGCGTGCTCAGAAAACTGAGTGGCCCCGGGCCAGCAGAACGCGGGCCAGCAGAACGCTGCGCGCAACGCGCCCTGCCGTGCTACCCTGCGGGGGCCTTTCAGTGAGCTGAAGGCGCGCTCTTCATGCCAGCCGATACTCTCTTCCGGGTGGACCTGCCCCATGGCCGTTGTGTCGGCGTGCGGGTGTCGAGCACTGTCGATCCAGGCGACATCGCGAGGTTGCCGGACGAAGAACAGGCCTTCTTGGGCACCTTGTCGCCGGCGCGCAAGACGACGTGGCTCTCGGGACGACTTGCCCTGCACGGGGCGTTGCACGACATCGGCCTGGACCGTGGCGCCGTGCTGGCCACGACCCGCGGGGCGCCCAAGCTTCCCGAGGGCGTGACCGCGTCGATCAGCCACAAGCGGACCTTGGCGGTCGCGCTGGCTGCAGCGAGCGTCGGCGGTCTTTCCTTGGGCGTGGACATCGAACCGGTCCCTGCGCTGCCGTCGTCCATGGCCGAGCCGGGGTGGGACAACCGTCCCGACATCAGCAGTCGTGTGATGACGCGCGACGAGCTCGCCGCGCTCGCGACCATCCCCGAGCACCGGCGTCGGCGCGAGGTGGTTCTGCATTTCTCGATCAAGGAAGCCCTGTACAAGGCCATCAACCCGGTGGTGGGCCGCTACATCTCGTTCCAGGAGGCCACGGTGCTTCCTCGTGACGATGGCAGCGTGGCCGTCACGCTCGCCTTGGCCAAGGGTGAGGGACCGTTCTGGGTCGAGTCGCGCTGGTCCGAGATCGAAGGCCACCTGCTGACCACCGTGGCATTGCGGCCAGCGGGCTGAGTCAGTCGAGCAGGACGCCGGTACGTCGGCCGCGAATTCCTCCGTGCTCGTCCACCGACAACCACACCTGTCGGGCGACCCCCGTGATGTCCGCGAGGGGCAGCACGCCGAAGTGGCGTGAGTCGCTGGAAGCGTCGCGGTTGTCGCCGAGCACGAAGACTTGTCCATTGGGTACGGTCAGCGCCAGCGACGACCGCTCGCCACCCTTGCGCCAGAGCACGGTGTACGCGATGCCCTCGACCGCCTCGCGAATGGCCACGTGGTCCTCGAGCAACGGGGCCAAAGATGCATCGCCGAGGTCGTGCCGCTCTTCGTCTCCCAGCGAGACGCCGTTCACGGTCACGCGCGTGCCCTCGATGGCGATCTTGTCCCCGGGCAGCCCGACGACGCGCTTCACGAACATGGTGGTCCGGTCGTTGGGGTAGACGAAGACCGCCACGTCGCCGCGTCTGATCTTCGGTCCGCCCGCATGCCCCACGCGCTTGTCCGCGAAGAATCGATCGCCCGGCACGATGCTTGGAAGCATGCTGGCGCTCGGCACCTTGAAGGTCTCGACCAGGTCCGATCTCGTCATGTGGGCGGCGAGCCCGAGCACGAACACGTGTCCGAACAGAAACACCGCCAGATAGACGATGCCTCGGTTCCATGGCCCTGGCGTGAAGTCGTCGCGCTTGCGCGCCGCCGACCGGTACGCGGCCACCACGGAATACGCGTAGCCGGCCAGCGTGGCCAGCACGCCGGCCAGCACGAAGAACAGCAGCATTCGCCGTGGTCCGTGCATCGCCAGCCATGCGGCCGCCGGCAGCGCCAGCGCCAGCGCGAGCAGAAGCGCTACCCCGCGCGCGACCTCGCCGTTGTAGATCTGCCCGAGCCCGGGCAGAAGCAGGCTGGCCGCGCTGGCCAGCAGTGGGCGGCGTGGGTGCTTCATGGCATGGCTCCCAAGCTCGTCGGAATCAGCGTGGCCAGGACGAAGCGTACGAGGTTCACCACCGCGAACCCGATACCCACGTTGGCGAACACCACGTGAACCCAGCGTCTGTCGAAGAGCTCTCGCCAACGGTCGGCGCGGGCCGTGTCGAGCCGGCTCATCACCCGGTCGGCGAAGTCGTCGGGCAAGGAGACGGCGGCGTTCATGCCCTCCGCGACCATGCTGTCGAGCACGAGACAGTCGGCGGCGAGGCGCGAGCACTGCGCGCAGTCGACGACGTGGGCCTGGTCGATCTCGGCGAGGCGATCGCCCGCGACGATCCGTTCCTGAATTGTCGTGCATGGGGAATTCATGTCTGTTCCTCCGGGTTCACGAGGGCTGCCCGCAGCAGCGCCTTGCCGCGAAAGATGCGCGACTTGACCGTGCCTACGGCACAGCTCTCGATCTCCGCGATCTGCTCCAGCGACAGCTCTTTCAGGTAGGCGAGCAGCAGGGTGCTGCGCAGGGTCTCGGGCAGGGCCTGCAGCGCGCGCCGGACTCGGCCCGCGCGCTCGTTTCGTTCGAGAGCCTCTTGGGCGGAAGGCGTCCCCGCGGCTGGCAAGTGCGCTTCCTCGATCTCCAGGTGGGGGCTGCGGTGGCCGGCGCGGGCGACCTCGTTGAGCGCCAGCCGCTTGGCGATGGTGAACAGCCAGGTGGCAAACGACGCCTTGGCCGGGTCGAAGCTCGACAGACCGCGGAAGGCGCGCAGGAAGACCTCTTGCGCCAGCTCTTCGGTCACGGCTTGGCCGAGGCCGAAGCCGGCCAGGAGCCGAAACAGCGGCCGCTGGTAGCGGACGACCAGCATGCGGAAGGCGTTGCGGTTGCCCCCCAGCACCTGGCGTATCAGAAACCCGTCATCCATCGTTCTTGGTACGTATACCGCCCACGCCTGGCAAGGTTCCGCGCGGGCCCGGAAGACCGGTCGGGTGGGGACGGGCGTGTTCCCGGCGGCCTCGCCCGCGACCGCCGAAGTCGTGCGCTCAACGCCTCCGCCGACGCAGGAACAGCAGCGCGAGTCCCACCAAGGGGAGCCAGGCCAACGGACCTCGCGACGCATGCCCACCAACGCGGCACGAGCAGCCCTCGTCGGCCGCCTTGGCGCCACCCGCATCGAGTGATCTCGTATCGCCCGCCCCAGCTCCGCTGTCGGGCCCGGGCGCCGTGACACCGTCCCGCGCGGTGTTCGCATCGGGAATCGAAGCCATGACCTCGCCGTACCATGGGGCGTCCGCCGATGGGGCGAGGTTCGCGTCCCTGCCGGGGAGGTAACCCGCATCTACCGTGGCGCCCGCGTCGCCGGGGGCGACGAGGTCGCGGCTCGCATCCTGGATGGTGAGCCTGCCGTCGATCACCGCGCCCGCGCCGTCGAGGCGACCCGCGAAATCCGGGCCCGCGTCCGGTCTTGCGGGCAGATCGGGACCGGCCGGGTTGGCGTCGACCGGCGCATCCACGCCGGCATCGGCATTCATGCCGGGCTCGACGGGGATGCCACTGCACACCGGCGGATCGTCGACGACGCTGTTGCAATCGTCGTCGCGACCGTTGCAGATCTCGACGTTTGCCGGCGTGGTCTCGGCGCACACCATGGTGTTGATGCCGGTGCAGCGCCAGACCCCTTCGCTGCATTGGTCGGCGTCGTCGCCATCGCAGGGATCGTTCAGGTAGTGACCCAACTGGCAGATACCGCCGCACGGGTTGGCGGAGCGCGTGGGGTCGTTGTCCACCACGCCATCGCAGTCGTCGTCGATGCCGTTGCAGGTCTCGCGAGCCGGCGCGACCGCGCCAGTGCAGGCGCTCCAGGTCCCTGGCGCGGTACACGTGCGGGTGCCTGGGTTGCAGATGCCGAACGCGGATCCGGCGCACGGGTGGGTCAAGCCGTCGACCGTGCACGGGCTCACGGTGATGCTCCGGCTGGTCGACTGGGCGGTGTGGCCGCAGTGGTCACTGGCCACCACGTACCAGGTGTGGTCCCCGACGCCGAGCTCCTTGGTCATGGTCCAAGTCAGCGTGTCGCCGCCGAGCACGCGCACCGAAGCTCCGTCGACGAACAGCTCGTAGGATTTGATCCCGACCGTGTCCGCGGCCTGCGTCCAGGTGAAGGTCGGCGGATCCACCGTGGCGAAGCCATCGTCGGGGGACACCAGATCGGGCGCGGATGGTTGGGTCCAGTCGACCCGCAGCGTGCGCGTCTCGGCCGATTGCCTCGAATTGCCAGCCTGGTCGGTGGCGACCACGTACCAGGTATGCACGCCCTGCGAGAGGGCAGAGGTGGGCGTCGCGCAGATCGACGTGGACGTGGCCGCGACGGCTCCGTCGATGCGCAGCTCGAACGTGCGTGCCGTGGCATCGCTCGGAGAGTTCCAGCACAGGGCAGGGGTGGGCACGGTGGTGCACGTGTCGTTCGCCGGCGTGTTGAGCAGGAACCGCTCCGGACGGCCGGTGTCCACGGTCAGCGTGCGGCGCGTGGAATAGGTCCCGTTGCCGAGCGCATCGCGCGCGATCACGTACCAGGTGTACTTGCCGTCGGCGAGCGGCTCGGAGAACCTGGCGCTGGTCTCGGTGATGGAGGTGAGCGGCGATTTGCCATCGACGAACAGTGTGTAGGTGACACCGCCCGCGCCTTCGTCGGCGGCCGCTTCCCACGAGAAGGTCGGCGCGCTGTCGGTCAGGGACGCACCGTCGGAGGGCGCCACCAGGTTGAAGGTCCGTCCACCCTCCACCGTGGCGGTCACGGTCTTCTCGCTGCAGGAGCCGATGCTCGAGTTGACCCCGAGCGAGAGGACACCACTGCCCTTGGCCTTGAATGTATTCCCGGTGCCAACGCAGCTGTAGGACGACCCGCCCACCCGGGCAATCAGGCTTTGGTGATAGCAGTCCTGCGTGGGCACGCCGCCCGACACCGAGTATTCGCCGGAGGGGGACATGCACCCCGTCGTGCAACTGAGGAAGCACCAATCGCCGGTGGCGGTGATCTTGACCGTTTCCCCACTTTTGAAGTTGAGGCCGGTGTCGACCATGCCGTTCGGGGCGAGGTTCCTGCTGGCGAGCTTGAACACACCCCCGCCCAGCCCCTGGTCGGGCCCGGTGTCGTCGATGCGGAACGCGCGCCCGCCTTGTCCGCCAGGCGCGTCCGCGCACCAGGTCTGATTCCCGGCGGTATCCACGGCGGCGACCGACCAATAGTGCGTGCCATCCTCGGGGTAGCAGGACGTCTGGTAGAGCGACGCTCTCGTTGCCGTGCTGCTCGTCTCCAAGCACAGTGCTCCGTCCAAGTACACGCGGTACGCCGCGACGCCCCCGCCTGCGTCCTTCGCCGCTGTCCACGACACGTAGGCGTCCGAGCTGGTGGTCCAATCATTGGCGGTCGGGTAGGTAATCGAGAAGTCGCCCGCCGGCGTGGTGTCGACGAAGAACGAGCGTGTGGTGCTGTCGGTAAAGTCACCCGCCGCATCGAAGGCGGTCACGTGCCACACGAAGGGGCCCGCGTCTTCGCCGAGGGCTTCGCCAGCCGCGAGCGTGTACGTGGTCGCGATGAGGCCGGTCTTCACCAAGGCTGCCCCCGTGGTGGGCGAGACGGTCAACGTGTACGTCGTCGCCGACGGGACCGACTTCCAGGCCAAGGTCGGCGTCGGCCCGACCCAAGCGCCATTGGCGGGACTCGAGAGTATCGGTGCATCGAGCGCCCAAGCAGACGGGCCAGCAAGCGAGACAATCCCAACGACCAGAGGCACGACGACGTGGTGGCAGCGCATGGCGCGCCAACGATATCACGCCGCCAGACAGTGGGTTCGCCGCTCACAGGCAGGGTGCGTCACTCGTCCTCCCGCCGCCGGCCCGCACAGAATAACCCTCTTTTCTAGCCGTAGCGTGAGACCGCTGAGCCATATTTGCCCAGACACGACCATCAATGCGAAGACTACCAATCAGACGTTTGGGAGAGTCTTCGACCGGAGGCTTCGGATGACGTTCAAGTCGCTCTCAGTTTCTCTTGCAGGCTTCTTGTTTGTTGCCGGTTGTTCAGGCGGAGGAGGCAGCGAGGGGAACGGCGGCAGCTCGACGAACGGAGGCCAACAAAGCGGCGGCTCCGGCGGCAGCGCCGGCGCGGGTGGCACCAGCTCCGCGGGCGGCAGCTCGGCCGCCGGTGGAAGCCTCAGCTCGGGCGGCGCGACGACCGCGACCGGCGGGAAGGTCGGCAGCGGCGGCGCCACCGCCTCGGGCGGCGCGGGTGCAGGCGGCGCAGCGTCTGGGGGCGCCGTGTCCAGCGGTGGTGGCCCCGGCAGCGGTGGCCGCGTGACGGGACCGGACGGCGGCTCGGCTGGCGCCGGCAGCGGCGGCGCGGTGCTGCGCGATGGCGGCAGCGCGGGCGCTGGCGGCGGTGGGGGCGCAGGTGGCAGCACCGTGGTCTCCCAGTGTGGCCTTCCTCCCGGACCCAACTCCGGCGTGGCCGCGCCCAGCGGGGCCGGCAGCAAGCTCGAGGTTCTGCCCTGGGCGGGTTTCAAGGCCGCCACGTCGTTCTCGCTCGACGACGGCAATCAGTCGCAGATCGACAACTACGACAAGCTCAACGCCATGGGCGTCAAGCTGACCTTCTATTTGGTCACGGGTTGGTCGTCCACCGGCAACGCCATCTGGAAGCAGGCCATCAAGGATGGCCACGAGATCGGCAACCACACGCAGAGCCACTCGTGTGGCACGGCCAGCGCGGGGCAGTCCGACATCAAGAGCAAGTTCGGCGTGACCGCTTACACGCTGGCGGCGCCCAACGGCGATACCTCGTGCGGCTCTTCCGTGTCGTCCTTGAACCTGCTGCTCAACCGCGGCGTGAACGGTGGCAGCGTGGCGTTCAATGCGTCCGAGAGCGTGGCCAACAACCTCCCCACCAACCTGCCGGCCACCGGTGCCAGCGCCAGCGCGCTGACCTCGGCCATCGACGGCGCCTACTCCAAGGGCGAGTGGCAGACCTTCTGCATCCACGGCTTCTCCGGCGACGGCAGCGCGTACCAGCCCATCCCGCTCAATTCGCTCACCGACGCGGTCAAGACCGAGAAGCAGAAGAAGGATCTGTGGATCGACACCATGCAGGCGGTCGGTGCCTACTGGCGCGCCGGTATGGTCTTCGCGAAGGCGACGGCCAGCACCTCCGGCACGGACAAGACCTGGAAGTGGACGGTCCCGGCGAACATCCCGCCGAACACCTGCTTGCGCCTGAAGAGCGACGGCGGCGTCGTGAAGCAGAAGGGGGCCGTGATTCCGTGGGATGACCACGGCTACTACGAGATCTCGTTCAACGCGGGCGAAGTCACGCTGTCCGCGCAGTAGGCAGGCGCACGGCTCTGGCGCCGGCGTTTGCCGTACCGGCGCCCCAGGTGCCGTGCTACGGTCCGAGCGATGTCTGATTCCGAGCGCCCGGACGAGCTGGTCACGCTTACCCGATGTAGCGAGTTGATCTCAGCCCAGCTGCTGTGCGGTCGCCTCGGCGCGGAAGGCATCGAAGGGTTCATCCCGGACGAGAACATGGCGAACCAGACTTGGCACCTCGTCCGTGCCATCGGCGGCGTCCGGGTTCAGGTTCGTCGAGCCGATCTGGAGCGCGCGCAGCAGATCCTCGCCGAGCCAGGAGCGGCCGACCTGGACAGCGAGGCCGAGCCGGAGAAGCGACCCAACGGCGTGCATGACGACGACGACGGGACGATCGGACTTGGCGATCGGGCTGCCTATCGAGCCATGCGTGTGGCGCTGGTCAGCCTGTGGCTTCCGGGGCTGATTCACCCGTACTCGTTGTTCCTGTCCTTGCGTGCCCTGGGCCGAAGCGACCTCAGCGGATGGGGCCGTCGCCGCGCGTGGGTCGCCCTCGGGGTGAGCCTCGTCGGGTGCGTCTTCTTGGCAACGCTCGTGCTCAAGCTCGCGGCCCGACGCTGAGCGGGCGCCTTTCGTTCAGGGCACGAAGCGTATGTTCGTGATGGTCACGTCGACCGACGATGTCGTGCCATTGACGAGGTTCGTGAACTGCCACTGAACGCCGATGACCTGATTGGCGGCGGTCGTCGACCAGCCCGACAGACTGGCCAGTGACACGGTTACCGTTCGCGGATGGTCGATGCGCGCGGAGGAGACGTCCACAACCTGCTGCAGCGTCGGAAACTGGAAGCAGGTCGCGCCACTTTGTCTGTCGCACGTGCCTGGCGGCTGCAGATCCGTGGGCCGCTGATCGTAGGTCTGAATCTGCAGCTCCAGCGAAGCGTTGGGAGCCGCCCCGTAGATGTCGAACCGGAGCTGCCTGAACTTCGCCACCGTGGTGCAGGTGAGGAAGGTGACGCCGCCTCCGCCGTAGCCGCCGTAGGGAATGTAGCCCGTGAGATGGATGCCGACGGGTGAGCCTTGGACGACCGGTGTGTTCATGGTCCCGCCCTGGCCAGAGTAGAAGTGAACCTCCCCATGGAGCCCGTCTGACCGTCCCCACGCCCTGGCGGTCGCATCCCAGTCGGAGAAGTCGGTCACGAGCCCGTCGCTGCCGTTGGAGGGCGCGATCGGCGCCGCGCAGTCGTAGGGCGCGTAGCCTCCGAATCCTCCCAACCCAGCGCCGCCGGTTCCCGCGCCGCCGGAGCCGATGTTGCCGCCAGAGCCGATGCTGCCGCCAGAGCCGAGGCTGCCGCCAGAGCCGAGGCTGCCGCCAGAGCCGAGGCTGCCGCCAGAGCCGACGCTGCCGCCGGAGCCGATGTTGCCGCCGGAGCCGATGCTGCCGCCAGAGCCGATGTTGCCGCCGGAGCCGACGCTGCCGCCCGCGCCAGCGCCGTCGTAGCCCGCGTTTCCGCCCGTCGAGGCAGGTCCACCCGCTTCGCCTTCTTCTCCCACGGGCCCGTCGATGCCGCCCGAGGTGTGAGCGGGATCCGCTGCGTCAGCAGTGACCTCTGGCGAATCCAGGCCCGCGTCACTACCCTCGGAAGCATCGATGTCTGCGCAGCAATCGGGCTGGGCAGCCGCAGAGCTGCTCTCCATGCTGCGGATGTCGCTGCCACTGTATCCGCCGGTGCCCGGCCCTCCGCTCCGCCCGCCACCACCCAGGGACGTGACCCCGCCGGCCATGATGCTCGCATCCGGGGAATCGGTGTGCCCGCCGTCCCTGCGCAGGCCCTGCCAGGGTGGCGTGAGGTCGACGCAGCCCGAGCCACACGCGAGCGTCACGAGCACGGAAAATCCACAGGCAAGGTGGCTGCGACAGGGGCTTTGCATCTTCAGTCCTCGGTTCCCGGCTTTCAATGGCGCCATGTGGGCCGCCACCAATTCAGTAGCCCCAGTTGGGCCAGACGGCTCACCGTGCCGGCATCGAAGTCGCGCGCCCCATCGGCGGCCGGTAAGATGCGGGCAATGCCAGCTCGACTGCCGCGCGGAAGGCTGCTCGCGAAACTGCTCGCGGCCATGCTCGTGCCTGCCGTGCTGGCGCTGGCGTTGTTCGGGGCCGCCGCTCATGAAATCGCACGGCGCCTTCTCGAGGACGAGCTGGGGCGCAGGCTGGCCACGGCCGCGGCGTCCGTGTCCATGCTGGTCCTGCCCGAGCAGCTGTCTGCCATCGGCGCAGGCGACGAAGAGTCCAATACGTACGCGAACCTACGCTACCGCGTGGAGCAGGCGCGGGAGCGCCTCGCGGTCAGACGAGTGCTGCTGGTCGCAGCCGATCTCGGCGCCCGCGGCGACAGCGAAGATTTGCTCGTCCTCGGTGCGAAGGCGCACGAGCTGGGGGCGGACGCGCCCGAGATCGAAAGAGCATCTTCGGGCCAGGCCACGGCATCGCCGCTATTCAGCGGTCGCGATGGGCTGCCCTACAAACGCGGCTACGCCCGCATCGGCAACCCGCCGGCGGGCTACGCCGTGGTCGAGGCGAGCGCACAGTACCTCGACGCGCTCGCCGCATTTCGTCGCTGGCTCCTGGCAGGCTGCCTCGTGGGCGTGGCCATCATCGTCGTGCTCGCCGCGTGGCTCTCCCAGCGCATGACTGGGCCGCTGGAACGGCTGGCGCGCTCGGCCGAACGCATCGGTCACGGGGATCTGGCCGTCGCGGTGCCCGTGGAGACCCGGGACGAGATCGGATACTTGGCGTCGCGCCTGGACGAGATGCGCATCGCCCTGCGCGCGCGCGACGAGCGCATGCAGATGATGCTGGCTGGAATCGCGCACGAGGTGCGCAATCCGCTGGGCGGGCTCGAGCTGTACGCCGGCCTTCTGCGCGAGGGCCTGCAAGGGCAGCCCGAGCGGCTGTCCGAGATCGCGCGTGTGGAGCGGGAGATTGGCTACCTCAAGAACGTCGTCACCGACTTCTTGGACTTCGCGCGCAGGCCGGCACCCGTGATGGAGGATCTGCCGGCATGCCAGCTTCTGGAAGAAGTCGCGGATGTCTGTCGCTGCGATGCTCGGCCATCCGTGGCAGTGGAGTGCAGCGCGAAGCTGCTGGCGCGCGGGGATCGCCAACAGGTTCGGCGCGCCTTGCTCAACCTGACCAGGAACGCCCTCATGGCAGCCGGCCCGTCGGGTCTCGTCGTGCTCGCGGCGCGCGCGGATTCGGAGGGGCGGGTGGTCTGGGAGGTTCGGGACAGTGGCCCCGGGGTCCCGCCCGAGATCGCCGAGAAGATCTTCACGCCGTTCTTCACCACGCGCGAGAAGGGGACCGGGCTGGGCTTGGCGTTCGTCCGCGAGATCGCGCGTGACCACGGCGGCGATGCCACGGTCGATCGCGGCCCCGAGGGCGGCGCCAGGTTCCGGTTCACCACGCGGCTTTGGCTGCCGCCCGTCGCCTGATCTGCCGGGTTCTGCCAGCCGTCGGTACCGCTACGGCGTTCGTGCGGCGGACGAGGCCGTCGCCTTGCCTTCCGCCCTCGCCGCGCGGTCGGCCAGGTACGCTCTCCAGCGGGCGCGGCGCTCTTTCCTCAGCCTGTGCTTCTTGTTGGCCAGCGCGATCTCGTGCGCGATGGTGTCCTGGGGCGGAATCGCGATGTCGGGCCCGAGGATGGGCGCCGGGTCGATGGCCTGACCATTGCGATGGATCTCGAGGTGCAGGTGCGAGCCCGACACTTTGATGCCCGAGTGGCCGACGGTTCCGATGATGTCACCGGCGCTGACACGGTCACCGACGGAAACGCGGTACGAATGCAAGTGCATGTAGCACGAGACGATGCGCGGCACGTGGCGGATGCAGACGAAGAGGCCGCCGGCGCCGAGCTCGGGCCGCTTCGTGGTCGCGAGCTCCGTGTGAGGAACGACTTGGGGGCTCGTCCGCCCGGGTAGGTCGAACCCGGCGAAGGTCACCTCGCCGTCGGCGATGCTGCCCACGGGCTCGCCCACGGTCGCGTCCAGGTCGAGGCCTCGGTGCGCGCGCGCACCGTCCGCACGGTCTTCACCGGGGCCGCTCGGCGCCAGCCGCGGGATCCCTTCCAGCGGCGAGGTGACCTTGAAGCCGAGCTCGGTGTCGTGCAACGGCACCTTCTGGTCGAGGTATCGCCCGATGAGGCGCCTGCGGGCGACGAACGCGCGATCCTCGCCACCCGTGCCGCGCACCACATCGCCCCAGCCAAAGTGCGCGACGGCGTGGCGGTGGGGAACGCCGCCGGGAAAGGCGTCGTCGATGCCCGGGTGTTGCTCCTGCCACATGGCCAAGGTCGCCGCGCCCAGGCGCAGGTTGAACAGGGAGTTCTGCAGCCGCAGCAGGGCCCCGCGCGGGATGGGCAGCGACCTTTCCTTCCACGACGCCCCGTCGCGGACCTGGAAGCGCAGACTGTCGCCGCGCACGTTCTGCTCGATCATGCCGGCCTGGATCTGCAGCAGCCCGACCCCGAATCCGGTGGACAGGGTCGGGACGCAGCGGCTCTGGCGGTACACGAGAGCGCCCAGCAGGAAGGGATCGACCTTCGCCTCGGCCGCGACCTGCAGGATCTCGCTGGCGATGCGCCCCGCCATGCGCGCGCTGGTCATCCCTTCGCACATGCCGGCGAAGGACTTTCGGAAGCGCGCCTCGTCGATGGGGGCGGGTGGGGACTCGGGCTCAGCCGGCCAGCGCTTGGGGTCTTTGACTTCGTGCGCGCCGGGGCGAAGCAAGGCATCGCCATTCCGTCGCTTGCGCGCAGGCCAAGGAGCGCGCGGATCGGCGGCGACGGTGGTCGTGAATAGAACCAGAATCGACGAGCAGGCCCAAAGGGCGAGGTGCCTCACACGCACACTTTGCCTGAGTCGACGCGAGTTGCAGAGCCCAATCTTCGGCTTCGCCGTCCACCTTGCCGCGGCTCGGACGGTCACTGGCCCTGACGGCGCTCGGGGGGCGTGAAAATGGACCAACCGTGTCGGCAATGCCGACCCCGGGGACGGCGACGCTTCCGTGCTTGGGTGCCGAAGTCGTCCTTGACAGCGAGCACTCTCGCAAACACATTTTCACTATCGTATTCGTGGGGGAATAGTCATGCTGTTCAACGACAACTCTCAATCCATCGGTGGCACGCCTCTCGTCAAGCTGGGTCGAATCGCCGCCGGGGCCAAGGCGACTATTCTCGCCAAAGTGGAGGGCCGCGGTCCGGCTTTTTCGGTCAAGGACCGCATCGGCGCGGCGATGATCAAGGATGCCGAGGATCGGGGCGTGCTTCGCGCCGGCATGGAGGTCGTCGAGCCCACCAGCGGCAACACCGGCATCGCCCTGGCTTTCGTCTGCGCTGCACGCGGCTACAAGCTGACCCTGACCATGCCGGAGACCATGAGCATGGAACGCCGGCGGGTGCTGGCGGCGTTCGGGGCGAACTTGGTCCTCACGCCCGGACCCGAGGGCATGCCGGGGGCCATCCGGCGCGCCGAGGCGTTGTCGTCGAGCGATCCGCAGCACTACTTCCTTCCCCAACAGTTCAAGAACCCGGCCAATCCGCGCATCCACCAGGAGACCACGGGCCCGGAGATCTGGAACGACACCAACGGCAAGGTGGACGTGTTCGTGTCGGGCGTCGGAACCGGGGGCACCATCACGGGCGTATCCCGCTACTTCGAGCAGGTGCGCAACCAGCCGCTGTACGCCGTGGCGGTCGAGCCCGCCAAGAGTCCGGTCATCACCCAGACGCGAAACCACGAACCGCTCAAACCTTCGCCCCACAAGATCCAGGGCCTGGGGGCTGGATTCATTCCCGACACGTTGGATCTGTCCGTCGTGGATCGGGTCGAGCAGGTGACCGACGAGGAGGCCATCGAGACCGCGCGCAGGTTGTCCCGCGAGGAAGGGATCCTGTCGGGGATCTCCTGTGGCGCCGCCGCGGCGGTGGCGCTTCGGCTCGCGAAGCTGGACGAATTCGCCGGCAAGACCATCGTGGTCTTGTTGCCCGACTCGGGCGAACGGTATCTGTCGACGGTCCTGTTCGAGGGGATCTGAAGCCCGGCGGTTTGGGGCTGTTCCTATTGCACTTGCCTGGAAAGGCGACGTAGGGGAAAGCGGCGCTCGGCTTCTGCGGGCTTGCCGGGGATGCCCCGCTCGGCGGCCGCACGCCATAGGCCGCGCTGCGCGCGTCCGTGGCGCGCTCGGCATCCGGGGCCTCACGCGACTGGCAGGCGATGCGGTCGCAGTGAGGGAAGTCGTGCACGCCAGTCGCGGGCCCCTGTCCCTCCTCGCTGGCAACCGGGCGAAGACGCCCGGTGCGCTCGGCTGCGCCGCCTCGGAGGCATCCCCGGCAAGCTCGCGCGCCGAGCTTGGCGTCGGCGAGGCGCCAAGCTCAGCTCACTTGTGGCTATGGCTCCCGGAAGGGCGTCCCAGCGCAGGCCCCTAGCCTTCGGAGGCTAGCTGCACGCACACCGCGACCACTTCCATCGCCTTGCGGACTTGGTCGACGGGCGGACGGGTGGGCGAGATGCGGATGTTCTTGTCGTTCGGATCCTTGCCGAACGGATAGGTGGCGCCTGCCGGGGTCAAAGCGACGCCGGCTTCCTTCGCGAGCTGCACGACCTTGCTGGCGATGGGCTTGGTGGTGTCGAGGCTGACGAAGTAGCCGCCCTTGGGCTTGGTCCAGGTGGCCAGCCCCTTGCCGCCGAGCTCACGGGACAGGACTTCCTCGACCACGTTGAACTTGGGCGCGAGCAGCTTGGCGTGCGCCTTCATGATGCCGCCGATGCCGCCTGGGTACTTGCTCAAGAACAAGACGTGTCGGTACTGCTCGACCTTGTTGGGCGAGATCATCTGCGTGCCCATGAGCTCGCCGAACCAGGCGAGGGTCTCCTTGCTGCCCGCGAGGAAGCTGACGCCCGCGCTGGCGAAAGTGATCTTCGAGGTCGAGCCGAACAGGATCACGCGGGTGGGGTTGCCGGCCTTCTTGGCGGCGCCGAGCAAGTCGGGGTGGGCCGGCGGCGCGTCGTCCAGGTGGTGAACGGCATAGGCGTCGTCGGCGAGGATGGTGAAATCGGGGGCGGCGGTCTTCATCGCGCCCAAGCGGTCGGCCACGGCCTGCGACGTGGTGTCGCCGGTCGGGTTGCTGTAGGTCGGAACGTAGAGCAGGCCCTTCACCGTCGGATCGCTGGCCACGAGCTTCTCGATGGCGTCGATGTCCGGGCCATCGGACTTCATGGCCACGGTGATCATCCCGATGCCCAGGCGTTCGAGCATGAGGAAGTGGCGATCGTAGCCCGGCACGGTGACGATGAACTTCACGTCGCCCTTGCACCACGGCGCCGGGCTCTTCGGGACGCCCTTGAGCATGGCCCACATGAGCACCTTGCCTTCGAGCTCGAGGCTGGCGTTGTTGCCGACCAGGATCTCGTCGGCGGCGACGCCCAGCATGGGCGCGAAGAGCTCGCGTGCTTCCTTGATGCCGGCGATGCCGCCGGGATAGTTGCGTAACGCCACGCCACTGGGGGTGACGACCTGCTTGTCATCGACGATGGTCAACATCGGATTCGAGAGGTCGAAGTTGTCGTCGCCAGGCTGACCGCGGGTCAGGTCCAGCTTCAGGCCAAGGGCGCGCAAGCCTTCGTAACGTTCGCGGGTCGTGCTCATGGCAGCTTGACATGCCCGATTGCGGGCAAAAAATCCAGCGCAATTCCGCCAGGCACGCAAGCCCGCCCGCCCGCTTGACTTGAACCTCATGCCAGGCCCGCGTACGATGTGCCCCCTGGTCGTATTCGCTGTCGCCCAGGATGTCTCGAC
>CAZYFU010000080.1:0-28277 GCA_964647025.1 uncultured Myxococcales bacterium | reverse complement strand
CAGTACCTACTGCACGTACTCACCATGGAGGTGGGGTAGAACTCGACCGCCCTGTGGGGAGGGGCTTTTTGTGACTGCGCCGCAGCAGTAGCAGACCGAGGCCCAGCAAGGCTGCCAGCCAGACGATCCAAAGCACGGTCGTGGTGTAGGGAAATATGTGCTGGACGTCGGAATAGGGGCGCAGACGCGTGGGGAGTTTGCCGCCCTGCTCTAGGGCCAGCAGATCCATCAGGATTGCCACAGTCGAATGGATGAGAAAGCCGGCCCAAATGCTGCCGGTCTTCATGGACAGCGACCCGAGCACGACGCCCGCGACGATGGCCCCGCACGCCTCCAGGTAGGGCTTGGGGAAGTGGATCATCACGTACGGCACCATCATCGCGAAGATGGCGCCGGCGCCCAGGCTTCTGGCACCGCGTAACCAGAACCCGCGAAAGAAGACCTCGAGGGCGAAGAACTGGCCGACGTAGACCGCCTCCCACACCCAGAAGTCGGTCCACGAGCGTGACGCGGTCTTGTACATCGGGTAGTAGTTCGCGAACTCGGGCGTGTACGAGACCGCGACGAGGGTCGGAATCACGACCACCAGGCAGAGCAGGTAGATCCACGCGTGCTCGCGCAACCCGCGGAAGCGCAGCCCCAGATCGAGCGGGTTCTCCTTGAAGATCAGCGGCCAAACCGCCAGGGGCAGCAAGTACGCCGTGTATCTCGAGACCCCCCAGTACACGCGCCAGGCGAGGTCCTGGTAGGTGGCCAGATCGAGGGTATCCGGGTGCTCGGCGGACCACGCCCGCAAGCCCGGCCACACGAAGCTGTCGAAGAAGTCGTGCGAACCGAACTCGTTGATGAGCAGGAGGCACAGCGCACCCAGGACGAACGTGACCGGAACGCGAGCATCGAAGCCCTTGCTCTTCTTCCTTTGAGCTGAGACCTCGGTTTGGAGTTCGGACCAGGTGCGGCGGAAGAACCACACGACCACGGGGGCGATGGCGGCAAGCAGCACCAGCGACACCACGAGCCGTGCAATCGGATTGTTGAGGAGGGGCATCGCGGAAGACAGCCTCTAGCACGGATCCGGGCGTTTCGAACAATGAGGTGCGTTGACCTGTTTCTTCAGCCATGGCAGAACGTCGTCACCATGCCGGTTCTGAAGTCGATTAAGGATGTCGTAGTTGGCCAGGCCTTCAAGCTCGCGGGCAGTCCGCGGGTATCCAAGCTGGTGAGCGATCCTCGCCTGATGAACGCGGCCATGAAGGCGATGAGCGTCGGCGGCGCGATGAAGTCCAACCTCGACAAGGCCGGCCGTCTCGCGGCGGGTGCCTTTGGCCTCGCCACCCACGACGAGGTGACGAACCTGCGCAGCACCATCCAGCAGCTCGAGGACCAGGTTGCCATGCTGGAGAGCAAGACCCCGAAGAACTAAGCGGCCCCACGGGCTGCCTAGGGCTGTTTGCAGCTGGGCGCCACGCGCGTCCACCTTTCTCCAAAACAAGTGTGTTCCTGGCCCTGGCCCAGGCCCGGGCAGCTTGGGGCGGCAAAGCAGGTGTCGCGGGTCTCGCCGTCGAGGCAGTTGGCGATGGCGCGTCCTTGCGGCGTGGCTTGGTAGTCGATACGCAGCCGCGTGCCGGCCAGCGTCGCGGCCCCTACGATGCCGTCGATGTGCGGCTTGCCGGCGACGTCGGCGTTGAGAGAGCGAATGATGTCGCTGGTGTCGGGCACGACCGCGGCCACCAGGGGGCCGCCGAGCTCGAGATAGGGGCGGGTCGCATGCGGTTGTTCGCCGCGCACGTCGCAGGGTTGGAAGCACGATCCGTTTGGCTGGTTGGCGAGGACCCATTCGATGCGCCGGGCGCGGGCGAGCTCGCTGCACGGGCCCATCCAGCTGCTGTCGGTGGTGCCCTGGAACAGTGCCAGCCGTGGCAACGAAACGAAGCGCGCCGTGGCAGGGTTCTCCGGTGTCGGCGAGAAGAACGGCGTGAAGAGCTCGCCCGGATCGCCCGCGTCGGCGGCGATTCCCAGCTTCGCCGCGAGTCTCTCCCAGGCGGACTGGCCGAGCACCATTGGACCTTCGCCGGTGCCGATGGCGAGCAACATGTTCTCGCCGGTCGTGCGCACGTCGGCCTCGCCGCGCAAGCAGCTCTCCTGCGGGTCCGTCGTGGACGCCATCCGCGGTCCCGCACACGCGGCCAGCACCACTCGCGAGTTGGGCAGGGCCAGGGACGCCTCGCCGTCTCCTCGCGCGATGGCGAAGCTGCCCCGTGGGGTGAAGCGCAGGGCCACTTGCCCGTTTTGGGCTAGCTGATCATCGCTGCCGGGAAAGCCGGGCCAGAGGGTCATGCTGGCCGGGTCGCTCGTGCTGCGCGGGAACCTGAAGTCCACGGCGAAGTTGGCGAGCAACGGCCCGCCTAGCACCCCGAAAGGCTGGATGGTCCCATCGCCGACAGGTCCCGGACAGATGTCGAAGAGCCCCACGTTGCTGAAATCGGCGCGCAAGGGCGCGGCTGTGTCGGTCTGTTTCGATCCATCATGCACGGCCATGCGACCCGTGTACGTCCAGCCCGGCGTGGTCGGACAATCACCACGGGCGAGGCTGCTGTAGGGGAAGGCCGTGTCCACCAGCAGCGGCCGGAGTCCGGCCCCGGTTTCCACCAGCGCCAGCAAGCCGCCCAGCTTTTCGCCGCCCGCTTGCACGGGCGCGCGATCCAATTTGATGGCGTCGAGGTCGTGCTCCAGTGACTGCTCCGGACCGCAGCACACGAAAAGCACCGAGAGAAGCACCCAGCGTCGCATGGCCATCACAGCCCCACCGTGGTGTAGACCGTCAGGGTTTGCTGCCACATGCGATAGGTCCCTGCGGCGCTCGGGCGTGCCTGACCGTCCATACGAGCGCGGCAGGCGGGCGTCGTCAGGTCGCCGCGGGCCGCCTCGCAGGTCGCAGCCGCACTCGGATCGAACACGGACGTCCCGGTGTCGACGGGGAGCATCCAGCGGAAGGCGTAGCTTGCACCAATGCGAATCTGCCGCCATAGATGCATCTCGGCCGCGATGGAGGGTTCGAGCTTGGTGCCGTCGATGGCCGCCGCGCTGACGTGGCTTCTCGGCACCGCGCTGGTCTCTACCCGGAACGTGCCCGAGGCACGGAAATGCTTGTTGTCGAACACGACCCGGCCGCGCATGTCCAGGCTATCCGCGAACCCACGGTAGAGCACCACGTGGTCAGGCACGATCTGGCCCAGCACTTGTTGCGAGCCGGGGCCCGAGATGAGGATGTTGACCTTGTCGTGGCCGCTGTAGCGCAACCACCGCACCATGCCGTTCACGGACCAGCGACGCGACGCTTGCCAGCTCGACCCGAGGCTGTAGATCGAGGGCAGGCTGTAGCTCATCTGTCCGAACAGACAGTCGGGGTGCTCCGCCGAGCACAGGGGCTGATCGACCGGCAAGCCGATGCGGACCCGATCCAGCGACAGATTCACTGCCCCGCCGCTGCCGAGCGGTGCGCTGGTGTACGCGATGCCGAGCGCGAATCGCCCGCGACGATAGTCGGCGCCGACGGACAAGAAGACCGACGGTGCGAGCACGCCTCGCGTGGCCACGTCGTAGCGGGCGCTGCTCGTCCCAGACTGGGTGGGCTCGTCGAAAACCATGTGGGCGCTCGGAAACAAGAAGCCCGACGCCACACCGAGCTGGATCGAGTCGGAGGCGTGGATGGCGATCGCCGGGGTCAGCGCGATGTGGTCGAGGCGCATGCTGACCAGGTGGTAGCTCGTGGGCGTCTCCGATGCGCTTGGCATGTCGAGTCGGGTGGAGAAGGGCGAGTACAGCGCGACGGCGATGCCGAAGCGGTGGCCGATTCCGGCGCCGATGGCGAAGAAGCCGCCCGGCGCGAAAGGAGACCGGAACGGGTGCGTCGTTCCGCTGCCGTTTACCGTGGAAAGCGTGGTGCCGTCGGGCGCCGGGTCGACGCTGGCAGACGTCGTATGCAGGCTGCCGCCCAGCATGAGCTGCGGCCCCCGCAAAAGCCCGAGCCCGGCGGGGTTCCAGTACACCGCGGTGAGGTCGCCCGTGGTCGGGCCGGAAAACCCGGTATCCGCGACGTTCGGGTCGTCGAGCGGTCCTGCGGAGGCCGGGACGGCCGCGACGGCGATGGCGGTGGCGGTGGCGGCCATGGCGCGGACCCACCTGGCTTTTCGGCTGCGAGTGAGCACGTGAACCTGAACAAGTTATCCCGACTGGCGTTCCACGTCGATGGGCGGCGGGACGAAAACTTGGCCAGAGGCCACCGCCGCGGACGACCACGGCGGCGGCAGCGCCGACGGTAACGGCGACCGCCACGGCCGAAACAAAGCCCTTGTCTCTGCCTGATCCTTGGATGAAGCTTTTACTCAACCCTGGCTCAGGTCCTGTTGCGATGCGTTCCCAATCCCGGTTTGGCAAGCTCTGGAAGCGGCTGAGCGCTGGCGTCGTTCAAGACGTTCCGGCTCGCCTGGAGGCGTGCGAGATGTGCCGCGAGGTCGAGTGCACCCAGGAGCGCTGGGAGTCGTGCGAGCAGCGGATCGCCGCCGAGGCGGCCAGGATGGGGGAGGGTGACGGCGATCTTGCCGAGGCGCCCAACCGTCCTGTCGAGGATTCCGGTTCGGTCGTCCAAGTGGACGTGGCTCGCAGCCCGAAGCCGGCATCGTCGTAGCGGTGTTCGATGTCAGGCTCCTGCTCTCGCGTTGCCGCGCATCTGATGAGCCTGGTGCTCGTTACGTCGGCGACATCCATTTCCCATGCGGATGTCCATCCGTGGCCGGCGGCCTCGACTGACGGAAGCGTCAGCACCCGCGTGAAGCCGCCGGTCGGCTTCGAGCGAAAGCCGGCCCCGGCCGGAAGCTTCGCCGACTGGCTGCGCGGCCTTCCCGTGAAGGCCGGGCGTCCCGCGGTTCGGCTGTTCAACGGCCGACTGAAGGGGAATCAAGAGGCGCACCACCTGGTCCTCGATGTGGACGTAGGCAGGCGGGATCGCCAGCAGTGCGCCGACGCCGTGATCAGGCTGCGTGCCGAGTACCTGCGTAGCGCGGGCCACGACGACGAGATTTGCTTCCGTTTCACCAACGGAACACCTGCCCGGTGGAGTGAATGGAAGCTCGGCTTGCGCCCGAATCTGTCGGCGCGCAAGACGCCCTGGCAGAAGACCGCCGCGTACGACGGCGGCTACGACGCCTTCAGGCGCTATCTGGAGGTGGTCTTCAGCTACGCGGGGACGTTCTCTCTCGAGCGCGAGCTCGCGAAGGTCTCCGATGCGCGCGCCATCGAGGCCGGTGACGTGTTCATCGCAGGTGGTTTTCCCGGGCACGCCGTGATCGCCATCGACGTGGCCGAAGACGCCCGCGGGCGGCGCGCGGTATTGCTCGCGCAAAGCTACATGCCGGCGCAGGACATCCACATCCTTCGCAATCCCGCCTCGCCCGAGAGCCCGTGGTACGTGATCGAGGGCGACGGCCCGCTCTTTACGCCCGAGTGGGACTTCCCCGCGGGGGCGCTTCGTCGCTTCAGCCGCTCTTGTCCGGACCATCGCCTGAGCAAGTAGGGTCGAGCAGCTCGGGCCTGTACTCGAAGTGCATGGTGTCGTAGTGATACCAGCGCCCGCCCCAGATGAAGCCCTCTGCCTCGAACGCATCGACGATGGCTTGCGGGATGCGGTTGCGCCAGCGACGAGGCCCGCTCCGTTGCCAGCGCCAGTAGTCGCTCATCGACTTGTCGAGATCGATGGCGATGCCGAAGGCATGGGCGCTCGGACGGGAGGTGCCGGCGATGTTGCGCTCGGCGAAGCCACCGGACAGTCGGCGCAGGAACGGCCGCAACGAGGCGTCGCGCTCCAGCGCCGCACGCAGCCGACCCGCGACACGCTCCAGGGCGGGGGCGATTTTTCTGTGCACGCGCACCGGCATGCCTAGAAAGCCGATGCGCACCTGTTCGCGTACAGGTCGCGGCCCGTAGGTCGCGGCGAGCAGGGCGACGGCGCGGAAGCGTCCCGGGTCGTGCCCCTCTGATTCCACCGCCTCGATCGTCCCAGGCCGGTAGGGCACGAAGAAGATGTCTTGAAGATCGGGAGACGCCAGGCGCTCTTCGAAGGTCTTGCTGCGCCCGTCGTCGAAGCGAAGTCGAGTCCCGTCGAGGAGCTTGCCGAACCACGCGTCGCCTTCGTAGATGGCCTCGACCGGGTAGTGCCGGGCCAGGCACGCAAGCAAGGCGGGTGGCTGTGGTGCCGTCTCCGCGGCGAGCAGCAGCACCGACAGCACGGCGAGCGACGATGCCATCGGCGTCACATGGAGCGCACGTGCAGGATGAGGCCTCCGGACAACAGCGGAAACACGGACTCACCCCAGTTGACCATGCGCTCTGCCACCTTCACGAGGAGGCGCTTCGCTCCAGCCAGGCGAAAGAGCATCTCCGTGAAGTACACGTGGTAGGGGATGATCTCCCAGTCCTGGAACTCCGCCCGCAGGCACAGCGTGCTCAGCGTCTTGAACGAGAAGACCGCCAGGTGGTCGTGGTGGTTCGACTCGCGCGAGCCGAGCGCCAGCAGGACGTTCGACAGCGCGGTCGCGTTGGGGGTGGTCAGGACCAGCTCTCGCCCTGGGTACAGCCGCCGCAGCTGTCTCAGGAAGGACAGCGGGTCCGGGAGGTGCTCGAGCAACTCGCCGGCGACGACGACGTCGAAGGTCCGGTCCCGAACCACGGATTCCAGTTGGTTGACGTCTCCTTGCAGGACCTTGCTGCTCGGGCCGGTTGACATTCCCTCGGGCGGGATGTCTTCGGAGAGGTCCACCCCGACTACCTCCTTCGCGACCTTGATGATCTCGCCGTGCAGCCATTGGGGCGTTCCGCATTTCACCAGCGCGGTCTCGTCCCGGCAGCCGAGATCCAGCACCACCTTGCCTCGACATCGTTCGACGACGAATTGCGACCGATGGGTTGGCCGTTCCACGAGCAACCGTTCGAGCGGCGTGTAGCTGAGACGTCTCATTCGGCGCGAAGTTAGCACACAACCCGGCACGATCTCTTGGCGCCCTCCCGACGGAACCGAGGTGGCTCCTGCCTGTGGTCGCCGGGGCTGGCTTCGGTGTATGGTGAGCCCGATCCGATGCCCGCGCCTCCCCCCACATCCCACCGAATCTCGGTCGCCTTGTGCACGTACAATGGCGGGCGTTATCTCGAGGCGCAGCTCGACAGCATCCTGGCCCAGACCCGGCAGCCCGCCGAACTGGTGGTCTGCGACGACTGCTCCGCTGACGACACGCTGGCCATCCTCGAGCGTTTTCGTCAGCGTGCGCCCTTCCCAATTCACATCGAAAGTAACGCAGAGACGCTGGGATCGACCAGGAACTTCGAGAAGGCGATCAGACTGTGCACGGGCTCGCTGATCGCCACGTGTGATCAGGACGACGTTTGGTACCCGGAGAAACTGGCCTCGAACGAAGCCGCGCTGATCGCGGATCCGACGCGCGGCCTCGCGTTCAGTGACGCCGAGGTGGTGGACGAGGCACTGGGCCCGATGGGCCACACCATGTGGCAGTCCATCGAGTTCGGCAGGCTCGACCGCCGGCGCGTGCGTGACGGGAAGGCGTTCGAGGTGCTGCTGCGGCGCTGGCTGGTCACCGGGGCGACCATGATGTTCCGGTCCGACTTCTTGCCCTGCGTGCTTCCCGTGCCGGCCAATTGGATTCACGACGGATGGATCGCCTTCATCATCGGCGCCATGGCGCCGGTCGGGTTGATCGAGCGGCCGCTGGTGAAGTACCGGCAGCACGCCGCACAGCAGATCGGCGGCAGGAAGTTGGGGTGGCGCGAGCTCTACCAGAAGGCCCGGGAAATCGGACCTTCCCACTACCGTTTGGCGTACGACCGCTTCGTGCTGGCGCGCGAACGCCTGCAGGGGCTCGCTGCCAAGCTCAGCAACCCCGCCTTCATCACCATGATGGACGGCAAGGTCCGGCATCAGAAGCGCCGGCTCGACATATCCGAGAGCAAATCGCGGCTGCGGCGCGTCCTCTTGACGCTAGACGAGCTCTTGCGCGGCGGGTACACGCGTTTCTCGCCGAACTCGCGGCACTTCATCAAAGACATGTTCTTCTGAGCCGCCATCCCGGGCGTGCCCGCCGGCTTGACTTCCCGGCAGCAGCGTCAATCATTGAGCCCGAGAGCCCACATGCTGACGCCACCGCCAGGCTTCCCGAACCACGAGATCCTCGACACCCATCGCAAGGCGCTCGCGATCAACCTGGACGAAAGGCGCTACGGCACGTTCGCCGAGATCGGGGCTGGCCAGGAGGTGGCCCGCTGGTTCTTCCGGGTGGGCGGCGCCTCGGGGACGATCGCCAAGAGCATCTCCGCGTACGACATGGCGGTGAGCGACGCCATCTACGGCCACACCGAGCGCTACGTTTCGCGCGAGCGCCTGCAGAGCATGCTGGACTACGAGCACGAGAAGAACGTCAGGCGGCTTAGCGCCGCGCGAGGCGACACCACGGCGTTTTTCGTGTTCGCCGACACCGTGGCGGCCAAGAGCTTTCGCAGCAAGAAGGAGAGCCACGGCTGGCTGGGGCTGAAGTTCCAGACCCATCCGCGCGATCAGGAGAGCCAGATCGTGATGCACGTGCGCATGCTCGACGAGGAAGCCAGCCTGCAACAGGAGGCCCTTGGCATCGTGGGCGTCAACTTGCTCTACGGCGCCTTCTTCATGCACCACGAGCCGGATCTCCTGGTCAAGTCGCTGCTCGACAATCTGTCGGCCGACCGCATCGAGATCGACATGATTCAGTTCTCGGGCATCGAGTTTCGCCACGTCGACAACCGGCTGATGAGCCTCAAGCTCGTCGAGCTCGGGCTGTCCCAGGCGGCGATGTTCGACGCGAAGGGGAACGTGTTGCAGCCGAGCGAGGTGCTGCACCGCAAGCCCGTGCTGGTCCAGCGTGGTGCCTTCCGGCCCGTGACCAAGGTCAACATGGACATGTTGAGGTGCGCTCGCGCCGCCCTGGCCAAGGACCCGCGCAGCACGGTGGGCGAGGCGATCGAGCCTTTCGAGATCATGGAGATCAGCATGCGGAACCTCCTCAGCGAAGGCGGCGAGATCGACGCGCGCGACTTCCTGGCCCGAGCCGACGTCCTGGGAGCTGCGGGCAAGACCGTTCTCATCTCGAACTACTTCGAGTACTTCCGCCTGGCCAGCTACCTGCGACGCTCGACCAGCGGCCCCATCGCCTTCGTGGTTGGCGCGGGCAGCGCGCTGCAGATCTTCGACGAGAAATACTACGCCGAGCTCGACGGAGGCATTCTCGAGGCCGTAGGACGCTTGTTCGCCAAGGACCTGCGCCTGCTCGTCTATCCGATGCTCGATCTCGAGGCCGGTGATGTGGTCACGGCCTCCAACCTCAAGCTGCTCGGCGGCATCGCACCGCTTTACCGCTACTTGCTGGAACGCGGTTCGATCGTCGAGCTTGGGGACTACGACCCGGCCGTGTTGCCAATCATGCCCCGCGACGTCCTCCGTCTGATCAAGTTGGGCAATCCGAGTTGGGAAGACATGGTGCCGCGGGAGATCGCGGACGTGATCAAGAGCCGCCGCTACTTCGGCCTGCCGATCCGCTGAAGGGCACGACGGTTGAACGGGTGCGGAGCATGCGGCGATGGATGGTGGTCTCGATGGTGGCGTTCCTCGGTGCGGGATGCGGCTTGTTCTATCGGGCGCCCAAGCCGGTTGCCACCATCTCGTATCCTTCGGCGGACGCATCCTCTCGCCTCTTGATACTCTTGCCGGGCCGAGGCGATCGGGCGCACAGCTTCGCGGACGCCGGTGTCATCGACATCGCCCGCAAGGCTGTCCCGCGCGTGGACGTCGTAACCGTCGACGCGACCTTGGGCTACTACATCCATCGCAACCTGTCCGAGCGCCTCGGCGTGGACGTCGTGGGGCCGGCTCATGCGCATGGCTACCGCTCGATCTGGTTGGCCGGGATCTCCATGGGCGGGTTGGGCGCGGCCCTGTTCGCCCAGCGGCACCCGAGCGAGGTGGCGGGCATTCTGCTAGTCGCGCCCTTTCTCGGCGACGAGCCGATCTTGTCCGAGATCGAGGCTGCCGGAGGCTTGTGGCGCTGGCAGCCTCCCCCGTCGAGCGATCCCGACGACTATCAACGGGAGCTTTGGCGGTGGCTCGCCAGTTGCGCGAGGACGCCTGCAAGCTGTCCTCGTATCTTGCTCGGATTCGGTTCGAGCGACCGGTTCGTACGCGCGCATCGCCTGCTGGCGGCGGCCTTGCCGGCCGACGACGTCGTCGAGGTTCCCGGCGGGCATGACTGGCCGCAATGGCGAGCGCTGTTCGCCGCGCTTTTGCCCAGGATGGAAGCGCTTGCGCGCCCTTGCCGCATCTCGGATTGACAGCTTGAGCTTCGGTTGTTAGTGTTGGCTAACAGTGACTCCTTCGGCTAACGGCGTCGTAGAACCCATCAGCTCATCCCTCGAGGACTACCTCGAAACCATCTACCTCTTGGTTCAGGAGCAGGGCTTTGCGCGGGTCAAGGACGTTGCCCGGGCGCGCGACGTGAAGGCCGCGTCAGTCTCGATCGCGCTACGCAAGTTGGCCGAGCTGGCCCTGGTCCGCTACGAGCGTCGGGAGTACATCGCGCTCACCCCCGACGGTGAGAAGGCCGGCCGCCGCGTGTTCTCGCGTCACCGCCTGCTGACCCGCTTCTTTGAAGAGGTCCTCAGCATGAAGCCCGAAGCCGCCAGCGAGCAGGCCTGCGCCATGGAGCACAGCCTGACCGACGAGGCCATGGACAGGCTGGTGCGCTTCTTCGAGTTCTTGGGGACCTGTCCGTCCGTCGTGGAGAGCCTAAAGCGTTGCCCGCTGGCCCAGGACGGGGTGGGCAAGACCGCCCTATCGGACTCTCCACGCGCCTGCACCTTGTGCACGAAGAAGAACGAGGAGGCATCGATGAGCCTTGCCGAGCTACGACCCGGGCAAGGCGCGATGGTGGCCAAGATCGGCGCCACCGGCGCGCTTCGCCAGCGCCTTTTGGACATGGGCATCCTACCGGAGACGCCGATCGACGTAGAGCGTGTGGGGCTTGGCGGAGATCCGTTCTGGATTCGCTGTCAAGGCGCCCGGCTGGCGCTTCGCCGCAGCGAGGCCTCTTCCATCTTGGTCCACGCGGTCGAAGACGCCACGACGGGGAAGTGACGATGCTCGCCACGGCCACGCCCATCGCGACCGAGCCCGCGGCCCGGGAAATCCGCGTTGCCTTGGCTGGAAACCCCAACTGCGGCAAGACCTCGCTCTTCAACGCGTTGACCGGCGCGCGCCAGCACGTGGCGAACTACGCCGGTGTGACCGTGGAGCGACGCTCGGGCACCTGCACCCTGGGCGACAGCCAGTTCGAGATCGTCGACCTGCCGGGCACCTACAGCCTGAGCTCGTACTCGCCCGAGGAGCGTGTCGCGCAAGACGAGCTGACCGCGGACCCCGACGTGGTGGTCGTGGTCGTGGATTCGACCCAGCTGCGGCGGCACCTGATACTGCTCGCGCAGCTCATGCAGACGGGCGTACCAGCCGTGCTCTGTCTGAACATGGCCGACGAGGCGCGCGCGGCGGGACAGAAGCTGGATCTTGCGCTGATGGAGAAGCTGCTGGGCTTCCCCGTGGTGGAGACCGTCGGTCACCGCGCGCAGGGCGTGACGAACCTGAAGCACGCCATCGCTCGCATCGCTGCGGCCCCGCCGTCACCCTGCCGCTTGGTGCTGGGCGAGGCGATGGACGAGGCGCTGGCCGCGATTCGACCGCACTTGCCGAAAGCGTCGGGGCGCATCTACGCCAGCGATTGGATGGCCATGCGGCTTCTCCTCGACGACCGGTACTACACAGGACGGGTGGCCAGGATGCCGGTCGGGGGCGTCGCGATCGAGAAGGCCAAGGAGCAACGCGAGCGTATCCAGGCTCGGACCGGGCTCGACATCGCGGTGTTCGTCAGCGGGTGCTACTCCGGCTTCACCCAAGGGCTCTTGCGTGAGGTGTGCACGCAGCCTTGTCGCCCCGACGCCCGCCAGTGGACCGACCGCCTGGACGGCGTGCTCGTGCACCGCTGGTTCGGGCTGCCCATCTTCGCGTTGGTGATGTACGCCATCTTCTGGCTCACCTTCACGGTCGGGGAGATCCCGATGGGGTGGATCGAGTCGGGCGTGCAGTGGGCGGGCGGTGCCGTCGGTGGTCTGTGGCCTGCCGAATCGCCTTCGTTGCTGCGGTCGCTGCTGGTCGACGGCGTGATAGCTGGCGTGGGCGGCGTGATCGTGTTTCTTCCGAACATCGTGCTCCTGTTCCTCGGCCTGGCCTTCCTCGAAGACACGGGCTACATGGCGCGGGCGGCGTTCCTCACCGACCGGCTCATGCATCGCTTCGGCCTGCACGGCAAGAGCTTCATTCCTATGTTGTCGGGGTTCGGTTGCTCGGTGCCTGGAATCATGGCCACCCGCACGCTGGAGAGCCACCGCGACCGAATCATCACCATGCTGGTCCTGCCGCTCATGTCCTGCGGGGCGCGCCTGACCATCTGGATGTTGCTCATCCCGGCGTTCTTCCCACCGGCCTGGCGTGCGCCGATGCTGTGGCTCATCTACTCGGTTGGCATCGCGTTGGCGTTGTTCCTGGCGCTGCTCCTGCGCAAGACCCTCATGCGCGGCGACGATTCTCCCTTCGTGATGGAGCTACCGCCCTACCGCCTACCCACCCTGCGGAGCGTGCCCATTCGAATGATGGAGCGCTCGGGGATCTACCTGCGCAAGGCGGGGACGACCATCCTCGGGATCTCGATCCTCCTGTGGGCGGCGACCTCGTTTCCGCGCCCGCCAAGCCATGCCGCGCCGGCCGTCGAGGTGGCGGCCACGGCGGGTCCGGCTGCGGAGCAGACGCCCGCTCCCGCATCGGGCGAGCAAGCCTCTGCCGAGAAGCTCGAATATTCGCTGGCCGGGCGTATCGGTCACGGACTGGAGTTCGCCTTCAAGCCGCTCGGCTTCGACTGGAAGATCGTGACCGCGATGATCGGCGCCTTTGCCGCGAAGGAGGTGTTCGTCGCCCAGATGGGGATCGTGTACTCCATCGCGGACGCCGACAAGGGCAGCGAAGGCTTGCGCAAGATTCTATCCCGCGACTACAGCCCGCTCGTCGGGCTGAGCCTGATGCTATTTCTGCTGGTCGGGACGCCCTGCATGGCGACCGTGGCCGTCACCCGGCGAGAATCTGGCAAGTGGAGCTACGCCCTGCTGCAGCTTGCTGGGCTCAGCGGCATCGCATACGTCCTGTCCCTGCTCGTCTACCAAATCGGCAAGCTCGTCGTCTGAAGGAAGTCATGGAAAACCTCATCGTGCTAACCATCGTAGGTGCGGCTGGCCTGTGGGGCGGTCTGCGCCTGATTCGCAAGCCCAAGAACGCCGGCGGGTGCGGATCGGGTTGTGCGGGCTGCCATTGCCCCAGCAAACCGCAGGGCCTCGTCAACTTGAGGAAATAGGATCCCCATCGTGCACACGGCATTGAAGCAACTGCGTCTCGATGACACCACGGCCGGTGATCTGCGCTGCGACTGCGGCAAGCTGCTCGCCAGGGTCATCCGTGCCGTCCTCGAGCTCAAGTGCCCGCGCTGCAAGCGCGTGGTGCTGGTGATGGGCGACCGCCGTTTCGAAGAGGCGGGCACACCGCCCTGCACCTGCGAGGCGTCGGAACCCACGACCATCGGATCCTGAAGAAGCGCGCCTGACCGGGCTTTGACTACGCCGGCACCGCGACCGCCGGTGAGGGCGCGTGGCCCTCTTGGGTCGCCATTTCGCGGAGGCGGCGGCTGAGCACCCCTGCGACGAAGAACGGATAGCAGGCCCAGAGCCCGTTGGGGACCAGATCCAGGGTCAGGATGGTGACCGTGAAGGCTACGCCCGCCACCACGACCTGATCTTTCGTGCCTCCGATCTTTCGCAGACGGCGTCGCGCCCACAGTACCGGGATCAGCAGCGGGCCGAAGGTGGTCACGAAGCCGACGATCCCGTTCACGCTCAGGCGGATGATCCAGTGACCGTCGAGGACAGTGGTGCTCTTGCCTTCCTCGTCGTGGACCACGTTACGGCCGTATTCACCCCAGCCGAAGACGATGCGTTGGCGCGCCCGATCGAGCAGCGCATCTTCGTTGACGAAGCGAAACGCGAGCGAGCCGGCTCGTTCACTCTCCAGCGCGCCCGCCGCCTCGAGAATGCTTCCCACCGGGAAGATGCCCGACAGCCGCATGGCAGGGTAGAGGACCGTGATCCACGCCAGCACGGCCGCCACCTGGAGCTGCCTTCTCGGCTTGGCGAGGACCAAAAGCGGCGTACCCGCCAGCGCCAACACGGCCGCGCCGGTGCTCTTGCACGCGATGAGCACGAGAAACTGGATCCAGGCCAGCAGGCGGACTGGCATTCCCCAAAGGCGGCGCCTCGCCTTGACCAGGATCACGAGCGCGAACGTGGTCGCCACGAAGAAGCGGGCCAGCGCCAGGCCGTGCGACATGAAGACCATGGGACGATAGCCGCCCCAGCGGATGGTCTGATCGAAGACCGATTGGCCATAGCCGTAGATCCAGCGATGCCACTGCGGGCTCATGCGCAGCTCGACCAACGCGAACGGGATGTAGACCAATCCCGCCTTGGCGAGCCCCACGATGAGCTTGTCGAAGTCCTCTCGGCTGCGCAGGAGCGCGTACCCGACGTAGAACGGTATGAATGCGTCGACGAAGTTCGTGATGCCCATGAAGAACCCGTCCTTGATGTTGAGACCGGGGATGAAGACCTGTCCCGCGTCGCCGAAGAGCAGCGGGTCGCTGTTGGTGAGCCCCGTGATGATGCCACCTGCGACCATCAGCACCGCGAGGACGGTGATCCACCTCTCCTTGGGCAGCTTGGTGACCTTGCCCGGGTAGCGCAGCAGGCAGGCGACCAGGATGCACACGTAGGGCAGGTTGTGCTTGTCGAAGGCCGGCATGAAGGGCAGCTTGTAGTTCGGCCCCTCGGGAAGGAACATCTCGGCCCCGAACGCCACGACCAGCGCGGCTTCGACCGGGCGCATGACGAAGAACAGCCCAATCGAGAGCGGGATCGAGAGCGCGAAGACGACTTCTGCGATGGTGCTGGTCACGGCTTCGCTAGAGCTCGTAGGCTCCGATGTCGGGTTGGCTGTCGCGTACCCTGCGGGTCAGGTCGTCGGTCGGGCTCTGGCTGGCCTTTGCCGCATTGACGAGTGGGGAGCCTTCGGCCGGGACGAAGCTCGTGGGCGCATCGCTGAACATGGGGTCGCGTTGCTGCCCGTGCTTCTCGAACCCGGCGGCCTGCCAATCAGCCAGGCTGGTGCCGTACTTCGGCGGGTAACTGACCCAGCCGACGCCCGTGTTGCACACGTTGTAGTCGGCCGCGGCGAGCACGGCGGTCGGGTTGCTCGGCAGACGGTAGCAGGCGTCGGTCGACGACTTGCCTCCGGCGAACATGATGGCGTTGTTCTGGATGATGTGGCCGGTGCCGGAGAAGACCTCGATCGCCGCCGCCACCGTCGATGCATTCGCCAGGTAGAAGGTGTTGTTTCTCACACTCACGTCATTCGTGGGGTCGTCGGGCAAGCCGTCCCATTGGCTGTAGGTGGGATCCCCGGCTGGGCGCGGCCTGGTTCCGCCGATGGTGACCGCGGTGCCACCACGATTCATGACGAACAGGTTGTTTTCGATGGTGCAGCCCGTGCACTGGCTGTTGTCGGTGCCGACGTTGCCCAGGTTCCTGAACGTGTTGCCGCGGATCACCGTGTTCCGGAACCAACAGCCGTAGCCGTAGCCACCGCATCCCACGCCCGGGCCCCAGCACCCGTCGATGGCGCTGACCGCGTCGATGATGTTGTCCTCGATGACCACGTCTTCGTGGCGGCCATGAACGACCACGGGCGCGCCTCGGCACGGCTGGGTCGAGTGGTGGATCTCGTTGCGCGACAGGCTCAGGCCGTGTGAGGTCTGCGCGACCCATTGACCGCCGACTTTGTAGGCCTGCGAGGCGAAGTAGATCGTGTGCGTGGTGGAGTTGCGCGCGCCGTTGTTGTCGAAGTAACTGTCCTCGACCGCGCAATGGTCGCAGGTGGCGATGTACGCGATGTCCGTGTTGTTGGTTATGCGCGAGCCACGCAGCACGATTCTCGACTGTACGCCCAGGGTCGGTCCGTCACCGCCGGCCATCTGCACCGAAGTGGCAAAGCCGTCCATGGTGAGATTGCACAGGTCGACGTCGGTGGTCTCGTTGTAGAAGAAGAGGCCGTTGTCCTTGCCGGTGCCGTGCAGATCCAGGTTCAGCACCCGATAGCCTTCGAAGTGCTGGGCCCCGTGAATGAACGTCATCAGCGTGGTGGCGTTGGAGCCACCGTCGAGCCAGATCGAAGGCTTCGCTTCGTTGCCGCCACCCCAGGCAGGTGCGTAGTCGCGCACGTCGCAGGTGCTGGTCTTTCGGCAACTGCTGTTGGCGAAGCCTGCTCCCTTGCTCAGGTTCCATCGTCCGCCGCGACAGAAGGCCACGGTGTCGCCCGCCTTCATGCCGTTGAAGGTGCTCGCCGCCTTCGCGAAGGACTGAAACGGCGAGGACGCGCTAAGGCCGCTGTTGCTGTCGTTGCCAGGGACGCACTGGCTGTCGGCGCCAGCCTGGCAATCGCACACGTAGTAGATCTGACCGGTGGTGCGCAACGGTTCTGCGGCGCACCCTTGCGCGACCCCACTCGCCGAGACCAGGAACACGGTCGCGCTCGCGCTCGTGCTGGCGTCGGCCTGCAAGGTGGCTCTCACATGGCAGGCCGAGACGGTGCTCGACGTGGGGCTGCTGTATGTGCCGTCGTGGTCGATGCTCCCGCAGTTGCTCGTCTCTTCGACTTGCCAGCGAATGCGGGTGTCGTTGGTTCCGGTCACCGTGGCCGAGAACTTCTGGCTGGCGCCGAGTGCGACGCTGGTGGTCGCGGGGTAGAGCGTGATGGAGAGGCCCGGGGCGTGGGTGGCGTCGAACACCTCGGGAAGACCAGCATCGCGAAGACCAGCGTCGCGTGGACGGTCCGCCGCTACTTCGGCTCTCCGCTCCGCGCCCAAGTCCGAACCGGACCTGCGGTCCTCGGCTCCATCGGTCGGCGTGCGTGCATCCGCGCCGACGGTCGCGTCGGCAATCGCGACGGGGAGCTCCGCATCGGGCAAAGCCTGCTCTGCGTCGGGTGAGGATTCGTCTGCGACGTGGCCTCCGCGCGAGCATGCGGCAAACAGCAGCAGGTACGTGAAGCGGGAATGACTCGAAGGAACGATGCGCATGACTGGCAAGGTCGACCTCGCTGGGGTTGCCCGCGGCGGCTACCAGTAGCCGAGACCGAGGGTACGTTTGATTTCACGGTTGGCACTGACGGCGGCCAGGAGATCGACGGCCGTAGCCGCCAGGGCGGCCGGGGCTCGCCGAGCAGCCTTCGGCAAGGGCTGCGCGCGCAACTCGCTCAGGCGACGCAGGACGTGTCCCATGGGCACGACCCACGGGCGTGTTTCGGCTTGCCGAGAGAGGTAGCTCGAGAGCCAAGCTGGATCCTTCTCCAGCTGTGCGTGCAAGAGCGTGCCAGCGCCTTCGGAGCCCGCGTTCGCCCAGAGGTAACCGAACAGAAGGTGGTTGAGCGTGGTGCCGATCATCAGGCGCTTCTTGTGTCGCCAGAGCTCGCCCGGTCGTGTCTTCGGCTCGTAGAAGTGCGAGGCACTTTCGGCGCGGGCGATGCGTTTGGGATCCTCCGCGGACCGGAATTCGTTGGTGATGACCATCGCGCGCAGAAATCCGTCCTCGACGGGCAGGCCGGGCGGCAACCATATGCTTCGCACTACGGCCGCGCGGGCGCAGTAGAACTGCCCGCAGATCTCGGTTGGGCCGGCGGGCGTCGCTTGCGAGAAGTACCGTGACAGCCACGCGACCCAGCTCGCTGTCTTGTCCTGCTTGACCGGACGGTCCGTCGCGACGCACGCGCGAGGATCCCGAAGCAGGATAGCCAGAGTCGTGCTGATGGTCTCGACGCCGTCGAACACGATGTCGGCGTCGAGAAAGCAAAGATAATCGCAGTCGGCCAGCGAGGTGTGCACGCAGTGGTTCCACGCGTTCGCCTTGCCGGCGATGGCGAGCTCCTCCACCGACCACGTGACGCTCTCGCTGCCGAGGCGGCGGACCGCGTCTGCGAGACATCGCTTCGCCACGGCGGTGGTTTCGTCGGTGCAACCGTTGGGGATGCACGCTACGTGGATGGATCGGATGGCGTCGTCCCGAAATACGCTCTGCTTGAAGAGGGAGTCGACGAGTGCCGGGAGCCGAGCCGCCTCGTTGTGCGCGAGTACACCAATCCCGACTCGGGGGGTCGACGTCGCCGTCATACCCACCATGGATGCTGCGGCTCAACAGAGCGTCGCGACAGCATCGAAAGTTTTTTCGATTTCCCGCACCCAAGCTCGGCAGTTGGCGTCGAAAGCGACGTAGCATGGAAGCACTCAACGGTCTCGGGGCGCGGGGCTTTCGTCTGCTGGTGGGGGCTCTCGGCGCGGTGGGGGTGGCGACACGGCTTGTGCCGATGATCGACGGCACCGACAGGTATCTGCGGCAGTTCCCCACCGAGGACGGCTACCTGATGATGACGATCGCGCGCAACATCGCGCTCGGACGCGGCATGGCGACCGCCGAGGGGACGATCGCGAGCAATGGCACCCAGCCGGCGTTCACCTTCGTCGAGGCGCTCTGTTTCTGGCTGGCCGGTGGTGACCGTCGCGCCGGGGTCTTTGCCATCGGCTTGGTGCAATTCGTAGTGGCTGCCGCGGCCGCGGTTTGCATGTACCTGCTCGGCCGGCGCATCTTGCGCGAGCGTCCGTGGGGCGCGCAGGCGGCGGTGCTCGCGGCTGCCGCGTGGTACGCCAGCAACAACGTCGTGCCTCACACGATGAACTGTCTCGAGACCGGTTTCTACGTGTTGATGGTGTTGCTGAGCATGTTGCAGTGGCACCGCCTCTGGGCGGCGGCCCAGTCAAGCGTGACGCCATTGTGGAGACCGGCGCTGCTCGCGGGCGCTGTCTTGGGGCTGACCTTCTGGGCCCGCATCGACGCGGTCTTTCTCATCGCCGCGCTGACGCTGACCCACGCCGGCCTCGCGTTGGGGAAGGGCTGGCCGCGGCTGCGCGCGCGATCGATCGAGTCGCTGGTCGCCGGCGTGACCGCGCTGGCGATCGCGTCGCCATGGCTCCTCTACGGCAAGCTCCGCTTTGGCAGCTTCATGCCGGTGAGTGGAATGGCCGAATCGGCGAGTGGCTGGTTCACCAACGTCGCGCTGCTGCCGGCGTCACTGTTTCGCTACGTCACGATCGTGCTGCCAGTTCCGCACGAGCACAACACGCGGCTGGCGATCATCATCGTCTGTTCGGCAGTGCTCGCGATGTGGGCCTTCGTCGTCGCGCGGGTGGCCACGCGGGTGACCGGGGCCGAACGCTGGCTGTTCGTGTCGGGGCTGTTGTTCCTCGTCGGTCTCGTCGGGTACTACGGGCTCGCGTTCGGGGCGGGGCACTTCATCGACCGGTATCTGTTTCCGGCGTCGCCCTTCATCGCCCTGGTCAACGTGGCGGGCGCGGCGGCTTGGGCCGGTAGGCTGTCGTGGCGTCGCCTGGCACCCGCTGGCGTCGTGTTCGCCGCGTTGTCGTTGTTGGTCAGCGCCGGGCTCGGGGCCCGGCTCTACCGACGCGGCCTAGAACACATGCATTTCCAGGTGGTCGAATGGGTAGAGCGCAACGTCCCGGAGGCGACGTGGGTTGCCGCGGTCCAGACCGGAACGTTGGGCTTCTTCCATGACCGGACGGTGAACCTCGACGGAAAGGTGAACCCCGAAGCGTTGCTGCTGCAGAAGAGCGACGGCATTCCCGACTACGTGGTGGGCAGTCGGTGGGGCGCGGAACGGGGAACCATCGACTACCTGGTAGACTGGAATGGCATCGCGGGCTGGCAGGTTCTGGTTCCGGTCCAGTCGAACTTCGATCTCGTCGTGGACGACGCTCGGGCAAACCTCGCGGTGTTCCGTCGCAAGAGCGCCGCCGCCTACTCCTTGCGTTGAGCAAGCTCGCCGCGCTGGCCTCGCGCGCGCGCCACGTCGAGCGCCTGCTCGAACTGGTCGGCCGCTCGCTCCCAGGTGTGCTGCTCGGCGATGGCGTGCGCACGCGCGGACATGGCCCGCCAGGACTGGTTGGACATGTCGCAGATCCGGCAAATCGCATCGGCCATGTCTTCCGGGTCGTCCATGCGCACGAGCGCGCCTGCACCGGCCGCAACGAGCTCGGGTCCCGCCCCGGTCGGTGTCGCGATGATGGGCGTGCGGCAGGCCATCGCCTCGAGCAGCGGCAGTCCGAAGCCGTCGTTGCGGCTGGCGAACAGCCAGGCGTCGCAAGCGGCGTAGATCTCGCGCAGGCGATCCTGCGGTGGCCTGAGCTCGAAGGTCGCTTCCGGCGGAAGGGCATCCCGCTTCGGCGGATCGCCGCCGAAGGTTCGCAGGCGCAGATTCGGGAACCTCCGCTTGGCCAGCTGGTAGGCGCGAATCGCGACGTCGCAGCCTTTGACGCTCTCCGCGCAGTACAGCAGCCCGATGGTCGGGACCGAATTCTTGTCCCGCTCGGGTGCGTGGAACTGGCGTGTGTCGACCGCGTTTGGCACCAGCGAAACGTGGTGGTCGCCGTACACGTCTCGGGCGACCTGGGCCAGCCATTCCGATACGACGATCTTGTGCATGGGCTTGGTCCAGGTGGCCTTGACCTTGTCGACGGGTAACCAGTCGAAGATCTCGTAGCCCTGGGCAAAGAAGACCTTCGTGCCCTTCTTTCCCGGTAGGGCTTCGATCCACTCGCTGGTCTCCCACCAGGTGGCGACGATGACGTCGGCATCCGGGACGTCGGCTTCTGCCAAAGGACCGGCGCGGTCGAGGATCCTCCGCTCGACGTTGCGACCATCGAAGTGGGTGGGCTTTTTGTCGTGCGGAACCGGCCACCCTTGGCCGTGCAGGACGGAACGGAGCTTGTCGCGCAGCCGCGGCTCGGGCGGCCACGGATGCAGCACGAGCACCTGGTGCCCCCGCTGCGCGAGCATCTCCGCGTAGATCGCGATGACACGAATGCCCCCGCTGAGATTGGCGCCCGGCAAGACGAAAGTGATGCGCATGAGCGACGGAAGGCTACCCGTCGATATCGGGCAACTCAAGGCGCCGCCGGGAGAATCTTCGCGAGGCCGCCGAGACCGTGCTGCCGTTGTGCATTCGGTTGTAACCATGCGCGCTGCTCGGTCGTCCCACACTCAGCAGAACGAAGACTGCCCCAGCCCGGATATGACCAACGCCACGGTTACCGAAGCAGCCGACCTCGCGGCACCACGCAGCGTGAAGGCTCGCACCTTGCGCGGCACCTTCTGGACGGTGGTCAACCACGGGGCAGGGCAGCTTCTGCGCTTCGGCAGCAACGTGGTCCTGACCAGGCTGCTTCTGCCAGAGGCGTTCGGTCTGATGTCTTTGGTCTGGGTCTTCATCATGGGCCTCGAGATGTTGTCGGACGTCGGCGTCGGGCCGGCCATCATCCGCAGCGAGCGCGGCGAAGACCCGGCGTTGCTCGACACCGCTTGGACCGTGCAGATCGTTCGCGGCTTCGTACTGCTCGCGCTCTCCGTGCTCGTCGGGTGGCCGGCGGCGCGCTTCTACGGCCAACCGACGCTGCTCCCGCTCATCGCCGTGGCGGGGCTGGGCATCGCCATCCGGGGCTTCACGCCCACGCGCGTGCACTCGCTCAATCGCAAGGTCGACCTCGGTCGACTGACCGTGATGGAGCTCGTGTGCCAGGCCACCACCGTCGTCATCATGATCGCGGGCGCCTGGTTGTATCATTCGGTGTGGGCCCTGCTCGTCGGCACCCTCGCAGGGGACGTGGCCCGCGTGGTCCTGGCCTACCGTATCCTTCCTGGACAGGGTCATCGACTGCGCTTGGACCGACAGGCCCTGGGCGAGATCGTTCAGGTCGGGCGATGGATCGTGGTCAGCACGGCGCTCACCTTCGCAGTTGGCCACCTCGATCGCGTGGTCATCGGGCGTCTGCTCACCGTGCGGGATCTCGGCGTCTACTCCATCGCCTTCCAGATCGTGCTCGCGGTCTTGGGCGTGGGGCGGGCCGTGTCGGGGCGCGTGTTCTTCCCCGTGCTCTCGGAGACCATCCGGGAGAACCCGGAGCTGCTCTACAAGCGCCTGCGGCGCGCGCGTCTCCTTTGGATCGTGCCAACCACGACGGGGCTGCTGCTCTTCTGCCTGGCGGGCGACTTATTGATTCGCTTCATCTACAGGTCCGAGTACCACGACGCCGGGTGGATGTTGCGCATCCTCGCTGCGGGCGCGATCGTCGGCGTGATCAACCACGCGGGCGCCGTGATCTGGCCCGCCCTCGGCGAGTTCCGCACCATCGTGGTCATCATGGCGACGCAGATCGTGTTTTCGCTGATTGCGATGTTCGCGGGCTACGCCATGGGAGGAACCGTAGGGTTCGTGGTGGGCGTCGCCTGCGTCGAGCTCCTGATCTATCCGGTACAGTCGATCATGATCGCGCGCAGAAAGCTCTGGCAACCCGAGGTCGAGCTGCCCGTGCTGGCCGGCGCCGCCGCGGTGATCCTGCTCGGCTTGTTGTTGAAGTAGGCTGTCTCAGCCGTCGCAGCCGACCTTGATCGTGACGTTCGCGTGATTTCCCAGGCTGTAGCAGTTGGCCCCTTGAATCACGACCTGGGTGTTGTCGGGCGAGTAGAGGAACCCGCCAGGGCCGAGGGGCAGCGGCATCCCGTCCAAGAGCACGCTGACGGGCTGTCCGGGCGTGACCGGGCCGGGCAGGGGGAAGCTGCAGTTCGTGGACCACGCCACGGCTACGCCGCGCATGGCCTTTTCGAGGTACGCCACCGAGTCCGTCGAGTACCTCGAAAAGGTGGAGCCGGCGGCGGCGATGCGGTCGAGCTTGGGCTGTTGACTGGTGCCGGGGCCGAGGACGAACACGGGAAGCATCGATCGGGCCACCTCGGCCTGCGTGGCACTGGAGTCGTCCTGCGAAGGATCGCTCGCCGCGCACGTCGGCGTTCCGCCCATGGCCAGGACGATGATTTTGGGGGCACTGCCCTGGGGCATCAGGTAGCCGGCGGCGTGCCGAATCGCCATCGTGCTCGGGGCACCTCCCCGAGGGCTCGTCGAAGCGAGCGCGTACGCGACTGCGCTCCCGCCCAGGGTCGGGGTGACCTCGAAGGATGTGCTCACGGAGCAGGCGTCGCCATCGCTGCCGGAGGGAAAGAGCTTGAGCCCCCAGCGGAAGTTGGTCGAGCTTCTGTCGATCAGCGCCCCGAGGGCATCGGTGACGGCCGTCCAGTAGGTGCCGCAGCTGTCGCACGTGGGGTCGTTCGGCGTGTTCATGACGGCGGAGCGCTCGACGACGAGCATGACGTCGGCCTGGGGATCCGTCAGATCGAAGTCGCTTTGCTGACACCCACCGTCGCGCCGGACATCCGCCGAAATCGGACGAGCGTCGTCGGTGTCGGGCGCGGTGTCGGGCGCGGTGTCGGGCGCGGCGTCGGGCGCGGTATCGGGCGCGGTGTCGGGCGCGGCGTCGGGCGCGGCGTCGGGTCCTCCGAGGTCGGGCTCGCCGGCGTCGCCGATTGCCCTATAGGTGGCCTGGAGATGGGTCTTTGGCATCTCGCAGGCGATGCCCACGCAGGCTGCCAGCAACCCCAGGCGAATCTTCCATCCAGGCCGCACGTTCGAGCTCGCTCGGCAGGCCGGTCAGTGCGTGCGCGACGGCCGCGCCGGTGCGGCCAAGGTGCGCTTGCCGACGCGTTCTCTTCCAGCCTTTGCCTCTTCGAAGTATTGGGGTTCCGTCTTGCCCTGCATGGCCTGCGCGTACCACCCTAGCGCGGTTTCCAGGTTTCCGCGCGCCTCTTCCAGGCGGCCGAGGAAGAACGCCGCCTTGCCTGCGTCATCCGGCGATCGCTTGCGGATAGCCATCAGGGCCCTCCTGCTGAGGTCGAATTGGCCCTGGTAGCGGGCTGCGTCTGCCAGCGCGAAGAGGCTTCGAGTCGGACACTCTGCGAAAGCCGTCTCCACCCCCATCGTCCTGGCGAGCGCGAGAGTCGCGTCGAATTGTCCGCTGGACACCAGCCCCACGAAGTCGCAGGTGGGCTTGTCCCTCGACGGGCCCGTAGCGGCCTGCGAAATCGGACGCCTCGCCTTGGCCGTTGGCGAAACGACGTGGGCGGCGGGCGCTTCGTTGGGAGGCTCCGGCAACGCCGCCACGGCGCCGCTCGCCTCTACGGTGTAGCTGCCCGCTTTGTTCGCGCGGAACCTCTGGCCGACTTGCAGCACGATCGGCGCTACGATGCCAGGGCCGCGGACCGTGACCGCTCCATCGAGCAGATCGACGCCGACGTCGCCGGCATCGGGATCCCAGCTGGCGCTGAAGTGCGTCCCGGTGACCTGGACCACGTAGGGGCCGATGTCGAGTTGCCAACGGGTCTTCGCGCGGTGGCGAATCGAAAGGTCGAGCTCGCCGCGTTCGAGGGAGAGGGTCGCACCGTCTGTGTAGGTGGTCGTGACACGCAGGTGCGTGGCGGCGCGAAGGACGAGGCTGGAACCATCGGAGAAGTCCACCCGCTTGGGCCGACCAACCTCGGACATGAGGTAGCCATCCGCCGGTTCCCGCCCTTCGACGAAGAACTGCAGACGCGGTTGCTTCGCGAAGAGATGGAACGTCGCCGCCGCCAGAAGCAGCACACCGACTGTCGCCGGCACGAGCACCCGCAGCCAGCCGAGGCGAGTCGATCCCACGCGCTGCTCGTCATCCTCGTGGGTGGCGAGCAGCAGCCTTTGCCAGGCGAGTCGATCCCTGTCCGTGTCGACAATCTCGGTTGCCTCTTTGCGAAGCAAGGCAGCCAGGCGGTGAACGCCGCTCTCCTCCCTCGGGTTTTCGTCGTGTTCTCGCATCAGAGTCGCTCCTGACTTGAGCGCAAGTACTCAACCAACGCCGGTTCCTTCTGCGCGCGCAGAAGCACGCGTCGCCGCCCCTCCGATATGGCACGCTTGGCGGTCCCCTTCGGAATCCCCAACGCCTCGGCAACCTCGTCGGGCGCCAGGTCCTGAACGTAACGAAGCACGAAGGCCTGCCGTTCGCGATCCGGAATGCGACCCAGGACGTTGTGCAGCGAACGCAAGGCATCGCGCTCGTCTACGTCCGGCGAACGGTGGCCGCGCTCGAAGGACCAGTGAAACAGTCGGTACCACCGCGTCCGACGGGAGCGCGAACGAATCTCCGAAAAGGCCAACTTGGTCGCCACGCCCAGGAAGTAGGCTCGCAGCGCCGATCGATCGCGGATGCGAGCCGCTGAGCGGTAGAAGCTCAAGAACACCTCTTGGGCCAGGTCGTCGATGGCGGGGTCGTTGCCGAGGCACGAGCGCAGCGTCGTGCGCACGGCGGTGATGTAGCGATCCCAGACTGCCCTCAGCGCGATCTTGTTCCCCTCGATGACGGCTTGCACGAGATCGGCGTCGCTCGTGTGCGCGCCAAAGGGCGGAGGCACTGAAACCAGTCTATTTCTATGCTCTGAATCCATCGTTGGTTCTGGGGTCGCCTGTGGGGGCACAACGTCTCTTGTTGCCACTCGTGGCGTTTGCGGCTCAAGAAACACGCGGCGGCACGATGCCACATCGGCCCTTGTAGGGGTGAAGCTGATGCCGGTGTCGGCGATATCGATGCAAGTACTCACGATCAAAAGGCAATTGCGATGCCGGCGTCGAACAGCACAAAAGGCTGGTGCGCCATGTAGGACACCTCGGCGACGTCGACGATGGGGCGCGGTACCAGGAAGAGAAGCGCGGCCGAAACCTGCAGACTGACGTGCTCGGTCAGGGCCAACCGTGCTGCCGTTCCCGTCGCCGAAGTGGCAGCCCACGTCGAGGCATCCCGCGCGAGCCAGGGTGCCTGCGCTTCGCCGTGCACCGATAGGTGCATCGCGCCCAGGCCTTGGAACACTTCGAGATCGAGCGCATTGCTGGCAACCAGCCGCACCGCCAGCGCGAGCGTCGCGAGCTCTTGTCGCACGTGCGCCGTGGCGGGCCCTGCCTCGTAGGTCTGCCCGCGGACTGGCGCAGTGAAGGCGAGCATCAAGCCGAGGCGATGGCCCATGCGAGCCCGGGCTTGCACGGTCGCGCCCCATCCCGTGCCAAGTCCTCCGAGCTCCACCAACGCAGCTGGACCCGCAAAAACGGACCATCGGCGAAAACGCCGGGGCGGCTGCGGTTGCTCTGCCTCTGCGGCGGGGGCCGCCTCGGCTACTTCCTTCTCAGCCGGCTTCGCAGCAGCCTCGGTCTTGCTCTCCGCTTCTCGCTCCCCGAGGTCGGTGCCACGCAGATCGCGCAAGCTGGCCCGCAGCAGATCGGCTGCTCGGATGGCCAGCAGGCTGGGCGCGTCCGCGTCGGCGACGCTGACCGTAATCCGCACGCTCTTCTTGCCTGGCGCATCGGCGGCAACCCAGATGCGCGCGCTGGCCTCCCCGTCGGTGCGTACGAGCGACACCCCGCCGATCGCATCGGTCGGCTTGCCGGCCTGAGCCGAGTCTTCCATGTCGACGGTGTCCTCCCCGTCGACGAGTCGCACCTGCAAGCCGTACATGCGCAGCTCGCCGCACAGGCGAGAGAACGCCTCGACCAGGGTCTGGTCCGACCGGTCGGGGCGCGTCACGGTGATGGTCTGCGCCGACGCGGCTCTGCCAAACCCCAGCCCGAGGAGGAAGGCCAATGTCACGGCGTGTCGGTGGCGGCGCATGAAAACCCCGCGATTGTCGCACGCCCGGCTTCGCCCAGTCACGAGGACGTCGCTTGCAGTTGGGCCAGCTCTTCTTCGATGGCCTCCCACTCGGCCATCAGCTCCGCGATCTTCGGGTCGAGCGCGGCTTGCTCGACCTCCAGGGCCGCGAGCTCGTCCTTCCCGGTGTTCTGAAAGAAGCCCGGGCTGCAGTACATCTCGGTGATGGCTCGCTTGCGCGCCTCGGCTGCCTCGATCTCGGCCAGAACCTGATCCCGACGCTTGGGCAGTTGGGTCAAACGGTTGCGCTTGCGCTTCTTCTCCTCCCAGTCGGAGGGCGTCGTCGCGCCGGCTGTCGTCTCCTGCCTTGCGCGTTTCGCCTTCTCGACCACGGCATCCGCGTCCAGGTGATCGTCTCCGCACTTGGCCAAGTACTCGGCGTAGGTGCCGGGGAAGTCCCGGGGGCCGTCCGGCGTGATCTCCAAGATGCGGGTCGCCAGCTCGGACACGAACCACCGGTCGTGCGAAACGAAGATGACCGTACCGGCAAAGCTCCTGAGGCCGTCGATGAGCGCGCTGATGGATTCGAGGTCGAGGTGGTTGGTGGGCTCGTCCAGCACGAGCACGTTGGGGTGGCGAACCGCGAGCAGCGAGAAGATGAGTCGCGCAGATTCGCCACCGGAGAGCAACCCGACCTTCTTGTGGACGTCGTCGCCCGAGAAGAGCACGCGGCCGAGCTGCCCGCGCACGAAGGTGGGGCTTTGTCCCGGGCACGCGGCGTCGAGCAGCGTCAGCGGGGTAGCTTCCACATCCTGCAGCACCTCGCGGTGATCTTGCGGGAAATACCCGATGTGGGTCTCGTGCCCCCAGTGCACCCAACCGCCGGATGCGTCCAACCGGTGCACCAGGATCTTGAGCAGCGTCGACTTGCCGAGGCCGTTCGGGCCGATGATGGCGATGCGTTCACCGCGCGACACGGTCAGCGACACGTCGGTCAGCACGCGGTGGTCGCCGTAGGACTTACAGAGATTCTTCAACACCAGAACATCGCGTCCGCTCGGCCGATCTGGCTCGAAGCGCAGGGTGGGCGTGCGCCGCGAGCTCTCGACGAGGGTCTCCACCTCGATTCGATCGATCTGCTTGAGTCGGCTCTGCGCCTGCGTGGCTTTGGTGTTCTTGGCGCCGAAGCGCTCGACCCAGGCGCGCTTGCGGGCGATCTCCTCCTCGGCACGCTCGATGGAGAGCTCCTTGCGCTCGCGAATGGCCGCCTTGTCGGCGACGAACGTGGAGTAGCTGCCGGTGTACAGCGTGATGGTGCGGTAGTCGACGTCGAGGGTGTGGGTGGTGACGTTGTCGAGGAAGCGCTGATCGTGC